>JADLCM010000001.1 GCA_020847175.1 Phycisphaerales bacterium
CAACCCATCCATCATCGCGTCCAGCAGCCCACGCCCCGCGTTCGTCCGTTCCGACATGACGAGCCTCCGTGCTTGCCCACGCACTCTACTCGATCACGCGAAATGCTGGGTTGTTCAGAGATCCCTTCTCGTCAATCTGCAAGACGAACGCGTCTGCGACTGCGAGGCCCGGCGCTGACTGGATTGTGTACGACTCGGGATCGAAGGCCCAGCTCACCGCTGACGCGGAATCCAGTCGGACGGATGAAATAGAACAAGCCGTGCACACGAAGCGCTCTGCCACGCACACCGAAGTAGGCGGAGCATCGTTGATGACGCTTGTCGACGCCGACCGCCCGGTCGATGACGACGCCGCGGCACCTAAACAAGTCAAGAGTACCAACAATCGGTGTTGCCGCGGGCGACCACCAACCACGCGCTCTTCCGAGTCTCGCGACTGTCGCTCATGCGATCTTGTCGTTGCCCTCAAATCAGTGCTGAATCCGCCGGGGGGGGGGGGGGCATGGGCATCTCCTTTGATCGATCGAAACAATGGAGTTCTGGCACACGCCAGATCACTGAATCTTTGTCCGCGCGGGGAATCGCCGGCGCGCAAGTTCTGGGAGGTCGCCCGCGTCGGTGACCTCACTGCCGGAGGGAACCCAAGGGGCGGGGTTGGACCACGCCTCGGTGGTGGACATGCCGCGGACTGAGCCGTCCCAAAAAGTTACATTGAATCGCTTGTTGGGGTGGCGGAAGGAGAGCAGGATATTGGTGCCCGAGTCATCACCTGGGAACTCCTCGCCGTACGCCGTCGATGCCCGGTACTGGGGACCGGCATCGCAGAACGACGAATAGTACCGGGGGTTTGGCGAAGGATCGAAGTCGAACTGAGCGCCCGAGCCCGTGGACTCGTAGTAGCGGCTTCCGTCGGCGAACATCACCTTGCTAGCGGGAGAGAGGATCATTGCCGACGAAATGCGCGGCTCCCACCGTTCTGGGCCTCTGATCGGCGACGCGAAGGGATCGTACCGGAGCAGCGTGCTATTGAGGTTGGTGTTGATCGGCTCCGCGATGCCGGTGACTCGCGACGAAGGGACGTCGCGCCGAGCCCGAGTCGCGCTGGGCCACCAGGCAAACGATGCCGGCATCAGGTAGCTGATCTGCCGGAATCGTCCTTGGTCGAGTACGTTCTCCCAGTCCTGGCGTTCGGCACCGAGCCCTGAGAGGCTGCCCGGGTAGATCACGTCATACGGCAAGTAGGCTGCGGCGCACTTGAGTTGGTTGAAGATCTGGGAAGTCCGCTGAGCCCGATTGGGCGAGAGGTCCATCGACTGCCCAAGCGCCGGGCTGATCCAGTCCCAGGTTGAGGTAGGCACATCGCTGGCCGTGGTCCCCATCAGGAGAGTCGCGCCATCAACCAGACCGCTCGAGCCCTGACGCCGGACCTGGTACCCCAGGCCGCTCGTCGCCAGACCCGCGTAATAGTCCTTGTTCTCCCCAGCATAGTTGGTCTGGCCGGTCGCAAGCTGCTTGGACGTTGCGGCGCACACCGTAGAGCGTGCGACGCCACGCGCCGCGCCGAGCGCGGGCAACAACAAGCCGATCAGAATAGCGATGATCGCGATGACCACCAGCAGCTCGATCAACGTAAAGGCAGCCACATGTCGGGCTCGGGATCGCATCGAGTGTCTCCCGGAGGGGGGTCAGTTTGCGGCGCGAATGTCCGTGCTCGGGGGCGTGAATCGCCCTGTGCCGGGGTCCACAACAACCCGATCACGCGGCACCGCCTTGGATTCGATCATGTCCTTTAGTACGTCGAGGTACCTCGGCGCGATTTCCCATCCCGCGTCGCCTTCAACGGCCGGGATCAGCATCGCTTCGCCGGTGTCTGGGTTACGCTCAGGAATCAGCGCAGGTCGGCGCTTGGTCGAGTACTCGAAAAGCTCGCCGGTCGTGACGTCGACCAGGATCAGGCTGCGCCGGAGCGATGATTCCGCCGTACTCGGGCGGAACGCAATCCAGGCGACGGCCCCCACCGCGACGATGGCAAGGGCGAAGAGTCCGATTTGCCAGGGCTTGAGCGACTTCACCCGCCGATCCCTCCTCGGTCCGTGCCCCGCGAGGCCCGGCGCGTGGTGCCCACCTCAGCGCCGGGCCGCCAGCGCTGCACGGGAGTATACGGGCGGCGGGTCGACGTTGGCGAACTCTCAAGGGCCTTCGGGGCGGGGGAAAGGGTCAAGATTGTGTTCACACCGATGCCGCACCCGCCCCACCCCGCCCGCTATGCTTGCCCCATGCGATACGACGCCCACCAGCCGATCATCAACGACCTCGAGGCGCGGATTTTGACGATCCGCGACTCGCTTTAACTACGATGCCAAACTCGCACAGGTCAAGGATTTAGAATCCCGCATGGGGGCATCGGACTTCTGGGACAAGCCCGAGGCCGCCCGCAAGACCGTCGCCGAACTCAAGCAGCTCAAGGCCCAGGTTGACCCCCTCAGCGAACTCGCTCGAGGGCTCGAAGACGCCACCTTGGCCTACCAGATGTCGAAGGACGCCGGGGACAAGGATCTGCTCGCCGAGGCGGACGAGAGTCTCTTCCAACTTTCGGAGAAGATGGCCCGCGTCGAGCAGCGGAGTCTCCTCTCCGGAAAGCACGACCACCGCAACTGCTTCCTCACCATCGCGGCGGGCGACGGAGGCACCGAGGCCAACGACTGGGCCGAGATGCTCTACCGCATGTACATTCTCTACTTGGAGCGCATGGGCTTCGAGATCGAGGAAGTCTCGAAGAACTACGGCACGGAAGTCGGCATCGATTCAGTCACGCTCCACATCAAGGGGCCGTTTGCGTTCGGCTACCTCAACTGCGAGCGCGGCACGCATCGCCTCGCGCGCGTTTCTCCCTTCAATGCACAGGGCAAGCGCCAGACCAGTTTTGCCAGCGTGGACGTGACCCCGGAAATGGAAGAACTCGATGTCCAGATTCCGGAGAAGGACATTGACGTCGTGGCCTTTGTACGCGCCAGCGGCCCGGGCGGGCAGAACGTGAACAAGGTGGCCTCGGCGATTCGCGTCACGCACATCCCCACCGGCATCCAGATCACCGCGAGCACGTACCGCGATCAGCCGCAGAACAAGAAGCAGGCCCTCTCGATTCTCCAGGCCAAACTTGAGCAGATCGAGCAGGAGAAGCGCGAGGCCGAGATCAAGGCGGCGGCAGGCGGCGACGTGGGACGGGGCTGGGGCACGCAGATCCGCAGTTACGTCATCTACGACAGCAGGGTGAAGGACCATCGCACCGGCGTCGAAGGCAACCCGACGGTGGTCCTGAACGGGCACATCGAAGAGTTCATCGACGCGGAACTGAAGCGGCGTCGCGCCGCGAAGGGGTGATGCCGGCGCACGCCGCGCCGGTGAGGCCCCCCGGGGGGCGACGCGATGTATTTTGCTTGCGTCGGCGCGGTCTTACGCCGATACTGCGTCATCGCGACCCGGGCAGCGCGTGCGCGGCCGAAGCCGACCAGCACGCTGCCCGACGTGACGACCGCTCCGGCGTCTGCAGCGCTACGAGCGGGCGATGAGCCTCGGGTGACGGCCCGGGGGACAGAAACCCGGCGGCGGCCAACCTCGCCGCGACCGCTGGGGCCGGTTTTTTGTAAAGGAGGTGATCCAGTGATCAAGTCTGAGGGTTTGAAGGGGCTGCGCGCCTGACGCGCCTCCCGACGGGGCAGGCGCTTTGCGCAGCCCATCAGGATTCGATGCCTGAGGCCGCCTCCGGAACTTCCGGGGGCGGCTTTGTTGTTGGATCGGGCGACGCCCGCCGGCGCCGCCGCTTGCCCGGGAGGCTCCGAATCGTGGCGCGAGGGCCCAAAAAGAAGCGCACCCCGCGAACGGGGTGCGACGGATTCGGCGAGTGCAGCGGGCCGAGACTCAGGACGGCAAGGAGGCGTTGTATTCGTCCGCCGTGACCTCGGTCACGTTGGCCTTGGCCAGGATCGCGTCCATGGCCTTGTGCTCGCGGATCTGCTGGTAGATGGATCCGACGCGTCCGGAGTTGATGATGTCCTGGCGCAGCTTCTCGGGGCGAATGTTCTGCTCCATCGCCATCTGGGCGATCCGCCCGTTGATCTCCGCATCGGTGACGCGAATGTCAAGCTGCTCGGCGACGGCGTGCAGGATGAAGAACATCTTGAGCTCGCGCCGGGCGTTCTCGGCGCTGGCGGCGCGAAGTTCGGCCATGTGATGCTCGATTTCGGTCGCGGGCACGCCGCGGTACATCAGTTCCATGCGGCGCCGGTCGAGGCTGCGTGCCGCCTGGCGGTCGCTGAGGCGCTCCGGGAGGTCGAACTTGGTGTTGTCGATCAGGTGCTTGCTGATCTGCTGGCGCATCGCGACCTGCTGCTGGATGATCGCCCGCTGCGTCAGGCGCGTGCGGATGGTCTCCTTGAGCTGGTCGATGTTCTCGTAGCCGTAGCGCCCCACGATGTCGTCCTCGGCCGCGGGGATGATCCGGTCCACGCGCTCGACCTTGAAGGTGATGGTGAGGTCCTGCCCGCGGATCGCCTCGACCTCGTGCTGCTCGGGCCCTTTGACCCTGATGGTCGCGGTCTGCCCCGGGGTGGGCCGGCCGAGCTGGGACGCGAAGTCGTCCACGGCGACGCCCAGGATCATGCCCTTGCCGTTCTTGTCCGGGGTCGGGCACTGGACGACGGCCCCGTTGATGTTGTAGAACTCCTTGCCGTCAGCGCCGGTCATCACGCCGTGCCCGGTCAGGTAGTCACCGGCTTCAACGGTCTCACGCTCCTCAAGGTCGCCTTCATTGATGCAGATCTTGCGGAGCTCGTCGCTCACCATCGCGTCGGTCACGTCAAAGGTGGGCTTCTTCACCGCGATGCCGTCGAGCCCGGGGAGCTCGAACTCCGGCACGACCTCGATGTCGATCTCCAGGTTCAGCGGCTCGCCCATCCGCAGCTCAATGTCCGCGAGCTGCTCCGCCACCGGGTCGCCCACGACCTTGAGCTTCAGGTCTTCAACGGCCTTCTGGTAGGCGCTGGCCACGATGGCGTTCTTGGCCTCGCGCTGGAGCTCCTTGCCGAATCGCTTCTCGATGAGCTGGCGCGGCGCCTTGCCCTTGCGAAAGCCGGGCAGCTGCGCCTCGACAGCCATCGTTTCCAGAGACTCCCCGAGCTTCTCGCTCACGGTCTCCGCGGGAACTTCGATGAAAAGCTTCTTGCGGCTGGGCCCCGCGTCCTCGACGCGCACCGTGTTGGGACGTTCCGCCGCGATAGTGTCCGACATGATCCAAACTCCGATGCCCGCACGGGGCCAAGTCCTTCGCCGGGCGCCCTTCGCCCGGCGATGGTGGGCCGCAAGTGTAGGCCCCACCCCACGATGAACAATGCTCTACGCGGCACACCCAGGGCCCGGCACGCCACGCCCAGCCGCGCGAGCCGGCCGCAAGACCCGGCCCGCGCGACCCCGTAGACTTCACCCCGCGCCGGAGTGGCGGAATGGCAGACGCGGCGGACTCAAAATCCGCTGCCCGAAAGGGTGTGGGGGTTCGACTCCCCCCTCCGGCACTTGAGTTCGGCCCGCCTCGCGCTCGGGGTGGAGCGCGCGCCCAGACAACTCCGCTGCCACCGCGGGGCCGCCCCGCGCCCCGACGCATCGCGAAGCCCGAGCCGGCGCGGGCACGCAGGTCTCGCGATTGTCACGACCTGCGGAATACCCGGGCCCGGATTGAACCCGGACCCGTCGAAACGCCATAATTGGGTATGGCCCACGGCCCCACCCGATGCCGACGTGCCGCCTCGCGCGTGGCGCGCCGGGCCACCGTCGCTCGCCTTGTGCGAAGTGCCGGCTGGGCGCTTTGTGTTGGGGCTGCGGCGGGTCTCGCGATCATCGGCGCGGGCAAGATCGCGGGTTTGAACATTGACCCGGTGCTCTCATTGGCGGCTCCGCTGGGGGTGGGGCTGTTCGGGGCCGCAGCGTGGACATGGCGGAAACGCCCCACGCGGACCGATGCCGCCCAGCGGATTGACCAGTCCCACGGCTGGCACGACCGGGTGAGCAATGCGATGCTGCTGGACCCCGCCCGGGGCGAGTTCGCCTCCTGGGCGGTCGAAGAAGGCGAGTCGATTGCGGCCCAGGCTCGGGCAGCCAAGGCTGCGCCGATCCGCGTCGGATGGGCCTGGCCGGCGGGCACCGTGCTGGCCGCGGGGGCGCTCGCGTTGGGGTTGTGGGCGCCGGCGATCGGTTGGCGCACACCTGCGCCGCGCATTGATCCGGCGGATGTTGCCGGCGCTGCGGAGGCGATCGGCGATGCGGCCCGCACCCTTGCGCCGGAGGCCCGGCCGACGCAGACAGCCCCCCTCGCGACGGCCGAAGACCGCAGACGCCTCGACGAGATTGAGCGTGAACTCGCGCAGGGAGGGATCACGCCTGCCGAGGCCCGGCTGAAGGCGGCGGAAGTCGCACGCGATCTCGCCGAACGGGCGCAGGCCGAAGCGGAACAGATCGAACGCTCGCAGCAGATGCTCGCCGATGCCCTGCGCGAGGCATCACCCCGGGACGCGGCCGACGCAGATGTGGAGCGTCTGGGAAGAGCGCTCGCAGAACGCGACTGGGCAGGCGCCGAAGAGGCGAGCGAGGCGATTGAGAATCGCCTGGGGAGCGCAAGCCCGCAGGAGCGAGAGAGGCTGACCCGTTCGTTGGAGAGGCTGGCCGAGTCGATCCCGCCGGTGCCCCCCGGTGAAACCACGACAGAGGGCCGCAGAGAGAGCGACCAAGCGGAGAACGATCAGGCGGAAACTGACCAAGGCGGTGAGTCGCCAGCGGACACCGGCGCGGACGGGACCCGCCCGCCGACCGAGGGGCCAGCGCCCGGGGAATCGGCGAAGCCCGACGATCCAGAGAATTCTCACGGCGCCGATCCGGGGCTCCCCCACGGTGAGCCACCGACCGGATTGGATGAGCCGGGCCCCGCAGAGGCGGATCGTCCGCCGGCGCAACCCTCTCCCCAAAGCCCCGGGACATCGGCGCAGGAGCCCGACCAACCCGGGACACGGCCTGAACTCACCCCACCCACGAACGCGCCGCCGCAGGGCTCCGGATCGCAGGAGTCGGAGCGACCCGGCACGGACCCGAAAGGATCAGGTCCGCCCGGAGCGCAGCAACCCCAGCCGCGCCAACCGGACCCCGCGGGCGCGCCTCCGAACGAGGGGACCGACAACACGCCCAGGCCGGGCAAACCCGAGGACGCCGCACGCGGGCCTGATCCCAACACACCATCGCGCGACGAGCTCGCCCGCGAGTTTCGCGAGGGCGGCATGAGCGACGAACAGGCTCAGCAGGCTGCCGATCGCGAGTTGGAGGCCCGGCGCGATGCCAAGGCCCGCCAGGATGCGGCGCGCCAGGCGGAACGGCTCCGCGAGGCGATTCGCGACACGGCGAAAGACCCGCGTGAAGGCGCCCCCTCGAACGAGCCGCAGCCCGGGAGCGAGACGCTCCGCGATCCGTCACGCCCGGGGGACCAATCCGAGCCCGTCCAACCTGAACGCGGCCGGCCCGATACCTCGCCTCGCCCCGGCGCCGAGCCTCAACCCGCACCGGCTCCCGGGTCGCGGGCACAGGGCGAGCCCAAACAGGGCGAGTCTCCGCCGCAATCCCCTGGCACCCAGCCGAACCCCGGAACGCAGCCCCGACCCGGCGAATCTCCCCAACCGGGTGCTCGCACGGGAAATGAGCCGACGGCGGACGGAGACCAGCGCCCAGACCAGACCTCTCCCCCGCAGCCGGGCACGCTGCCGGACGAATCCAAGGCCGAGGGCACGCGCCCGAGCGAAGGCGCGCCGCAACCGGGCAGCCCCGCGCCGGACGGAACCCCATCGCCTCGTGCGCCGGAACCCGGCGACGAACGAAAGGCCGTAGAGGACCGCGGCCCCGGGCAAGGCAACGACGGGGGCGAACGCACCCCCGGCCGCCTGCGCGAGGAGATCAGGCGCTTGCGCGACGCCGACCAGCGCGCCTCCGACCTCCGCAATCGTCAGCGCCAGGCGGAAGACACGGCCCGCGAACTCCTCGGAGAAGCGCCGGATGACAGGTTCGACCCCGTGCCGCGGTCGGGCCTGCCGCCGGGTGATGGCGGGGATCGTCCGCTCGGGCCGCGCCCGGGATCGAGCATGGAGGATGTCGAATCGCGCGCCCAGGGGCCGGAGGTCCGCCCCGACAACCCGGGCGGGCCCCCTGGGGCGGAGCGCGTGCTCGCGGAATGGGAGAGCGACCGGGCCGGTGATCGCGCCGGCACTTCTTCCCCGACTCTGATCGAGGGCGTCCGGCAGGCGGCTCAGGGCGCGGAGCGGGCGATCGAGCAGCGCGGCGTGCCGACCCGGTACGGAGACTTCCTGCGCCGGGTGTATCAGCGCCTCGAACAACGCACCGGGGCCGATGCGCAGAAAGGCGATGGCGAGTCCTGACCCGCATGTCGTCGCCGCGAGCGCGGACTCCGTCGCGGCGCGCTCCGCCCGGATGGAAGTCCGCCGAGGGTCAAGAATCCCGAGTGCGCATCGTCGTGGACCAACCCTGGTGGCTCGCCGCGTGCCTGCTGACCCTGCCGGCGGGTGTGATCGCGTGGCGCTGGTTCTCGGCAATGGGCCGCGTGCGCCGGGCATCGGCGGTGGTGCTTCGCGTGGTGCTCATCGCGCTGCTCTCGGGGATGCTCGCCGGTGTGAGCACGGCCCGGCGCACCGATACGCTCGCGGTCATCGCCGTTGTTGATCTTTCGGGCTCGGTGCGCGAGTTCGTGTCGCCTGTGCCGACCCCCGACGGGCGGCTGCGCGGGGCGGTCGAACAGGTTCGGGCCTGGCTTGAGGCGGCGGGCGAGAAGCGCCGCCCCGATGACCTCCTCGGGCTGGTGGTCTTCGACGGTTCGAGCATGGCCGTTGCCGCCCCGACCGTGGGGGATCCGCTGGCCCGTTCGCTGGAGAAGGCCCCGGTCGAAGGCACCGACATCGCGGCCGCGCTCGACCTGGCGAGGGCGCTGGCCCCGCCCGACGCGCGCGCGCGAATCCTGCTCATCTCCGACGGAGTGCAGACCGCGGGCGATGCGATGCGCTCGGTGCAGGGGCTCGGGCCCGGCCTGCCCGTTGACGTGCTGCCGCTGCGCTATGACATCGCCCGCGAGGTCATGGTCGAAAGCGTCGACGCCCCCCCCACCGCGTCAGCGGAGGCCGTGGTCCGCGTCCGCGTGACGCTCTCGGCGACCGCGCCGGCCCGGGGGCTTGTCCGGCTCTTCCGCGAGGCGGAAGAAGCGGACATCAACGGCGAGGCTCCCGGCACGGCGCGCCGGGTCAACCTCAACGCGGGGTTGAACATCATCACGGCCGACGTCGTGCTTCCGCCCGGACGCGTGCATCGGTTTGAGGCCGTCTTTGAGCCGACGAGCGAGGACGGCCAGCCCCAAGGTGACACCCTGCTGGCAAACAACCGCGCTGAAGCCCTCACCCTGACCCCAGGCCAAGGCTCGGTGCTCATCCTTGACGGCGTGAGCGAAGGCCAACCCGGGCCCGGCGCGACTCTCGGCCGGACCCTGGAGCGAGCCGGGATCAACGTCAGCACCGTGGCCCCCGGCGCGATGCCCGATTCCATCGTCGCGCTCCAACCCTACGACCTCATCATTCTCCAGAATGTCCCCGCCGAGGCCCTCTCGCTGCAGCAGCATGACCTGCTCTCCTCGCACGTGCGAGACCTCGGGGGCGGCCTCGTCATGATCGGCGGTCCTGACTCCTTCGGCGCAGGCGGCTGGAAGGGCACCGCGCTGGAGCCGATTCTTCCCGTCCGGCTCGACCTTCCCGAACAGGCGGTCGCCTCCGAAGCCGCGGTCGTGTTCGTGATCGACAACTCGGGTTCGATGCTCGCCAGTTCGTTCGGCTCCTCGCGCACCAAGCTGGCCATCGCCCGCGAAGCCACGGCCCTGGCCATCCAGGCCCTTGATCCGAGCGACGAACTCGGCGTCATCGCGTTCAACAACGACTATGACGTGGTCATCCCCCTCGCCCCCAACTCCGACGCGCGGCGCTCGATGGCGCGGGTGCTGGGCCTGAACGCCGGGGGCGGCACCAACATGGGCCCGGCGCTCCGCGCCGCGGCCCGCCAACTCGAGACCTCACGCGCCAAGATCAGGCACGTCATCGTGCTCAGCGACGGGCGCAGCATGAACGCCAACGGGCTGCCTGGCATCGCGGCGGAACTCAACGCGGCGGGCATCACCCTGACCTGCATCGGGGTGGGCGAGGACGCCGACCTCGACACCATGCAGAGCATGGCGGACCGGGGCAAGGGCGACTTCCATCACGCGCTCAACCCCAACATGCTTCCGCGCATCTTCGTCAAGGCCGTTCGCGTGATCCGCCGCCCGCTGATCCGCGAACAGCCGTTTGTACCCGAACTGAAGGGCCTGGCCTCGCCGATCACGCGCGGGCTGGGCTCGCCCCCGGTGCTGGGGGGCCTGGTGCTCACGCAGGAACGCACCGAGCCGACGGTTCTCACGCCCATCCGCGCGCCCGGGGGCGAGCCGGTGCTGGCGCACTGGAACGTGGAGCTGGGACAGGTCGCGGCCTTCACCTCCGATGCGTCCGGCCAGTGGAGCGCCGCCTGGATCGACTGGCCCGGCTACACGCGCCTGTGGGTCAACCTCGCCCGCTTCATCGCGCGCCCAGACAGCACGGGCAGGTTTGAGATCGAGGCCCGCGCCGAGGGCCCCCGCGCGGTGTTTCGACTGCGCGCCGCGGCGGAGAGCGGAACGCCGCTCGACCTCCTCGATGTTGACGGCTCGATGTACGCCCCGGACGGCTCGGTGACGCCCGTTACGCTTGTGCAGGTTGAGCCCGGCGTCTACGAAGGCCGCGCGGATGCTCCCCAGCCAGGGGTCCATGTGCTCGTTCTCAAGCCGCGCCAGGGGGAGAGCCTGCTGGCCCCGGTCGTCGGCGGGTTTACCGTGCCCCGCGGCGGCGAGACCAGGGTGCTGAGGTCGAACGAAGGTTTCTTGCGCGAACTCGCCCGTGCATCGAACGGACGTGAGCTCTCGTTGGATGCCCCGTTGGCGCGCGTGCTCTTCGAGCGCGGCGGGTTGCCGCCTCGAAGCGCGGTCGAGCCGCTCTGGCGGGCGCTCCTGGTGTGGACGCTGCTGGTTCTGCTGCTCGATATCGGCACGCGGCGCATCGCCTGGGACCGTTGGCTTGACCCCGCCCGCCGGGCCGAGATTCGTCAGCGCGCAGGCACGATCCGCCTGAAGCGCGCGCCCCGGACGATCCCGGCCATCTCCGGCACAACGCCGGACCCCGAGGAGATCGCCCGCGCGGAACTGGAACGTCGCCGGGAGGCATCGCTCGAAGCGATCCGAGCGCGTCGGCAGGCCGCGTCGCGGGCGACCGCCGACCAGCCCACCGGCGCTACCGACGCAGACCCGGTGCCCGGCGCGCCTGCCGGCCCCGGAGCCGACGCGGAGGGCTCTCGGGGCGAGCCCGGGCCGCAAGGCCCGGAGACTCCGGACGAAGCCGGCCTGCTGGCGGCGAAGCGGAGGGCGAAGAAGCGGTTTGAAGACGACGGCGCGTTGTAAGCCGGCGCGTAGACCACGCGCTCGCGGGTCAGCCGCCTTTGGGCTTGGGCCCGACGCGGGCTTCAAGCTCGATCCGCTCGAGCTGGTCATCAATCAGCGCGTCACGATTGGCCCTGCGTTCGGCGAGTTCCTTCTCCAACGATCCCACGCGCTCGGTTAGGCGGCCGATCTCCAGCGCCTGCGAATCACTCCGCGCGTCGAACGCCTCAGCGAAGGCCTCGCGAAGCTCGGCACGCCGTGCGGCGATGGCCTGCTCATCGCGCTCCTCCGCCCGCCACAGGTCGCGCAGGGCCCGCGAGACTGAGACGATCTCGAAGGTCGCCTGCAGTTCACGCCGGCGAATGTCCGCCATCTCGGGGTCGCGCTCGCGGAGGTCCTGCAACTCGCGCAACCGGGGCATGAGCCGCATGAACATCCGCTCCGCCTCGGGGGCAGCCTCGGGCCCGAGCGCGTTCAACCTCGCGTGGATCCGCGGAAACTCCCGTTCGAGAACCTTGCGCAGACGTTCGCGGTCCTCCGGGCCGGGCCCCTGAGAGGGGCCGCCCGCACGTCCGTCGTCGGGGCCCCGCATGTGGCGCGGATCGCCCTGGGGGCGGTCGGCGCCGGGGCGGTCGGGCGGCTGCTGGATCGCCGGCCCGGGTTCCTCGCGAGGACGCAGGTCCCGCTCCGCCCGATCCGCTTCCAACCACTCGCGCGCGACATCCTCGGTCGCGTCGCCCTCGGCGAGGCGATCAATCGAGCGGCGCAGCATGTCGCGCCGGGATTCAAGAATTCCGATATCCGTCTCCGTCTGCTTCAGCCGGTTCTCCAGCCTCGCACGCAGCCGCTCGGGCGAAAGCCAGCGCATGCCGCGCCCCTCGGGCTGCACGGGTGCGTCGGCAGGGTGCCCGGTTTCAGGTTGGGCGGCCAGGGCCGTGATGACCAGGGCGCCGAGGGCGCAAGCGGCGACACGCTTTGCCGCGCGGTTCATCAGATCTCCTCCGAGTCGAGGTCTTCAGTCGAGAGCCAGTCCGAGTCCAGCGTCTTGCCCAGGAGCGAGGTCTGCGCGAAGAGCGCATCGAGGCTCGCGTCAAGGGGGTCTTCCGATTCTTCGAGCCAGGCATCCAGGTCGCTCGACAGGGCGGTGACGAGCTGCCCCGAAGCGCCGGACTCGGGCGCAGCGGGCGTGGAGGCGGGTCGTGAAGCGTTCCAGATCACCCAGCCCGAGATCAGCACGCCCAGGCACGCGGCCGCCGCCATCCACGAGCGCCGAAAGATGACGACCCGCGGCGTCGAAGCACGCAACCGGCCCGCCGAAAGCAGTTGGAGACGGTCCTCGAACCCGGGTGAAGGTTCGGCGCGGTCGGCCCGCGCCAGATCATCCAGCGAGGCTTCAACGGCTCGAAGTTCGGGGGGCGTTTCGCACGCCTCGTGCACCGGGTCATGATTCTGGTTCGTCATGCGTCGCCTCCTGCGGGCCCGAGCCCGTCAGAAACATCGCCGCCGCCTGCCTTGCCTTCGAGCATCTGGCGCAACTTCCGCAGCGCTCGGTGATGCCGGGCGAGCAGCGTGCCCACCGGCTCGTTCAGCAGTTCCGACATCGTCTTGAAACTCAAGCCCGCGTGGTGCCGGAGTTGGATGATGTCCCGATCCGCCTCGTTCAGTTGCTCCATCGCACGCCGGAGCGCCCCGAGCCCCGGTGCGCGGCCCCCGTCTGCCGGGGGCGCGGGCGCCGACGCCAGCGCGTCGTCGCCGCGGTCCGGCCCGCGCCGGGCGGCGCGTCGGGCCTCGTCCCGCACCCGGTTCATCGCCACGCGAAAGAGCCATGACTCGAATCGTCCCTTCTCGACGTACGCACCGGTCTGCAACTTGGTCGCGACGGTCACGAACACCGACTG
The DNA here is from genome assembly GCA_020847175.1 of Phycisphaerales bacterium. GTDB lineage: Bacteria > Planctomycetota > Phycisphaerae > Phycisphaerales > UBA1924 > JADLCM01. The sequence continues at coordinate 13,480 of JADLCM010000001.1, forward strand.
CGTGATCTCTTCTGCCGCCTCCGCGCTCCGGCATCTGCTTCGCGCGAGGGCAAAAACCCTTCTCGCGTATCGATCTATGATGGCGCGCCATGCGGCTTCATCACCCGACGCCGCCATCGACAGGCACCGCGCCAGTTCCAGGTCGCCTTCCGGAGACTCGTCGGCCTGAACACCCAACGCGGCCCTCATCTTCTGGAGAAACGCCGGTTCACGGGGCGTATTGCCCCGACTACCCTTGGCGATGCCCCCGATTTTCTACCGGGTCATCGCACACCTTCCAGACTCTCACAGCCGATCAGCGTATCTGGCGTGGCTCCGGGACGGGCACCTGAATGCCGTGCTGGCGGCGGGTGCCGTGGAAGCCCGGATCATCCTTCCGGACGACGAGAGCGCATTCCGGGTGGAGTCGCAATACATCTTTGAGTCCCGGGCTTGCTTCGATGATTACGTCCGAGAACACGCACCAACCTTGCGGGCTGAAGGGCTGGCCAGGTTTGGCCACCTTCCCAATCTGTGCTTCGAGCGCACCGTTGGGGAAATCCCGATAGAACTCACGCGGCACCGACCCTCGTAGGATGCCGACTCGCGCCCGTGGGGTGTCGCGTCTGCCGTGAGCCCGGCGTGAATCAACTCTCAGACGAACAACTTTTCGGACGCTACCGCCAGGGGGATACAGACGCTCTGCGCACGCTTATCCTGCGCTACGAGGGCGACCTGTTCCGGTTTCTGTTCCGTCTGCTCGGCGACAAGGCTGCTGCGGAAGACGTGTTTCAGGAGACGTTTCTGCAGGTTCACGTGTCGCAGGACACGTTTGATCCGGAGCGACGTTTTCGGCCCTGGGTTTTCACGATCGCAGCGAACAAAGGGCGGGACTACCTGCGTAGAAAGGGTCGCCGCTTCGCGGTGGAGCTTTCGGCGCCCGTCGGGGGATCGTCGGACGGCGAAGGAGCCGGTGGCGCGACATTCGTTGACCTGCTCGCCATCGACGTGCCCTCGCCGGATGCGTCGATGGACCGGGAAGACCGGGAACGACTTGTGCAGCGTGCTCTTGGGGGAATGTCCCCGACGCTTCGGGAGGTGCTCTTGCTCGCGTACTTCCAACGCCTGAGCTACGCGCAGATCGCCGACGATCTGGGCATCCCGCTGGGCACGGTGAAATCCCGGCTTCACGCGGCGGTGGCCTCGTTCGCACGCAACTGGGAACGGGTCAGCCGCGAAGGCGGCACCGCCGCTGGGGAGGAGCGCGAGCCTTGAACGAGCCGAACGACACCCTCGTTGAACTCACGCTGACTCCGGCGAGCGCTGAAGCCGTGGATGCGTACTTTGCTTCGCGCGCGGATGACGGCTTCGCGGTCGCTGCGGATTCCGGCATAACGGCGCGGGTGGCAAGCCTGCTGGATCAGGTCGGTGCCGCGCCGGGGGCACGGAACGACCTTGCGACACGGACGCTGGAGCGGGTGGTGGGGCGCGGGGCGCTGGGCGAGCACGTGCTTGCCGACGCGGATGTCGAGGCGCTGGATGCGCTGCTGATCGCCCAGTTTGACGCGCGCCGGGTGCCCGGGACGCTGCGCCCGAGGGCGGAGAAGATCGCGGCGCTTTCGGCGCTGGTGGTCGAACCGCCCGCCGCGCGGCCCTCGGCCGACCTGGGCTCGCGAACCTTCGCGAAGGTCGCGGCGCGGATGAGCGAGTCTCCGCTGCCCTTTGAGCCGCGCCGACTGACGCTGCGCGGGCGTTGGCGCGACGTGGTTTCGGTGGCGGCGGTGCTGCTGATTGGGGCCTCGGTCGTCTGGCCGGTGATGAGTTCGGTGCGTCGAGAGGCCAGCCGCAGCGCGTGCCTCAGCAATATGCACGCGAGCGCGACGGGGCTCGCGGCGTACGCGGACGCGAATCGGGACACGCTGCCGGTGCTCACCGCCGGGTTCGGGGGCGGATCATGGTGGAACGTGGGGACGCCCGGGGGCTCGAACTCCGCCAACATCTTCACCCTCGCCAGGGAGCACTACGTGGGGCTTGATGATCTCGCCTGCCCGGGCAACCCAGAGGCCCCGACCGCGCTCGCGCACCCGGAAGACCGCGATTGGCGCGCCTTGCCCGAGGTGTCTTACTCGTACCGGATCATGCCCGGCCCGATGCGGGTTCACTCGGGCGCGGGCGATGTGGCGATTCTCGCCGATCGGTCGCCGGTTGTGTTGCGCGCGGTGCGCGGCGACCTGGTTGACCCGCTGGAGAACTCACCCAATCACCTCGGCACCGGGCAACATGTGCTGTTTGCCTCCGGGCGTGCGGCGTGGATGGACTCGCCCGAAGTTGAGGGGCGCACTGCGGATGGCCAGCCGACGGTGGACAACATCTGGCTGCCGCGCCGGGTGGAACGGGCGCTGGACCGGGCTGCGCGGCAGCGCGGGATCATCTCGGGGCGCGAGCTGCCGACAGACACGCTGGATTCCTTTGTCGGGCCGTGAGGATTCGAAAGGACAGCTTCGAAAGTAGTTGAAGGAGATTGAGACGATCGCACCTGAACGGCGAGAGCGCGGCGGGCTCCGCGGCGGCGGCGGCGCACAAGCCCGAGGCAAGCAACGTGTGGGCACCGTAAGGTGCGCCCCGAAGCGATGTGCGGCGCGTCCAGTCCAGATCAAGCCCCGGTAAGGGAACCCCAGAACCGCAGTTGCGAAGTCGGGCTCTTCACCCGCGAAACGTGCACAAAAGGCTCGGGTTGGCCAGCGAATGAAGCCGCGCACTCCACCCGGCACGGGTGCCTTTATCGGCGCTGAACTCCTTGAGACACGCAGTTCGCTGGCGTCTCATGAAGGAGTCCTCCATGCGTGACCGCCGCCTGCCCGCGCCGCGCCCTCCAAGGGTGCTCTGGGCGCGGCCTTCGACCTCGCGTTCGGCGCCGCCGCCGGTCCGGAGTTCTATCGCCCGTGGATGCCCGATTTCGATCAGCGCCGCGATGAGGGTGTGCCGGGTGCCGTTGGCTTCCCGATTGACGGACGCATGTACTGTTCGCCTACCGCGACCATGAACATACTCGTCTACATCGATCGGCACGGCTACAGGCTCATGAGGATGAGGGCCTTGAGCAGCCGCTCGGGTGGGATGCTCGGGCGCCCCACCGGGCTGTACGCCGCGGCGAACGTGCGTCCCACCGAGGCCAGCGCCTCGTCGGCCATCCGCCTGATGGCCCGCAGCGGGTGGTCGCCGGGGACCAGCTCCTCGAGGTTGATCCTCACGAACAGGTTCGACTGGCCGGTGATGCGTCCTCTCATGCCGCCATCTTCGCACCACCAACCGCGGCGGTTGCGCGATTCGGCGCGTGTTCGGGGAGACTCTTCAACAGCCTGTTAGTCCACCGAAGCACGCCAGCAAGGTTATCGCGCCCGGGCCCGCGCCCCGGCGCGGCCTTTTTTTTGCACCCGCCCTGCAAGAGCCGGCTCACGCGCGCCAAGTCATGGAGTGCGAGGATTCGCACCATAGGAGGAACGCCCATGACTCTGTGTGCAATGCGTGGTATCGGTTCGTCCGCACGTCACCTCGTTCTCGCGGTTTTCGCCGCGGGAGCGGGCATCGGCCATGCCGAGGTCATCAAGCTCCGGTCCGGCCAGGTCGGAGGTCTGCCCGGCTCGGTCGGCCAGAACGATGACATCATGACGTGGGGCGCGAGCGTGGGGAGCGGCCCGCTCAGCGCGAGCCCGTTCACCGCGGCGGATTACAACAACACGATCAGCAACCCGGCCGTCGTGATCCAGCCCGTCGGAGTGTGGCTGCCCGGGCTCACCTACGACACGCAGGCCCGCTGGGTGGGCACGACGCTTCTCGACCCGACATTCCCGACCGGGGCTCCATCGAGCACCCTCTACCGAGTGCCCTTCACCGTGAGCACCGTCGGCATCACCAACGCGGTGCTCAAACTCTCGTTCGCGTGCGACGACAACCTGGGTGACATCCTGTTCGGCGGGGCCAACCCCGTCGGGGCGTATCTGCGCGACCCCTTCGGCAACGTCACCCCCATCACCCCCGCCGCGGGCGGCGGGTACGCGGTGGAGACGATCGTCAACTTCAACATCACCACCGCGATCAACACCGGCCTGAACGAGCTCTTCCTCTACCAGCGCGACCAGGGCTTCGGGGCCGCCGGGCTCATCTTCGGAGCCCGGATCGGCATCGTGCCCGCCCCCGGGGCGCTGGCGATGGTGGGCCTTGGCGGTCTTTTCGCGGCGCACCGGCGCCGGGCCTGAAACCTTCCGCTCGATGAATCGCACGCGGGGCGAGCCCAAGCGCCCCGCGCGCGGAGCCGCGGTGTCGCTCCGGATTCTCCGGCGCGACATCGCCGCAGGACGGGGCGGGTGGGGTCAATGGGCGAGCGGCGGCGTCGCCCACGTGCGTGGGTGACGCCGGTCGCGCCCCGCCCGCCCTTGTTTCTCGCGGTCCGGCTGGAATGCGCCCGCAGCGCGGCAACGATCCGCCATGGCGCAGCTCTCGGTCGAACCCAACGACCGCGTGACCTTCAAGGTTCACATCGAGGACGAACACCTCGCGGTGGTGGACAAGCGTTCGGGGCTTGTGACCCAACCGGGGGTCGGGCACGAGCGCGACACGTTGCTCAACGGCCTCTTCGCCCGGTGGGGCACGCGCCTGCAGAATCTCGGGGCCGCGCGAGACTTCGGCCTGCTCCACAGGCTCGACGCGGAGACCTCGGGCGTGCTCATCGTCGCGTTCACCACCGGCGCGTACGCCGAGCTGCGCCGCCAGTTTGAAGCCCGCGAGGTGCGTAAGTTCTACTACGCGATCGTCGCCCGGGCGCCCAAGGCCGCCTCCGATGTCATCCGCCTGCCCCTGGCCGAAGAAGCGCGGCGCACCAGCAGGTACTCGGCGGTGACGCGGGGCAAGGTGACCCGCTCGGGCAAGCCGGCCGTCACGGCGTTCCGGGTGCTCAGCGCCGGCGACCGGGGCGCGCTGGTCGAGTGCCGCCCCGTGACCGGGCGCCTGCACCAGGTGCGCATCCACATGGAAGCCATCGGCTGCCCGGTGCTCGGCGACAGGCTCTACGGCAAGGCCGACGGCCTGGCGCCGCGCCTGGCGCTGCACGCGCACCGGGTGATCTTCAAGCACCCCGCGACGGGCGAAACCGTGGAGGTGCGCTCGCCCCTGCCCAAGGAACTCCGCGCCGTGCTGACCCGCCTGGGGCTCGAACTGCCCCGCGCGACACCCTCCGGTGCGGCCCCGCACGAGGAAGGGGAATCGTCACGTCCACCAGAGATCACCCCAGAGGGCGAGGTTGATCATCGGCCAGGCGAAGTTCCAGAGCTCGACGGGGCGTGAGGCCACATGCGCAATCGCGGCGGGCTTGAAGAGCTCACGCACCAGGGGCGACGAGGTGAGCCGGGGCGCCAGGTCAGCCGCCCACCGCTGGAAGGGCACCGGGAAGCTCGCCTTCGGGCGGGCCAGGATTTCCGGCGGCACGTCGCCGGCGAAGGCGAGCCGCAGGCAGATCTTGGTGCGAGACACCGGGGGCGCAGTCGCCAACGTGGACACCGCCCCCCGCGCCGCCCCGCCCCGGGGCGCGGGCGGAACGTACTTCTCCGCCATGGGCAGACCCTCGGCGAAGCGAGCCACGCCCTGATCGGCAAAGGGCGTGCGGCCCTCGACTCCGGCGAGCATCATCGCCCCGTCGAGGCGGTCGAGCAATCCCGCGAGATTGATGCGGCGCTGGAGGGCGAGTTGAATGTCCAGGTCGGGCGACGGTGCGTGCCCCGCCCCGGGCGAGCACTGTTCAGACATCATCGCATACTCCCGCCGGTAGAACGCGTAGAGCTCGGCGTCGCCGTCGAGCGCCTCGCATACGCGATGATTGAGCAGGGTCTGCTTGGCCGCCCCGTTCAGCCAGCACGCCACATCGAGCGCGGCGGCGCCCCGGTCGGGGGTCGCCGAAGCCGCCAGCGCATCGAGCGACTCGTGATACCCCCCGAAGAGCTCATCCGCCCCCTCGCCGGAGAGCGCGACCGGAAAGCCCCGCTGACGCATGATCTGCGCGACCGAGAAGATCGCGACTTCGTTCGGCGTGGACAGGGGCCGGCCGAGATCGCGAACCATGCGCGGCCAGTGCTCGACGAACGCCTCCCGGGTCAGTTCAACCTCCTCGTGGCGTGTGCCGAGCGACTCGGCGGCGAGACGCGCGGCGGCAAAGTCCGGGGCCTCGGCTTCGCCGACCTCGCGGGCGCCGACGCAGAAGGTGTGCAGCGAGGGAATCTCGCGCCGCGCGACCGCGCAGACGATGGAGCTGTCCAGCCCGCCGCTGAGGAGCCCCGCCACAGGCACGTCGCTCCGCAGGTGCCTGCGCACCGAGTCGGTGATGCGGGCGCGCGTGTCCGCGACCGGGTCGCCGGTCGGCTGCACGCCGGCCGAAGCGCCTCTGGCCTCCGGCGCTTCCTGCCACCAGTCACGGGAATCGGCGTGCGGGCTCGGCCCCGAGGCATCGACTTCAATCCACTCACCCGGACGAAGCGTGAGCACGCCCTCAAAGAGCGTGTCGGCGCCGGAATGGGTGCGGATGGTCGCGAGGTAGGCGCTGATGGCGAGCAGGTTCGGACGCCTGGGGATGTGCGGATGGGCGAAGAGCGCCGGATACTCGCTCGCAAAGGCGAGCTCGAGCCCTCCAGGCACCGGACCGCACCAGAGCAGGAGAGGTTTGATGCCCAGCGGATCGCGCCCGAGCAGCACGACCTTGCGCCACGTGTCGATGAAGGCGAAGGCGTACATCCCGCGCACGCGCTGCATCGCGCCGCTCCCCCATCGACGAAGCGCCATGAGCAGCGTCTCGGCGTCGCTGCGCGAGCGGAAGGTGTCTCCCAACGCGCCGAGTTCGCGGCGCAGTTCGAGATCGTTGTAGAGTTCCCCGTTGTACGCGAGCACGAAACGCCCGTCGGGCGACGACATGGGTTGGGCGCCCGCCTCCGAAGTATCGAGAATCGCCAGTCGCCGATGCCCCAGGTACCCCCACGGCGCGACCCACTCACCCGCGCCGTCGGGCCCGCGCCGGGAGAGCGCCTCCCGCATCCGCAGCGCCTGGTCGCGCGACACGCTGAGCCGCCCACCCCCAACGCTCACGACGCCGACAATGCCGCACATGGCCAAGGTATCGGCTTGGAGGGTGTTCGTGGGCGAATCCGCATCGCGGCGTATCCGCCAAGGAATACCCCAAGACCCGTCAGAGTTGAATGGCGCACATGACGATCTCTGAACCAACTCGCGCCGACGTGGGGTTGCCCGGCGCGCCCCCCGATGCGTCCTCGCCGCCCGCTCGCTCTCTTCAATGCCTCGAGGTCTTCGGAGGCAACACGCCGGTGGAAACGGGCGTGGTGATGCGCGGCATGGACGCCTGGCTGCTCAGCCGCCCCTGGAAAGACGCCGCTGCCGGCGGAGACGTTCACTATCTCTCGTCGTGCGCGACAGGCCGCATCGCCCGCGTGCTCATCGCCGACGTGGCCGGACACGGCGAACGGGTCGCGGGCCTGTCGCAACGACTGCGCGACCTGATGCGCCGGCACATCAATATCGTGGACCAGCGCCGCGTGATGGGCGCCCTCAACCGGCAGTTCACCCGGGATTCGACCGACGGGCGATTCGCTACCGCGGCCATGGTCACGCTCTGGACCCCGACGGGCGAGGCAGACCTCTCGCGCGCCGGGCACCCCCCGCCGCTGCTCTACCGCGCCCGCACCGGGCGTTGGAGCCCGATGCCCGGGGGAGAGCGAACCTCTGAGCCCGACGACATTCCGCTGGGCATCGAAGCCCGCGCAAAGTACGGGCGTGTTCGCGTCGCCCTTGAAGCAGGGGACATGATCCTCCTCTACACCGATGCCGCAGTCGAGGCGGGCGTGGAACGAGGGCGCCCGCTGGGTGAGCAGGGTTTGCTCGAGGTGCTGAGCACGTTGGACCCGACCAAGCCCGGTCGGCTTCTTGCAGACCTGGAGCGGGGAGTCGCAGACCGGGCCGGCGGGCCTCCGGGCGATGATCTGACGTGCGTGCTTCTGCGCGCCAACGAAGACCGGCCCAGACCGGGGCTGGGCCTGGGGCTCGCGGCCGGAGCGCGGATTGCCCGAGAAACTGTCCGGTCGCTCTCCGGCAAGGGCCCCATCCCGTGGCCGGAGATTTCGGCCCGGAACCTGGTGGGCGCGTTTGTGGAGGGGGCCAACGGGGCGCGCCCGCCTGCTGGCGGGCCCCGTGAAAGCGAAGAACCTCGGCAACCATGACCGCTCGACCCCCAACGCACGCTTGCTCGCGTGCCACACACCCGCGTGAGCCGGCGGCTACCGTCTGTGCATGCTCGTGCTCTTCGATATCGACCTCACGCTAATCACGACCGGGGGGGCGGGCATCCGCGCGATGACGCGCGCCGGCGAGCGGCTGTTCGGCCCGGGATTTCGTGCCGACGGCATCTCGTATGCGGGTCGGCTTGACCCCCTCATCATGCGCGACATGCTCGCCCAGAGCGGTGTGGAGGCCGGGGACGCAACCCTGGCGCGATTCAGAGCGGAGTACGCGGCGGAACTTCCGACCGAACTGGCCCGGGGCGGGTGCCGCGCCCTGCCGGGCGTCGGCACGCTGCTGAGTTCTGTTGAACGCGCCGGATGCTTCACGATGGGGCTACTGACCGGGAATTTCGCCGAGACGGGTCAGGCCAAGCTGCGCGCGTGCGCGATCGACCCCGAACGGTTCGCGGTGCGGGCGTGGGGTGATGAATCGCCCCGGCGCCCGGAGTCACGCGACCAGTTGCCCGAGGTGGCGATGGCTCGCCACGGGGCGAGGCTTGGGCGTGCCGCGGACCCGCGTCACGTGGTCATCATCGGCGACACCGAGCACGACGTACGCTGCGCGCGGGTCAACGGCTGCCGATCAATCGCGGTGGCCACGGGCCGGACTTCCGAAGCCGATCTGGCCCGCGCCGGGGCGGACGTGGTGCTCACGGACCTTTCGGACACCGACCGCATCGTTGGCCTCCTGAGGTCGTGGACGTGATCCTCATCATCGACAACTACGACAGCTTCACGTGGAATCTCGTCCATCGGCTCGCCGAGGCTGACCCTTCGCTCGACCTCGACCGCGACATCGTGGTGCGGCGCAACGACCGCATCTCGCCTGACGAAGCCGACGCACTCGATGTCGGGCGCGGCCCGTCGCACCTCATCATTTCGCCGGGGCCCTGCACCCCCCGGGAGGCGGGCAACAGCGGCGCGCTCATCGAACACTTCGCCGGGCGAGTTCCGATCCTCGGCGTCTGCCTCGGGCACCAGTGCATCGCCGAACGGCACGGCATGACGGTGCGCCCCCACCCACTGCCCGTCCACGGGCGCACGTCACTCGTGGAGCACGACGGGCGAGGACTCTTCGCGGGAGTTCCCAGCCCCCTTGTCGCCGCACGTTATCACTCGCTCATCGTCGAACCGGCATCCTTCGGACTAAGCCTCGTCACCGGCCCGGGCGCCGAATGCCCGGGTGTCGAGCGCGGCCGCGCCGCTCCGGGAGCCCCCATCGACGGGTGGGAAATCTCGGCGTGGACACACGACCAACTCCCGGGCGGGCGCACCCAGCCGGTCATCATGGGGCTGCGCCGGCTCTGGCGTGACCCGCATCGTGCCCCGCTCAATGGAGTTCAGTTTCATCCCGAGTCGTTTATGACGGATCTCGGGCCGAGGCTCCTCGCCAACTTCCTGCGCGCCCGCTCTGCGCGCGTGCCCCCCGTCCATGCGGACGTGGCGCCGGCCGCGCGGGTTCGATAACGAAGACACCAGCCACCTCGGCTCGCCTCGGATATCTCGCGCGGTACACTCCATCCGTCGCCCCCGAGAGCCCACGGCGGGTGAAGCCATATGGCCGGGTGAAAGCCCGGCCCGAGAGAAGGAGCAGGACATGAAGTTCGTGTCATGCGTGGTTGCTGCGTTGTCCGGTGGACTGGTCGCGGGCGAGTTCGGTTCCGCCCACGCTGCGGTCTTCAGCCTCACCCCGATCACCAACACCACGCCAAACTTCGCCGGACAAATCTCGATCCTCGGCACTGTTACCGCAGCCCCGGGAGAGGTCTTCTACTCCCCCACCGTCCAATCCGGGATTGCCGTCCCTTTCCTGCCCTCGTTCTCGGCGGGCTTCAATGGGCTTCCACAAGGTTGGGATCCCGGGTTCCTCGCGTGGGGCGGCACCGGCACCTACACAGGCCCGATCTACTTTCACACCGTGACTCCCGCAAACCTCGGCTACGCCGGAGGGATGCCCGTCGGTCTCTACAACGCAAACTTGCTCGGCCCCGGCGGTCAGCCCGGCATCACGCTCTTCTACCTTGGCGCTGACGGGCAGGATCATGCGCTCGCCCGCAACTATGCGATCAACGTGACGCCGGCCCCCGGCGCCCTCGCAGCCTTGGGGGCTGCCGGCGCCTTCCTGGGCCGCCGTCGGCGCTCCTGAGAGTCGCCCGTCCTCGGGGCCGGGCCTAGAATCTCGCTCACACCGTCGCCCGGCTTTGTCCCGTGTTGGGGCTCCGGCCGGGCCTTTCGTCCATGACGGAAAGCGGGTTTCCATGAGTCGAGGCGGCAGCGGTTACGGCGGGTTCGGTGGAGGCGGGGGCGGCGGACGCGGCGGGTCGGCATTTGTGCCCGCCGGGCCCAAGCCCAAGCTCCTTCGCGAAGGCGCCCCGGGAATCCCCTACGTCGACTGGAAGGACATCGAGAACCTTCGGCGCTGCCTCAGCCCCAATGGCAAGATGTACGGGCGCAAGCGCCTCAGCACCAGCGCCCGCGAACAGCGCCTGGTGGCACAGGCCATCTCGCGCGCCCGCCAGATGGGACTGCTGCCTTACACCTCGGCCACGCTCTGAGCCTCGCGTGTGCGCGGTGCTCCGTCGGGGAGGGCCCGGTGACCCCCTCTCGCCCTGTACCAACGGCACGCGACTACGCGCCGCTGCTGCGGCTCGCGGAAGGTCTGTCGGTGCGCGCGGACCGAAGCGCTCGCATGAGAGCGTGCATCGATGCGCTCTGGGATGCCTTCGGAGGCTCCGGCCCCGGCCGGGGGGTGTCGTGGGTGGGTGTGTATTCCAGGGCCCCGATGGCCCAGGAAATGATCCTGGAGTACCGCCGGAACAAGCCCGCCTGCTCGCCCATCGGCCTGTACGGCATGTGCGGGCGCAGCGCCCTTGAAAACCGGTGCCTCGTGGTGCGCGACGTGCGGGCGCTTGGGTCCGACTACATCGCCTGCGACCCTCGAGACCTTTCCGAGGTGGTCATCCCCCTGTGTGAGGACCGATCTGACCCCTGGGGCGTGCTTGATGTGGACAGTCACGAAGTCGGCGCCTTCGCACCCGAGGACGCGGCAGAGTTGCTCAGGGTCGCACAGGCGTTTGGCCTGACCTCCCCGGGGCCGGCGGGGCCTGCCATTCTGCTCTGATCGGCCCGACCTCGCCGCTGGGAGGCGTGGAACCGACGGAGACGGATCGTCGGACCGTCATCCGTGGGGCCGCACCCTTTCATTCGGGGGTGATAGACTCACCTTCCTCGCGCCGCGGGCGCGGGTCGCCGGGCGGGCTGCCGCCCCGTGCACTGCCGAGACCGGCCCCCTTGGGCCCGTGAGTTGAGGACTGATTCATGCCGACGATCGTGGCTTCTGGGACGGATTTCGGGCTGACGCTGGCGGCGGGCCTGATGCTCGTCTCCCCGTGGAAGCCCGTGCTGCTCATGCTCCCCTTCATCCCCTGGGGCATGTACGTCACGCGGATCTTCGACAAGCACTCGGCGATGTTCCACCTGGGCCGGGGCGGCTGGAACGCTGTCCATCTCTGCTTCGGGCTCGCCGCGCTCCTGCTCGGGCTGCTGGTGCCGGTGGCGGCAAACCTGACCGGCATCGTCGGCCTGATCGTGGGCTTCTTCACGGTCGTTCTCGTGCTCGGGCTCAACCTGGTCGTCTACCCGATAATGGCGAACAAGGACGAACGCGTGCCCGAAGAGCACAGGGTTAGCCTGTTCGACTTCTCCAAGCTGGCCGAACGGCGCGCCCAGCGGGCCGATGCCAAGCGAGAAGGCAAGGTGGAGCTGGCGATTATCAAGCCCGACAAGTCTCGCGTGCCGGTGCCCCAGGCCGAGACCCCTGAGTTCGCTCTCCGGGTCGAAGCCGAGCGGCTCTTTCTGGAGGGCCGCGGCAAGCGGGCGACATCGGTTGATCTGGTGCAGGTCGCCAAGGACGCCTTCAGCGTGTCGTACATGGTCGATACCGTCCGCCAGCAGGGCGCGCAGGTGCCCGCCGCGGAGGCCGTGCGCGTCATGGATTTCTGGAAAGGCGCCGCGAACATGGACCTTGCCGAGCGCCGCAAGCGCCAGCAGGCCGACATCAAGGTGGAGGCGGGAGCCACGGCCGTGCCGGTGCGGGTGACGACCTCGGGCGGGCAGCAGGGTCTCCGGCTCTCAATGGCCTTTGAGCTCGAGAAGCAGGTCCGCATCAAGGCCGAAAAACTCGGGCTCACAGAGTCGCAGCTCAAGGAGCTCCGCGAGATCGTGGACGAGCAGAAGGGCGTCGTGCTCCTTGCGGCCCCGGCCCAGCGCGGGCGCACCACAATGTTCTACTCCGTCATCCGCATGCACGACGCGTACACGAACAACGTGCAGACCGTCGAGACGGAAATCCAGGACTCGCTCGAAGGCGCGAAACACAACCTGTTCGATCCGTCCAAGGAGGGGCAGGACTTCTCCAAGCTCGTGCGCTCCGTGCTCCGGCGCGATCCCCAGGTCGTGGGCGTCGCCGAGATGGATCCCGAAACCGCCCAGGAAGCGAGCCGCGCCGACCTTGACCGTGCCCGAGTCTACCTCTCGCTTCGCGCCCCCAGCGCCCTGGACGCGGTGGCGATGTGGGTGCGCGCGGTTGAAGACCAGGCCAAGGCCGGCAAGTGCCTGCACGGGGTCATGGCGGGCAATGTCCTCCGCAAGTTGTGCGACAACTGCCGCCAACCCTACAGCCCGGCTCCCGACATGCTCAAGAAGCTCGGCCTCCCTGCGGACAAGGTCCCCCAGCTCTTCCGCAAGGGCGGCAAGGTGCTCGTCAAGAACCGTGAGGAAGAGTGCCCTGCCTGCCGGGGCGGGGGCTACCTCGGGTGCGAGGGCTTCTACGAGGTCTATAAGTTCGGCCCCACCGAGCAGAATCTCGTCGCTGAAGGCAATATGCAGGGCCTCCGGGCCGAACTCCGCAAGCGCGCCCTCCCCACGCTTCAGCAGGCGGCACTCAAGAAGGTTGTTGACGGCATCACCAGCGTTGAGGAGTTCGCCCGCGTGACGCAGGAACAACCCGCCAAGCCCGCGACCGGCGCCAAGCCCCCGGCCGGTTCCAAGCCCGCCGGGGCGCCCGCCCCCGACGCCGCCAAGTCCTCGTGATCGATCGCGCTGTCCGTGGGCTCGTTCCGCGCGGCACGCCGATCCCGCTGTTTCGCCTCTCCCCGAGGGCGCCCCGCCGCCCGGATTCCGCAGGAGCCTGACCCATGTTCATGTCCATCCTCGCCATCGCCATCGCCGGCGGAATTGGCTACCTCTGGCTCATCCGCGGCTTCTTCTCCGCGCTGCTGCACCTGATCTGCGTCGTCGCCGCGGGCGCTGTGGCCTTCGCGGCCTGGGAACCGATCTCCATGGCGATTCTCAAGGGCTCGCCGACCAAGGGCTTTGCCTCGTTCCTGGGCGGCATGGCCTTCGGGGTCGGCCTGATCGTGCCCTTCGCCCTTTCGCTCTTCGTGTTCCGGGTCGTCCTCGACAAGGCGCTCCCCGCCAACGCCCAGGCCGAGAAGATCTGGGATGTCATCGGCGGCGGAATCTGTGGGCTCGCCTCGGGCACCATCACCGCGGGCATCGTGGTGATGGGCGTCGGCATGCTCTGGCTGCCGCAGGATTTCTGGGGTTCGCAGCGGCTCCGGTGGGACAACTCCAACGGCTCCCTCGTCTCCGACAAGAAGCTCATCTTCCCCGCTGATGACATCGTCGCGGGCCTGTATGGCAAGCTCAGCCTCACCACATTCGCCGTGGGAAACGAGTCGGCACTCGGCAGGCAGTATCCGAACCTCGCGGACGTTCCCTCGTCGGTGCGCCGCTCGATGCAGGCGGGCCGGGGGCGCAACTTCCTCCGCCCGGCGGATATCACGCTCCAGCAGGTCTTCACGGTCGGCGCCGATGAGAACTGGCGCGCCTTCGAGGGCTACAACGTCCAGTCCGGGCTTCGCCAACGCGACTTCCAGGTCAACCAGCCCCTCGTGGATCGCACCGGCGAAACACTCATCAAGCCCGGGGCCTACATCACCGGCTTCGTGGTCCAGTTCAAGGAAGCCGCCCGCGAACGCAAGAGCGGCCAGGTCAACATGACCCCCGCCCAGGCGCGCCTCGTGTGCATCAACGACGATGGCGAAACTGTGGAGGTCTTCCCGGCGGCGATGATCAGCCGAGCCGACGCGAGCGAGGTGCGCTGGGTGCGTTTCCCCATGACCGATGAGGACGGCCTGGGCACCGTCGCGGGCGACGGCACGCCGCTGATGGCCTTCGAGTTCGTGGTCCCCGCCGGGCACCGGCCCCTCTCGCTCTTCATCAAGAACGTCCGCATCGATGTCTCCTCGCGCCGGCCCGACCAGCGGTTCGCCACCAGCGGGTCGCGGCAGGCCGCGATCGACAACGGCTCGCTGATGCGCGCGGGTCGCATCGAAATCAACGAGGACCGCGCCATCACGGTGGCCCTGGGCGAAGACCTTCGTGCACGCGGAATCACCGAGGGCAACACCGTGCGCGGCATCGTGCTGCAGGACGGCACCACGGGCGGACTCCACGTCAACAAGGAGCGTCAGATCGACGACGGCATCCAGCGCTTCAAGCCGCAGGACATGCACCGCAACACGCTCGACAAGGCCCTGCGCGTCGACAAGTTCGCCGTCAGCGAGGGCACCGATCTCGTCCAGATCGCCGTCACCCCCGGGCGCGAGGGCATCACCCCCGCCGTGGACATCGGCGCGCCCCCGATTTCGGAGACCAGCCGCGACCTGCCTGTCTACCTGATCGACGATCAGGGCAACCTCTACTCCTGCATCGGCTACGCCTACGAAGACCAGAACGTCGGCGAGATCCGCTATACCCGCGATGCCCCTCTTTCGGGCCTCTCCCAGCTCCCCAAGCTGCCCAGCCGCACGCAGCGCGGCCAGAACATCACGCTCCTCTTCGAGGTCACTCGTCAAGTCAACATCATCGGCTTCGTGGTGGGGAATGAACTGATGGTTCGGTTCCAGCCCGCCGTGTCCTTCCGCGAATAGAAGCCTCTCGCTTCGGGGCCCGCCTCGTCATCTCGCGGCCCCGGCCCCGGCGTGGCGCACCGACCGGCGAAACGGCGCCCCGCGCGTGGCGTGCTGTCGTCCTTCGCCCTCGCTCGGTCACGTGCGCTTCGCACGCGCCGCGCGCGTTCGATCAGACGCACCCGCCTTGCCTCGGGCCGCTGCGCGCGAGGTCTTTCTGTTCGCGCCGCCCTTCCCGGCAGGTGCCCCGCGCTGAGACGACGCGGGGTTTGCAGGCCTCATGCCCGCGACGGCCTCGGACGTCCCCCTCGCCCTCGTCTTGCCTGCGGGGCGCGCCGCGCCCGGCCGGTTGGCGAGCACCGTCTGGTAGGCCCGAAGGTACGCAGCGCCGTCGATCTCGCGCAGCGCCGTCGCCAGCGCATCGAGCGGGAAGTCCTCAAGGCGCTTGAACCTGATGCAGCTCTTCCCGAGGTCGAGCCGGGGACCAGCCTGGAGAAACCGACTCCGCATCCGCGCACACGCGCCGGGATTGACGACATCGAGATACATGGCGCAGAGGTAGACCGCGATGTGCTGCTTCTGCGACGCGATCGCCGCGTAGGGCACGGGCTGGTTGGGGTCACAGTGATATCCCGGGGGATAGACCTCGTGCGGGATGAAGTACCCGATCATGCCGTACTGCATGCCCTCGCGAAGCGAAGGGTCGATGTTCGCCTGAAAGACCTCGCGGATGCGTTCAACCGCCCGGCGCCGATCGTCCGGCAACTCGGCGAGGTATGCGTCAACCGTCGCGGCCTTGCTCTGCATTCCCCCAGTCTACCGCACCGGGAAGTTTCCCGGCGCTCCGTCGCCGCCGGCGGGCTACAGTGAGACGGTCTTCGCGAGGGTTCTTCATCGATGTCCGTCACAGCGCAGTTGCTTCGGCTGTATCGGGTGGATCAGCAGATCTCGGGGCTCAAGTCCCGTTTGAACGCCGCCCAGCGATTCCTGGATGCCCAGACCCGCCAGCTCGCCGAAATCGAGACGAAGCGCGAAGCGCTCGCCGGGCAGTTGCGCCAGCTCCAGGCCTCCGCCGCGAACATCGAGGGTGAAGCCGACGCGTCGCAGGTCCGCATCGATCATCTTCGCAAGCAGATGGACCAGGCCCGGACCAACAAGGAATACCAGGCCTTCCTTGTCGAGGTGAACACGCTCAAGATCGACAAGTCGAAGAAAGACGAAGAGGCGCTCAGCTTCATCACCAAGGTGGACGAACTCAAGAAACTCATGGAGCAGCTCGATGCGCAGCGCGCTGAGCGGCTTGGCGTCATCAAGATCGCGACCGGCGACCGCGACAAGCGCGCGGACGAAATCAAGGACCGGCTCGCCGAACTGAGCGCCCAGCGCGATGCCCTGCTCACCGGCGTCCCGGCCCAGGCCATGGGCGTGTACAAGGACCGCCAGAAGAAGTTCGGCGACATCGAGGGCGGCGTCATGGCCCACATCGAGATCCACGACGCCCGCCGGCACGAGTTCACCTGCGCATCCTGCCAGATGAACCTGCCCGTACAGGTGCTCAACGCCCTCCTCAACGGCACGTTTTCCACGTGCTCATCCTGCGGCACCATTCTCTTCGTCACCGAAGAGGACGCCGAGCGCGTCACCAGCCGCACCAAGCAATGAGCCGCTTGTCGCCCGCGTCGAGGGGCTCGCCCCTGGGTCCACGCGCAGGCCCCGTCGGCACGCCGCGCGCGTCGGCTACCCGGCCAGACGCTCATCGGCATCGTCGATGCCGAGCGACTTCATCTTCTTGTACAGCGTGGTGCGGTTGATCCGCAGCGCATCGGCGGTGCGCTGGCG
Source organism: Phycisphaerales bacterium (assembly GCA_020847175.1). GTDB lineage: Bacteria > Planctomycetota > Phycisphaerae > Phycisphaerales > UBA1924 > JADLCM01. The sequence continues at coordinate 30,602 of JADLCM010000001.1, forward strand.
GTTGTAGTGATTCGCACGGAGCGCGTCCAGGATGATCCGGCGTTCGGGCTCCCGCAGGGCCTCGTCGAGGGGCAGGATGGGCCCGATGGCCCCGTCCGCGCCGCGGCCTTCTCCCGTCCCGGTCGCCCCGCCCCCCGATCGTTGCGCCTCGGAGCATCCGCGCTCCCCCGAGACGACCGCGAGCGGCAGGTCGTTGAGCGTGATGGTCGGGCGCGTCGAAAGAACCGCCGCCCGCTCGATCAGGTTCTGAAGCTCGCGCACATTACCCGGAAAGGCGTAGCTGACGAGCGCATCCATCGCGGAAGCCTCGAAGCCGACGATCTGACGCCCCAGTTCCGCCGCGTACCGGACCAGGAAGAACTCCGCCAGCGCCGGGATGTCGCCCGGCCGCTCGCGCAGAGGCGGAAGGTCGATGCTCACGACGTTGATGCGGTAGTACAGGTCTTGGCGGAAGGCCCCTGAGGCGACGAGGGCTTCGAGAGGCTGGTTCGTCGCGAGAATCACGCGGACATCAACCTCCCGCGTCTCCGTCCCCCCTACCGCCTCGAACCGACGTTCCTGCAACACGCGCAGGAGTTTGAGCTGCATCGCGGGCGAGGCTGAGTTGATCTCGTCGAGAAAGATCGTGCCGCTGTCGGCGAGCAGGAACTTGCCGGGCTTGTCGGCATGCGCCCCCGTGAAGGCTCCCTTGACATGCCCGAACAGCTCGCTCTCCAGCAGCGTCTCGGGGATGCTCCCGCACGCGAGCTCGACGAAGGGCCGGTCGCGCCGCGGGGATCGCTGGTGGATGGCGCGGGCGATCAGGCTCTTGCCCGTGCCGCTCTCGCCCCGCATGAGCACGGTGGTCCGGCTCGGGGCGACGGCCTCGACCAGTTGATAGACGCGCTGCATGCGTGGATCGAGTCCGATGATTCCGTCAAGACCGTCCCGCGTCTCGAGGCGCCTGCGCAGCGTGATGTTCTCGCTTGCCAGGGCGTGCTGCCGAAGTGCCCTCGAGATCGACAGGCGCAGCTCCTCATCCACCACCGGCTTGGTGAGGTAGTCCACCGCCCCGAGGCGCAGGGCCCGCACCGCGGTCTCCACAGTGCCGAAACCCGTGAGCATGATCGTCGACACGCCCGGGTGCCGGCGTGCGACCTCCTGCAGCAGGGCCAACCCGTCCATCCCGGGCATGGAGAGGTCGGCGAGCATCACCGCCACCGGCGTGCCGGCTCGTCCGCCCGCCTCCAGCGCCAGCAGAGCCTCGGCCCCGTCGGCGCAGGCCTGCACGTCGTGACCCTCGCGCACAAGGAACTCCTCCAGCGCGTGAGCCAGGATCGGGTCGTTGTCCACAACCAGCACACGGGGCATGGTTCAGCCCCCGCGCCCGAGGGCGCTGCGCGGTTCGGGGTGAGGCAGGGGGCACCAGACGCGGAAGATCGCGCCCGGGCGCGCTTCCGGCCCGAAGCCGTCCAGGAGGTCCACAGTGCCGCCGAGATCGACGACGATCTGCCGCGCGAGCGCCAGGCCGAGGCCGGAGCCGCGTGGCTTGGTCGTCACGCCTGGCTCAAACAACCGCGAAGGCGGCAGCCCGCTCGGCAGGCCCGCGCCCTGGTCTTCGATCTCAATCAGCAGCGATGGGCGCGCCGGGTCGTCGAGCAGCCGGGCCGAAACCGTCACCTGCCCGGGCGACTTGGTGCTCGCCGAAGACTCGACCGCGTTCCTGAGCCCGTTCAGAAACACGGCGTACAGCGGCCCCGCCGGAATCGCCTCCAGCCCCGGCTCCAGGCGGACCCTGATCTCCTGCCGATGCTCCGCCGCGAGGGGCCGCAGCACCTCGGCCGCATGACGCAGCGCTTCACAGACCGTGACCGCCCGACCCTGCGTCGCCAGCGCCGAACCGATGCTGGCGTCGGGCCCGATCATCGCGGCGTGCACAAGGTCGCCCATGCGGTCGAGGGCCGACTGCACCGTCTCCAGCTGGCCGTGGGCCGACCGGAGTTCTTCACTCGCCGATCCGACCGAAGCTATCGATTGCAGCGCAAGGCCCAGGCACCGCGAAGAACCGTCCAGAAGGCCGCGCAACTCATGCACCAGCGCATGCACCCGCTCCACCCGGGCCGGGGCGTGGGCGGGGTCCGCAGAGTGCGGCGGCATGACCCGGCGTGGCTCGGGGCGTTGAGTCATCGCCACACCAATCGTCGATGTTCGCCGCAAGTTCAACCCAAGATGTTTCTCGGGCACCACAAGCGCGCTCGTCCAGGCGTTGCACGCAGACCACACACGGGTTCGCGGACCTGTTCTCCCGGACGCTGTGAGATCTCGGACTTGGCCGGGCAGGCACCCGGACACGCCCGAGAACTCAAGCCCCGCCGTATGCCGCTCCGCCCCGCGCTCCGGGAAGCCGCCCCGTATGGGTCTGCCCCGAACCAGTGGTCATTCGGGCTTCTTGGGCTTCTTCCCGAACAACCCGTCGAGTCCTTCATTCAGCGTGCCGTCGATCAGGTCGCCCACACCCGGCACCTGGTCGCCGAGGCGGTTCTTGAGGTCGTCGGTGATCTTGCCGAGCTCCTTGTCGGCCTCTGCCCGCACGCGCGAGGCGAGTTCGGCCTTGCCCGCCTCCACCAGCGCATCGGCCAGCTTCTCTCCGTCGACCGTGATCGCAGGTGCTGAAAGTCGCCCGGCAATGCCGATCGGCAGGCTCATCTCCTCCACGCGCGTCCCACCGACCCCCGGCACATTGATATCTGCACCTCGAATCGTCACGCCCAGATCAAGCGCCAACCGAACGCCGTCGCCGAGGCGCATCGGCCCGGCGAGCGAAAGATCGACGATGCCGCCCGCGATGAGAGGCGGGTCCGCAACCTTGAGCTGCTGCTGCACCCACGTCCCGGGCAACCCCCGGCGCAGGAACTCCACGTGATCCTCGGGTGCCTGGGCTCCGGCCTCCCGCCCGGCGATGGAACCAACCGCGAGCGCCAGCACGAAGTCGCCCGAAGCAGCCCGGATGTCCGCCGTGGGCACGCCCTTCCACAGCCAGGGCTGTGTCGACAGGTTGGTCAGGACCACATCGACCGGATCCCCGGGGAGCGCATCCACCTTGACTCCGTCGATGGTGATGCGCTTGATGAGCACAGTGGGCGAACCCTCCATGAGGTGCGTCGCCTTCACTCTCCGATAGCCGCGTTCCTCAATCTCGCGCCGGATGCGGTCGCGAAGCGACTCGTCAGAGGAGTCCTTGGGCTCAGAATCCGGGATCCGCTTGGCGACCTCCTCGATCCAGCGTTCAACCTGTTCCAGCCGGGCTTTCCAGGTTTCAAAGTCCCGCAGGTAGTCGTCCAGCGTCTTGCCTTCCGTGGGCGGTTTGGGCCTTCGCCGCGTGCCCACGATGACGCCCGGGCGGGCGCGCACACTGCCGCTCTCGGCGTTCTCCACCCGCACCTCGTCAATCGTGAATCGCGCCCGCAGCAGGTCTCGGCCAGAGAGGTTGCCCTCCAGTGACGCGGCCCGGAACGCATCTCGATCGAGCCGGTTGGCATCGGCGATGGCGAGACCTTCGACGCGGAGAGCGCCGCTGGAAAAATCAACGCTCACCCGCTGAATATCCACCGTGGCGCCGTTGGCACGCTCCAGGCCGCCCCGGAGCGCTTCGGTCAGGATGGTGTCGCTGACGAACTGGCGCCCGACCCAGGCCAGCGCCAAGACGCCGGCCACAAGGAGCACCCCAAGGGGCCGGATGGGCAGCCCGAAGCGACGCTTCATCATCTCGGCGTACGTCTTCTTGCCCTTCTTTCCGAAAACGAGCCAGCCAATCGCACGCACCCAGCCGCGTTTGGCGTACTTCTGGTACGTCGGCGAACCCTCTTCAATCTTCAGCATCATCCGTCGGAATCGCCCCACAATGGCGATCAGGATCACCGCGCACACAAGCCCGTAGGCCAGCCCGATCGCGATGCCCCCGGTGGTGACGTAATACTCGAGACCGAGCAGGGCCGAGCCCGGGGCATTGATCGCGCGCTTGAAGAACGGCTGCATTGGCCCGTCAAGCAATGCCTGCCCGATGGTGAACGTAAGCGGGGTCAGAAACAGATTCACAAACTGTCCCGCCCCGGCAACCAGCCCCGCGACGAGGAGGTTGGCGTTGAGCACGGCGAGCAGCACGAACAGCGCCAGGATCAACCCCGGCGCCTGCCTCACTCCGGGCACAAACCCGGCGATGCCTCCCAGCACGCACGCCATGAACAGCTGCAAGGGCGTCGCCTTGCCCCGAAGGATCTTCCCGACCTGGCGGCTGATGAACATGATGATTCTCCCCGGACTTTCTAGGGTACGTCCGGCAGCGCGGCGCCGCCCGGCGCGCCTGCCCCCGGTGTTCGTGGCCAGAGGTGGCCACGAAGCCAACGGGCGACTTCTGCCGCTCTCAAGCCCCTCGCGTCGATAGGAGTATCATGCAGCCCCTCCAGCCCTTGAGGATTGCACCTTGACCCGCCTTGATGTTCTTCGTCTTCGCGCCTTCGGCGTCCTGATCGCCCTGTGCCTCGCGGTCGTCGGCGTAGTCTCGTGGCTCGCCGTGCCGCTCCTGCCCGCGATCGGCGTCGCCGTCGCCACTGCAGCATTCGTGCTCAACGGCTTCGGCACGCGCGCGATCACCGCCTGTCACGGGTGCGGCAAGGACCTGCGCCACCTCGACTCGGGCACGCACGGGCTCATGTGCCCCGACTGCGGCACGGTCTGCCAGTTCCCCATCGAAGCCGACGAACCCGATCAGCACGCCTGAACGCCCCGGACCCCTACGGTCGGGCATGGCGATGCGCCGAGCCCTGATCCTGATCGGCCTGCGCGGGGCGGGAAAATCCGACCTCGGCCGGGCGCTCGCCGAGCGCCGACGATGCGAGTTCATCGATCTCGATGACATCACCCCCGGCCTGCTCGGATGCACGTCGGCGGGCGAGGCGTTTTCAACCCAAGGCGAACCGTCATTCCGGCGTGCCGAGTACCGCGCGCTCCTTGACCTTCTCAACCGGCCCTACCGAGGCATTCTGGCCCTCGGCGGGGGAACACCCACCGCCCCGGGGGTGCCCGAACTTCTTGCGCCGCCCGCACACGTGGTCTACCTTCGCGCCGCACCCCGGACTCTCCGCGCCAGGCTTGCCTCCACCGACTCATCCACCCGGCCATCGCTCACCGGGGCGCCGATGATGCATGAGATTGATGAGGTGTACGCACGCCGCGATCCGCTGTACCAGCGCCTTGCACGCATCGTCATCGAAACCGATTCGATGACGCTTGGGCAGACCCTCCAAGCGCTTGTCGCCGCGGCGGGGCTGCTCGACGCGCGCCTTTGACCCCGGCTGCCGCGGTCAGAACTCTGGCTCGCACCGCAGCTCAACCTCGGCGCCCTCGTCCGGGCACTCAAAGATCAGCGTTGTCGCGTGCAGCATGAGCCGCGGGGCGCTGTCACCCTGCCCGTACAGCGCATCCCCCAGCACCGGCGCGCCCAGCCCGAGATCATGTGCCGCGTGGATGCGGATCTGGTGGCTGCGACCGGTCACGGGCAGAAACTCGACGCGGGTCAAGCCCGGCGCGCCGGCGTTGTCGACGCCCGCCCGGACCTGCGCCAGCCACCGCGCGCGATGCTCCGCCGCGAAAGATTCTTCGCCCCGCGCGAGCACCCGGTAGTGCGTCTCCGCGGGCTTGCCGTCCTCGTAACTCACCTTGTGGCGCGGCCGACGCGCCCAGTCGTGCGTGAGCGGCAGCTTGACCACCCCCTGCTCGCGCGTCACGAGCCCGGAGAGCACGGCGGTGTAGGTCTTATGCACCCTACGCGACTCGAACTGCATGTTCAGGTGCCGGTGGGCCTCGGGGGTGAGCGCGACGATGATGAGCCCCGTCGTCTCCATGTCGAGCCGGTGGACCGTGAACGCCCCGGGCGCGTCCGGATACATCGCCCCGACCCTCGACCGCACGCAGTCCTGCTGGTCGGGGCTGCGTCCGGGCACGCTGAGCAGCCCGCCGGGCTTGTCCACCACCACGTACCCCGGTGACCGGCGCACGATGCGCAACGCGCCCGCCGGGTTCTCCCTACCCTGATCCATTGATGGACTGTCCGCCCGCGACCCCGGAGGGTCAACCGCATGGTGCCGTTCGTACTCGGATTCACGCTCGCCGCGGCCTCACCCGTCGGGCCCGGTGAAACACTGGAGGCCCCGCTGCTGCGCGATCACGTGCAGCTCACGTTCGACCGCGACTTCGTCAAGGCCGGTGAGTCCTATTTCAGCCCCAATGCCCGCTGGGTGATCTTCCAGGCCGTCCCCGTCCCCCCCGGCGGTGAACGCCCCAACCCCCACTACTCGATGTACGCGGCGCCCGTGCAGCGGAACGCCCAGGGGCACATCGTGGGCCTCGGCCGGGCCATCCTGCTCAGCCCTCCGGGCTCCGCCGCGACATGCGGGTGGTTCCACCCCACCGAGCCGGGCGTCGCGATCATGGGATGCACGTGGGTCGAACCCTCAAACGCCGAAGCGCCCGGCTATCAGCGTGCCGGGAGCCGATACGCGTGGAGTTTCCCGCGCGAGATGGACATCTTCCGCGTGTCCTTCGACCCCGCCGTCACGCCCAGCGCCGAAGCCGCCACAACGTTTTCGATCCCGCCCGAACACGTGCAGCGGCTCGTCAGCACCGATGGATATTCCGCTGAATGCTCCTACTCGCCGGACGGGCGATATGTCCTCTATGCGCAGGTCAACCCCGAGGCTGAGGGCAAGCCGGACGCCGACATCTGGATGCTTGACACCCGCACCGGCCGCAACCACCTCGTCGTGGCCGCCCCCGGGTACGACGGCGGGCCCTTCTTTTCGCCCGACGGGCGCTCCATCGTCTACCGATCCGACCGGCGAGGCGACGACCGCCTGCAGGTCTTTCTCGCCGAACTCGAGTTTGACGAGTCTGGCACGCCGCGCGTCGCGCGCGAGATTCCGCTCACCGACAATGACGACGTGAACTGGGCGCCGTACTTCCACCCCTCGGGCAAGTTCCTCGTGTTCACGAGTTCCGCGGCGGGGCACATGAACTACGAGGTGTTCTCGCTCGCCCTCGACGCCCCCGGCGCCGAGACGACGCCCCCGGCACGGCGGGCCCGCCGGCGCGTGACCTTTGCCGAAGGGTTCGACGGCCTGCCCGCGTTCTCGCCCGACGGCTCATGGATGATCTGGACGAGCCAGCGCGGCAGCGAAGGCGCCGATGGATCGATCGCCCACGGCTCAAGCCAGCTCTGGGCCGCCCGGGTGGCCGAGCCCGATGAGGGCGCCTGGACCGCCCCTCTGACGCGCGAGCAGGCGATCGCGATTGCGCGCGAGACCGCTCTCGCCGAACTCGGCGCCGAAGCCGAGGGCCTGTCGTGGGATGCCGCGCCCTTCGGACGCTCGTGGACGGTGCAGGGCTTGCTCGGCGGCACCTCGAAAGTGCGCTACGCCGTGGACCCGCTGGGCCTGACCCACGCGCTGGGCCTGGGGAACGACTGATCGCGCCGTGCCCGAGTCGATCCCGGCTTGACGCGGGGGCCTGGCCCCGATCGCCGATACTCTCGTTCATGTCTGCCCCACCTTCGACGCACCCGAGTCTCTCCCGCCCCCCCTCAAACCTCGTGGGCGGCACATGGATACCTCTCAACCCCGGCGCTCTGAAGTCCGCCTCGCCCGCGGAGCCCGCGCGCGTCGTCTACGCAGGCGAATCGCGGCCGGGCGACGTCAACGTCGCCATCGAGGCGGCCCGCGCGGCCCTGCCCGCGTGGAGCGCCTGGCCCCGCGAGCGCCGCTTCGCCCTGCTGCGCCGGTTTCAGTCGCTCGCCTCCGCGGCGAGCGCCAAGGCCGCCGCGCTCATCGCCGACGAGACCGGCAAGGCACTCTGGGATTCCACCGCCGAGGCGGGGCTGATCGGCGCGAAAGTGGACATCACGCTGGACGCCGCGCCGGGCGCGGCCCTGGGCAGGGTCACCGATTTCGAGGTGCCGGTGGCCCCGACGCGCCGAGGCGTCTGCACCTTCAGGCCCCACGGCGTCGTCGCAGTGCTCGGCCCCTTCAACTTTCCGATGCACCTGCCCAACGGGCACATCATTCCGGCCCTGGCGATGGGCAACACCGTGGTCTTCAAGCCAAGCGACAAGGCCCCGGCCTGCGGGCAGCTGCTCGTCGAACTGCTCGACGAGGCCTGCCGCGCCGAGGGTGCGCCCCCGGGCGTCATCAACCTCGTGCAGGGCGACGTCGACATCGCGCGGTCGCTGGTTTCGCACGGTGACCCGGACGCGATCCTGTTCACCGGCTCATGGGCCGCGGGCCGGGCGATCATGCAGGCCAACCTCGATCGTCCCGGGCGCATTCTCGCGCTCGAGATGGGGGGAAACAACGCCGCGGTGGTCATGCCCGATGCCGACCTCCGCCAGGCCCTCATCGAGTGCGTCAGGTCGGCCTTCGTCTCGACCGGGCAGCGATGCACCTGCACCCGGCGGCTTGTTCTGCATCGCGCGATCGCGCCCGGGTTCATGAGCGCCCTGGTGCGGGCCGCCGATGCGCTGCGCGTGGGCCCGCCGCTCGCCACGCCCCCGGTCTTCATGGGCCCGATCATCTCGCGCGAGGCCCGCGAGGGGGTGCTGGCGTTCCAGGCCCGCGCAGAACGCGCCGGGGCCCGGGTCGCCCTGCGCGCAGAGCCCGTCGAAACCGCCGAGGGCGGGTGGTATCTCAGCCCCGGCGTACTCGAAGTTCCCGGCTTCGTCGCGCGCGGTGCGGCGGACGCCCCCTTTCACCCCGGGTGCGATGAAGAGGTCTTCGGCCCGCTGCTGCGGGTCACCGTCGTGGACAGCATCGATGCCGCCCTGCGTCAAGCGAACGCAACGCGATTCGGGCTCGCGGCGTCGATCTTCACCGGCGACAGCGCCGCCGCTTCCCGGTTCCAGCGCGAGGCGCGCGCGGGGTGCGTCAACGTCAACACGGGCACGGCCGGGGCAAGCAGCAAGTTGCCCTTCGGCGGGCTCGGGCTCTCAGGCAACCATCGCCCCGCCGGCGCCTTCAGTCTCGACTACTGCGCGTACCCCGTCGCCGGGCTCATCGAGGCGGGGGATGCGGCGCCGCTTCCGCCGGGCATGACCGTGGATCGCGCGTGGCTGCCGGGTTGACCCTCCCCCACACGAAGCTCCCAGGCCCGCTTCACGGGGCCCCGCGGTCATGGCGCCGAGGTCGGCCCGCCCCGCTTGGTCATCCAGAAACTGCTTCCGATCGGCGGCCGAACGCCCTTGTAGCAGGCCTCCACGTGGGCCCGGTGCAGCATGCCCATCATGCTGTTGCAGAGCGTGACCTCATACGCGCGGTTGTGCATGAGAAACGCCTGAAGCAGGTACTGTTCATTCCAGGTCTGGCCGCGCTCAAAGATCCAATGCTCGGGGTAATCCGCCGGAAAGAAGATGTCGTGGATGTGGATGAGCACCCCCGGCTTCACCCGTGGGAGCACGCGGAAGAAGAACCAGTTGACATCGCTGGCGGCGCGCGTGACGTGCGACCCGTCATAAAACAGCACATCGCCGGGGCCGAGCGCATCAAACCATGCGAGGTCCGCGCGCTGGAGCATCACGGGTTCGAGTCTCCACGTCACCGGCACCGCGCGGAGCACCGCGTCACGCGGGTACGGCTCGATGAGCGTGACTTCAGCGGCCCCGGCCCCTTCCCCCTCGTTGCGCCGCAGCGCCCGCGCCATCATCACGCTGGACCAGCCGCAGCCGATCTCGATCACGCGTGCGGGCTTGCGCGACCGCAGGAGGCCGTACTGCGCCATCGCATCGGCGTTGTTCCACATGCCGTTCACCCAATGGAACGACAAGGGCCCCTCCTGCCCCCCCCCGGGCTGCGCGTCGGCGTGCTCCGGGATGTCCCGCAGTTCATCCGCAAACGCGCCCGCCTCCGCCGCCGCCGCGCGCTGGCCCTCGATGTTCCAGTCGATCTCGCCCGGCAGGTCACGACCTGTCCAGAGGTCCCGGTTCGCGTCCAGAAACGCCAGGTCGTTGCACGCCGAGTAGTAGTTGCACTTCTGAAAGTGCCATCCCCGACGCTGCACCTCGCGCAGCGGCGCCGCCCCAAGCACCTGGATCGCCCGTTGCACCTCGTCCATCCGCAACCTCCGCCCGTCGGGCGCTCCACCCTATCCTCGCACATGTCACGATATCGTTGGAAACTCCTTGACGCCGGGCCCCTTCTCCTCGATGGCGGCAGCATGTTCGGGCTCATCCCCCGGGTGGTCTGGTCAAAGAGCGTGCCCGCCGACGACAGGAACCGCATCGCCCTGCGCCACAACGCCCTCCTCCTCGAATCCACCGGCCCCGATCCGGAGCGCATCGTGATCGAAGCCGGCAGCGGCGACAAACTGGATGACAAGTTCAAGTCCATCTTCGGCCTCGGACCCCGCACGGTCGAATCCGCCGTGACCGACGTCGGCATTGACCCCGAATCAATCGATGCCGCCCTTGTCACGCACCTTCACTTCGACCACGCCGGGGGCCTCACCCGGCTGGCCCGGCCGGGCGAAACACCCGATTGGACGCACGGCCCCCTCGCAGTCCGGCTCACCTTCCCGCGCGCGCAGGTCGTCGCCCAGCATCGCGAATGGCTCGACGCCCTCGCCGGCAACTCGGTGATGACCAAGACCTACTTCACCGAGAACCTCGAACCCCTGCGCCTGCCCCGCGCCGACGGCTCAGCACGCCTTCGCCTCGTCGAGTCCCCTCCCCCCTTCGCCCCCGGGCTTCACCCCTCCCGAGACGCCGAGCCCGTCGCGCCGGTGGAACTCCGCTGCACCGAGGTCATGCCGGGCATCCGCGTGCTCCTCACCCCCGGACACACATGGGGGCAGCAGGCCATCATCTTTGATGACGCCGCAGGCAACACCGTGATCTTCACGCCCGATGTCATGCCCACCGTCCACCACGTCGGCGCCACGTACAACCTCGCCTACGACGTGGAGCCGTACACCTCCATGCTCTCCCGTCGCTGGTTTCTCAGTGCCGCAGCACGCCTCAACTGGCTGCTGGTGCTCGACCACGAGCCCAACACCCCCCTCGTGCGGGTGACCACCAACGATAACGGATGGTTCACCCTCGTTCCTGAGGCGGCGAGCCCCCCGTGGTGAACCGCCTGGCGGGCGCTCCGCTCCGCCGCGAGCCATCCGGGATTGCCGCTCAGTTTGGCGAAGGCTCCCGTTGGCTTGGCTACCATGAGGCGTTGATGTCTTCCGCGCCTCCCATTCCGGTCGATGACACCTGGGGAGATTCACCCGAGCCCGAGGCAGGCGAACCGGGAACACCGCCCGAGGCGCCTCGTGGCGGAGACCCGGACCCGGAGCCTGCGGACCACGCCCCCGTGCCCGGTGAACGGGGCGGCCCGGGAGCCGAGCCGGGTGAGGCGGGGTGTTCCGTCCCGGCTGGAAAGGACGGCCGCCCAATGACGAGCGGCGTTCGTGCAAAGAAGTCAATGATGGACCGGGTGGAGGCATTCGTCAGCCGCCTCTCGACCAAGAACAACTTCTGGCACCGGGTCTGCTCGCTTTTCTGGCTCCCCTATGCCTTCCGGTCCGGCATCCGGATGAAGCGCGTCGATGAAAAGACCTTCACGGCGGTGCTCCCCTTCCGCAAGTTCAACCGCAACTGGTACAACGCCATGGCCGGCGCCGCGCTCCTCGGCAACAGCGAGATCGCGGGCGGGATGTACGTCTTCGGCGTGTGCGGCGGGGACTACACGGTCGTGTGCAAGCAGTTGCAGTATCGGTTCCTGCGCCCGTGCGTCGGCCCGGCCATCTACCGCATCGCCCCCCGCGAAGACATCGAGTCGCTCGTCAGGAGCGGCGCCGAGTTCAACGTCACGCTCGACATGGACGTGGTGCAGCAGCTGCCCCGGGCAAACGCGCTGCCCAAGGTGCGTGAGAAGCGCGTCGGCAAGGTGGAGGTCACCTTTCATGTCACGCCGAAGTCGCACCAGAAGAAGAAGGGCCGTTTCGGCCGCAAGCCTCGCAAGGGCTGATCGGCGGCCGCCTGCTCGCGCCTGCGCACGTGCGCGCTGAACCCCGCCCGGTCAGTGCCCCGGCGTGTACCACAGCCCCGCGCCGGGCCCCAGCGGCAGGCCCAGCGCCATCCACGCGAGCATGAGCAGCGTCCACGAGATCAGAAACGTGATCGTGAAGGGCATCATCATCGAGATGATCGTGCCCATGCCGCCCTTGGGCGCGTACCGCTGCACCACGGCCAGGATGATGATCAGGTAGGAGTTCAGCGGGGTGATGATATTCGTCACCGAGTCGCCGATGCGGTACGCGCATTGCGTGAGCTCGGGGCTGATGCCCACGAGCATGAGCATGGGCACAAAGATCGGCGCAAACATGCTGTACTTCGCGCTCATCGACGCGATCAGCAGGTTCACCAGCATCGTCACGCAGATGAACGCGACGATCAGCGCCGAGGGGCCGAGGCTCGCCTTCGCCAGCACGGTGCCCCCCGCGTACGCCAGCATCCGGTCCAGGCCGCTGTACTTGAAATACTCGATGAACTGGGCGGCGAAGAACGCGAGCACGATCACCGGCGCCATCGTCACCATCGCCCCGACCATCATCTGCACCACGTCGCCCGCGCGCCTGAACTGCCCCGTCATCACGCCGAACACCACGCCCGGGGCCAGGAACCCGAGGAACAGGATCGGCACGATGCTCTCCGCCCAGCGCGCGAAGTGGTCCGCCGTCCCCGGCGCGCCGTTGCGCTGGGCGTCTGTCAGCAGTCGCTTCGGGTCTTCGGCCACCGGCGCCTCCAGCCATCGCCGGAAGGTCGCCTCGCGGCGTTGCCGCTCCGCATCGTCCTTGGGCTCGCTCGTCCAGCGCGCCGGAGTGCTGATCGCCTTGAGCAAGGCCGCGGGCGACACGCCCGCGAAGGCGGAACTCGGAACCCCCTCAAAACCCGCGAGCATCTCCCGCGTGCGCTCCGCCCCCACCGGGCCGGTGAACGAAATCACCCCGTCGCGAACCGCCCCGGCGATCAGTTCGCCCCGCGCCACCGGGGTGAGGTCGGCGTGCCGCATCACGTCGTCGAGCGGCCCGCGCGGCGTCAGCCGCATCGCGCCGAACACGCCCAGCACCACCACCACCGCGCCCAGCGCCCCCCACAGCCCCTTGATCTCGCGCGGCGAGAGCCGCTGCGAAGCGACATCAGACGCATCCGCCGGCACCGGCCCGCCATCTTCGGGCGGACGAGCCCGAAGCCGGCGTTCGACGATGAAATCCGCCGTGAACCAGCCGACGAGCGAGATGAGAAACGTCGAGACGATCATGAAGTACAGGTTCGCCGCCGGGTTGACGGCATACCCGGGCTCGATGGTCTGCGCTGCCGGGCCGGTCAGGCCGGCCAGCAGCGGGTCAAGGCTGGTGACCAGCAGGTTGGCGTTGAAGCCGCCCGCAACCCCCGCGAACGCCGCCGCGATGCCCGCGAGAGGGCTCCGCCCCAGGCTCTTGTAGAGCGCCGCGGCCACGGGCGGCAGCACGATGTACCCCGCATCGGTCCCCAGCGAACTCATCACCCCCAGGAAGATGACCGTCGGTGTCACCAGCGCTCGCGGCACCGCGAGCATCAATGCCTTGAGCGCGGCCCCGATCAGCCCGCACTTCTCCGCAACCCCCACGCCCAGCATCCCGACCAGCACGATGCCCAGAGGCGGAAAACGAACGAAGTTGTCCACCATGCTTGAAATCGCCCAGTAGAGGCCGTCGCCCGTCAGCAGGCTGCGCGGGCGAACCGGGTCGCCCACGGGCTTGAGTTCGAGCTTCGGGCGCCCTTTCTCGTCGTGGGCGGGTTGGACGCGAGGGTTGCCGGAGGCGTCAAGCACCGGGTCGCCCGCCGCGTCAAGCACGGGCTCGGTGATCGGCACCAGGCGCTGCGGCTGCACAGACCACCGGCCCACGGTCGCGAGGTGCGAGAGGCCGATCACCGCCAGCGCAAGAATCACGAAGAGAATCGCCGGATCGGGCAGGCGATTGCCCAGCCATTCAACGCCGTCAAGAAACCCGAACCCGGTGCGGCTGCTGCGCGAATTGGGCTGCTGGGACATGGGCGCTCCTTCCCGCTCAGGCGGGGTCGCACAGCCTACCGAGTCGCGTCCCCGCTGCCTCGGCCGACGCCCCGGGGGTGGGGTGGGAGCGCCGCGCAAGCCGATACCCTATTCTCCTCTCCAGCGGAAGCACGATGAACCTCACCCAGTTCTTTGAGCACTGGCGCATCGCCGAAAACCCGTTCCGGGCCGAAGAGGCCCGCAACGACGAGGTCTTTCGGCGCCTGTGCGAGCGGGCCCTCGACCCGGAGGCCGGCGCGGGGCGGGGCGCCGTCCACTCCGACTTTGAGAAGATCCTGGGCCAGCTCGACCGGCCCAGCAGTTCGGTGGTCTTCGGCGAGAAGGGGTCCGGCAAGACGGCGATCCGGCTCCAGATCGAAGCCGCGGTCGCCCGGCACAACGCCAAGTCGCCTCAATCCAAGGTGCTTCTCGTCGCCTACGACGACCTCAACAGCAAGCTCGACCGGCTCTTCCGCGCGTCGCCGGCCAAGACACCGATCGACGCCTTCAAGGGTATCCGGCTTGTCGATCACCTTGACGCCATCCTCGCCCTCGCCGGGACGCAGGTGATCGACGCGGCGCTCGGAGAAGGTTCGGGCGAACGCATCTTCGGCACCGATCCACGTCCCGCGCTCAAGCGGCTTGACCCAGCCTCCAGGCGCGACCTGCGCCTGCTCCAGGTGGCCTACGACGAGGCCGAGCAGGCGGGAGCCCGCGCGGCGCGCCTCCGCAGGAGCCTGCGGGTCAGGCACTCCCGGGCTCGTCGCTGGCTGACCATCGGCGTCTGGATGGGCTGGTTGCTCCCCGCCGGCGTGCTCGTCGGGCACGCCCTCACCGGGTTCCACCCCAACCCGCTCTGGACCGGCGCCTACGCGGCGGCCTTCGCGGCCTGGGGCGCCGCCCTCCTCAAACGCTTCGGCTGGGACCGCCTCGCCGTGCGCCGCACCGCCCGAAAGCTCCGCAAGCAGCTGCGCATCCTCGGACGCGACGACCAGTCCCTCATCGCAGCGGTCGATGAGCTCGAGCCCGGCGACCGGCGCCCCGGCCTCCTGCCCGTGACCGATTCCGATGAGCCCCGCTACGCCATGCTCACCCGGCTGACCCGGGCGCTCCGGACGCAGGGATACGCCGGCATCGTCGTCGTCGTGGACCGCGTCGATGAACCGACCCTGGTCTCGGGCGACACCGACCGCATGCGTGCGGTGGTCTGGCCCTTGTTCAATAACAAACTCCTCCAGCAGGAGGGCGTCGGGGTCAAGATGCTCCTGCCCATCGAACTTAGGTACGCGCTGTTCAAGGAGAGCAGCGCGTTCTTTCAGGAGGCACGCCTCGACAAGCAGGGCCTCGTGGAGCGCCTGACCTGGACCGGCCCGATGCTCTACGACCTCTGCACGGCGCGCCTCAACGCCTGCCGCGTGCCCGGCTCGCCCCCGATGAGTCTGCTCGACCTGTTCGGAGAGGATGTGTCGCGCCAGGATGTCGTCGATGCCCTTGAGCAGATGCACCAGCCCCGCGACGCGTTCAAGTTCCTCTATCGCTGCCTGGGTGAGCATTGCGCCGCGGTGAGCGTCGAAGAACGCCAGTTCCGCATCCCCCGGGTCATCCTCGAAAGCGTCAAGCGCCAGGAGACCGAGCGCCTCGCCCAACTCTACCGCGGAATCCGACCCGCATAGCACAGGAATGGGCGCGTCGGAGCGTGGCAATCGCGCCCGTCTCAACCCGCGCTCACCTCGCACGCCCACCCGACTCCCGCCCGGCATTTCGCAATGACCCGCCGCGCCGGACCGATACATCCCCCTGCGGGCTATGCTCCCGCGCGAGTTCTCGGAACCGCCTCACCCACCTGAGGATGTGCCATGCCCAACCGCTACAAGACCGTCCTGCTCTTCGGAGCCCCCGGCGTCGGCAAGGGCACCCAGGGCAAGATACTCGGCCAGGTCCCCGGGTTCTTCCACCTGTCCTGCGGCGATGTCTTCCGCACGCTCGACGTGAACTCCGATCTCGGGCGCGTCTTCCAGGAGTATTCCTCCCGGGGCGAACTCGTCCCGGACGACCTCACCATCCGCATGTGGTACGAGAACATGCACGCCCGGACCATTCTCAGCATCTACAAGCCCCGCGAAGACATCCTCGTCCTCGACGGCATCCCCCGCAGCGTGAACCAGGCCAGGCTGCTTGAGAAATACATCGACGTGCTCTGCGTCGTGCATCTCCGCTGCCCCGACCCCGAAAAAATGATCCAGCGCCTCCGCCGGCGCGCCCTCAAGGAGAACCGGGTCGACGATGCCCGGGAGGACGTGATCCGGCGCCGCTGGCAGGTGTACGAAGCCGAAACCGCTCCCGTGCTCGCCTGTTACCGCCCGGAGATCATCCGCGAAGTGGACGCCGTGGGTTCGCCCGCCGCCGTGCTCCAGCACGTGCTCCAGGCCGTCGTGCCTGTGCAGGAGCGCCACTTTTCATCTCGCGCCGGCTGACTCTTCATCCGCGGGCACGCCCTGAACGCCGCGCGGTCTCTCATCCCGCCGACGACGGCTTTCCGAACCGGGGCAGCCAGCAGTCCAGCACGAC
Source organism: Phycisphaerales bacterium (assembly GCA_020847175.1). Taxonomy (GTDB): domain Bacteria; phylum Planctomycetota; class Phycisphaerae; order Phycisphaerales; family UBA1924; genus JADLCM01. Next base: position 47,269 of record JADLCM010000001.1, read on the forward strand.
CATCAGCCCGGCCACGGTCACGCCGCCGCTGAACACCGCGCCGCCCGCAACGACCAGCCACGCCAGCTGCACATTGTCGCGCGCGAGCCACCACCCTCCGATATCCGCCAGCAGCCCCAGCCCGATCACGCACGCCACCGGGTGGGTGAGCAGCCGGGGCATCCGCGTGGCGAGCATCAGCCCCCCCATCACCAATCCCATGAGCGACAGGCTGAGCGCGTGCACGTGCGTGGACAGCGCCAGAATCCGCTTGTCCACCGGCTTGATCTCCCGGCTCAACGTCAGGGGCCGAATCGCCCCGAACTCCGCCGCGCGCAGATTGACCGCCGGGTGCGCTCCCTCCGCCGTCGCGCCCGGGGCGTGGCAGCTCACGCAGTTCCGTTCGATCAGTTCCATCGGCGTCAGGTCGAGCGCGTCAGGATCGTTGTACGCCCGCGCCATCTCGTCCGGCGACTGCGCCAGCCACGCCTTGAGCACCGCCCGCACCTCGGGCGACAGGCTCTCGGGGTGCCCCCGGTCCAGCGCCGCCTGGAGGTCGCTCGTCCGGGTGACGCCGTGATAGTGGGCCTTCACGTCATTGATCGTGAGCCCGGGCCGCTCATCGCGGTTCTCCTGCATCAGATAAAGAAAGTACCCCGACGCCGCCGTACCGCCCACGAGCGTGAGCACCAACGCCGTCAGCCCGATCCTCGGCAGAAACCCCAGGTTCCGGATACGCATCGAAGTCATGCGCGCATGGTACCGGCCCGCCGCGCGGGGCGCGCCCCAGAGGCCCCGTCCTCATCACTCCCGGCGCTTCGTCGCCTCGTCGCTCGATCCGGCAGCGCCCGAGAAAGCCCGCGAACCCCCGGGGCGCGACGCGCGCTGCTCCCCGGGGTTCCAACCACCCTCCGCGTCCGATTCCGCTAAAGTACCCGCGGCTGCGGGCCCAGCGCCCGCGCCAGGAGGCATCGCGTGCCCGGACTCGCTGGCTTTCTCGACAAGCACTACCTCCTCTTCCGCAGGCTCCATTCCCTCACCGGGGTCTTCCCGGTCGGCGTTTTCCTCTGCACCCACCTCCTGACCAACTCCTCCATCATCTGGGGCATGTTCAACAGCCGCGCGCCGGGCAATGGCATCGAGCGGGGCGTCGCGACCTTTCAAGAAGACGTCTCCTTCATCAACCACCTTCCCTTCCTCCTCTTCATCGAGATCAGCCTCTGGGGCGCCATCGCCTTCCACGCGGTCCTCGGCGTCTACTACGCGCGTACCGGCAAGTTCAACGCCACCCGGTACCCCTACCAGGACAACTGGCGCTACGTCATCCAGCGCGTCACCGGGTACCTCGCCCTTCTGTTCATCGTCTACCACGTCGCCACCCTCCGCTGGGGGTGGTCTTGGCTGGTCCCCGGCGGCACCACCTGGAAGCACATCAACGCCGGTTCCACCCTGGCCGCCGCCCTTCGCGGCAGCGCCAACGGCCCGGTCGAGTTCGGCGGCATCATCGTCGGCCTGCTCTACGCCGTGGGCGTCACGTCCTGCGTCTTCCACTTCGCCAACGGGCTGTGGACCGCCGCCATCACCTGGGGCCTCACGGTCTCCGTCGCCGCCCAGAAGCGCTGGGGCTACGTCTGCTTCAGCGTCGGGGCGGCGCTCATGGTGATGGGCTGGGCGGCTCTCATCGGCTTCATGACACTCAACCCCGTGAAGGCCCGCGACATCGAAGAGGGCAAGCACCTGCTCGTCCCGTCCGTCGAGCCCGCCCCCGCCCCTGCTGACCCCGCACCCCAGCCTCGGAACTGACCCGCACCCCGCGCGCCCCACCGCGCGACAACGGAACCTCCCGCGCATGGCACAGCATCGCGTCATCGTCGTCGGCGGCGGACTCGCCGGCCTGGCCGCCAGCGTTCGCATCGCCGAAGCCGGCCTCCCCGTCGATCTCTTCAGCATGGTCCCCGTCAAGCGGAGCCATTCGGTCTGCGCGCAGGGCGGCATCAACGCCTGCAACGATGTCGCCCGCCAGCAGGGCTACAGCGAATACCAGCACTTCGACGAGACCATCTACGGAGGCGACTTCCTCGCAGATCAGCCCCCGGTTCTCGAAATGACCAACTGGGCCCCCAAGATCATCGACCTCCTCGACCGCATGGGCGTGCCCTTCAACCGCTCTCCCGAGGGCCGGCGCGATCTGCGGCTCTTCGGCGGCAGTCTCTTCAAGCGCACCCACTTCGCAGGCGCCACCACCGGGCAGCAGCTCCTCTACGCCCTCGACGAGCAGACCCGGCGCTACGAGGTTGAAGGCAAGGTCAACAAGTACGAGTTCTGGGAGTTCCTCTGGCCCGTCATCACCGGCGAGGGCGACGCCCGGCGCTGCGTCGGCATCGTCGCCCAGGACCTGCGCACCATGCAGATCCGCGCCTTCCGCGCCGATGCAGTCATCATGGCCACCGGCGGATGCGGGCTCGTCTTCGGCAAGAGCACCAACTCGATCATCTGCACCGGCGGCGCCGCCAGCCGCTGCTACCAGGCCGGCGCGTGGTACGCCAACCCCGAGATGATCCAGGTCCACCCCACCGCGATCCCCGGCGCCGACAAGTGCCGCCTGATGAGCGAGAGCGCCCGCGGCGAGGGCGGCCGGGTCTGGGTTCCTCGCAAGAAGGGCGACACCCGCGCCCCGCGCGACATCCCCGACGCCGAACGCTACTACTTCCTCGAAGAGCGCTACCCCAAGTACGGCAACCTCGTAACGCGCGACATCGCCACACGCGAGATCTTCTCGATCTGCGTCGATGATGCCATGGGTGTCGGGGGCGAGAACGTCGTCTACCTCGACCTCACCCACAAGGACCCCGACTACCTCACCCGCAAGCTCGGCGGAATCCTCGAAATCTACGAGAAGTTCGTCGGCGAAGACCCCCGCAAGGTGCCCATGAAGATCTTCCCCGCGGTCCACTACAGCATGGGCGGCCTGTGGACCACCTACGCACGAGGGGCCTTCCGCCCCGGCGCGCCCGCGGGCGAACACAAGTCCGGCAGCCTTCCGCCCGTCGGGACCGCCCTCGGCGTCGGCATGCGGTACGGCGCGCACGAGAACATGCGCACGAACATCACCGGCCTCTACGCCTTCGGCGAAGTCAACTTTGCGTTCCACGGCGCCAACCGCCTCGGGGCCAACGCGCTGCTCTCCTGCCTCTTCGACGGCCTCTTCTCCGGCGTCTCCGTCGTCAACTATGTGCGAGAAGGAGAGCCCGCCGCCAAGCCCGCCGAATCGCTCCCGGCCGAAGTTTTCGACGCCTGCGTGCGCCAGGAGACCGCCAAGGCCGACCGGCTGCTTGCAACCGCCGCCCAGGGCCCGGGCGGACCCGAGACCAATCCCTACGTCATCGCCAGGGAGATGGGCGAGGAGATGACCGCCGCCTCTACCGTGGTCAAGAGCGGCCCGCGCCTTGAGCAGGCCGCGGCGAAGATCGCGAGCCTCCGCGAACGATTCTCGCGCGTCCGCCTCGAGGACGCCGCCGCGTGGAGCAACCAGAGCCTCTCGTTCACCCGGGCGCTGGGGGACATGCTCATCCTGGCGCAGATCATCATCCGGGCCGGTGCGATGCGCAAGGAGAGCCGCGGCGCCCACTACCGCGTCGATTACCCTGATCGCAACGACGCCGAGTTCATGAAGACCACCTGCGCCGCGTACGACCCCGGCGCCGCCGACCCGCACCAGATCACCTACCGCCCCATCGATGCCGACCTTGTGGCCCCCCGCGCCCGTACCTACGGCAAGGTGGACGGATGATTCCCCCACGCCCGCTCACGCCGGTCTGTCCGCGGGCCGCCCGATCGCCCGGTGCCGGGCGCGCCGGGTCTGAGGCGTACCGTGAAGCCGTCCGCCCCGCCTGCCGACGAATCGGACGCACCCGCCCGGGCCACCGCCCCCAGAGGACCGCCCCATGACCACCCATGCCCCTCGTTCCAAGCCCGTCGCCGGACGGAAGATCCGCGTCACCATCAAGCGTGCGGAAGGGCCGGGCAAGCCCTTCCGCTGGGAGACCTTTGAAGTCGCCCCGGAACCCGGCGGCAACATCATCAGCCTCCTCCAGAAGATCGCCGCCGACCCCGTGACCGTCGAAGGCCGGCGTTCCACCCCCGTCGTGTGGGATTCCGGCTGCCTCGAGGAAGTCTGCGGGGCGTGCACCATGGTCATCAACGGCAGGGTCCGCCAGTCCTGCTCGTGTCTCGTCGATGACATCGCCCCTAACCCCGGCGACGAAATCTCCCTCGAACCGATGACCAAGTTCCCGGTCGTGCGCGACCTCTGGGTCGATCGCGCCCGCCTCTTCGACACGCTCAAACGCCTCAAAGCGTGGGTGCCGATCGACGGCACCTACGCCCTCGGCCCGGGCCCCACCGAGACCGCCGGCCAGCAGGCCGTCAGGTACGTGCTCTCCACCTGCATGTCCTGCGGCTGCTGCCTCGAGGCCTGCCCACAGTTCAACCTCGAGACCGACGAGACCCGCTGGGACAAGTCCTTTATCGGCGCCCAGGGCTTCAGCCAGGCTCGCCTCTTCAACGACCACGCCACCGGCGCCCAGCTCAAGAGCGACCGCCTAGGCGTGCTCTCCGCGCAGGGCGGAATCGCGGACTGCGGCAATGCGCAGAACTGCGTCAAGGTCTGCCCCAAGGACATTCCGCTCACCGAGAGCATCGGCGCCATCGGGCGCGCCGTCACGCTGCACGCCATCGCCAAGTGGTTCAGCGGCAGGTCGTGAACGCGCGCTGGTCCATCTCCGGCGCCGCCTCCGCCCGCGAACTCGGCCTCGCCCACCGCGGGGCCTGCGCGATCGCCTCGGGCAACGGCCTTGAAGTCGTCCGCCTCGCGTTCGCTCGCCTCAGCGCCGGCGAACACCCCCTCGATGCGTGCGTCGCGGGCGTCACCCTGCTCGAGGACGACCCCGACGATGTCAGCGTCGGCTACGGAGGGCTCCCCAACGCGCGAGGCGAGGTCGAACTCGACGCCGCGGTGATGGACGGCCCCACGCATCGCGCCGGGGGGGTCGCCGGCCTGCGCGAGGTGCGCCACGCGGCGTCGCTCGCCCGCGATGTCCTCCGGCATACCGACCACGCGCTCCTCGTGGGCGAGGGCGCCCTGGCCTTCGCGCTCGACCGCGGCTACCGGCGCGAGAGCCTTCTCTCTCCGACCGCGCGCACCGCCTATGAGACGTGGCGCCGCGAACGCGACGCCCTGGGGCGCGAGCCCACCGGGCTTCTCTCGGATGAAGATCGCTGGATGCTCCCCGACACCCACGGCGCGGGCCCGCCCATCCCGCACACGCACGGCACCGTGCATTGCGGCGCGCTCGCGCTCGACGAGCGCCAGGCCGCGTGCACCACCACCAGCGGTCTCTCCTGGAAGATGCCGGGCCGGGTGGGAGATTCGCCCATCGTCGGCGCCGGCCTCTACGTCGAACAGGGCATCGGCAGCGCCGGCGGCACCGGGCGCGGCGAGGCGGCCCTCCAGTCAGGCGCCGCCCACCAGGTCGTCCGGCTCATGGCTCACGGCCTGCCCCCCACCGACGCCTGCGTCGCCCTGCTCACCCACGTCATCGACCAGACCCGCGATCCGCGTCTCTTGGACGCCCGCGGACTCCCCGCCTTCAACCTCACCATGTATGCGCTCCGCGCCGACGGCGCGTTCGGCTCCGCGGCGATCTACGAAGGTTACTTCTTCGCGATCGGCGCCGAATCGGGCCCCTGCCTGCTCCCCAGCGTGGGAATTCTGCCCCGCCCCGGCGCGTAGCCCCGCGCGGGCCCAGCCCCTCGCATCGACGCCATTCGTGCGCGCACGAACGCGGTCGTTCTGCGTTTACAGCACGCCAGGGCATGTTCCACGTGGAACATTGTGAGCGCCCCGCCCGCCTTCTTGCCCGCCCGCTGCCCGTACGGCGTCATTCGTCGACACCCACGCGCCGGACTTCGACGCCCTCGGGCAGTCCTCTCAGAAAGAGCCGACCGTAGCGGGCGGTCAGAATGCGCGGATCGAGCACGACCACGCGTCCGTGGTCCTCCTGCGAGCGGATGAGCCGTCCGATGCCCTGGCGGAACCGGATCACCGCGCGCGGGATCGAGTCTTCGCGGAAGGGGTCTCCGCCCCGCGCCTTGATGAGCTCACCCCGGGCTTCGGTCAGGGGCCGGTCCGGGGGCTCGAATGGCAGACGGGTGATGATGACGTTGCGCAGGCCCCGCCCGCGCACATCCACGCCCTGCCAGAAGGAATCGGCCCCCAGCAGCACGCTGCGCTCATCGGCGCGGAAGCGCCTGAGCATCTGCCCCCGCGCCTCACCCGCCCGATGCACGATGAGCGGCAGGCCCGCCTCGCGCAGCGGGAGCTCCAGCCGCTCGGCGGCGTACTCCAGCGCGCGGAAACTGGTGAAGAGCACGAACGCCCCGCCGTCGGTCTGCGCGACGTGCCACAGGATGCGCTGGGAGAGCTTCTCGCTGATCTCGCGGTCGCCCCCGGAGCCGGGCGCCGGGGCGAGCATGTCCACGTAGAACTCCATCTGGCGGGTGAAATTGAAGGGGCTGCCCAGACCCATGACCTTGGCGCCCTCGCACCCCAGGCGCGACATGATGAGGCTGAAGCCGGCCTCGGCGTGCTCCGCGGGCTCGTCGTCGCGCGCGGGGCGCGTGCCGAGCGTCGCGCTGGTGAGCACGACCGAGCGCGGCGTGTCGAAAAGGTGCTGCTTGAGAATCGGCGCCACGTCCACCGGGGCGCAGGCGAGCTCCACCCTGGGGCCGCGCGGGGTGCTCTGCGCATCGACCCAGTACACCGATCCGGCCTGCGTCTGGCCCACGATGCTCGCGGTGCTTTCGGCGAGCTCCGCCGCCCTGCGCGCGTAACTCGTGAGTTCAAACTTGTCCTCTTCGTTCTTGACGCGCTCCTTGAGGGCGGCCAGCGCAAGCGAGAGCTCGTGGAGAGGCCGCGAGAGCGTGTCGGGCACGAGGTGCGGGGTGCGGACACGGGCTCCGGCCAGGCGGCCCTCGATGCGGGCCTGCGCCCACGCCCCGAAGAACTGGCGCGACGCTTCCCCGGCTTCAAGGGTTCGCCCGATCGCCCGCTCCACCAGTTCACCCGCATCCCCGGCGCTCAGCACGCCCGCAAGCGACGCGAGGTAGCCCTTGCGCCGGCGGGCGTCGTACAGCGTGCGGAGGAGGAACGCGACGCGCCCCTCGCTCACGGTGAGTCCGAAGTGCTCGCTGGCGACATCTTCGAGCGCGTGGGCCTCGTCGAGAATGACGTGCTGGTAGTCGGGCAGCAGCGCGGCCCCGCCGGCCCGCAGCGCGAGGTCACTGAAGAAGAGCGCGTGGTTGCAGATGAGGAGGTTCGCCTCTTCGGCCTCGCGCCGGGCGCGCTGGTAAAAGCACGTGCTGTAGCGCGGGCACTTGCGCCCCATGCAGTTGTCCGCGTCGGACCGGACCAGGTCCCACACGTCGGGGCGCTCGATCGCGGGGCGCGTGCTGAGCGTGCCATCGGAGGTGTCGTAGGCCCACGACTCGATCACGCGGAGGGACACGCGCGACTCTTCGTCGCGCAGCACGTTCTCCCCCCGCCGGCTTGCGAGTTCAAGTCGCCGGATGCTCAGGTAGTTGCCCCGGCCCTTGACCAGTACGGGCCGCAGTGAACCGCTCCAGCCCGGCACCGACTCATCGAGCGTGCGCGCGAGCAGCGGCACGTCCTTCTCGATGAGTTGCTCCTGGAGCGCGATGGTGTTGGTCGCCACGACGACCGTCTCGCCCGTGGCGACGATCCGCGCGATCGCGGGCACGAGGTAGGCGAAACTCTTGCCCACGCCCGTGCCCGCTTCGACCAGCAGGTGCGAGCGGTGCTCCATCGCCTCGGCCACGGCACCCGCCATGCGGACCTGCTCTGCGCGGGGTTCGAAGGTGCCGCCCAGGGCCCGCGCGATGGGCCCGTCAGTCCCCAGGATGGTCGCCTCTAGGCCGTGCACGCGGGCACTGTAGCGAACCGCGGATGACATCAGGGGCGCCGCAGAGCCGACGGACGGATGGCATCCGGCGCGATGCTTACGGGTCGATTTCGATCGCCCGCCCGGTGCGCGCCGAGTCGAGCATGCCCTCCATGCACCGAAGCACGTGAAGCGCGGCTGCCCCGCTCGCCTGGTGCGGGCGCCCGGCGCGGATGGATTCGACCATGTCGTGCAGCCCGATGCCGCGTGCGTTGTCGATCTCGCCTTCGCCCAGGGGCACGTCGCGCCAGTCGGGCTCGCCGGCGCGCCGGATGCGCACGGGCCCACCGAATGCGTTGGGGTCGGGGAGCGAGAGCGACCCGGCCGCGCCGTAGATCTCCATGCAGGGCAGGCTGTGGGCGGGGGTCTCAAAGCTCATGATCATGGTGAGCATGCCCCCCGACGCGAAAGCGGCGCTCGCGGAGATGTGCGTGGGCGTGCCGACGGCGAAGCGGGCGCCGGCGCGCGGGCCGCTCTTGATGCACCGTTCCGCCTCGGACATCTGGGCCATCGCCGTGACCCGGCTGATCGGCCCCATGAGTCGCGTCGCGCACGTCAGGTAGTACGGCCCCATGTCCCAGAGGGGCCCTGCGCCGGGGCGGAAGAGAAACTCGGGGTCGGGGTGCCACTCGTTCGGCCCGGCGTAGGCCATGAACGCGCCGATCGCCCGGGCGGGGCCGATCACACCGGCACGCAGGATGCGCTCGGCCGTGCGCCAGCCCGCGCCAAGGAAGGTGTCAGGGGCGCACCCGAGCCGCACCCCGCGCGCCGAGGCGAGACGCACCAGGCGCTCCCCGTCCGCCGCATTGAGGGCCAGCGGCTTCTCGGTGTACACGTGCTTGCCCGCGTCCAGCGCGCGGGCCGTGACCTCGGCGTGCGACTCCGGGGGCGTGAGATTGAGAACCACATCGACTTCGGAACTGGCGAGCAGGTCCGCAGGCGTCACGGTGAGGCAGCCGGGGTGCCGGTCGGCGAACGCTTCGGCACGCGCCGGCACGGCATCGGCGACAGCGGCGAGCTCCCACGTGCCGAACCGCCCCGCGTTGCGGGCGTACGCGGGCGCGACGTTGCCGCACCCCACGAGGCCCACGCGAACCGGAGCACTCATCGCAGCATCCCCCGGAGCGCGGCGAAATTCTCGACGGCGCAGGTCATGGCGTCAGGCCCGTCGGGCTCGTCCTGCTCCACGATGAGCCAGTCCGACGCGATGTCGCGCACGAAGCCAGCATAGCCGACCCCACCTCGCCCGAGACGGCGGAAGTCGCGTCCGCCCCGGGAGGCGAGGTCCTTGATGTGGGCGGCGCGGGTGCCCTTCGAGCGGGCCCGTGCCCAGGCGCCGGGGTCTTCGCCCGCTTGCCACAGCCAGCCGTAGTCAAACTCGAAGGCAAGCGAGGGTCGCAGGGCATCCAGCACGTCCCAGAGGCGCGTGCCGTCGTCAAGGCGAGCGAACTCAAACTCGTGGTTGTGCCAGGCGAGGCGGAGGCCGCACGCCGCGACGCGATCGGCGGCGAGCGCAACGCGCCGCGCGATGAGGCGGGCCTGCTCGCCGGTCTGCGGCGGGTGAACCCAACCGACAATCAATGTGTCGAACCCGATGGTGCGAGCCCACGCTTCTTCACGCGCGAGGTCGCCTTCAAGCGCATCGAGCGATGTGTGCCCGCAGGGACATTCAAGGCCCTCGGCACTGAGCATCCGGCGCACCTCGCCCGGAGTGCGCCCGTGGCGCAGGGCGAACTCGACCCCTTCGGCCCCCATCTCGCGAACGCGCGCCAGCACGCCGGGGAGGTCCGCGTCGCAGGCCTCACGCACGCTGTAGAGTTGCAGCCCGATTCTCGCCATGCACTCCCTTGAGATCACGCCCCGGGTCCATCACGCGCGGGCGCCGCGCCGACGCATCATCACGGCCCCGTCCACGAGGGTGAGCACCGCGCGCCCGCGGATTCGCCGGCCCATGAATGGCGTATTGCGGCTCTTTCCAGCGAGTTCGGCCGGGGTGACGGTCCATTCGAGCGCCGGGTCGATCACGGTGATGTCCGCCGGGCCTCCCTCGCGGAGCGTGCCGAGGCCCTGCGCATCGAGGCCGCAGAGGCGGGCGGGCTCGATGGTGAGGAGGGCGATGAGGCGGGGTTCGTCGATGGCCCCGCTGCGGACGAGCGCTTCGTGGTAGAGGCCGAAGGCGGTCTCAAGGCCGATCATGCCCATCGGGGCGCTCTCGAAGTCCTGGGCCTTCTCGTGGGGCGCGTGGGGGGCGTGGTCCGTGCCGAGCACCGTAATCACCCCGTCGGACACTGCACGCCGGATGGCTTCGATGTCGCCCGCCTCGCGGAGGGGCGGATTGACCTTCGCGTTCGTGTCATACGCGGCGCAGGCGTCGTGCGTAAGGAGAAGGTGGTGCGGCGTCACCTCGGCCGTGACGGGCAGGCCCCGGGCTCGCGCGCCCCGCACGATCTCCACGCTCCCCCCGGAACTGATGTGCTGCACGTGGTAGCGACAGCCGGAGGCACCCACGAGGCGCACGTCGCGCTCGATGATGATCTCTTCGGCCTCCCGGGGCCAGCCCCCGAGCCCGAGGCGCGTGGCGACGCCGCCCGCGTGCATCGCCGCGCCACGGGTGAGAGTCGGGTCCTGGCAGTGCTGCATGAAGACGCGCCCGGTGACGGCCACCAGGCGCAGCACCTTGAGCATCACGCCCGCATCTGCGATGGCGTCTCCGTCGTCGCTGAAGGCGACCGCGCCGGCGCGGGCGAGCAGGCCGATCTCAGCGACCTGCTGGCCGTGCCGCCCCAGCGTGCCCGCAGCGACAAGAAAGACGCGGCAAAGGCCCGTCTCTCGCGCCCGGTCGTAGACGAAGCGCACGATCTCGGGAGAATCAATGGCTGGGCTGGTGTTGGGCATGCAGCAGAGGCCGGTGAACCCGCCGCTGACGGCGGCTTCGGTGCCGGAGGCGATCGTCTCCTTGTGCTCATGCCCGGGTTCACGGAGGTGGACGTGCGGGTCAATGAGGCCGGGGGCGACGAGGCAACCGGAGGCGTCGAAGACATCCGTCCCGGCGGGTGCATCCAGGCGCACACCGATGCGCTGAACCAGACCGCCAGCGACCAGCACGTCTGAAACCTCATCGCGCCCGGACGCGGGGTCGATGATGCGCCCGCCGCGGATCAGCATCGGAGCGCGCGGGCGCCCTGTTATCGGCGTGGGCTGGGCCGGTCCGGCGGTGGTCATGCCCAAGGATACCGGAGGCACGGGGAGAGGGTGAACGCCCGGCGCCCGGGAGTCGCGGGCCGATGCGCGCGCGAGGTGACGCTCCAGGGGGCGGACGACTCCGATCCGGAGGAGTCCGACCTTTGAACCGCGCTCCGGGCTTGAGTACCGCGTGCGTCCGCCCGGGACGGCGGCGGTTGCGGCCCACCTCAGCCCGCCGCGCCGCTCCGGCGATGGCGCTCAACCAGCACGCTGAGCAGCGTGAGGTCTGCGGGAGTGATGCCCTCGAGGCGCCCGGCCTGTCCGAAGGTGGCGGGTCTGAACTTGTCCAGGGCGGCTCTCGCTTCGGCGCGCAGCGAGTCCCACCGGGCGTAATCCGCATCGGACGGCAGCGGGCGATGCTCGCTCGCGGCGTTGCGCCTGATGTCGGCCTGCTGCTTGCGGAGGAGCGGCTCGTATCGACGCGCGGCATAGACGGTGAGCCAGGCACCGCGAGAGGCGCTCGCGCCCGGCAGCGCCTGCCGGAAGTGCCCGAGCGAAAACTCGGTGCGCCGGATGACCTTGGCGAGCGGCTCACCATCGACGCGGGCAGCGTCAACAAGCCTGTTGAGCGCGTCGATCTCGCCGGTGCGCTCAGAGAGCGCCCGGCGGCGTGCCTCGCCGAGACCCGTGCAGCCGAGCAGGCCGAGCGCGCCCGCCCGCGCCGTGAGTCGGTCGGGCGCGTTGTCCGCCCGCAGGAGCAGCCGGTGCTCGGCGCGGCTGGTGAACATGCGGTAGGGCTCGAGGGGCGTCTTGGTCACGAGGTCGTCCATGAGCACGCCGATGTACGCTTCGTCGCGCCCGATTGTCACGCCGTCCAGGCCCCGGGCATGGCGCGCCGCGTTGAGGCCCGCGACGAGACCCTGCGCCGCGGCTTCCTCGTAGCCGCTGGTGCCGTTGATCTGCCCCGCGAGAAAGAGCCCCGGCAGGCGCCGGGTCTCTCCGGTCGCGAAGATCTGGTGCGGACGCACCATGTCGTATTCCACGGCGTAGCCGTAGCGCACGATCTCGGCGTCCGAGCAGCCGGGCATCGAGCGGACGATCACATCCTGCACGTCGCGGGGGAGGCTGGTCGAGATGCCGTTGCAGTAAATCCAGTCGCTCTCGTGGCTCTCGGGCTCGAGAAACACGCCGTGCTCGGTCCGGTCGGCGAAGCGCACGACCTTGTCCTCGATGCTCGGGCAGTACCGCGGACCGATGGATTCGATCTGCCCCGTGAACATCGGCGCCCGGTGCAGATTGGCGCGGATCACTTCGTGGGCCGCGGCGCAGGTGCGGGTCTGGCGGCAGTCCGCCTGGGCCAGCACCGGGAAACGGTCAAGGGAAGGAGCCGCCGACGACGCGGCGAGCGCGGCATCGCGCCGGCCCGAGAGTTCGCTGAAGGGCCGGGCCGGATCGTCCCCCCACTGCGGTTCGAGGTCATCCCAGCGGATGCTGGCCCGGCGCAGGCGCGGCGGGGTGCCGGTCTTGAGGCGCCCGAGTTCAAAGCCGAGGCTCACGAGCGCGCTCGCGATCGGCCCCGCGGGGGCTTCGCCGTGACGCCCGCCGGGCGTGCGGTCGTCGCCGGTGTGCATCAGCCCGCGCATGAACGTGCCGGTGGTGAGCACCACGGACTGACACGAGAGTTGCCTCAGAGTTGACGTGCCGCTCGCCCTCACTTCCACGGCGTAAACCCGCCCCTGTTCAACGCGGATGGACTCAACACCTCCGGCGATGATGCATATCTCGGGGCGGGCGTTGAGCAGCCCCTGAACCGCTCGGGCGTACGCGAACTTGTCGCACTGGGCGCGCGGGCCGTGTACGGCCGGTCCCTTGCTTTCGCTCAAGACCTTTGAGTTGATGCTGGACGCGTCGGCGGCAAGGCCCATGAGGCCGCCCATGGCGTCGATCTCGCGCACCAGCTGACCCTTGGCAAGGCCGCCGATGGCGGGATTGCAGCTCATGGCGCCGATGACACCCGGGTTCATCGTGACGAGGGCGACGGACCTTGGCGCCCCAAGCACACCCGCGGCCGCCCACGCGGCCTCGACGCCGGCGTGCCCGCCCCCGACCACCACGACCTCAAACCGATCGCCCAACACGGGCAGATTGTTGGAAGGTGCGCGAATCGACGCCTGTTTCCGGGTCCGGCTGCGGGGATTGATGCCGGTGTCGTGATGGACGAGTTGGCCAGACGGAGAAACCCGGTGTGTTCGAGGGCGCACATGCGGAGATCGAGAGAGGGCCGCCGGCGGCCCCTCGAAACGGCGCGTGGAGCAGGGGTTGCCGCAGAGGCGCCCCCGATGCACCGCACCGCGAAGCTGCTCCCCGCGCGGTTGACCCGCGACGCGCACGCGGGCGCGTCGCACCTGGCCCGCGCCCGCCGCACGCACTGCCGCATGAGGCGGGGGACGCATCCTCGCGCGAATCGTCCGGGGTCACGCGGGTATGCGGGCGCGCGAGACCGGCTCGCGCCGGAGCTTGAGCGATCTTCCCGCCGCCCACTGCTCCGCACCGATTACCATGAGACGTGCGCAGCGGGTGCGCGCACAGCGCCCCACACAACCTCGGCAGGCTGGGCGTCTCGCCGCGCACGATCGCGCCGGCGCAAACCATCCCGGCATGTGGGACCCGCACGCTCCCGTGCCGGCCACCACGCCTACTTGTTCACGTCGAGGGGCCGATTGGGCGCCGCGGTTCGATCTGCGCCGATGTTGCCGCTTGCCTCGGGCACGGAAGCGTTCAGGCCCCCGGTGCTGCGGCGCAGGTACAACTCCACGCGCCGGTTCTGGGGGGTGTTGCCTGAGGCGCTGTTGGCGACGAGCGGGCGCTCCGCGCCCCAGCCCGCCACGAGCAGGCGGGCGCTCGGAATCCCCAGACTCACCAGTTCGCCCCGCACGCTGATCGCCCGGTGGGCGGAGAGGTGCGTGTTGGTAGGGTGGCGCTTCGCGGTCTCGGGATTGCTGATGCGCTGCGCATCGGTGTGCCCGACGATCTCGACGTCGTACTGCGCCGCGGTGCCGGCGAGCACGCTGGCGAGCGACTGAAGCGTGCTCTTGGCCGAGGGCTTCACCACGTCAGAGCCCGAGTCGAACGTGAGGTCGCTGTTGAACCGGAGCATGCCGTGCTCGGAGTCGTAGGACAGGAGGTCCGGGTGCTGGGCCGCGAGGTCGGCCAGCGCCATGTCGGTCGCCGGGTCGAGGCGGGTCTGGTCCATCGAGTTGATGAGCCCGCCCATCTCGCGGAGGCGCCGGTCGCGATCGTCAATCTGCGCCTGCATGTCGGCGATCAACTGATCTCGCCCGCTCGCGCCGCCCCGGATCGAGGCAAGCTGCCGGTCCTTTTCGGCGAGCGACTGGTTCGCTTCGCTGAGGTCGTTCTCGAGCGCGACGACCTGCGACTGCAGCGCGCGGCTGGTCCGCAGGCAGTCGTCGAGGCTCTTGCTGTTCGCGCACCCGCCGAGCAGTGCGCCGCTCAGCGCCAGGCCCACGATGCTGATCCCCAGCCTCCGTGCGTGTGTCCGTCCCGCGACCATGCCGTGCTCCTTCCGTGTGTCCGCCCCGGGTCCCCCGGGGTGCAAAGATTGTGCGGCTCCGACTCGCTCGCAGGGTACGCCAGCGCACCGGGCGCGTCATCATGGTGCGCGACCGATCCCGACTCACCTGACAGCATGTCCACCAGTCTTCCACAACCCCGAACCTCCCCGGCCTTTCTGCCGACGCTCACGACCCATGCGCACCTCCGGATTCACGCCGCGCAGGTCGTTGACGGAGCAGGGGTTGACTATTCCCCCGGGGCTCTACTTATCGAAACATCGACCGGAACCGTCAGGGCCGCCGGGCGCCCGGGAGACCCCGACCTCGACGCGCCGGCGGAACTCGATCTCGGCGACTGCGTGGTCATGCCTGGGCTTGTCAATGCCCACGCGCACCTTGACCTCTCGCTCATGGGCGCGACTCCTCCGGCCCAGCCATTCGTCGATGCGCTCGCGGCATTCCGGCAGGCCCGGATCGCGGACCCGACGCAGATCGTGCGGGCCGTCACCCTCGGCGCTCGGAAGAGCCTGGAGGCCGGAGTGGTCGCGGTCGGCGACATCGCCGGGGCGATTGGAACCAGCCTCGGGCTCTCGGCAGGCGTTGCTCTCGCGGCGACCCCGATTTGGGGGATGACGCTGTACGAGTTCTTCGGCATCGATATTGACGAACCGCAGACCAGAGATCGCCTCGCCCCGGCGCTCGGGCTGCTCGGCGCAGATGACTCGGGCGGCGCGGGGCTCTCGCCCCACGCCCCGTACTCGGTGGGCCCGGATGCGATCGGCGCCGCGCGTCGATTCGCCTCTGACGCCGGGGTGCCGCTCGTCATTCACCTTGCCGAGAGCCCCGAGGAAGCCGAATTGGTTGCCTCCGGGCGGGGCCCGATGCGAGAGCTCCTCGATTCGCTCGGCCTCTGGAACGACCGCGTCGCATCGAAGTTCGGGCGAGGGCTGAGCCCGATCCGGCATCTCCAGCCTCACCTTGGGCCCGGGGTGACGTGCATCCATGTCAACCAGGCGAGCGACGACGATCTCGACCTGCTGGCCGCATCGGGAGCGCACGTGGTGTACTGCCCGAGGGCGAGCGCGCATTACGGGGGCGAGCGTGCGTTCGGCCCGCACAGATACCGCGAGATGATGGAACGAGGCATTCCGGTGGCGCTGGGCACCGACTCGGCCGCAAACCTTCCCGAAGGGGCGATGTCTCCAGAAGGAGAGGGGATATCGATCCTGGAAGAAATGAGACTGCTGCATCGGCGCGATGGCGCGGACCCGCGCGTGCTCATGCGGATGGCGACGGTGGACGCGGCCCGGGTGATCGGGCTGGATCAATCGCGGGTCCGGCTGGGAGCGGGGTGCCGCCCCCTGGGGCTGGTCGCGATTGAGGCCCCCCCGGGGCCAGGAACGCCCCTGGAGCGGGCGCTGCGGAGCGGCGGTCGCCCGTTTGTGCTGCTGGGGGAGAAAATCTCTCGCGGCACGCGAATAGTCTGAGTCAGGCAGGAATTGGCGCACGGGGCGCCCGGCGGGGTGAAATGAGCGCGAAGTGGCACAGAAGCCGAGCATGGGATGACCGGCACTTTCCCGAGTGGGCGTGGCCGGCCAAGAAGGTGCTTCGTGCACTGAGTTCGATCCCGCTCGCGGTGGTGCTGCTCTCCGGCGTCGTGCTCTACGGGGTGCTCGCCAGCGTGCCCATCGGCATTCTCGCTCAG
Organism: Phycisphaerales bacterium; assembly: GCA_020847175.1. Taxonomy (GTDB): domain Bacteria; phylum Planctomycetota; class Phycisphaerae; order Phycisphaerales; family UBA1924; genus JADLCM01. The sequence goes on from JADLCM010000001.1 coordinate 63,726, forward strand.
GCACCCACCTACGCAATCGTGGGCGCAGTGTTTGCAGCGTGCGCGGCGGGCCTCGGCGCAGCGCTCGGCCTCGCGGGGCGGGCCGTGACGCGAGGCGGCTCGCGCCCGACCCGTATCGCCTTCACGATGCTCGGGACGATGGGAGGCGTTGTCGCGGGGCTCGCGGGGTGTGCCGCGCTCGTGTGGCCGCACCTGAAGTACGACTGGGGCACGGGCGAAGGGTTCATGCTGTTCGCCGACTTCTGCGCCCGCACCAAGGGTACGACGCTGCGGCGCCTGCCCGGGTTCGAGATGACCGAGGCGGAGTTCTACGGGGCCTGGCCGCTCCGCGTGATCCTGCTGGTCTTCGTGCTCAACATGGTGGTGGCCACGGTGCGCCGGATCGAGTTCCGGTTCGTGAACATCGGCGTGCTGACGGTGCACAGCGGCATCGTGGTGATCACGCTCGGGAGCGTGTATTACGGCGCGCTCAAGCGCGAAGGCGAGACGCTGCTGCTCGCCGGGCCCCCTTCGGCGCGGGGTGAGATGTCGCCGGGGCCCTGGCAGTCGATCTTCTACGACGCCCAGCACGTCTCGCTGTATGCGCGCACGCGGGGCGAGACTTGGGTGTCGATGCCTCTTCGGGGGGTGCCCCGGTACAACGACTACGGGCTGAACGTCAAGGCCGGACGGACGGCGTGGGACCTGAGCGAGGCCGCGGTGCCGGGGAGCGATCGGAGGTTGTCGCTCGCGGTGCCCCCCGCGCCCAAGGGGAGCCTGCTCGCGGATCTGCGCTTCCGGGTGGTCGGCTATGCGCAGCACACCGAGGAACGCCCGCGGACAGACTGGTTGAAGGCGGAACCGGCGCCGGGGGGCGCCCCCAACCCGCTGCGCGAGGTGCGCCTGGCGATTCCGAGCCAGGCACGCGACGCGGGGCACGGCAAGGACGGCGTGTCGTTCTACTTTCTGCCCGAGCGTCCGCGCGAGCGTTTGACGGAATTGGACGAGCTCGGGATCGAGTACATGCTGGGTGATCCGCACGGGCGCCTCGGCGACCTGGAGGCGGACATCGGGGACGGGGTGCTGCACGCGGCGGTGGTTGAGGTGCCGCGCGCGGCGCCGCTTGAGCCGGTGCGGGCGGTGGTGCCGCTCGTGCTGGCGGACGGCACGCGGCTGGGGGCGCCGGTGCCGATCGGCGACACGGGGTACACGGTGGCGCTGGACGAAGTGCAGGACCGCCCGGATCTGCCGATCATCACGAAGGGGTACGAGGGGGCGCAGAGCAGCCTGCTGAAACTGCGGGTGCAAAGCCCGTCGGGAGAGTCGTTCGTCCGCTGGGTGTACCACCGATTCCCTGAACTGGCGCAGGATCTGCTTGAGGGGCAGAACGCGGAAGGCCGCCCGGCGCGACGCGACGCGACCCCGGCGATCCGCGTGGGGTACATCGACGCGAGCAAGTGGCAGGTCTACGTGGTGGAGGACCCGTCGAGCGGGTCGGTCCGCGTGATCTCGCGCGGGCCGGGCGAATCGCGGGCGCGCGTGACGGATGTCGGCCCGACGGGGCGCGCCGCGGACGTGATCGGTGAAGTGGGATTGACCCTCGGCGAACGCTGGACCAACGCCGAAAGGTTCGAGCGCCCCGCGATCACCCCCGAGGCGGACCGTGAACGCGACAACGTGGGCACGCACCGGGCGGCGATGGCGGCCATTGAAGTGACGAGTGCCATGCACCCGGACTGGACCCGCATCGTGTGGACGCCCTTCGTGTCATTCGTGGATATCCAGGGTGAGCAGGCGGCCAAGAGCCTGACCCTCCCGGACGGGCGCGAGGTTGCGATCTGCTTCGGTCGCTCGTGGCACGCCTTCCCGGGATTCGCGGTGCGTCTCGAGGACTTCACGATGGTGGAGTACGCCTACCGGGGCGCGCCGCGCGACTACCAGAGCACGGTCACGGTCGCGCCCACGGCGATGATCGACGGAGCGACGACGGGGGCGTTTGAGCCCTTCACGCACACGGTGCGGCTCAACGCGCCGCTGCGCGCGCCGTTCAACGTGTATGACCAGACGCGCGGGGCGGTGGCCTCGTTCGTCGGGCGTCTGGCCTCGGGCATGAACCCGCGCCAGTTCAAGTTGAGCCAGTCGGGGTGGGACCCCAAGACGTGGACCGAGTCGCGGGCGCGCGTGGACAAGGGCGAACTCGACCGGCCCTTCGTCACGCACACCATCCTGCATGTCGGCAACAACCCGGGCATTCACATCATTGCCCTCGGGGGCATCATGATGGGGGTCGGAACGCCCTGGGCGTTCTATGTCAAGCCCTGGCTGTTGCGACGGCGCGCGAAGAAGATCCGAGCGCAGATCGCGCGGGGCGCGGGCCCCGCGCGAGGTACTGAAGAAGGGCGGGCAGAGGCATGAGACTCTGGATCGTACTCATGGTGCTGGTGTTTGGATCGGTGCGTTCTGCGGCACAGACCGCCCCCGAGGGCAACGCCCACCCCGCACCCGAGCACGGGGAGGCCGCGCCGGTGCAGGCGTTCGGCCCCCCCGCGCCACCTGCCCCCGGCAACCCCGCGAGCGCGGTCGAGGCGAAGGCGGGCTTCGCGCGGGCGGTGGATGTCGGCCCCCTTCGGGCGCTCGCGGTGAACGAGGGCGGACGGGTGAAGATCATCGAGGCACTGGCCCGCGAGGCGATCGGCGAGATCACGGGGCGGCGGCGCTACGAAGAGTGGATCGCGGGTGACACGCCCGAGGCCAAGCCCCGCAAGGTGACGTTCGACCCGGTGTTCAGCCTGTTCGACATGGTGATCGACCCGGGGTACTACGTGCAGCGCCCGGTGGTGATGGTGGACTACGAGCCGCTGCGACGGGCGATGGTGGAGGAGGGGATTCCGGAACTCGTGACGGGCCCGGATGGGCGGATGAGCACGGTGGTGCGCCCGCTCGATGCGAAGGGCGTCGAGCGGTATCTCCGGTTGACGCGGGTCTCGCCGCTGATGCTCGCGCACATGCTCAACGCGATGCGAGACAAGTACGAGTCGAGCGAGCCCTACCGGGTGGCGCTGGGCAAGGTGGGGCGCTCACTTGAGCGGCTGGACACGCTGGAGGGATCGCTTCGGCTGGTCGCACCGGCCTCGACCGAGGATCGATGGCACTTCCTGGGCGAAGATCGCCCGGAGCTCGCCAAGGCGAATGACCTGGCACGCCGTCTCGGCGAGGCGTGGCGAGCGCAGGACGCGGCAAAGGTCAACGAGATCATCCGGGCGCTGGCGAGCGAACTGCCGACGCTGAACGCGGGGATGTATCCCGGCTGGCGGCGCAGCATTGAGAGCCTGTACACGCGCGGCAAGCCCTTCACGTGGGGCCTCTGGGGATACTTCCTGGCCCTGGTCGCGCTGCTGCTGGCGTTCGGCACCGAGCGCCGGTGGCTCGTCGGGGTCGGCGTCGGGCTCCTGGGTGCGGCGGTGGCGATGCACGCAGCGGGGTTCATCGCCCGGTGCATCATCGCCGAGCGGTTCGCGATCCAGAACCAGTTCGAGAGCATGACGGGCGTGAGCCTCTTCGCGTCCATCGTCGCCTGCGCGATCATGGCGTGGCGCCGGCAGTGGCTCTTCGGGGCTGCGGCGGCGGGGACTGGCTTCCTGGTGCTGATCACCGCGACCGAAGCGCGGATTCCGGGGCAGAACATCGGGCGCGAGGCCGCGATCCTGAACACGAGCGTGCTGCTGAAATACCACGTGACGACCGTGCTCTGCTCCTACGGCCTGATCGCGCTCGGGTTCGTGACGAGCGTGTTCTACCTCGGCGTGTCGTGGGCGGGGCGGCTGCGCGGGTCACAGGCCGACAGGCGCGCGCTCAAGGACCTGGACACCGCGACCATGATCGTGCTGCAGCTCGCGTTCTGGACGCTGGGCGTGGGCATCCTGCTCGGGGCGTGGTGGGCGGACCACTCGTGGGGGCGCTGGTGGGCGTGGGACCCCAAGGAGACGTGGGCCCTGCTCACCTGGATCATCTACCTCATCCTGATTCACGTGCGCCTCGTGAGCAAGAAGCGCGAGTCGCTCACGGCCTGGCTGAGCGTTGCGGGCTTTGTCACGATGCTGTGGACCTACTTCGGGGTCAACCTGCTCCTGCCGGGGCTGCATGCCTACGCGTGAGCGGAGGCGGGACGCGCCCGGCGCCGACCCGCTGGCGCGGCGCGTGCTTGAGGAGAGCGCGGACCGGGTGGCGCCGCGGCTCATCGGCTGCCGCCTCGTGCGCGAACTGGAAGGCGTCCGGCTGGTCGGGGTGATCGTCGAGACTGAGGCATACCTCGGCGAGCGCGACCGCGCTGCGCACGCCTTCGGCGGCAGGCGAACCCCCCGCAACGAAAGCATGTACGGGCCCGCGGGGACGGCGTACGTCTACTTCACCTACGGGATGCATCACTGCTTCAACGTCGTGTGCGCGGGGGTGGGCATTCCGCAGGCGGTGCTGGTGCGGGCGGTCATGCCCGCGGAGGGCCTGGAGGCGATGCGGGCGCGGCGCTTCCGCGGGGCCGCGGATCGCGCGCTCTGCTCGGGCCCGGGCAAACTCTGCCAGGCGATGGCCATCGACCGCGCACTCGATGGCGCGGACCTGTGCGTGCGGGGGCCGGTGTACCTGATGCCTCCGGCCCCGGGGTGGACGCCGGGACGGGTGGCGCGCGACCGGCGGATCGGGCTGGGAGATGTAGGGGCATGGGGCACGCGGCGCCTGCGGTGGCTGGTGGCAGCGAGCGAGTTCGTCTCTGTGGGCGTGAGGCGACGCCCGGGCGAAATCGCCAAGCGGAATGGGCCGGCGCGCCGAAGAAGAGCCTGTGATGCGGGCGGTGACGGCGGGCCGGACGCGTGAAGAACACGCGGACGGGCGCTACAGTTCAGCGCCGGGCGATGGACCGCTCGCGGGGGGCTCGCGCCGGTGCGAAAGGCGTGATGTCGCGGATGGGCGTGCCTCGGCGTGAAGGAGTGCGGCATTGGGCGAAGAAGTGAAGGTCAACTGGAAGGCGATCCGGGAGAAGGCCGGCCCCTACCCGCTCGGGGCGTACGAGTTCGTGCGCGACGGGCTTCCTCATGCCGTGTCGCTGGTCCACGGCGACAAGACATCCACCGAGGCGGGGGATGAGAGCCGGCACATCACCGGGCAGCAGTTGTGCTTCGGGCTCAAGGACTTCGCGCTCAAGCAGTACGGGTTGCTGGCCCGCACGGTGCTCGGTCGCTGGAGCATCACGCAGACCGCCGACTTCGGGCGCATCGTGTTTGCGATGATCGATGCGGGCCTGATGCGGAAGACCGACGAGGACTCGCTGGAGGATTTTGCGGCCGTCTTCGAGTTTGACGAGGCGTTTGCGAACCTTGAACCCGCCGAGGCCACGCCGCGCGCGGAAGGCTGATTGCCGTTCCAGGATTCTCCGGGGAGCCTGGCCGGCTTGGTGGTCATATCGAACACGCGCCCGTTGGTGGGGCTTGGGGTGCCGGCGTCGATCGTCTGGTGAAACTCGGCGGTTCCACGGACTCGAGCGAACGCGAGGGCGGCGCGCTTTATGGGCGGCACGCGGGGCGTGATCTGGTCTCGCTTGTCCGCGCAGCACGCGAAGGCGTGGGAACGACCTGCGGCACAGAGCGCACGCATCGGGAGGGTGCATTCAAGCGCGGACGGGGCGCTCAGTGTGCCGCGCTCGGAATCGATGAAGAACTGGGCGGCGTGCGGATTTGCGGGCAGATGTCTTGCTTCGCGCGGCACCGCACGGTACATTGCCTCCAACGATCTTCGCTCGATCGCGCGTGCATGAGAGTCGGCCCTATCCGGTCTGCCGGATGAGCGTGCGTGAAGCACCCGGAGGAGGTGTTTCGCGGCGTGCTCTCCGGCGACCGGCGTTTTGGGGCTCCGCAGCGCAAGGGGAGCATCGAAGTTTTCGGTTGCGCACCGGCGGCGGGGCTGAGCCCGAAGCGCGCGGGGCGAAGCGCAGTATGGCCGTCCGATAACTTATGCCGCATGTAAGCAAAACATATCAATCGACAAGATTTGTCCAAGTTTTTCTGGTTTACCCCTCAACTTGGTGGGTTGGTGGCTTATGCTGGCCACCGCCTGGGCGTCTGTGGCTCAATTAGGGTCGACCCAGGCAAATGTTCGTGCGCTTGACGGCGCACCGAGAGAGAGGACGAGAGCATGTTTCGTGCTGTGAATCGGGGCGCGCTGGCCTTGGTGGCCTGTGCGGGTCTGGCCAACGCATCTGTGGTGACGACGTTCACCCTGTCAGATCACCCTGACGGGAACGCGAATCCGCCCGGCTACGGCCTGCGGTTTGACGGGCTCTTCACGGGTCGGGCCGGGGCGACGGGGGGCACCACGACCTTCAGCATCGACGCCGGGCACGCGCGCCTGCGCGTGATCGACGACACGGGCACCGGGGGCGGATTGACGATCCGCATCTGGGGCACGGTGTACGGCGGCGAAGACACCGGGTCGGGCTACGGCTACGGCGAGGGGTTCTACGACATCGACATGACGTACGTGATGAACGTCGCGGCCTCGGGCACTGGCTGGATCGTCACCGGAGCGGACGCGGGCAACGCGGGGTCGATCGTGTCGCAGGGCAACGGCGACGTGGGCGCCGGCGAGGCGTTCCACTTCACGGACAAGGGCGACGGCAGCGGTCGGACGTTCCTCTTCCTGCAGGATGAACACCGGCTCGGTGGATATCCGCAGGCCGGACAGGGCTACTGGGTCGGGCGCGGCTGGCACATGTCCAGCGACGGCCTGAACCACCTGACGCGCGACTGGCTCTTCCTCGGCACGCTCGTGCCGACGCCCGGCGCGCTGGGGCTGCTGGGCCTGGCGGGTCTCGCTGCGGCGCGCCGGCGCCGGTAGACCGCTTCGCCGGAAGATCGCGACACACCGCGCGGGCGGGGCTGGTCAGAGCCTCGCCCGCGTTTTCGCGCGCCGGCTACGCTCGCGCATGAAAGGCGAGGTGGGATTGGTGTGCTTCGACTGGGGTGGGGTGATCCTGCGCATCTGCCGCTCGTGGAAGGAAGCGTGCGCGCGGGCGGGGCTGGTGTACCACGCGGAACTCGAGGAGCCGGGGCGTACGGCTGCGCGGCGTGAACTCTCGGAGGCGTACCAGGTGGGGCGCGTGGGGGGCGAGGCGTTCTTTCGGGCGATGGCGGAGACAACCGAGGGCCGCTACTCGGCGACGGATGTGCAGCGCGTGCATGATGCGTGGCTGATCGAGGAATACCCGGGGGTTGATCCCGTGCTGAAGCGGCTGCGCGCGGCGGGCGTGGTGACGGGGCTGCTCAGCAACACGAACGAACGGCACTGGGCGCGGCAAAGGCCGGGAATGCACGGGCAGCGTGCGTTCGGCGCGGTGCTGAACCTGACGCACCGGCATGCGAGCCACATCATGGGACTGGCGAAGCCGTCCCGCGAAATCTACGAGCGGTTTGCGTCGGAGGTGGGGGTGCGCCCGGGGCGTGTGCTCTTCTTCGATGACCTGGTTGACAACGTCGAGGCGGCACGCGGGGCCGGATGGAGAGCGGAACGAATCGATCCTGACGGAGACACCGCATCGCAGATTGAGGCCGCGCTTCAGAGGTATGGCGTGGGGTGAGATGTCGTTGATGGGCGCGCGGAGATCGCTTCGGCAGACGGGCGGGATGCCCGCTTCAAGAGGGGGACTCATCATCCAGCCGCCCTCGCGCGGTCCGTTCGCGGCCTAGCCTCGCCCCATGACCACGGCGATCTGGAAGTCGTTTCGCGGTTGGGCGGCGTGCTGGCGGGCGCCCCACGAGGGCGAAGCGCTGGGCGAAGGCATCACTCGGTACAGGGACCCTGCGATGGCGCGGTCGCCGCGCCGTCCGTTTCCGGGGTATGACAGGACACCGGAAGTTGCGGGCGGGGCGGGCGCGCCGGCCCTTTCGATGAGGTTTGCTTCGGTCGATCACCTGCACCTGCTGTGCGTGATCGTGAAGGCTGACTTCTACGGCCTGGGCATGCACGCGGGCCCGCTGCGGCTGAACGACCGGGTCATCAGCTGCTGGAACACCGACGCGTGGGGGTATGACGACAGATCGGCGAGCCTGTACCAGAGCCATCCGTGGGTGCTGGCGGTGCATCCGGACGGGAGCGCCTTCGGGCTGCTGGTGGAGACGACGGAGCGCTGCCACTTTCGGTTCATCCGGGGCATCGAGTGCGTGAGCGAGGGGGGATATTCGCCCCCGGTGGTGCTCATCGAGGGCGAGTCCGCCGAGCAGGTGCTGGTGCGGCTGGCGTCGCTCGTCGGGCGGATGCCCCTGCCTCCGAAGTGGGCGCTGGGGTATCACCAGTGCCGCTACTCGTACGAAACGGCGGCGCGAGCGCTGGAGGTGGCACGGGAGTTCCGGCGGAGGCACATCCCGTGCGATGCGATCTGGCTGGACATCGACTACATGCGGGGCTTCCGGTGCTTCACGTTTGACCCGGTGCGGTTTCCGAACCCCGAGCATCTCACGGGTGAACTTCGGGCGGAGGGGTTCCAGAGCGTGTGGATGATCGACCCCGGCATCAAGGCCGAGCCGGGGTATGAGATCTACGACTCGGGGCGTTCGTGCTTCATCCGCGGCGCCGGGGGCGAGGAGGTGCAGGGCAAGGTGTGGCCCGGGGTGTGCGCATTTCCCGACTTCACCAGCGACCGCGTGCGGGCGTGGTGGGCCGGATTGCAGCCGCCGTTTCTGGCGCGAGGCGCGGGCGGGCTGTGGAACGACATGAACGAGCCGGCGATCTTCGAGGCGCCCGGCAAGACGATGGCGCCCGATGCGCGGCACCAGGCGGATGCGGACCTCGGCGGGCCGGGCCCGCACAGCCGGTATCACAACATCTACGGCATGCAGATGGTCCGCGCAACGCGGGAGGGGATGCGGGCGGCCCGCCCGGAGCGACGCCCCTTCGTGCTCTCGCGGGCGAACTTCGTGGGCGGGCATCGTTACGCGGCGGCGTGGACGGGGGACAACACGAGCAACTGGCGTCATCTGGGGTGGTCGATTCCGATGGCGCTGAATCTCGGGATGTCGGGCCAGCCCTTCGCGGGGCCTGACATCGGGGGGTTCTCGGGCAACGCGGATGCGGAGCTCTTCGCGCGGTGGATGGGGATCGGGGCGCTCCTGCCGTTGGCGCGGGGGCACAGCGAGAAGGGCACGAAGGACCACGAACCGTGGAGTTTCGGGCCGGAGTGCGAGAGGGCGTGCCGCCTGGCGCTGGAGCGCCGGATGCGGCTGATGCCGTACCTGTACACGGTGTTCGAAGAGGCGTCGCGCACGGGCCTGCCGGTGGTGCGGCCGCTCTTCATGGCCGATGCGCGTGATGCCGGGCTCAGGGCGAGGGCGGACGGCTTCTTGCTGGGGAGCGATGTGCTGGTGGAGTGTGATGTGGAGGCCGCGGGGGAGGGCGGGCCGGCGGTGCGTCCGGAGTGGCCGGCGTTCGAACCGGTGGAGACGGACCGTGCGCTGCCGCGCCTGCGGGCGCGTCCGGGGTCGGTGATCCCGCTGGGGCCGGTGATGGAGTTCGCCGGGCATGGTCCGTGCGAGCCGCTGACGCTGTTCGTCGCGCCCGGGGCGGACGGGAGCGCGCGGGGCACGTTGTACGAAGATGCGGGCGAGGGCACGGAGTTTGAGCGCGGGGAGTTCCGGCGGATCGAGTTCAGTTGGAGCCGGGCAGACGCGGGGCATGTCGAGCAGCGTGTGACGGAGGGGGACTGGGCGCTGCCGAAGCGGACCATCGACATCGTGGTGCTGGACGACGAGGCCGAGCCCGAGACGGCGGGCGTTCAATCGACCCGGGCGTTGGTGTAGACGCGCTGCACATCGTCGTTGTCTTCGAGGGCATCGACGAGATCGGCGAGGGTCTCGGCCTGCTCGGCCGAGATGGGCACGGTGTCAGCGGCGATCTTGGTGAGTTCGGACAGTTCGACGCGCACGCCGGCGGCTTCGAGCGCGCGGCGCACGGCCATGAGCGCCGTGGGGGCGCAGTGAACCTCGAAGGGGGCGGGCTCATCATCGTCGCCCGGCTCGGGGGGGATGACATCATCGGCGCCGGCCTCGATTGCGAGGTCCATGAGGCGTTCTTCGGTCATGCCTGCGCCGGGCACGATGATGCGCCCGACCGAACGGAAGACGTGGGCGACGCAGCCCGTGGCGCCCAGGGCGCCGCCGGAGTCGGAGAAGGCGAGGCGCACATCGCCGGCGGTGCGGGCGCGGTTGTCGGTGAGGCCCTCGACGACGATGGCGACACCCCCGGGGCCGTAGCCCTCGTAGGTGACGTTTTCGAAGGCGTCGCCCGCGCCCGCGCCGGCCCCCTTGTCGATGGCGCGCTGGATGGTGTCCTTGGGCATGTTGGCGTAGCGGGCTTCTTCGACGGCGTAGCGGAGCGTGATGTTGGAATCGGGATCGGGCCCGCCGTGGCGGGCGGCGACCATGATCGCGCGCGAGCACTTGGACCAGATCTTCGTCTTTTTCTTCTCGACCGCGGCCTTGCGGTGCTTGATCTTCGACCACTTGTTGTGTCCGGCCATGTCAATCCTGCCTGAATGACCGGGCCCGCGGAGGGGCCCCGGTGTGCCGTCGCGATCAAACTCGGAACAAGCAACGGGCCTTCGGGCGAGCGCCAGAGGGTCAGTTCGGAGGGCGCACGAGGGGTGCGACCGGAGGGGGGACGCCGGATGCTGCGGCGTCGAGGCGCGCGTGGAGCCCGGCGATGCGCTCCTCGGCGGCGGCGCGGAGGCGCGCCTGGGGAGAGCCGCCAGGGCCCTCGGGGATGCGGGTGAGTTCAAGTTCCGCCCGAGCGAGGGCCTGGCTCCAGCGCGACGCGGCCTCGTCGCGCCGGTTGACCTGCCAGAGGGCATCGCCGAGGTGCTCGAGAACCTCGGCGCTCGCATCGTCGCCAGCGAGCGTCGCGGCGCGGGTGAGCAGCGTGACGGCGCTCTCGCGCACCACGGCGCCCGCCTCGTCAACATCATCGCGCAGCACGCCGAGGCGATACCGGACCCACCCGAGCGAATCAATGATGCCGGGGTTCTCGGGCAAGGCCCGGGCGGCGCGGACGAGCATGCGCTCGGCATCGTCGAGGCGTTCGCCCTTGAGGGCGAGGCGGTAGCCGTGGTCATTGCTCGCCCAGACGTGTTCCGGGTCGAGCGCGAGGCACCGCTCGTGCATCTCGTCGGCGAGGTCATCTCGGCCAAAGAACGAGAGCAGGCCCGCCAGACGGTAGAGGAGATCGGCCCTGGGATCGGCGGGCGCGGGGCCTTCCGGCGTTGACCCGAGTGTCTTGACGATCTCGCGTGCGAGGTCACCATCGGGCAGGCGGTCCGCGAGGCCGCGGACGAGGGCATCATCGCCGGCCTGGGCGGCCAGCCTGATCCACGAGTCCCAGATTTCCGCGGTGGCGAGGGGGTCGGAGGTGACGAGCGGGCCCATGGCCGCGGCGGCGTCGGTGAGTCGCTCCGCTTCGACAAGGGCACGCACCGGGGCGTAGCGGAGCGCCCGGGCCTGGGAGGGATGATCGTGGGTGGCCTGATCGACGGCGAGACGGATCGCCTCGGCGTCGCGCGGGGCACGCAGAGCGAGCACGGACAGGCGGTAGGCGTGCGAAGCGGGACCCACCTCGCATCCGTGCGCGAGCGCGGCGGCGCAGAGGGCCTCCCAGCGCCGGGCCATTGCTTCATCGCGCAGGGCGGCGGTCTGCGCGGCGGCATCGTCCACGGCCCGCCCGAGGGCCGCGCGCTGCCCGGGCAGCAACCCGCACCAGGCGGGGATCGCCTCGGCGGCATCGGCAAAGGCTGCCAGCTCGCCCTGCTCGGCGTAGAACGAGGCCCGCTCGATGAGCACGGGCAGGGACGGGGGCGAAGATTCGAGACGTGCCCGGCGGAGCGCATCGGCCCCCGGCACATCACGCTGCGCGGACCGGGTGAATGCCTCGAGTTCGACCGCGAAGAGGCTGGACACGGGGGCGAGTTGGACCAGGGCCTCGCGGGCTTCGTCGAGTCGGCCGGAGATACGGAGCGCCCGCGCCCGGGCGGCCGTCGCCCGCTCCGGGTCGCCCCCTTCACGGGCGATTTCGTCTGCGAGGGCCATGGCGCGGGCGGCGCCGGGGCCGGGCTCACGGCGCTGCCAAGCCTCCAGGACCTGCCAAAGCGATTCGGACGCGCCGGGCACGCCCCACCGTTCGCGGGCAAGGGCCTCGGCCCGTTCGGCGGCCTGGGGGAACATGCCGCGCTGCGCGAACTCGCCGGTGACGGCGCGGCGGACGACGGTTGAACCGGGGAGGTCATCGCGCAGGCGCGTGGCGATCTCGTTGAGGGCGGCCTGGTCGGGCTGCGGGCCGCGAGGAAGGTGCCGCTGCATCCGGGCCAGGAGGAGCGAGCCGTCAAAGGGGTCTGTGTCGGAGCGTGCATCCTGGATGACCCAGGCACGTTCGGGCTCACCACGCGACAGGGCGAGGGTGGTTGCGGAACGTGCCCACCAGGCCGGAAACTCGGCCTGCGGTCCGCGCGCGAGGGCGTCGTCCGCCAGGCGAGCCGCCTCGTCGAAGCGCTGGACCGCCACGAGCGCTTCAAAGGCCCAGGGCGAGGCGGGGGCAGCGGCGATGAGGTCATCACACGCCAGGCGTGCCTGTTCAAGTTCGCCGAGCGCCGCGAGGGCCTGCACGCGCGCGAGCGCTGCTTCGGAGGCGATGCCGGGGTCGCCCGCGCCTGCGAGGTGCACCAAGGCGGCTTCAGGATGCTCACGGAGCAGTTCAAGTCGGGCGGCAAGCAGTGCGCCGGCGGGCTGGTGCAGCGCGGCGAGCGCCTCAAAGATCGGCGCGAGGGAGGGTGAAACCTGGCGCATCGCCTGGGCGATCGCGCCTGCCGAACGCGGCGCGGCCCCGACCGCGCGGAGGGCCCGGGCCACGCGGGCGGAATCGCTCTCGCCGGGGCCGGGCCAGAGAAGGTCGAAGGCAAGGTCGGGTTCGGCGGGAAATCTGCGCATCGCCTCGGTGAGCACATGCTCGCGCTCTTCCGGAGAGGAGGCGGCCGCCTGCACGCGGGCACGCCAGAGCAGGAATGCATCCCCTCGGCGGGCATCGTCGCTGTCGCACGCTTCGAGGGCCCCGTCACCGAAGGCGACGCCGGTTGCGTCGCGCAGGCCCCGGAGGAGAATCACCAGCCGATCATCGAGCAGCCCGGCGCGGGCTCTCAGGGCGTCCAGGGCGGCGGCGCGGGCTTCGTCCGCGCGCCCGTCGAGAAGCAGGGCCCGGGCGAGCCGGTCGGTGAGGAGTTCATCGCCCCCCCGGCGGGATTCGATCGCCTGCCTGGCCGTGTCCGCCGCGCGGCTCCAGAGGCCGAGGCGTGCGAAGCCGTCGGAGACCTCGGTCCACTGCTGACCGGCGCGCTGGAGCATTTCGCCGAGTTCGCGCCGGTAGGCGGAGCGGGCCACGACCGCGAGCCCGTCCTCGTGGGCGACGGCGCAGGCTTCGGCGGCCGCGGCGACGCGACCTGCGGCGATGAGCAAGGAGGTGAGATTGGCATGGATCAGCCTGCGCGGCCCGGGGTCGCCGACCGGGGGCTGCGCTGCGCCGAAGGCGAGACGGGCGAGCGCCTCGTCTCGCTTCCCGGCGGTGAGAAGTTCGGAGGCCAGGAGCAGCACGGTGCGTGAATCGTGAGCCCCGAGGTCCATGGCGCGCGTGAGCGCTTCGGCCCCGCCCGAACGGTCGCCGGTCGCAATGAGCACTTCGCCGAGTTCGCGCCAGGGCTCGGGGGCGTCGGGGTCCAGCCGGGTTGCTTCGCGGAGGGGCTCGATAGCCCCCTGGGCATCGCCGGCGAGCATGGTCATGCGCCCGCGCGAGTAGGCGGACATCGCCACCTCGGAGCCTGACCATGCGGGCCGGGCGGGCGAGGCGGGCGGAACCCAGGCGAGGGTGTGCAGCACCTCTGCGAGGGGGAGCATCGCCGCGCTGTACTCCGGCGTGCCGGGCGAGATCGGTTGGCCCATGGAGAGGGTTGGAAGCGAGCGGAGCACGTCCGGGCCGAGATCGACGGCCGGTTCACGGAGCGTGGCGCGGAGGGCAACCTGCGCGGGCCCGGGTTCAGCGCCACCCGCGCATGAAGCGAGCAGCAACGGCCCGGCGAGCCAGAGTGCCCGCGTCGGATTGAGCGATCTTGCATCCATGCCCGCTCCTCGTGCCCGCGGCCAGCGCGGACCTACGCCGATTCGCCCGACCGCGCGCTGCGCGTGGCCGAGCGGCGGGGCCTGGAGGGCCTGCCGCGCCCGTCCGCGGCGGCCTCGCACCCGCGCTCGATGAGAAGGTAGGGCTCGATGAGTTCGCCGGCGCGAAACTGGCGCTCGATCCACCCCGAGAGGTCGCCCTCGACGATCACGCCCGCGCCCTTGAGATAGCCCGCCAACCGCTCATCGGCGGGGAAGACATGCCCGCCGTGGACGAGGAGCATGAGCCGCGCGGAGACGAACGGGACCATGCCGTCGAGTGCGTCGAGGGCGGCCCGGGCGTCGCGCTTGGGCATGGCGCTGACGGGCGCGAGGCTCACTTCGTGCTCCTTGGCGTACACGGCGTTGAGTGCGGCGATGAGCCGCTCGGCGCGTTCCAGGCCGCGCGGGTAGCGCGGGCCGAGGATGCGGGCGACATCTTCGGGGGTGCAGACGCGCAGTTCGTTGCAGTCGACGAGCTCGGAGACGAGTCGCCGGGCGGCCCCGAGGGCCGAGGGCTGAGATGCCTCCCAGAGCAGGAAGGCGAAGAGGAGTTCGCTGACGCCGCGCTCGAGCCCGGCAAAGACCTGGACGGGCTCGTGCGTGACCGGCCCGGCGGCCGCCTGGGCCTTGAGGAGCGCCTTGAGCTTGCGGGCCGGGTCGGGGCTGGTCATGGGGCAGGCTCCGACGCGGGCGGATCGGGCTCGGCCTGAGGCGGCGCGGGGGGCGCCGCTTCGTGCTCATCGGCCGCCTGAGCCAGAGCCCCCAAGACCTTCGCCTGGCGCTTGAGGGAGCCGTCAAGCCGGAACTGGAGCGCGGGCATGCGCTTGATCGCCATGAGTTCGCCGGCCTCGCGCCGAATGTGGGCGGCAGCGGCCTGGAGCCCGTGGAAGGTGAGTTCCTGACGTTCTTCGGGGTAGATGCTGACGCGCAGCGTGGCCTGCTGGAGATCGTCGGACATGGTGACTTCGGTGATGGTGATGAGCCCACGGATGCGGGGGTCGGCGAGCCCGCGGCTGATGACTTCCTGCACGGCGGCGCGAAGCGTAGAGGAGACCTGGCTGGTGCGCCGGTTCATGCGTCGCCCTCCGAAAGCCCGGCCTCGGCGGCGCGGGAGCGCATCTCGGCGTTGATCGCCTCGATGTCAGGTTCTTCGCCCGGCTCAAGATCGGCGATCTGTTCCTCGCGGATGATCTGGCGGCGGGAGGCGATGAGTTCGGCCCCGAGTGCGGCGCGCACCTTGCCGGCGACGGCGTCGAGCACCTCGCCGACCCGGCGGCCTTCCTTGCCCGCCAGGGCGATGGCCAGCGTGGCGCGATCGGCGCGGTCCGCATCGCCGACCTCCGCGACGCTGACGAGGTGCTCGCGGTGCAGGCGATCGCGCAACGAATGAACGACGCGGCGCTTGTCCTTGATCGACTCCGCCCCGTGGATCGCGAGTTCTACCTGCAGCACGCCGATCACCATGAACACGTTCCGCGTTGAATCAACACCCGGCCCCAACTCTCCGACGCCCACCCGGGCACCACACATCCGCCCGAGAATCGCCGACCGGCACACCCCCGCTTCGTCACGCCGCCCCGCCGGTTGGTTTCCTCGAAGTTGCGAGGCGAAGGGGACGGCTCACGCACGACCGGGGCGGACGACCCTCCGAAGGGCTCCCCCCGGACGGGGGCCGGAACCGGCATCGGCGCGGCGGTGATTCTCCCGCGGGCGCTCACAGCGTCCGCTTCACTTCCACTTTCTTGTAGCACTCGATGATGTCGCCTTCCTTGATGTCGTCGTAGCCGTCGATCTTCATGCCGCACTCCATGCCGGCGCGGACGTCCTTGGCGTCGTCCTTGAAGCGCTTGAGCTGGGCGAGGCGGCGGTCGTGCTCGATGACCACGCCGCCGCGGGTGACGCGGACCAGCGCATCGCGCTGCACGACGCCGTTTGTGACGTAGCAGCCGGCGATGGCGCCGACCTTGGTGATCTTGAAGACCTGGCGGACCTCGGCGTGCCCGAGGATTTCTTCGCGGACCTCGGGGGCGAGCATGCCCTCGGCGGCGGCCTTGAGATCGTCCATGATGTCGTAGATGACCCGGTAGGCGCGGATCTCGACACCCTTGTCCTCGGCGAGGCGGCGGGCCTTGCCCGAGGGGATGACGTTGAAGCCGACGATGATCGCCTTCGAGGCCTCGGCGAGGATGACGTCGCTCTCGGTGACGCCCCCCACCGCGGCGTGCAGCACGCGGACCTTGACCTCGGCGGAAGTGATGCGCTCGATCTCGCCCTTGATGGCATCGACGGAGCCCTGCACGTCTGCCTTGAGGACGACGAGAATTTCCTTGGTGTCGCTCTCGGACATGCGGTTGAAGAGGCTGTCGAGCGTGACCTTGGGCTGGCTGAGCTGGGCCTCGCGCTCGCGGTCGCGGCGCTGCTCTGCGGCGTCCTGGGCCTGGCGCAGGCTCTCGACGACGAAGAACTTGTCTCCGGCGTCGGGGATCTCGTCGATGCCCGAGATCTGCACGGGCATGGGGGGCGTGGCCTCCTTGAGTTTCTGGCCGCGGTCGTTGGTGATGTCGCGGACGCGCCCGAAGGCCCGGCCGGCGACGATGAAATCACCGACCTTGAGGCAGCCGTCGCGGACGAGGATGTTCGCGACCGCGCCGCGTCCGGGCTCGACCTTGGACTCGATGACGGTGCCGCGGGCGGGGCCGGCGAAGTCGGCGGTGAGGCCGAGCAACTGGGCCTGGTAGTCGAGGGTTTCGAGGAGCTCGGGGATGCCCTTGCCGGTGGTCGCGCTGGTGCGGATGACATCGGTGTCGCCGCCCCATTCGGTGGTGGAGACGCCGGCGTCGGCGAGCTGGCTGAGGGTCTTCTGGATGACCGCGTCGGTGGCGTCGGCGCGGTCGATCTTGTTGAGGGCGACGACGATGGGCACCTTGGCGGCGCGCGCGTGGTTGATGCTCTCGATGGTCTGGGGCATGACGCCCTCGGGGGCGGAGACAACGAGCACGACCACGTCGGTCATGTTGGCGCCGCGCGAGCGCATCTCGGTGAAGGCCTGGTGCCCGGGGGTGTCGAGGAAGACCACGTCCTTGGTGTCTTCGCCGACCTTGACGGGGACGCGGAAGGCGCTGGTGGCCTGGGTGATGCCGCCCGCCTCGCCGGCGGCGACGTTGGCGTTGCGGATCTTGTCGAGGAGGCTGGTCTTGCCGTGGTCCACATGCCCGAGGATGGTGACGACGGGGCCGCGGGCGCGTTCGTCGAGCGCCTTGCGGTTGGACATCTCATCGCTGACGGCTTCTTCGGCGGTCTTGGCGGTGGTGACCTCGAGCTCGATGTCGAAGTCGATCATGATCTCCTGGGCCTTCTCGGGATCAATGCCGGAGTTGATCGTCGCCATGACGCCCTTCAAGAAGAGCTTCTTGACGATCTCGGCGCTCTTGATGCCGGTGACCTCGGAGAGTTCCTTGATGGTGAAGGGCGCGGCGATGACGACGCGACCCGGCGCGCCGGCGGGGCCCATCGACTGGCCCGGGCCGCCCTGCTGGCGCTTCGCCTGCTGACGGCGCATCTTCATGTAGCCGCCGGAGCGCTGCAGCCTGGCCTCGCGCTCGGCGAGGTCCTGCTCGGTCCATGCGCCCGCGGCGGGCATCTCGTCGGCCATGCCGCGGCGCCGGGCGGGGATTCCGCCGCTGCCTTCGCCGGAGGTGCGTCGCTTGTTCTGGGTGCGCCGGGGGTTGCGGTCATCTTCGCGTTCACCGGTCGAGGGGCCACCGAAGCGGCCGCCCGCGCCGCGTCCGCCGGTGGTTGCGCCGCCGCCGCCCACAGGCCCGCCGGAGGCCGGGGCGCGCCTGGGGCGCGGGGCCTCGACGGGGTCCGGGGCTTCGACGCGAATGATCTTGGGGCCCGAGAGCCGCACCGGGGCCTTGGCCTGGAGTTGAGGGCCGGCCGGCGTGACGACCTTGGGGCGCACGGGGACGTTCATCCGGGGCGGAGGCCCGGCGGGAGGCCGGGGCGCGCCGGGGCGAATGCCCGGGCCGGCGGGGCCGGGCCCCTTGGGGCCTTCGTCGGCGCGGGGCGGATGGGCGGGCCCGGTGCGAGGGGCGGCGGGCGCGCTCGCAGCGGGAGCCGCCGGAACGGGCTGCGGGGACGGCGCGTGCGGGAGCGCGTGCGCCCGCTCGGGCGCCTTGGGCGCTTCGACAGGCTTGGGCTCGGCGGCCGGCACAGGGGCGGCAGCCGGGCGAGAAGGCGCGGTGACTTCAGCGGGGGGCTCGACGTGCGCCGGGGTGGACTCTGCGGGCGGTTCCGAGGCGTGGCCGTCGCGGTCGCCCGGGGGGCTCACGCGGGATCTGGCCGACGGCACACGCCTCGGCCTGGGCTCGGCGGGCGCTTCGACGGTGGTCGCGACCGGCCCGCCCCCATCGTCGGAGGAGTCGTGGCCGGCCTTGGCGGAGCGCGGCTTGGCGCGGACCTGATCGAGATCGACGGGCCTGGAGGTCTCCACGGCCGTTGCGTTCGCCCCGGCGGTGAACCACTCTCGAATCGTCTGCTCAAGGCCGGGCCCCACGGTCGAGGCGGCGGACTTGGCCGCGTCCTCGGGGATGCCCTCTGCCCGGCACTTCTCCAAGATGGCCTTGGAGGTGACGTTCAGTTCTTTCGCCAGTGCTGAGATTCGAGTTCCGGCCAAATGATGCTCCAGGCTCTCCGACCTCGATCCGACCCGGGCGATGGCCGCGCGGCCTCGCCCGACCTCTCCCAACCGCTACTGCCCGAGAATCTCGCGGGCCCGCGCCTCGCCGTCCGTCGTCTCGCCCTCGGCGGGGGAGGCGGCTTCGGGGGGGGCCCCGCCTTCGAGGAGCCGACGCGCGGCGGCTTCGTCCTCCTGTCGGCGTTTCTCGGCTTCTTCCTTCTCGCGCTGCTGCTGCTCGGCGACGATCTTGGCCTTGGCGGCGCAGACCTCGATGATGACCTTTGAGACGGGCGGATCGACGGCGAACTCGTTGACCAGGACATCGGCCCCGACTTCTTCGATGTCGAAGACGCTGACCATGCCCGCCGCGGCGAGGCGGTCCACCAGGTCTTCGGCGACACCGGCGATCGCGAGCAGCGTTTCGGACATGATCTCCAGGCCCTTGTTGAACTCTTCGGGGGTGAGGATGTCAATGTCCCACCCGGTCAGGCGGGCGGCGAGGCGGACGTTCTGGCCGCGCTTGCCGATCGCGAGGCTGAGCTGGTCGTCGCGGACGACGACCGTGGCCCGGCCGAGCTCGAAGCAGAGGCTGATCTCGCTCACCTCGGCGGGCTTGAGGGCGTTCTGGATGAGGATCTGGCTGCTCTCGTTCCAGCGGACGATGTCGATTTTTTCGCCGTTGAGTTCATCGACGATGTTCTTGATGCGGCTGCCTCGCACGCCGACGCAGGCGCCGACGGCGTCCACCTTGCTGTCGACGCTGGAGACGGCGATCTTGGTGCGGTACCCGGCCTCGCGGGCCATCGCCTTGATCTCGATGATGCGTTCGGCGACCTCGGGCACTTCCACCTCGAAGAGGCGCTTGATGAAGTCGGGATTGGCGCGGCTGATGACGATCTTGACCTGGTTGCCGAGGTCGCGGACGTCGAGGATCAGGCAGCGGACGCGGGTGCCGGGGGGGAACTGCTCGCCGGGGATCTGCTCGCTGCGCGGCATGACGGACTCGGCGCGGTCGACCTGCACGACGAGCATGCCGCCCTCGTAGCGCTGGGCGGTGCCGGTGACGATCTCGCCGACGCGCTTGGAGAAATCGCCGAGGATGCTGGCGCGCTCGTCGTCGCGGAAGCGCTGGATCATCACCTGCTTGAAGGTCTGGGCGGCGATGCGTCCGAACTCCTTGGGCTCCATCTCGAGAGGCTGGCCGTGGCGGGTGAGTGTGATCGAGCCGGAGATGGGGTCTACCTTGCAGGCGAACTCCTCGGCGTCGAGGGTGTTGAAGTGCCGCCGGGCGGCGGAGACCATGGCCTGTTCAAGGTCTGAGACCAGCGTCGCGCGCTCGATGTTCCGGTCGCGTGCGATCGAGTCGAGAATCCGCATCATTTCCTGGGTGTTCACCGCGCTCATGCAAAGCCTTCCGAGTTGTCGGGCGCACGGGCGCGCCCCGGTCGTTGCCCTGGTTGTCGCCCCACCCGCGCGGGGCCCATTCCAAAAACGCCGCGGGCTACGCGGGAGTCTCCTCCCCTCGCAGCCCGGTGCAGGCTCGCGCCCGAGGCGCGAACCCCAGCCCAGATGATCCGCCGACTAACGCATCGGCAGACCCTCCGTGCCCGCCTGGCCCATCGCCCTCCTGGCGATGACTCCAGACTTCCGGGGGCCAATCGGCATGGCGCCCCGATCACCGGACATGTTGAAGCACCGCACGCATGGCAGGTTCCTTCGCCGGGATTTTGCCCCGGCACCGATGGTCCGTCACACCCTAACTGTAAGGGTGGAGTCGGGGCAGGGTCAACCCGATTCAGGCAAGTGAGGCCACCCGCCGCAGCGCCGAACTCCCGACCTGCGGGTCAGGCGAGCGCGAAGAGCCATTAGGTTGTGCGGCACTTGTTCGCGCGGGGTGCTTTCCGAAAGTGCCGACTGACGAGACCAAGATCGAAACGGACGGGCTAAGTGCCATGAAGATCAACGGCGCTGGCGATCCGACGGACCCTTTCGACGGCATCGATGGCCTGCTTGATTCGTGCTTTGAATTGTTCATTGAACCTGCCCACCTCTGGCGGACACGGTGACAGTATGAACCTGCCCATCTCCGGTGGACGGTGTAAATGTATCAGCGTCGGGCCGCCTCGAACTGTTCGGGGCTGAGGTAGCCGATGCTGCCGTGGGTTCTCCGGCGGTTGTAGAAGTCCTCGAAGATCGAGGCCGGCGCCTCGCCGGCCATGCGCCTGATGGTCCGCAGCGGGTGGTCGTCGGGGACCAGCTCCTCCAGGTTGATCCTCACGAACAGGTTCGAATGGCCCGTGATGCGTCCTCTCACGCCGCCATCTTCGCACCACCTGCCGCGGCGGTTGCGCGATTCGGCGCGTGTTCGGGAAGATTCTTCAGCAGCCTGCTAACCCCCGCAGTTGGGGGTGGCACCCGATTCTGTGGAAAACTCGTGCACACCCTATTGTGAACCAGTCAATGAGTGTCCGTGGCGTTCCAAGGCTGACCCCACGTGAACAACACTCATATTGCTGCCCCGCAACGCTTTACAGTAGGGCGAGTCCAACGCATTCGCGCTGCGAGGACTCGCGACACACTTTTTCGAGCAAACGTGAGTCTCGGGCCGATTGGACAGGCAAATCAGATCAACGTATGCTGATATCCTGTTTTGGCTCCTGAACGGCTTGCTTTCGTCCTGACCACTCCGAGAAGCGGCACCGGGAAGCGGAAGCTATCTGAAGAACTTGAAGGCGGAGAACGCCATGGCTCACGATCAGGTGCGTCCCAACGAAACTCGACCGACTTGTACGCGTCGCAGGTTTCTGTACCAGGTGGCCGCCTCGGGAGCAGCGGCGGCGATGGTGGCCTCGGAAGCGGCAGGAATGTTGGATGACCTGACCGCGCTGACGGTGCAGAATCCCCTGAGCCAGTACCCCAACCGAGGGTGGGAGAAAGTGTACCGGGACCTGTACCGGAGCGATTCGACGTTCACGCTGCTGTGCGCGCCGAATGACACGCATAACTGCCTGCTGCGCGCGCATGTGAAGAACGGCGTGGTGACACGTCTCATGCCGACATACGGCTTCGGCAAGGCGACGGACTTGGCGGGCAACCGGGCTTCCGGGCGGTGGGATCCGCGGTGCTGCCAAAAGGGACTGGCGCTGGTGCGGCGATTCTACGGGGATCGGCGGTGCAAGCGTCCGATGGTGCGAGCGGGATTCCGACAGTGGATCGCCGATGGGATGCCGCGTGACCCCAAGACGGGCGAGGTTGATCGGACGAAGTATCTGCGGCGCGGACAGGACGGGTGGGAGGCGATCAGTTGGGAGCAGGCGTTCGAGATGAGCGCCAAGGCGCTGGCGAACATCGCGGAGACGTACACCGGCGCACAAGGGCAAGAGCGCCTGTCGTTGCAGGGATACGACCCGCTGATGGTGGAGGCAACTCAAGGGGCGGGGACGCAGGTGCTCAAGTTCCGCGGGGGGATGCCGGCGCTGGGGGCGACGCGGGTGTTCGCGTTGTACCGGCTGGCGAACTCGCTGGCGCTGCTGGACGCGAAGCTCCGCGGGGTGGGGCCTGAGCAGGCGCTGGGGGCCCGCAACTGGGACAGCTACACGTGGCACACGGACCTGCCCCCGGGACACCCCATGGTGACGGGACAGCAGACGCTCGAGTTCGACCTGTGCAACGTGGAGCACGCCAAGGTTGTGCTGGTGTGGGGGATGAACTGGATCGCGACAAAAATGCCCGACTCACACTGGCTGACCGAAGCGCGAATGAAGGGGACGAAGGTCGTCGTGATCGCGTGCGAATACAGCGCGACGATGAACAAAGCGGACGAAGCGGTCATCGTGCGCCCCGGAACAACCCCCGCGCTCGCCCTCGGAATGGCGCATGTGATTATCTCGGAGAAGCTCTATGACGACGGGTATGTCAAGTCGAACACCGACCTCCCGCTGCTGGTGCGGATGGACACCGCCCGGCTGCTGCGTGCGTCGGAGGTATTCCCGGACTACACCTTGGCGGAGTTGAAGAACAACACCGTGCTGCGGAAGGTTGGGGAGAAAGGCCCGCCGCTGGTCCAGCAACCGGGCGCGGTGATCGACGAAGGGAAGCGCGTCGAGTGGGGCGACCACGTAATGTGGGACGCCTCGAAGGGTGCGCCGGTGGCGGTTAACCGCGACCAGGTGGGAAGGCACTTCGCCGGTACGGGCGTCGATCCGCTGCTCGATGGCGAGGTCGACGTTGCGCTTGCCGACGGCTCGCGCGTCACGTGCCGCACCGTCTTTCGCGTCACGCGAGAGATGATTGAGGCCGACTACTCACCCGAACAGGTCGAAGCCCTGACGTGGGCGCCTGCGGAGGCGATCCGGAGCCTGGCGAAACTCGCGGCATCGAACCCGGAGAAGACGCTCTTCGCGCTGGGAATGGGTCCGAACCAGTTCTTCAACAACGACCTGAAGGACCGGGCGGTTATTCTCGTCGCGGCGCTCACGCGCAACGTCGGGTTCCAGGGGGGAACCGTGGGCTCGTACGCGGGAAACTACCGCACCGCGTTCATGTCCGGCGTGGGGCAGTACGTCGGCGAAGACCCCTTTGACGTCGAGTCAGACCCGAGCAAGCCCGTCCATACGCGATCCTGCTACCGGGCCGAATCGGCGCACTACTTCAACGCGGGGGATCGGATCCTGCGGATGGGGGCGCACGCGCTGACCGGCAAGACGCACTTGCCGACGCCGACGAAATCGATCATGGTGTCGAACTCGAACTCGCTGATGGGGACGGCGAAGGGGCATTACGAGAACGTGGTGAATGGGTACCCGCGGGTGGAGTTCATCGGGGTGTGCGAGTGGTGGTGGACGGCGAGTTGCGAGTACGCGGACATTGTCTTCCCCGCAGATTCATGGGCGGAGTTCAAGTGTCCGGACATGAGCATCAGCGTGACGAACCCGTTCTTGTATGTGTTCCCTACCACGCCGCTCCCGCGAATTCACGACTCCCTCGGCGATATCGAAATCGCTGCCGGGATCGGAAAGTCCTTGGGACAAATGACGGATGACCGTCGCTTTGCGGACCTCTGGCGATTCGTAGATGAGGGGCGGGCCCGCCCCTATCTCCAGCGGATCATCGACGCATCGAACGCAACGCGGGGGCACCACATCGAGGCGATCGAGCGGCTTGCGGAGCAGGGAATCCCGACAATCATCGAGACTCGGACCTACCCCAAGCACGTCGGATGGGAGCAGGCTTACGAGGATAAACCCTGGTACACCAAGTCAGGTCGATTGGAGTTCTACCGGGAGGAGCAGGAGTTCATTGACAGCGGCGAGAACATGGTGGTTCATCGAGAGCCCGTCGACGCAACGTTCTATGAGCCAAACGTAATCGTGGCTTCTCCCCACCCACTGCTGCGCCCCAAGCGCCCCGAGGACTACGGAGTGCCCTCGTCCCAACTGGACGGTGATACCCGCCAAGCGCGCCACGTGGTACGCACGGCCGAGGAGGTGCTCGCGACGCGGCACCCGCTGCACCGCGACGGGTTCTCGCTGGTGTTCCACACGCCTAAGTATCGGCATGGAACGCACAGCACCCCGGTCGACATCGACATCATCTCGCTGTGGTTCGGTCCATTCGGCGACATGCACCGGGAGGACAAGCGCAAACCGTTCGTATCTGAGATGTACGTGGACATCAACCCAGCGGATGCCAAGTCGCTCGGGGTTGAAGACGGCGACTACGTCTGGATCGATGCGGACCCTGCGGACCGACCCTTCCGAGGGTGGCAAAAGAACCCGGAGTGGGCCAAGGTGGCGCGCTTGCTCGCCAGGGCTCGATACTACCCGGGGACGCCCCGGGGGGTGACCCGCATGTGGCACAACGCGTACGCCGCAACGTGGGGGTCGGTCAAGGGGGCCGCGACGAACCCGACCGGAATCGCCAAGAATCCCGATACCAACTACCAGGCCATGTTCCGCACAGGAAGCCAACAGTCGTGCACCCGGGCATGGCTCAAGCCCACGTGGATGACCGACTCGCTGACAGTGAAGGGCCTGTTCGGGCAGGTCATGACCCAGGGCTTTGTGCCGGACGTGCATTGCCCCACTGGCGCGCCTCGCGAGTCGCTGGTGAAGATCACCCGCGCCGAGGCTGGCGGTATTGGCGGCGAGGGCCTTTGGCGGCCGGCGGCACTGGGACTGCGACCCACGTACGAGTCCGCGGAACTGAAGAAGTACTTCGAAGGCGGGTACATCGCCAAGGGCTGATCGGCGTCTCTGTCCTCCCCGCACACAACAGGATTGACCCGATGGGCACACGACACAACTGGCAACTGAACCGTGACATGGCCTATCCGTACGAGGCCCCGCCTCCTCAGCGGCAGGTGGCGTACGTGTTTGACACGAACAAGTGCATTGCCTGCCAAACCTGCACAGTGGCGTGCAAGACGTGCTGGACGAGCGGCAAAGGACAGGAACACATCTTCTGGAACAACGTCGAGACCAAACCGTGGGGCGGGTACCCGATGGGTTGGGATCTCAATATCCTGAAGCAGAGCGACCCTGCCAAGTGGGATCGCGGTACGCTCACGAGCCTGACCATCTTCGAGACGGACAAAGGGGCTCCGCCGCGCGGATATTCGCCGACGCCGCAGGACTACGCATCGCCCAATCTCGGCGAGGATGAGGTTATCGGGCTCGCCGACTTGGGGCAGTATTTCGGGGACACACACCCGATGTGGATGTTCTACCTCGCCCGGATCTGCAACCACTGCGATCACCCGGCGTGCGTGGCTGCATGCCCTCGCAAGGCAGTGTACAAGCGCGACGAAGACGGGATCGTCCTGATCGATCAGCAGCGTTGCCGCGGATACCAGGAGTGCGTGAAGGCGTGCCCCTACAAGAAGGTATTCTACAACGTCATCAGCCGCGCCAGCGAGAAGTGCATCGGGTGCTTCCCGAGGGTCGAGCAGGGCGAGGTCGCCCTGTGTGTCGCCGGGTGCATCGGGAAGATCCGGTTGCATGGGTTTCGGACGAGCCAGGGTGAGCCGCGCGAGGACAACCCGCTGGATTACATCATCCGAATCCGCAAACTCGCGCTCCCGCTTTACCCTCAGCACGGAACGGGCCCCAACGTGTTCTATATCCCGCCGTTGCATGTGCCCGACGGCTTTCTGGAGCAGTTGTTCGGCCCGGGCGTCGCCGAGGCCAAAGTCACATACCGGGACATCCCGAACGACCCCAAGCTGCTCGGCGCGATGATGCTCTTCGGTGCGAGCGAGCGCATTATCGATCGCTTCGACGTTGAGGGGGATGTCGCGATCGGCTGGGATACGGAGGGCAGAGAGGTCGCTCGCGTGCCCTTCACCGAGCCGACGTATGTCCGCACGCACTATGACGAAAAGCATGCGGTATACAGACACAACACGCCCTGAATGCCATACAGGAACTCCGCCATGAGCAACTCGCGCAGAGTGGGGCCGACGAGTATCTTGGGATTATTCGCCCTCTGGGTGAGCGCTTCCGTGATGGACGGATGCGGCAAATCCAACGACGCCTCGCCTTCCAAGACAACCGCGAAAGCGGCGCCGCAGCCCTCCGTCGCTCCGCGGAAAACCTCGGCGGCGACAGAGCCACCCGCTCAACCTCCTGCGCCGCAGGCCCCTCCCGCAGCGGCACCCTCGGAGCCCCCCGTGGCCAGCGACGTCACTCCACCGGCGCCTGGCACGAAGCGTCGGCGTCGCGTGCCCTCCGATCCGGCACCCGCAGCCCCGCGGTTGATCGTCAAGCGGGTCGGGACCGTCCCAGTTGATCTCGGCCCCGGCGATGTGATCTGGTCTGCAGCGCCAGCACTTGACGTTCCCCTCCAGCCGCAGATCACCACCATGCCAACCCTGACGACGGCGACCGTGACGTCCATCAGCGTGCAGGGCGTCACCGACGGCGCCCGCGTCGCATGGCGCTTTTCCTGGGCTGACGCGCATCCCGCAATGGAGACGGAAACAGGCCGGTTCTCAGATGCAGTGGGGATCCAGTTTCCGATGGCGCCCGATGCCCCCTACCTGATGGGCGGCCCCGGCTTGCCCGTGCGATCGATCTACTGGAAAGCTCTGTGGCAGCGGGATGTCGATGAAGGATTTGTTGACGTGACCACTCTGTATCCCAACGCGTGGAGCGACTTGTACTGGTTCGCCGAAGGCGGTGCGCCCGCCCGAGTGCCCGCATCATTCAAGGACGTGCGGTCTCGCCCTTGGTTCGTACCACTCAGTGCCGGCAACCCCGTCTCAGAACAACACCGGTCCACGCCGGTGGAGGAAATCACGGCGGAAGGCTTCGGATCCCTCACCCATGTTCCTGATGGTGTTGCGGACGGGCGCGGCGCATGGCAGGAGGGAGCATGGGGCGTCGTGATCCACCGACCGATCACGAACGACGCCCTGTCCGGTCTGTTTGCACCGGGAAAGGCAAGCACATTCGCGGTCGCGGTTTGGGACGGCGACGCGGGGAACGCTGGCGGGCGCAAGCACCACTCCCTTTGGGTCGAGTACGAGGTGGAAAAGTGACCCGCCCACCGCACATGGACTCGTCGCTCCTCGCGCACGCCGACCTGCTCATGGTCGCAGCCGACTTGCTGCGCGATCCTCGTGAGGTTGAGTTACCCTCTCGCGACGAGATTGAGCAACTCATCCAGGCCGCCGATCTCGGCGAGCGTGCGGAGTGCCACCCATTGCTCGATGCAGTGTGCGTTGCCTCAGAGGCGGCCATCGCGGAACGATCGAACGAGTATCATCGCCTGTTCGAGGGCGCCGCCGCATGCCCGATCAACGAGGCTGCGTACGTCCGGCGCGACAAAGGCTCGCTTCTCGCTGACATCAGCGGGTTCTACCTCGCGTTCGGCGTCAAGCCTTCGCCCGAGCGCGGGGAACGGCCCGACCATCTGCGCGCGGAGATCGAGTTTCTGGCGGTACTCCTCGTCTTGGCGGCCCAGGCACGCCAGCGAGGCGCCTCGGAAGACGAGGGCGTCACGTTCGACGCACTCCGTTCGTTTGTGGAAGATCATCTCGGCGTTTGGCTCCCCTCGTTCTGCACGCGCCTGAGGGAGTCCTCATGCGGGGCGGGGTACCCCGCGGCAGCACGAGCTCTCAAGGGGGTTTTTGCCGCCATCGCCGCGTGTCATGGGCTCTGCGTGAGCGACGCCAATGCTGACATCCTTCCGGAGATGGATGCGGAGGAGCCCTCGTCGGACTGCGGCACGATACCGGGCGTATTGCCACTCTGCACGCTCACCATTGGCGGAGCGGACGAACCGTCGGACGTGACGAAGGAGCCGTCATGAGCCGCGCTGCGGTAGCCGCGCGGCCCCGCGAGGAATGCCGAGCATTGGCGGGCACGGTTGGAACCGTCGCGGTCAGGCACCCTGACGACGGGATGCCCCCAGAACGCGGTCGTCCGCGCGGTCAACGGGGCAGACCTCTCAGAGACCGCAAGGCTCCCTGTTGCCCGCTCGAGAGTCTGCGTCCGCGCGGGCCTGGTGTGCGGGCATCCCAGTTACGTCAGGCGAACCATGGGGCTCGGAGTTCGCTTTCTTGAGATCGATCTGGCAATCTTCCCGAGGACGAACATGATGGAGTTGTCTCGCACCATCGCCGCCCGGGATTGCGCCCGGATGCCGTTCCGACGAGGAGTCAACTGACGTGCAGGCAGACCCCCCAGCACGAAGCCTCGCCCCACCCGGGCCGGACGTGCGAGTTGCCTTGCCGCTGCTGTCTCGCAGTCACACAACCTGGGCAGACAGCCCGTGCCTTCCTCCCACCGCCCCTGCCTACATTCGCGACGCCCGCCGACTGATCGACGCGCATGGACGGACCATTCGTGACCTGCGCATCAGCGTCACCGACCGCTGCAACTTCCGCTGCGTCTACTGCATGGAGCCCGACGTGAAGTTCGCGCGGCGTGAGGATCTGCTCACTCCCGACGAGATCGTGCGAATCTCGCGCATTGCCGAATCTCTCGGAATCCGTAAGGTCCGGCTGACGGGTGGGGAGCCGACGCTGCACCCGGAGCTCACCCGCATCATCGGCGGCATCCGCAGCGAAGCCGGTGTCGAACTCGCGTTGATCACCAATGGCTCGCGACTGACTCGAGCATCGCTTCGCGAGTGGAGAATCGCCGGACTCGCACGGGTCACGATCAGCATTGACACACTCCGACCTGAGCGTTTCGCCGCCATCACACGCTCCAACGGTCGAGTCGATGATGTGCTGGCGGGTGCCGATGCGTGCCTCACCGAGGGCTTGGCCCCGCTCAAGCTCAATGCCGTGCTTGTACGGCACGTGAATGACGACGAGGCAGCCGACCTGGCTTCCCTCGCCCCGCAACTGGGTGTGGCCATGCGGTTCATCGAGTACATGCCTCTCGATTCAGGCCGCGCGTGGGATGTACGCAAGTGGGTGAGCGCCGCCGAAACAAAGTCGGCAATCGAGCGTCGCTTCCGGCTGGTCTCGGCGGATGATGATGACCCCGCATCCACGTCGCGCACCTTCCGCTTTGCCCACCTCCCCACCGACTCGCCGGCTCGCGTCGGGTTCATCGCTCCGGTAAGCAACCCATTCTGCGGCGCGTGCAGCCGCCTTCGCGTGACCGCGGACGGCAAGGTCCGCCCGTGCCTCTTCAGCACGACCGAGTGGGACATGCGTACGCTCCTGCGCAATGGCGCTGCCGACCGCTTCATCGCCGATTTCCTGATCGACGCCGTGTGGTCCAAGCAGTCTGGTCACAACATTGCGACCCCAGCCTTTGCTCGGCCCATGCGCCCGATGTCTGCCATCGGTGGTTGAGCAGTGGTTCCTCCGCTCCCCCGTTCGGCGCCGGGTCCCCTGCCCTTGCGCCCTGCCGCGCGGAACCAAGGCGTGCACTGACCGACCACCTCGGCACCCCCGGGTGCGACGAGCCGCCCAGCGCATCGGCCTACCATGCCTGCGGGCGGTCGTGTCCGTCTCGTGCGAGGACAATTCATGGCGACCAAGCTCTGCGCGACCCCCGGCGAAGCCCTGCGTGACCTGCGCGAGCGCGGCATCATCTTCGACGGCTGCACCGTGATGGTCGGGGGGTTCGGGCTCTGCGGTATCCCCGAGCAGCTCATCGTCGCCCTTCGCGACACCGGGGTCTCGGGACTGACCTGCATCAGCAACAATGCCGGGGTCGATGACTGGGGGCTCGGCCTGCTGCTGCAGACCCGCCAGATCCGCAAGATGATCTCCTCGTACGTCGGTGAGAACGCCACCTTCGAGAAGCAGTACCTCGGAGGCGAGCTTGAGATCGAGTTCAACCCGCAGGGCACGCTTGCCGAGCGCATCCGTGCGGGGGGCGCGGGCATCCCGGCCTTCTACACCGCAACCGGCGTGGGCACGCAGGTGGCCGAAGGCAAGCCCCACGCTCGATTCCTGCCCCCGCTCGGGAAGGCAGGTGTGAACCGCGACGCATTCCAGGAACGCGACTACGTGCTCGAAACCGGGCTCTTTGCCGACCTTGCCCTCGTGAAAGCCGACACCGCCGACACGTTCGGCAACCTCGTGTACCGGCGCACCGCCCGCAACTTCAACCCGATGATGGCCACCGCCGCGGCCTTTGTCGTCGCCGAGGCCGACCACGTGGTCAACGCCGGCGAGATCGACCCCGACCGCATCCACACCCCGGGGAGTTTTGTCGACCGGGTCGTCAAGACGGCAAGCGTCAAGCGCATCGAGCAACGCACCACCCGCAAGGCCTGACCCGCCCGATAACTCAGCGCGGCGCGCGGCGGATGCCGTCACGCCGCACGCACGTCGGAGTGCTCGGCCGGGAGGGGATCGGACTCGCGTCCGGGCATGCGAATCGAGTACGGTGGCGCATGAACCTTGGCGATCTGCGGCAACGCCTGCAAACGACTCGGATGGGGCGCACGGTTACAGCGCTGGACGAAACCACCTCGACGCGAGACGTCGCCCGCGAGCGGCTGGCCCAGGGCGCGCTCAGAACGGGCGAGGTAATCATCGCGGACCGCCAGACTGCGGGACGGGGCACGCCGGGCAGGACGTTTGTCTCGAACACGCCCGACGGCGTATGGATGACGCTGGCCCTCGCCGGCCCGCCTGCGCCGGGCGTCACCCTGCGGGCGGGCGCGGCCCTTGTGGATGTCCTGCGCGAGGATTTCGGCCTTGACGCCCACCTCAAGTGGCCCAACGACGTGCTCATCGGCAGGCTCAAGATCGCGGGCTTGCTCGCGGAGGGAGTGTCGCACGCCAGCACGCCCTGGTGTCTCCTCAGCGCCGGGATCAACGTGCTGCAGCGCTCCTTCGCGGGCACTCCCCTCGATGGAGTGGCGTGCTCAATGCGTTCGGCCGGGGCCGGCGCGTCACGCGAAGCGGTGCTGGCGGCATTGCTCAATCGGCTTGAACCGGCGCTCGCGTCAGGCGAGCCGCTGCCCGGGGTCTTCGGAGCGCGCTCCCGCATGATCGGGTGCCGCGTGCGCGTAGTCGAAGATGGGGTCGAGCGCTCGGTGGACATCACCGGCCTCGATTCGACGGGGGCCCTGCTGGCTTGCGGTGAGGCTGGCCCGGAGCGCTGGGTGAGCAGCAGTTCTCGGGACATCCGCGCCGAGGACTTCAGGCCCGGAACCCAGCCCACGGCGTAGCCAACCACCCGGCGCGCGCCAGACGCACTGACCGACGCCTCGCCGCGAGCCAGCGCACGGCGTCCGCGCGTGGCCTGCCCGTCGCTCCGGTCAGGCATGTCGCGCCGCATCACCCCGTGCGCGTCATCACGCGGTCGAGGTCCGGGTCCCACCGGCGGGCCTGGCTGGCATCGAAGCGGGCCGGCAGGTCTGGCCGCCCGGCGAGGCGCTGCACCAGGCGCTCAACCACGACGCTCGGGGGCAAGCACCCGCCGGACCAGTGGTCGTGGTCGACCCACGCGAGCGTCACGAGGTGCGTGCTGACGCCCCCCCCTGCGCGGGTGACGGTGACGTCGTACTCCCACCCTCTGGGGGTCTCGCGCTCGTGATTGACCTGGACCTCGGGCATAGTTCCTTCATCGGTTGGGCGGGGTGCGACGGCAAGCGAACTCGCCGGTAGGATGGGAATACTGGGCTGGAGCGGCGAGGGCGGCCGCGCGGGGAGGCTTGCGTGCTGATCGAGACTGTCAGGATGGGACTGCGGAACTTGGCGCTGCACGGGCTTCGTTCGGCCCTGACCGCCCTGGGCATCGTGCTCGGGGTGGCCGCGGTAATCATGATGGTCTCGATCAACGAAGGCAAGATGCGGGCGACGCTGGGCGACATCGAGAGGCTTGGGGCTCGGAACATCATCATCCGCTCGCAGCCGCCGGCAAATGAGGTTCAGCAGCAGTCCGGGAAGGAGACTTCGTTCGTCAACAAGTACGGCATCACGCGGGACGACGTGACTGCTTTGACTGCGGTGTTTCCCGAGGCCGAGGCGATTGTGCCGGTCAAGGAGGTCGGGGCGCAGGTGCTCAACCGCGACCGGGCGCGCACGAGCCAGGCCTACGGCACGACACCCAAACTCCTCGACCTGGCGAAACTTCGCGTGGCGCGCGGGCGCTACCTCGTCGAGAGCGACCTTGAAGAGCGCGCAAACGTCGCCGTTCTGGGCGCGGAGGTGGCGCGCCTGCTGTACCCGAACGAAGATCCTCTGGAGTGCGAAGTGCGCATCGACGGCACCTCGTTCCGCGTGGTCGGCGTGCTCGCCCCGGTCGGAATCAGCGGCGGGGCGGGTGGCGCGCTCATCGGGCGCGATCTCAACCTCGATGTGCACATCCCCATCACCACGGCACGCGTGGTCTTCGATGACCTCATCGTCCGGCGCGACTCGGGGAACATCCAGGCTCGCGAAGTGCAGATCTCCGAGGTCTACATCGCCTCGCCGTCGCGTGAGCGAGTGCCGACCGACGCGGCCCTCGCCACACGGTTTCTTGAGCAGCGCCACCCGGGCATGAAGGATGTGACCATCGTGGTTCCTTACGAACTGCTGGCCAACGCCCAGCGCGAGGCGCGCAACAGCACCCTTATCACGGTCACCGTCGCGGGCATTGCGCTGCTCGTGGGCGGCATCGGCATCATGAACATCATGCTCGCCACCGTCACTGAGCGCATCCGCGAGATCGGGATTCGTCGCGCCGTCGGCGCCACGCGCCGGGCCATCTCGCTCCAGTTCCTGATCGAGACGACCGTGCTCAGCGCCCTCGGCGGAATCGTCGGCGTTCTGCTCGGCGTCGGCGCGAGTGTGGCGGCGCGACCCTTCGTCCGCTGGCTGCCCAACGCGCCGTTCGTGGGGCACCTCTTCAGCGAGAGCGGCGAACTGCACACCGCGCTCTCGTTCTGGCCGATCGGCGTTTCGTTCTCGGTGGCCCTCGCGACCGGCCTCGTCTTCGGGATCTACCCCGCACTTCGCGCCGCCAAGCAGGACCCCATCGTCGCCCTTCGGCACGATTGATCCGTCAACTGGTGAGCCACCGGATCGCCAGCATCACTCCGACCACCGCGATGATCGCGGCGGCGACGAGCACCGGCCACGGGCTCGCGTGAGTCCTGCGCGGCACGGGCCGAACCATCGCGATGCGCCGCGCCATCGCATCGCGAGCGGCGATTCCATCGGTCGGCAACCCCGGCGGGCCGGTGCGCGGCTGGGCCTCGCCGGTGCGGGCCTCGTCCTGCACGATGGCGATGATCAGATTCGCGTCGAACTCCCGCAGGCCCACCCGAGTCGCAAGGCGCACGAGGCGGCGCCGCCGGTCGCGGGTGAGCACCGCCGCCCGGCCTCCTTCGAGCAGATCGCGGGCTCGCATCGCCACGGCCCATCGGGCGTCGCCCGGCTCCAACTGCGCGGCCAGCCGATTCTCCCGGGCCACATCGCGTCGTGCAGCGCTGTCGCGCGCGTGGGTCGGACCTTGCGCCTCGGGCGCAGTTTCATCGCTCGCAAGGCGCAGCACCGACCGAGCTTGCGGGAGCGTGCCCATCCGCCGCGCCAGCAGCAACCGGCGCGCCAGTGCGGGCCGCGCGGCACGCCCCGCGTTCGTCCCAGGCGGATGGATATATTCCACGCATGGCACACACTCCCGCTCGTCCCGCAGATTCACCGGAAGCTCGCCTCGCCGCCCTCGGGCTCTCGCTCCCGTCCCCGGCTCGCCCGGTGGCCGCGTACATCCCCACGGTTCGCGTCGGCAATCTCGTGTACGTGAGCGGCCAGATTCCCGTGCGCGAGGGCAAACTGATTCACACGGGCATTGTCGGGCGCGATGTCTCACCCGATGCCGCCAGAGAGTGCGCACGCCAGTGCACGCTCAACGGCCTGGCGGCAGTCAAGGCAGAGCTGGGCAGTCTCGATCGGGTCTCCCGCGTCGTGCGCGTCGGGTGCTTCGTCGCCTGCGAGAGTGGCTTCCACGATCAGCCCACCATCGCGAACGGAGCCAGCGAGTTGCTCGTCCAGGTCTTCGGCGAGGCCGGGCGCCACGTCAGGGCGGCCGTCGGCAGCAGCGACCTGCCGCTCGGCGCCCCGGTTGAAGTCGAGTTTCTTTTCGAGACCGAGAACTCGCACCCCTGACCCCAAACACACCTCGAATTGCACTGGGAGAAAGCCCGGGTCAATCGACTCGGGCGGCGGAATTGCGCTGCAATGCGGACTCGAAATATGAGAGAATCGGACCTTGGGCCGGCCGGGTGGGTGACCCGGAGCCTTGATTGCGTTCCGAGCGACCCGGCGTGCGC
This sequence comes from Phycisphaerales bacterium, assembly GCA_020847175.1. Classification (GTDB taxonomy): domain Bacteria; phylum Planctomycetota; class Phycisphaerae; order Phycisphaerales; family UBA1924; genus JADLCM01. The sequence goes on from JADLCM010000001.1 coordinate 98,346, forward strand.
GCGCAGAAATGCGCGCAATGACCGGGCGCGAGGTGGGGATTTCTCGCGTTGCTTTGAGGCCCGGGCATGTGATGAGCGAGCGACTCTCGATGGGGTCATTCGCACCGGGCAATGGATTCGGACCTCCAAGGAGATGAATCATGAAGAAGCAGTGCTCGATGAGCCGAGCCGCCGCCCTGGTGTTCGCGGCGGGTGCGTGCGCTGGCGTGAGCGCCAGCCCGACCAACCCGAACCCGCGCGATCTGGTGCAGGGGGAACTTGTCTTCCCCATCGCCGGAGAAGATCACCAGACGCAGGTGTTCATCGTGGGGAACGACGGGCTGGTGATGCCGGATCACCCGCCGATTGACCAGATTCCGCCGATGCCGATGCCGGAGTACGTTGACCTGGACGGCCTGCCCGGCGACGACAGCGTGATGTTCTACGACGCGACGACCGGGCAGACGACCGTGCTGCCGATGTCGCCGCGTTCCGGCCAGGAGACGGGCGAACTGCCCGGCTACGAAGGCCTGCTGTGGGACGGGGTGTCATCCGAGGCGCAGGGTGTGGAGAACTTCGGCTTCATGAGCCTCGCCGGGTCGCTGGACAGCTACCCCCGCAGCCCGAACTGCAAGCTGGTGATGAAGTTCACCGACACGACGGGCGCGCTGCGCTACTTCGTCTGCTCGGGCTCGATGAACGATGCCGGCGTGGTGCTCACGGCGGCGCACTGCGTCTACGCCCGCACGGCCGACGGCCCGGACATCTTCGACTGGGCCGATGCGATCTGGGTGTATCCCGCCTGGGACGGCAGCGGAGACACCTCCGACCCCGTGAACACGCAGCGCATCGAGAACTTCGGCTGGTGCACGATGAGCGGCGTGATCGCCGGCTCAGACTGGGTCAACAACGGCAACTTCGACCGCGATTGCGCCGCCATCCGCGTCGATGACCGCAACATCGGCATGCTCACGGGCTGGTTCGGCTGGTCGTGGGGCGGGTGCGACACCGACAGCACGCACTACAACTTCTCGTACCCCTCCGAAGACTGCTCCGCGACGCTGCACAACGGCCAGGACATGTACTACTGGGACGGCACCTTCGACTCCTGCCCTGGCAACCAGCTTCACCTTGACACAAACTCCGGCTGCCTGGGCGCGGTCTGGGGCGGCATGAGCGGCTCAGGCGCGTACCACATCAGCAGCGACACCCGCTACGTGCACGCGGTCTGCTCGACCAGCAATCGCTCTGACAGCGCCAACTACTGCAAACTGTGGGAGCAGTTCACCACCGACATGGAGAGTCTGAAGACCGGCGCACGCGGCGCTTCATTCGATCTTGAGGCCCTCCGCTTCCGCGTGAACGACACCAGCATCCAGGCGGGCACGTCGTTCAGCGACGGCACCGTGTACCTGATCAACGCGACCAACAACAACCCGGCGGCCCAGAACATTACCCTTCGCGTCTATCTCTCGACCAACGCCGACATCTCGACGGGCGACACGCTTCTCGCGACGTGGATCTACAACCTCAACTTCGGCACCATGCACTCGTACCTGGCCTCGATCCCCGCCACGACCATCCCCGTCGGCACCGCGCCGGGCACCTACTACCTCGGCATCGTGATCGACAGCGGGACCGACGGAAACTCGGGCAACAACGACACCGACGGGTGGGACTGCATCCCGATCAGCGTCACGCTCGGCTTGCCGGCCGCACCCAGCGGCCCTTCGCCCGCGGACAACGCCACGGGCATTTCCACGGTCGCGGACCTCGACTGGACCGCCGCGGCCCGGGCCACGTCCTATGACGTGTACTTCGGCACCGACTCGACGCCCGACGCCGGCGAGTTCCAGGGCAACACCGCCGGCAGCAGCTGGGCCCTGCCCAACCTCGCCTCGAACACCCACTACTACTGGCAGGTCATCGCCCGCAACAGCGCGGGCACTGCGGCCGGCCCGATCTGGGACTTCACCACCGCCACGCCCCCGGACCTCAACGCCATTTCGTGCGATGCCCCGGATGCCCCCAACAACGTCTTCTACCGCGGCACGCAGAACATCAGCGTCGTGCACGCCACGCGCAACGACGGGCAGACCACCAGCCCCTCCTACCTCCTGGAGTTCCGGGCCAGCACCAACACCATCATCTCGACGGCGGACCTCCTGCTCGAGACCCGAAACTACGGCGCCCTCGGCGCCGGCTCGACGCGCACGGTCAACTCGTTCGTGGACCTCCCCGGCACGATGAGCCCGGGCACGTACTACATCGGCACCCGCATCATCCCCGATGACGGCTCGTCGGGCAGCTACGTCTCCGACACTGACACCATCACGGTGCTCGCGTGCCGCCCCGATCTCACCGGCTCCACCGATCCCAACAGCGCCGCCTACGGCATCCCCGATGCCGTGCTCGACGCCTCCGACTTCTTCTACTACCTCGACCTCTTCGTCGCCAACAACGCCGCGGCGGACTACACCGGCTCGTCGGACCCGAACGACCCCGAGTACGGGCTGCCCGACGGCATCATCGACGCCTCCGACTTCTTCTTCTACCTCGACCTCTTCACCGCAGGGTGCCCGGGCATCTGATCGCCTGAGCCTTCGGTGAATCCGGCCCGTCCCTCGGCGAACCGCCTTCAACGGGGCGGTTCGCCCCTTTTTTGCCCCTTCCCCCCCCGCCTCATCGCCGCGCACCCAGCCCGGGCCTGTTTGCCCCGAGGCAGCAATCCGACCCTCTGCTGCATCGTGGGAGCTGAGTCCGGGTGCGACGCTTCGAAGGAGAACTCGCCGGCACGTTGAAGACCCGCGTCCGCGAAACCGAATTGGCGTTCATTTGGTGTGCGCGCGATCCGGCGACGCTCACGTGCGAATCGAACGGAGCCGGGGTATTTCCGGGTGTACCCGGGCGCTCGCTGAACTCAGGTAGAGGGGGGATCATGGATCGTGCTTCCGCCTTTGTTGTGGCCTTGATCGCCGGGCTTGCCCAGGGCGCGGACCTGCGCCCGCCCCTGACAGTCGTCGGGGCCCAAGGTCCGATCACACGCCTTGCGGTCGATCGGGCGGCCGCCGCGACCCTCGCGGAGCACGATACCGCCATCATCCGGGGTTTCCCCCTCTCTCCGGCGCGCACCATCGACCTCGCGCTGACGCGCGCGCAGACGATCGCGCCTGGCGCGACCGTGCTTGAGAGCAGTGCGAACGGGAGCGCCCCCACTCCGCTCCCCTCTGAGCGGGTCTACGTCGGTGATGTCTTGGGTTTCCCTGGGTCGGTCGTCGCCATCACGGTCACCGATGAACTCATCGCCGGCCTGATCGACTTTGACGGGGAGACCTGGGTGCTCAGCGCCGGCCCGGGGGGCAACTCGCTCGAACCCGTGATCTACCGCATCGACGGCCTGCCCGAAGGCCTGCTCAACATCCCCGAGTTTCAGTGCCGCACTACGGGCGTCCCGGACAGCGACCCACCGGCCGGGGGCGCGGGCCCGGAATCCGAGCAGCCTTGCCGCATGGTGGACCTGGCCTGGGAGACGGACCGCGAGTACTTGCGCCTGCTCTTCTGGGACGACCAGGCCGCGGCGACCGCCTACGCGCAGCTTCTCACCGCGGCCCTCACCGAGATCTACACCCGAGAGGTGAACCTGCGCTTCCGAATCTCCTACCTGAATCTCTGGACGGGCCCGGACCCGTGGAACCAGACCAGCACGGGGGAACAGCTGACCCAGTTCCAGGCGTGGTTCAGCGCGAACCGGGCGGACGTGGACCGCGACCTCGCGCACATGCTCTCCGGGCGACAACTCGGGGGAGGCGTGGCCTGGCTCAACGCGGCCTGCGGCGGCAACGCCTACGCGGTGAGCGCGAACCTCGGGGGCTCGTTCCCCTACCCGCTCATCAACAACTCGCACCAGAACTGGGACATCGTCGTCACGGCCCACGAACTCGGTCACAATCTCGGGACCATCCACACGCACGACTATGTGCCTCCGATCGACGGGTGCGGCAACGGCGACTGCTCGCTCGCGCCCCAGGGCACGATCATGAGTTACTGCCATACGTGCCCGGGCGGGCTCTCCAACATCGCGCTGGTGCATCCGCAGCGCGTGCGTGATGCGATCGGGTCTTACCTCACGACGTTGCGGGCGTGCGACCTCTCCTTTATGGAGAACCCGGTGATCGTCGAGCAGCCGCAGGGGGGAGATGTGTGCGTGGGCGCCCCCGTCACGCTCTCGGTGCTTGCGCTGGGTGAAGGCGTCACGTACTCGTGGCGGAAGAACGGGCAGATTGTCCCCGGCGCGACGGGCCCGACGCTCAGCTTCAGCGCATTCACCGCCGCCGACGCGGGGGCTTACCAGGCCCGTGCGGGCGGCGCCTGCGGCGCGGCCTTCAGCGCCTTCGCCGTGCTGACCCCCACGCTTGATGCCGACTGCAACGGCAACGGCCTGTGCGACAGCGTCGATATCGCCTCAGGCACAAGCGAAGATGCGGACCAGGACGGCATCCCGGATGAGTGTGCCTGCGCAGCCGATCTCAGCGCCAGCAGCGATCCATCGGACCCCGGCTACGGACATCGCGACGGCCTCGTTGATTCAGCAGACTTCTTCTACTTCCTCGATCAGTTCACCGCGGGCAACACGACCGTCGCAGACCTCTCCGGCTCGCCCGACCCCAACGACCCGGCTTACGGCCAGCCCGACGGCGCCATCGACGCCGCGGACTTCTTTTACTTCCTCGACCTGTTCGTCGCGGGGTGTTGAAGGGAAGTGAAGCAGCGAGGCAGTGCGGCAGTTCCGAAGTGAAGAGGTGAAGAAGTTCCGGACGGGCGCGGCTCGACGCTGACGCCGCACGTCCACGTCGGAGCGCGCCAATCCCGTTCTGCGGGCCGGCCCATGCACACCTTGGGCCGAGCGCCACGGAACGCCCTCCCCGTTTGGAGCGATACGACGCACGCGCCGAGGGCGGATCTGACGCCTGCCGCGGCCTCGCGCCGAGGTTCGTCCCCGGAGCGTCCTTCTCGGCTCCTTGAGAGTTCGAGATGCCCGCCCCAGGCGCGGCCACGCCCGTGACTCCGATCTCACCGGGCAGGAGTTCTTGCCGGAACTCGACTTGACAGATATGTTGACATCCGATATATTGACACTCACACACTCTTCGAGGCTCGCATGGCCACCGCCGCGCTCGATACCCACGAACTCATCGCGCTCAGCCTGCTCGCGGAGGGGCCGCTGTACGGTTACGCCATCTCCCAGCGCGCCCGGTCTCGCTCGTCGGGCGATGTCACGCTCACCCCCGGGGTGCTTTATCCGCTTCTGAAGCGCCTTGAGAAGGGCGGCCTGATCCTGGGTGAATGGGACGAAGTCAAGAGCGAACGCGCGGCTGGGGACGCGCCGGGGCGTCGGCGCAAGTGGTATCGCCTCACGCCCAGGGGCGCCAAGCGCCTTCATGCCCAGGCCGAAGCCCACCGGGCCCACGCCAGGATGGTCGAAGCGTTTCTAACTGCCCCGGAAGGCAGCGCATGAGCGGCGCGCACCCGATCCCGGCGACCCCGGAATCCCCCGTGCTGGCGAGCATCGAGCCGGCCCGGAGCGGGCAGGCGATCACATCGTGGCTGGCGCGACTTGAGACGCTGCTGGATCTGCCTGCCCCGGCAGCGCGCGAGATCATCGAAGAACTGGATGCCCACCTTCGCGAGCGCTCGGAAGACCTGGCCCGGAGCGGCACGTCCGAAGCACAGGCTGTTCACATGGCGCTCAGTGAACTCGGAGATGTTGCTGACCTGGCGGTCGGATATCGCCGGGCGTACAAGGCGAACCCCTGGAGACCTGTCATGAAGGCTCTGCTTTTTGTGGCTGTCGGTTCCGCGATCACGCTGGCCGCGTCGGCGCTCGCGCCGGGAGGAGGGGTTCCTGCCGGGCCTCCTTCGGGCGTTCGGGTCTACACGCCTGCCGACGGCGGATGGCACGCGGACGCTGACGCGCCGACAACGCTCGTCAGCCTCAGCGTCGAAGATCTGCGCCTTGAGGAAGTTCTGGGCGCCCTCGCGACCGCTCAGGGCGCTTCGCTGCATCTCCAACGGCACGCCCTCGATCAAGCCGGGATCAACATCGACGACCCGCTCAGCATGAGCGTGAAGAACATTTCGTTCACGCGCGCCCTCGCGATGGTCAACGATTCGCTCGACCGACACGATGGGGATGCGATCGACGTGCGGATCGCCGACGGCATCATGGAGATTGCCCCTCGGCAGTTCTTCGACCGGCGCGAAAGCGCTCTGGCGGTCTACGACATCGCCGACCTGGTAGAGGAGGTCGAACCCGAGGAGGTGCTGCAATTGCTCACTTCGATTGCGGAGCCCGAGAGTTGGCAGGAGAACGGGGGCGAACTGGCCCAGGCCCGACTGGTCGGGGGCAAGCTGTTCGTGGTCGCCCCGCCTCGCCTGCAGGGCCGCGTGTCATGGGTGCTTGAGCAACTTCGCGAGCCGGTGGGCGAGGACGGGCAGGGCGCAGCGCCGGCCCGTGAGGTCCGGTCGTTCGCCCTGTCGCACGCTCCGGCCGGAGAACTGAGCCTCGTCGTGGCGCCTCTTCTGGACTTGCGCGGCGTGCGGGTCACCTCCGATGCACGCACCAACTCACTCATCGTGCAGGGTTCGGATGCCCAGTTGGACAGTCTCGAACTGCTGATCTCGAAGCTCGACGTTGCCGCTCCGGCAGAGCCGCCCGCCGAACGGTGAACCCAGGTCGTGCGGGGGCAGGGCCCGGACTGCTTCGGTCGACTCCGCGTGCGCGGCCCGTGGACGTTCACGAGGCCGCGGTCCGCGTGTGTGGCGCATTCCGCCGCGACCCTGCACCGTGTGCAGGGTCGTGGTACCATGCGGCCCCCACCTGTGGTGCCGACATGGTCTGTCCGTTCTGCGGCAATGACAAAGATAAGGTGATCGACAGCCGCGCTGCCGACGCGGGGCGCGTGATCCGCCGGCGCCGGCAATGCCTGAACTGCGTCAAGCGGTTCACGACCTATGAACGGGTCGAGCAGACCGCGCGCCTGACGGTGGTGAAGCGGGACCGGACCCGCGCGGCCTTCGATGAATCGAAGGTCCTGCGGAGTATTCAGCTCGCCTGCGGGAAGAGGCCCATCAGCGAGGAGCGCAAGCGGGCGCTCGTCGATGAGGTCTCCGAGTCACTCCACCGCGACTTTGACCGCGAGGTTGAGAGCTCGGAAATCGGGCAGCGCGTGATGGCGGGGCTCCGCGGCCTTGACGAAGTCGCCTACGTGCGATATGCCAGCGAGTACCGCAAGTTCGAGAGTGCAAAAGAGTTCATCGAGGAGGCACACGAGTTGCACACCCGGCCACGCGACGTCAAGGACCAGCAGGGGCTGTGGCCATGAGCCCGGGCGCCAAGGGCGTGCTCCTGGCCGGCTCGGTCATCACCGTGCTTCTCGCGGGGGCGGGAGGGGTCATGCACCTCTTCCTGGCGAAGGGCGCCCGGCCGGGCGGAAATCCCGTGACCGCCGGCGCTCCGCGCCCTCCCGAGGTTGCCGAGCCGACCGGCCCGATCGATCAGGCACTCGCAGACATGGGGGATGAACTCGTCGCGACCAAGGGTTGTCTCACATGCCACAGCACCGACGGCTCGCCCGGAACCGCCGCGACCTGGCGGGGGCTCTGGGGCTCGACGGTGCGCCTCGAGGGCGGACGCAGCGCGAAGGTGACCAAGGCCTTCATCCTGCGTTCGATGACCGACCCCCTGGCAGATATCCACGAGGGATACATCCCGCAGATGCCCGCCTACACGGGGTTGCTGGCAGCGGGCGAAATGGACGCCATCGTCGAATACATCCGGTCGCTGGCCGGAGAGGGTGGCGAATCGGGCGGCTGAACCGCGCCGTCATCACCGGCCCATGAGCGCACGCACCGCCGCGATCACGTCGTCCGGGTCGGCACGCTTCGTGTAGTCCCAGTCCGCGAACGCCCAGCGCACGACGCCCACTCATACGATCTCCAGCCAGTTCGAGTTGTGGCATGGCGCTGTGCCGCACCTCACGCCTGAAGCGCGCGAGCGGAACTGGATCGGCGGTATCCGTCGGCTCGAAGCGATTGCTGCGCGACGCCGGTTTCCGGTGTTCCGCTATGAAGACTTCGCGGGCGATCCCGGAGCGTGGGGGCCGCGCATGTTCGAGGCTGCCGGGCTGGAGCCTCGCCCTGCGTTCTGGTCGCATGTCCGCGCTACGAATGTCGGACGTGCGCGGTCTCCCAATCTTCCCGCGCTGCGCGCGTGGAAGCCGGGGCACGAGCTCCTCGAACTTCGCGCGCGGTGGGGCTACGCTGCCCCCGAATCTTCTGTCGTCGGGCCCGGCCCTTCTTGCGCCCCGGCCGCGACTTGAACATCGGGCCGGCAATCAGCCCTCTGCGCACGCAACGACGTGCGCGACCTTGGCGAGTCATCCTCATGCTTACTTCCGACGTGCTCAGAGACCACTTCCAGCGGGGCCTGGCCTACCTCCCCTACGTCGCCACCGGCAAGCCCGCCCATCAGGAGGGCTGGAACGCCATGCTCGCGCGCGTCGCGCTCTCCGGCGCGCAGCGCGAACTCATCGCGTCATTCACCCGTGAACTCAACGTGCTTGTGAGCAGCGGCACCTGGTGCGGCGACTGCGTGGCCCAGGGGCCGATGCTCGAGCGAATCCGCGAAGCGAACCCCGGCCGCATTCACCTTCGCTTCGTCGACCGGGATGCGCACGCGGACCTCGCGAGCGCCATCCGGATCTGCGGCGGGCTCCGGGTTCCCACGGTCATCTTCCTCAATGAGGATTTCGAGTTCCTCTCCCTCCTCGGCGACCGCACGCTCACCCGCTACCGTGCGATCGCGGTCAAGCAGCTTGGGGCCGCGTGTCCGCTTCCCGGGGCGCCCGTGCCGCAGGACGAAGTGGACGCGACGCTCCAGGACTGGGTGGACGAGTTCGAGCGGGCGCAGCTCATGGTGCGCCTGAGCCCGCGCCTGCGCGCCAAGCACGGGAACTGACCTCGCATCGACCGGACCTGTGCGGCCGCGTTCGATGCCGGCGCCTTGTGCCCGCCGGAAGCAAGAAACTGGAAGAGGGCCCGTGGCCCCCGTGGAGAGCCGCAACCGGCGGGTATGCCGTGCGGATGGTCTGGAGCGCGGCGGCAGACCCGTCGCGCGCTTGGGGGATAACCATGAAGGGCGTTCAACTGCGCAAGCTTGCCGCGACTGCGGGAGTCCTTGGCTCGCTGACTTCACCCGCGTTAGCTCAGCGGGCCGGGGAGCCCGGTGCCGGACCGGGCGGTGCGCCGGACCCGGGTTGCCATGTCGGCTGCGGCAAGTCCTGCGCGCTCCGGCACCTCCATGAGCTGGGGCTTTCACCGGACGGGCGACCGATGGTCAGCCCGGCAGAGGCCCTCGGCGCGACCGACGTGCTGCACTGCAACCTCGACATTGAGGTGTTCCCGTCGACCGAAACGATCGTCGGCTCCAACACGATGCAGGTGCGTGTGCTTGAATCGGGACTGACCGAGTTCACGATCCGCCTGCGGAACAACTTCACCATCGGATCCGCGACGATTGACGGCTCCACCCCGGTCACGGTCCAGGAGATTGACACGTCGACCCGGCGCGTGGTGCTGCCGCGGTCGTACAGCGCGGGGGAGGAGTTCTCGCTGCGCATCGCGTACTCGGGGCAGGTGGTTTCGCGCGGGTTCGGATCGATCGAGTTCACGTCGCAGGGCGGGTTCCCGCTTGTGTCTTCGCTGAGCGAGCCCTATTTCGCCTACACGTGGTGGCCGTGCAAGGACGGCGCCTTTGCCGATCCGGGCGACAATGCCGACAAGTTCACGCTGGATTTCGCCATCACGGCGCCCTCGGACCTGCGCTCCGTCGCCAACGGGGTGCTCATGGGCATTGACTCGCTCTCGGGTTCGCGGTCGCGCTACCGCTGGCACAGCGATTACCCGATCTCTACCTATCTCGTCGCCTTTTCCACGACCCGGTACAACACCTATACGCAGAACTACACCCACGCGGGCGGCACCATGCCCGTGGAGATCAACCTCTATCCCTCCAGCGATACCCCGTCGAACCGCGCCGCCTGGTTCCGCACCGTCGACATGCTCGGCGTGTACCGCGACGTGTACGGCGAGTACCCCTTCATCAACGAGAAGTACGGCGTCTACGAGTTCCCTTTCGGCGGGGGCATGGAGCACCAGACCAACACCGGGCAGGGCACCTTTGACGAGGGCGTGACGGCGCACGAACTCGGCCACCAGTGGTGGGGCGACATGGTCACCTGCCGCACCTGGCGCGACATCTGGCTCAACGAAGGCGGCGCCTCGTACTCCCAGGCGATCTGGAACGAGTTCAAGAACGGCTTCGACGACCGGGCGAGCCTCCACGCGACGATGCAGTCGCTCCATCCGGGGGGCAGCGCCGGCTCGGTGGTCTATGTCGCGGATGTCTCCGACATCAACGCGATCTTCGCGTACGGCACCACCTACCAGAAAGCCTCGTGGGTCTACCACATGCTGCGGGGGGCGCTCGGCGACCAGACGTTCATCGACGGGCTTGCCTTCTACCGCGCCGCCTTCGAGGGCTCCGCGGCGACAACCGACGACTTCGGCGCCGCCTTCGAGACCGCGACCGGATATCCGATGAGCCAGTTCCTCGGCCAGTGGATCTACGGCTCCGGCACTCCGACCTATGTCACGGGGTTCACCAACGTGGCCGTCGATGGGCAGAACTACCTCCGCCTCCGCATCCGGCAGAGCCAGCCCGCCGGCGACGGAGCGAACGGGAAGTTCGCGATGCCCATCGAGTTCAGCCTCACCCACGCGGGCGGACCGAGCCGCGTGCGAATCTTCAACGACGAGCGGACCGAGCACTTTGTCATCCCGGTGCCCGCGCCGATCTCCGGCCTGACGCTCGACCCGGACAACTGGATCCTGGATACGTCGCCCGCCTCCGAGGCCTACGTGCAGGGCCCCCCGGTCGTGATCGGCGCCGAGCCCGCGGACGGTGCGACCGCGGCATCCGACGCGACGATGACAATCCGGTTCATCGAGTCGGTGGTCGCCGCCGCGGGAGACTTTGAGTTGACCGGCCCCTCGGGCGCGGTGCCCTTCACGCTCAGCAGTGCGCCCACCTTCGGCGTCGTGCTCACCCCGGATGCGCCCCTCGCGCCGGGTTCGTACACCCTGCGCGTCCAGGACTCCATCGTCGCCTCCGTCGGCGCGCGTGCCCTGGACGGCGAGGGGCCCACGCTCCCCAGCGGCGATGGCCTCGCGGGCGGAGACTACGTGCTTTCCTTTACCGTCGAGGCGTCGTGCGCCGCGGACCTCTCCGGCTCCTCCGACCCCAACAACCCTGCCTACGGCGTCCCCGACGGCCAGGCCGACTCCGCCGACTTCTTCTACTTCCTCGACCAGTTTGTCGCCGGCAATCTTGCCGTGGCCGATCTCACGACCTCCAGCGACCCCAATGACCCCAACTACGGCACGCCCGACGGCATGATCGACGCCGCGGACTTCTTCTACTTCCTCGACCTGTTCGTCGCGGGGTGTCCGTAGCGCGGCACGCCCCGGCGGGCGTGACCGGCGCGGGCGGTGAACGGAGCGACGGGCCCTCGGGGCCGAACCGCCTTGCGGGCAGGATTCTGTCGACCGCCCGTGGGAGTTCCGTTCGTGATACAATCGGGTGTCATGGCACGACCTGCGCCCAAACGCACTCCGTTGAGGCCCTCCAAGCCGCGCCGGCAGGCCGCGCCGAACGCGGAAGCCAATGCCAAGCAGCCGCAGAACCGCAGCCTACACGCGGCCAGCCTACCGACCGTTGGTGTGCTCCGGAGATGGGCAAGTTCAGTTTCGAAAGCGCGACGATCGCACGCGCCACGAGGGTGACGGCGTAGTTTCAAAGCATATTGAAAACTCTGGCAGCCGCCCGTATGCTCCTCAATGCCCGAGGCGGCAACCCAGACTCCGGTAGGCGCGGCGCCCACGGCCGCGCAGCGCCGCGACCCGCGCCTCGACCTGATCCGCGAAAAGACTGGCGCCGGCGAGCGACTTTCGCTCGACGAGGGGGAACTCCTGTTCTCCACGCCCGACCTCTGGACCGTCCTCGAACTCGCCGACGCCGTCCGGCGGCGCATGCACGGCGTCGCGGCGTACTACAACGTCAACCGGCATTTCAACTACACCAACATCTGCGCGCTCTCCTGCAAGTTCTGCGAGTTCTACCGCAAGAAGGGGCAGCCCGGGGCCTACACCCGGAGCATCGACGATGCCCGCGCCGAGGCCCGGCGTGCGGTTGAGTCGGGCGCGACCGAGATCCACTCCGTCGGCGGGCTCCACCCCGAACTCCCCTTCTCGTACTACACCGACCTGGTGCGCGCCATCAAAGATGAAGCCCGCTCGCTCGGCGCCGATCTCCACGTCAAGGCCTTCACCGCCGTCGAGGTCGTCCACCTTGCCCGCATCGCCAAGGTCTATCGCCAGGCCGATCGCACCAGCGGCATCCGCTGGGTGCTCGAACACCTCCGCGATGCGGGGCTCGATTCACTCCCCGGCGGCGGTGCCGAGGTCTTTGACGACCGCGTACACGACGAAGCATTCAAGGGCAAGATCCGTTCCGATGTCTGGCTCGACGTTCACCGCACCGCCCACGAACTCGGCCTCAACACCAACGCCACCATCCTGTACGGGCACATCGAACAGCGGCGCGAACGCCTCGTCCACATGGACATGCTCCGGCGCGCCCAGGACACCTCGCTTGCCCGGCTCGGCTACGACACGCGGCACGCTTCGCCCGGTACCGAGTCACCCGTCATCACGCTGACGCGCCCCGGAACACCCCTTCCCGAGCACATCGCGTTCTCCACATCGCGTGCCGGGCACACGGGTTCGCGGGCGCGCCGCGCGGGCTACTTCCAGACCATCATCCCGCTTCCGTTCTTCCCTGACGGAAGCGACCTGGAGCATCTTCCCGGCCCGACGGGGCTGGAGAATCTCCGCACGCTCGCGGTCGCGCGCCTGATGCTTGACAACATCCCCCACGTCAAGGCCTTCTGGATCATGCAGACGCTGGGCATGGCGCAGCTCATGCTCCAGTGCGGGGCCGATGACATTGACGGCACGGTGGTGTGGTACGACATCACCAAAGTGCCGCAGGGCGCACAGGCCGACGCCGCCACGCACCAGGAGACCACCGTCTGGGATCTCCAGCGTGCGATCCGTGAGGCCGGGTTCACCCCCGTCGAGCGTGATTCGCTCTACCGGCGCATCACCCGGGAAGGCGGCGTGCCCCGGGTCGCCCGGCCCGAGTGACGGGGCGGCGCAGATTGGCTTCCGGTGGCGCCCTGTCCCCCGCTAACATGCCTCTATGAGCACGGTCCAGCCGACGCGCCCCGCAACCGACGCTTCCCGCATTGACCCGCACGCCGTCACCATCTCGGGTGTGGTGCTCAACCCTTCGTACGGCCCGGACGCGCCGCCCGAGGCGCTCCGCCACATCGAGCGCGAGATCCCCACCCCCGGGCAGTTCCCCTACACACGCGGCCTCTTTCCCGAGGGCTACCGCACCCGCCTGTGGACGATGCGCCAGTTTGCGGGCTTCGGAAGCGCCGACGACACGAACAAGCGCTTCAAGTACCTCCTCGAAGCCGCCAAGACCAGCACCAAGGCCAACACCGGCCTCTCCACCGCCTTTGACCTGCCGACGCTGATGGGCCGCGACTCGGACGACCCCCTCTCTGTGGGAGAAGTCGGCAAGTGCGGGGTCGCCATCTCCACGGTCGAGGACATGCACCGGCTCTACGCCGACATTCCCGTCGACCGGGTGACCGTCAGCCAGACCATCAATGGTCCCGCCGCCGTCATCTGGGCCATGTACCTCGCGATGGCGACGCAGCGCGGCATCTCGTGGACCACACTCGGCGGCACGCTCCAGAACGACATCCTCAAGGAGTTCCACTCCCAGAACGAGTTCATCTACCCCCCCGAGCCGAGCGTGAAACTCGTGGTCGACACCATCGAGTTCCAGTCGCGGTTCGTGCCCAAGTGGCACTCGGTCTCGATCAGCGGCTATCACATCCGCGAAGCCGGGAGCACAGCGACCCAGGAACTGGCCTTTACCCTCCGCGACGGCATGGAGTACGTCGAGGCATCGATGCTCCGCGGGCTCGATATCAACGACTTCGGGCCCCGACTTTCCTTCTTCTTCAACAGTCACAACGAGTTCTTTGAAGAGGTCTGCAAACTCCGCGCCGCCCGGCGCATCTGGGCCCGCATGATGCGCGACCGGTACGGCGCGACCAACCCCAAGGCCTGGTACATGAAGACCCATGTCCAGACCGCGGGGTGCTCTCTCACCGAGCAGCAGCCGCTCAACAACATCGTGCGGGTCGCCTACCAGGCCATGGCGGCGGTCCTCGGCGGATGCCAGTCGCTCCACACCGACAGCATGGACGAAACTCTCGGCCTGCCCACCGAGCAGGCCGTCACCGTGGCCCTCCGCACGCAGCAGATTCTCGCCCACGAAACCGGCGTCACCCGCGTCGCCGACCCCCTGGGCGGATCGTGGTTCATCGAGAGCCTCACCGACAAGATGGAGCAGGAGGCCCTCGCCTATATCGCCGAGATCGACGACATGGGCGGCGGGGCGTGGAAGCGCCCGAGCGCCACGGGCGGGGCGGGCGCCCCCGCCCTCAACCAGGGCGGCTACGGCGGGGCCGTCCAGGGCATCCACCGTGGATACTTCCGGCGCAAGATCGCCGAGGCGTCCTACCGCTTCAGCGAGGAATGCGAGGCCGGGGACCGCATCATCGTGGGTGTGAACGAGTATGCCGATTCCGACGAGAAGAGGCCGATCGACATCCTCGTGATCCCCGACAGCGTGGAGACCGAGCAGGTCGCCCGCCTCAGCGCGTTCAAGGCGCGGCGCAACGCCGCCGAGGCCGCCAGGGCTCTCGAGAACATCCGCCTCGCCTGCCAGGGGCGGCCCTTCACGCTCGTCCACGATCTTCCCGGCATTCCGAAGGCGACCTTCGCCTCGCCGGCGGGCTCCGGCGGGGCCGGCCGCTCGCCTGCACATTCCTCCGCGCCGCAGCCGCCGCTCCACCCCACCAACGTCATGCCGGCGCTGATCGACGGCGCGCTCTGCAACTGCACGCTCGGGGAGATGGTGCAGGCCATGGCCGACATCTACGGACGCTACGCCGGCGGGCCGGAGTGGTGAGGCTTGCACGCACAGGCCTCTGCGCAGGTATCGCATGGTTTTTTGCAAGCGGCGGCCCGCGCGATTGACGGCGGCGAGGGGCAGGTTGGGGAGGCAGCGCCGGCGGATGAGGGAGCGGAGGACGCTCCTGCGGAGGTTTGCGAACCCTGCGGGGCGATGTCGGGTGGCTCAACACGCATGCCGTAATCCCACAGACGCTCGGCGGGGCTGCGCCCGGGCGAGCATGACGGGAGCCGCCCGACCGTCATGCGGGGAGCATCTGCGGGCCGTCCCGCCGGCCAGCGCTTCACGGCGCCGGGCTGCCAGCTCCGCCGGGGTGCCCTTGGTTTGCGTGCTCTCTTCGTCGGCGCGCCCGCCGTCATTCTTGATTCCGCGCGGAGATCAACGGTTGACAATCCCTGCGGCTCCGGCGAGTTCCGGCGAAGGGTGCAGAGGCGCACCGGTCTCCTTCGTACACTTCTCGCATGAGCGACACGATCTTCTCCCGCATCATTCGAGGCGAGATCCCGTGCCATCGCGTCTACGAGGACGCCCACATGCTCGCCTTCATGGACATCAACCCCATTGCGCGCGGGCACACGCTGGTGATCCCTAAACAGCCCGCACCCACGCTCGATGCGCTCTCCGACGACGCGGCGGCGGCGGTCGGCCGCGTGCTGCCGAGGCTCTGCCGCGCCGTGATCCAGGCGACTGGAGCGCGGTCGTACAACATCCTGCAGAACAACGGGGCGGCGGCACACCAGGCGGTCTTCCACGTGCACTTTCACATCATCCCGCGGTACGCGGGGGATGGACCGGGCTCGGGCCTGGGCATCGTGTGGCCCGCCACGCGGCCCGAGGCCGGTGAGATTGCCGAACTTGCGATGCAGATCGCCGCGGCGATCTGAGTGACCCCAGAGCGCGCCGTCCGGGGGACCGCACGCAGCCCCGCACCGACACCTGAGCCGGCCGCCCCCGGGCACGCGGGCGTCCCCATACACTCCTCCATGCCTGGCGCCAATGTGCTGACAGACAGAATCGAATCGCACCTGGCGGCCGAAGCCCGGCGCCGTTCAGGCGCCATGACCGAAGACCTGCGAGAGTTCGTCGGCATGCCGACCTTCAGCGGGTACCCGGAAGGGCTCGATGCCTTCCGCGACGTCCTGCGGCGTCGCCTTGAAGCGCTTGGGGCGCGCGTTGAACTGGTGCCCGGCGCGCCCCGCCCGGACTGGCTCTGGGGCGGTGCGGCGGGAGGGCCCCCGCCGCCCACGCTGGTGGCGCGGGGCCCCGCGCCACGTTGCGAGGCCGGTCTCGGCGAGCGCAAGCGCCTGCTCCTCAGCGGCCATCTTGACACCGTCCACCCGCCGCAGAGTCCGTTTCGGAGTCTGGTGATCAGCGGTTCACGCGCGACGGGGCCGGGGTGCGTGGACATGAAGGGCGGGCTCGTCATCGCGCTGCACGCCCTCTCGCTCCTGAAGGACGCGGGCGAGGAGATCGCCTGGAGCATGATCCTGAACTCGGATGAAGAGACGGGATCGTACCACTCCGAAGCCGCGCTGCGCGAGCAGGCCCGCGCCCACGACGCCGGGCTCGTCTTCGAGCCCGCGCTGCCGAACGGCGGGCTCGTGGTCGAGCGGATGGGCTCGGGACAGTTCGTGCTGGAGTGCGCCGGACGGGCGGCCCACGTCGGGCGCGACTTCGCGTCAGGCATCTCGGCCGTAACGACCATGGCGCTCGCCATCGTGAAGGTGAGCGAAATGAGCGACCCCGCCGCCGGGCGAATCGTGAATATCGGGCCCGTCGAGGGCGGCACCGGCACCAACGTCGTGCCCGACAGGGCGCGGGCCTGGGGCAATGTTCGGTTCTCGAGCCCCGCCCAGGCCGATGCACTGGGCGCCATGCTCGACGCCCTCAGCACGCCCGAGAACTCGATACCCGGGGTCAAGGTGCGCCGGAGTTTCAACCGCCCGGCCAAACCGCGCACTCCCGCGGTCGAAGCGATGGCAAGTGCCGCGCGCGCGGTGTCAGAGGCACTCGGGCGTGAACTGCCCTTCGGCGTGACCGGAGGAGTGTGCGACGGCAACATCCTGCAAGATGCGGGGCTGGCGACGCTCGATACGCTCGGCGCCCGCGGTGGCGGGCTGCACACGCCGGAAGAATGGGTTGATCTCGACAGCCTGCCCGAACGAGCCGCCCTCGTGGCGGTGCTGATGAGGCGACTGGCGGGGGGGCCGGAATAGGTCGCGGGCGCGATGCCTGCACGACTGACGAGGCGGAACAGCGCGAGACAGCGACGAAAGGAATGTCATGGCAGCGGTCACGGAAGCGGCGATGAGTCTTGGGCACGAACTCCAGCAGAGCCCGATCGTGGCCCAGGCCATCGAAGCGCTCGTGCGCGAGGTGCGGACCCGCGCCGCCCAGATCACGGACATCCGCCCGGCGCTCCCCGGGGCCCAGGCGGCGTACCAGGACCTGCTGCGCCGTGCGGGCGAGGCCCGCGGCCGCCCGCCGCTCTACCCCTATGTCGCCTCGGGGCTGGGCAACGGCGCACTCGTTGAGCTGGCCGACGGGAGCGTCAAATGGGACATGATCTGCGGCATCGGGGTGCACTTCTTCGGACACTCCGAGCCCGGGCTCATCGAGGCTGCGGTGCGGGCGGGTCTCGACGACACGGTGAAGCAGGGCAACCTGCAGTCCAACTTCGAGGCGCACGAGTTCTGCGAGACGCTGCTCGGCGAGGCCCGCAAGAACAGCCGCCTGCGCTTCTGCTACCCCACCACGAGCGGCGCGATGGCCAACGAGAACGCCCTGAAGGTGTGCTACCAGAAGGCCATGCCCGCCTCGCGCGTGATCGCGTTCAAGGACTGCTTCATGGGTCGGAGCGTCACCATGGCTCAGATCGGAGACGCCGCGGCGTATCGCGTCGGGGTGCCCCTCACGGTCGGCGTCGACTACATGCCCTTTTATGATCCGGTGCGAGCCGCATCGATGGGCCAGGCGAAGTTCATCGAGATGTGCGTGTCACACCTTCTGCAGTACATCGAGCGCTACCCCGGGCAGCACGCGGCCTTCGTCTTTGAACTCGTGCAGGGCGAGGGCGGGTTCAACACCGCCCCGCGCGAGTTCTTCACGGCGCTCATGGACGTCTGCCGCGCCAATCACATCGCGGTGTGGGACGACGAGATCCAGACCTTCGGGCGCACCACGCGGATGTTCGCGTACGAATCGCTGGACCTCGGGGACTACATCGACGTGCTGACCGTCGGCAAGATGTCACAGGCCTGTGCCACCCTCTACACAGAGGAGTTCAACCCCAAGCCAGGGCTGCTCTCGGGCACATTCACGGGCGAGACCGTTTCGTTCCGCGTCGGGCAGAAGGTGATCGAGCGCCTTCGCGACGGCGACAGTTACGGCGACGCGGGCTCGCACGCCCGCCATCACCGGCTGTTCCGCGAGCAGGTCAAGGCCCTGGCGTCACGCCACCCGGAGTGGTTCCCCCCGGTGCCGGAGATTGAGGACATCGTGGGCGGCACGGGGGGCATGATGCGGTTCACCCCCTTCAAGGGAGACAAGACCGCAGTGCCCAAGGCCTGCCGCGCGATCTTTGATGAAGGCGTCGTGCTCTTCTACTGCGGGCACGGGCCGTACCACCTGCGCCTGCTGCCCCCCCTCGGTGTGATGAAGGACCAGGACTGGCCCCGGGTCTTCGCGTGCATCGAACGCGGCCTGGCGAAGGCGTACCAAGCGATGTGATGCGCCTCCTCGACGGCCTCGGCTTTCTCCCGGACTCGCTCGCGGAGGTGTCCCCTGTTCCTGATCCGGCGTTCTATGCCCGATGACGTGCCGATGCTGGTGAAACTGGCGCGGATGGTCTATTTCATCAACCTTCCCCCCGACAAGGACGTGATCTCGCAGAAGATCGCGCACAGCCGCAACTGCTTCCTCCGCGCGGCGGGCGCCGGTGAGACCCCCGAAGATGTGCCCCAGAGCCCGCGCCTGCCCGGGCCTGCCCGGGGCGTGCCCCACGCCAACGCCTCGAGCGAGCTCTTCATGTTCACGCTTGAAGACACCGAGAGCGGCGCGTGCCTCGGGACGAGCCAGGTGATCGCGCACATGGGCGGCCCGGGGAACCCCAACGTCTCCCTGCGCCTCGAGAAGCGCGAGATGTTCAGCACATCGCTCCAGACCGGCACCAGCCACACGGTTGCGTGCGTGCATCTCGATGAATCCGGCCCGACCGAGATCGGCGGCCTGATTCTCCAGCCCGCGTTCCGGGGGCACGCCCTCCGGCTGGGGGCATTCCTCAGTTTCGTGCGGTTTCACTTCATCGCGCAGCATCGCGAGCGCTTCGCCTCGCGCATCATCGCCGAGATGATGGGGCGCATCAGCCCAGACGGCGTCAGCCTGCTCTGGGAGTACCTGGGGCGGCGGTTCGTGCCGCTGAGCTACAGCGAAGCGGACCGCTTCTGCCAGTATTCGCGAGAGTTCATGATGAGCCTGCTGCCGCGCGAGGCGATTTACCTTTCGCTCCTGCCCCCGGAGGCCCGCAGCGTGATCGGCGAAGTGCATGCCGAGACGGTGCCGGCGCGGCGCCTGCTGGAACGCATCGGGTTTGCCTCGCGTGCCTTCATCGACCCCTTTGACGGCGGGCCGGTGCTCGAAGCCGAAACCGGCGAACTGGAGCTCGTTCGCGCCACCGCGCACGCCCCGTTCGCCGGCACCGCCGCCGAGAGCCGCTGCAAGAAGCGCGGCATGGTCAGCACGCTCCACCCCGACGGCACCTTCCTCGCCCTCGCGACGGCGTTCGACGGCGGCGAGCCGGGATTGCGACTGCCGGCCGACTCCGCCAGAACGCTGCGCGTCGAGAAGGGGATGCGAGTCGCCTTCACGCCGACGGATGTGCTCTTCGCGACGCGGCCCGCGGGCAGGAAGCGCGGCTGACCGCGGCGGACAGGAAATGCCCCCGGTCAGCGCGCGTAGCCGAAGGCCTGAATGAAGGGTTCGAGCGTGGGCAGGTGGCGTTCCACGTGCCACATGTAGTTCTTCCACCGGCCCGCGGCGCGGGTGTGGATCGGCTCGGCGACCGCCTGGTAACTCGGCGTGTTGATCTGGGTCTGCACGCCTGACTCGCGGAACCGCAGCACCGCATCGTCCCAGGGCTCGCCCAGGAACTCGACCACGCGCCGGGCCTGGCCCTCGGGGTCGCGCACGAGGTCTTCGTAGCGTGACTCGATGAAGTCCAGCCCCAGCGTCTCGCGTTCCTTGATCCAGAGCGACATGACTTCGGCGTAGATGCGGACCGTCGTGTCGAGGTCGTGGAAGTGAACCATGGCGTGGTTCGGCCCGAAGACCTGGAAGAAGCATGAGAGCACTACATCGCGCGGATCGCGCAGCGCGACGATGACCTTGGCGTCGGGAAAAATCCGGCGCACCGCCGCCAAACGCGCGATGTTCAGCGGCAGTTTGTCCACCACGCGCTTGCCCGCGACCTCCTCGGGCCCGAGCAGGCTCGCCGCGTCGGCGAGATACGCCCGGCGCAGCTGGGAGACGTGATCGGGCGAGAGCAGGGCAAGATTCTGCGGAAAAGGCGTCTGGTCGCCGATCAGCGCCTTCGCCTTGTTCATCAGGTCGGGCAGCAGGCCGGCCTCGTCGGTGGCGATCAGCCGCGGGTGGGCGTCGAGCATGCGCTCAAGCAGGGTGGTGCCGGAACGCGGGAAACCGACAAAGAAGATCGGGGCGCGGCTCGGGTCTAGCCCCTCGACGGAGCCCCACGAGGCGACGAGGTCAGGCGAAAGGCTGCGCCGCACGTGGCTCAGCCACGCGGGATACTCGCCCAGCGGATATCGCCGGGATTCCTGGCGTTCCGCAAGCACGCGCTGCGACTCGCGGTAGCGTTCAAAGGCCTCGTCGTACTGGCCCATGGCATCCAACGTCATCGCGAGCTCGTTGGCCACGGTGCCGTACACCCACTTGCTGCTGATGCGCGGGCTGCGGACGAGGCGCTCCAGGCGGCTGCGCGCCCCGGGCAGGTCCTTGTCGCGCCGGTCGAGCTTCGCGAGCGCAAGATTCAGGTCCACATCATCCGGGTCGCGTTCCAGCGCGGTCCCGGCATACCACCGGGCATCGTCAAGCCGGTTGAGGCGCTCCGAGAGCGAGACCAGCGCCGAGGCCGCCCCCGGCGCGCCAGGCTCCGCCTCGACGACCTCCTGGTACACATCTCGCGCCGCCTCGAGATCGCGCGCGTCGGCCAGCCCTTTGGCGAGCTTCATCAGGAGCGCCGGTGACTTCCCGCCCAGTTCCCGAGCGCGCCGGTAGCACAGCAGCGCCTCGCGCGGTCGGCGGGTGCGGGCGTGCTCATCGCCCAGCCGTTCGGCCCCTTCCGGGTCGCCGGGGATCGCCGTGAGCAGCGCAGCGCGGGCCGCGGCCAGGGCTTCGGTGTCGCCCAGGCGCTCCAGGATCGCGCAGCGCTGCGCGTGTGATTCGAGGTGATCGGGCCGAAGCCGGGCGGATGCGCCGAGTTCGTCGGCCGCTTCCGCGAGGCGCCCCAGGCGGCGCAGGGTCTGCGCCCGAAAAAAGCGATGGACGAACTGCCCGGGCTCCAGCTCGATCGCCTTGCGGAAGTGCTCGTCGGCTCGGTCGAACAGGTTGAGCTGGGCGTAGACCTGCGCGAGCATGCTCCAGACGAGCGGACGCGAGGGATCCCGGTCCAGCGCCTCGCGGTACAGCGCCTGCGCTTTGCCGAGGTCGCCGGCCCGGTGGGCCTGCGATGCCGCCTGGATCATCTCCGCGACTTCAGCCATGTCCGCCTCCGTTCACGTCCCAGAGTAGACCCGTCCGAGAGTCCTGTGATCGGCGGGTGAAACCCGGCTGACTCTGCGCGGTTCAGAACGGGCGTCACATGACGCGCCTGCCCGTCGCCCGAACGTGCTGGAGGACTCTCCTCTCCGGGCCGATAACAAGGCCATGATCTTCGGCATCGGCCTCTCCAAGACCGGCACCTGGAGTCTGCACCGGGCCCTTGAAGCCCTCGGCTATTCGTCGATCCACTACCCCTCGCCGGACCTCATGATCGCGGGCCGATTCAATGATGCGCTCGCCGGCTTCGACGCCGCCACGGACATCAGCGTGAGCGCCGTGTTCGAACGGCTTGACCACGCCTACCCCGGCAGCCGGTTCATCCTGACCGTTCGAGACCTGGAACCCTGGCTGCGGAGCGTCGGCAGCCACGTCGACCGGCGCGATGCGCCCGCGTACCACGCCCCCGGCGGCGCCCGCACTCTCCGGGACCGCCTCTACGGTTCATCGGCGTTCGACCGCGCTTCGTACGCCCGTGGGTTCGAGACCTTTCACCGGCGGGTGCACGCCCACTTCGCTCGGCGCGAGTCCGACCTGCTCACGATTGATGTTTGCGCCGGCGCCGGATGGGAATCTCTCTGTCCGTTCCTGGGCGTGCCGGTGCCGCATGTTCCGTTTCCGCACGCCAACCCCACCCATTCCCGGGCCACATCAAAGATGGAAGTCAAGGGCTTACCCGGTCTCGGCGACCACGCTCGCAACCGCGAAACCCTCGGCGTGACTCAGCGAGAGGTGAAACTGGGCGATGCCCTCGGCGATCGCGATCTCGCTCGCGCGGCCGGAAAGGCGGACCACCGGCCTGCCGCTGAACTCGACCGCGACCTCCACATCCGTCCATGAGATTCCGTCGCGCCACCCGGTGCCGAGCGCCTTGAGGACCGCCTCCTTGGCCGCGAACCGTGCCGCGAAATGCTCGTCGCGACGCTTGCTTCCTTCGCAGTAACGCCGCTCGCCGGCAGTAAAGATGCGGCTGAGAAAGTGCTCGCCGTGGCGTTCGATCATGTCCCCGATGCGCTGCACGCCGACGAGATCAACGCCCGTAGCAAAGATGGCCATGTGGGCACTGTACGGCGCCGGCCCCGCACGCGGCAGAGGCGGGCTCAGTCGCAACCCTGCACGAACACGTCGAGAAAGTAGAAGAAATCTGACCCGTCGAGGACGCCATCCGGCACGCCGTACGACGGGTCATTCGGGTCGCTGGACCCGGTCATGTCCGCCGCCCCCAGGTTGCCCAGCACGAACTGATCGAGAAAGTAGAAGAAATCTGCGGCGTCGAGCGTGCCGTCAGGAACGCCGTATGCGGGGTCATTGGGATCGCTCGCCCCGGAGAGGTCCGCCTGGCACACCGGCGGGCCGATCGTTCCATCGGGGTTCACGGCCTGGGCCACGACATCAGAGCCGTCGGTCCAGGCGAGCAGCGCGTTGCCCGCCGCGCCCGGTGCGACGGCGAGCCGCGCTTTGACCGAGTTGCGGCTGTTGGCCAACAAGGGCGCGGGGCTCCAGCGCTGGGAGCCGGCGGCATCCAGGCTCCAGCCATAGAGCGGGCCGGTGGACCCGCAGCAGTCCTCGAAGGTGAAGAATTCGACGCCACCATCCGAGGCCAACGCACGGTCAAAGGAGGTCTGCACCCCCGAGAGCCCGAGCAGTTGCACGCCGGCACCCCCCCACTGGGCGGTTCCAGTGCTGTCAAACCGCTGGGCCCGGTAGCCCCACTGGGTCTGCGTGGAGTTCGAGACCACGAAGCCCAGGAAGTAGTCGCCTGTCGAAGCGTCAAACGCACCCGCGGCGGAGAGCCGGAGCTGCGTCCCCGAGGTGGAGCCGGCGAGTCCGTCGCCGGGGAAGCGGAGCGAGCCATCCGCATTCACATGCTGCATCCAGGCGTTGCGCGTCGTGCCGTTGTCGTACCACGCCACGACCGCGCCCCCGGCGCCATCGGGCAGAAACGTGGGGAAGTACCCGTTCTGAATGCTCTTCACCGGCGTGACACCCTGCGCCGTCGAGGGGTAGACGACGGCCTCGCCGGCCCAAAGCGCCGCGCCGCTGCCGTCGAAACTCTGCATGCGCAGGCCCTTGGCCGACAAGAAGCTCGTGGTCTGCGAGCGCACCCAGAGGGCAATGACCCCGTCGCCCTCCGCGTGGAGATCGCTCAGCGTGAGACTGCGCCCCGCATCAACGATGGTCACCGGCGTCGGCCAGGACGGAGCACCCGACTCGTCCAGCCGGAGCAGCGAGAACGTGCCCTCGGTCGTCCAGCCCACCGTCACGCCCCCGGAAGCCAGCGGCGCGACCATTGGATTGGCGTGAAAGCCGTTGCCCATTGAAACCTGGACCCCCACTCCCCAGAGGAGCGTGCCGTCGGGGGCGATGCGGTGGACGGTGATCTGGTCGTCGCCCGAGCGGTCATCGTTGAACGTGACGTACGCGAACCCCGCGGCATCGACCTCGAGGTCGTAGTCCACGGTCGAGCTGAAGCCGCGATCCGCAACGAGCACACCGCCGGCGGCCAGCTGCGCCACGCCCGCGCGGTCGAGGCGCTGAACCCGCACGTCGTACCCGCCCGCCGCGTTGTCGAACCAGGCGATCCAGCATCCCCCGTCCGCGGTCGGCCTGACCTTGGCCTGCACCTGCTCGTTCGGCCCGCCCCCGATCACGAGCGGGTTCATGGGGTCAGTGGACCACTGGGCCCCCGCCCCGCCCACGCAGGCGGCCAAGGCCGTGAGCACGGTTACGCGCTTGATCTGTCGCATCACGAGCATCCCTGGACAAAGAGGTCAAGGTAGTAGAAGAAGTCAGCCGCGTCGATCACACCATCGGGAGCGCCGTACCCGGGATCGTTCGGATCGCTCGACCCCGTGAGGTCGGCCGCCCCGAGATTGCCGAGCGCGAACTGGTCGAGAAAGTAGAAGAAGTCGGCGGCGTCAACGGATCCGTCCGGATCGCCGTACGACGGATCGTTCGGGTCGCTCGCCCCGGTCAGGTCTGCTGGGCAGAAGAAGGGCACGAACACGCTGCCCCGGATCGTGCCCGTGATGTGAATGGTGCCGACGCTCGGGTCATCGGGCACGATGGGCATGGTGAGGTCGATCATCGAAACCACCGTGACGGTCCGCGCGGCGCTCGTCAGCGTGCCTCCGATTGAATCGACGATCTGCCCCCCCTGGTCCGCGAGGTTGATGGTGTCCGAGCACGGCAGGCCCGAGGCGCTCAAAGCAGCACAGATGAGGCTGGTTGCTGTGTAAGCCATCGTGCCCGACGCCGCCGCTGGCACGTCGGTGAAACCGAAGGTGTCGTCCTCATCGACAATCACGGGGCCGAGCGGCCCCCCGAGCTGGTCGAACACGCTCAGGTTGCTGCCTGTGGCGGTCAGCCTGCCCACGAACGGTCCGGCATTGATGAGCAGGTCGATCTGCTCGGTGAGGTTGAACTCGAAGTCGTGCAGCGTCACCGCGCCTGGCTGGTCGACCGAATCGAGCGACAACCGCATGAACCCGCTGACGGGCGAGGTGTCGTCATCACATCCCGCAGGGATGCAAAGCTCGACTCTCACCGATGATTGCGAGGAGTCGACGGGGAGGTCAAAGGGCTGGGCAGCAAGGGGCAGCGCCCCCGCCGCCAGCAGCACCGACGACGCGGCAGAGTGGATCAAGCGCATGAGAGATCATGGCCGACGCACCGCGTCAAGGCAAGCAGAAAGTGCCGGATCGACACACTTCGCGCGGGCCCGGACATCACCGGGGCGGGTGCTTCCTCTCACGCTGGGATTTCCCCGTGATCGTGCCGTTCAGTCCCGATGCGTCCCGCTTCGAAGGACGCTGCACCAGCCATGGTGAACGCGCCAGCTTCTCGGACTTCGCGCCCTCAACGACCCGCACCGGGGTTGCCGGCACCTGCGAGACGATGGCAGCCGGAGTTTCGCCGGGGACGCCCGAATCGTCGTCTGCGTCCTCGTTCGGGGGCTCCGGGCAGCCGCGCACCACCTGATCGAGGAAATAGAAATAATCCGCGGCGTCCACCAAACCGTCAGGGCTGCCGTAGCCCGGATCGTTCGGGTCGCTGGAGCCGGTCAGGTCCGCCACCGGGAGATTTCGCGCCTCGAATTGGTGGATGAAGTACGTGCCGTCCTTGGCATCCGCCACACCATCGGGCACGCCGTACTCCGGGTCGAACGGATCGTCGGAACCCGTGAAATCACCCGGCACGGCGACGTTGAGGCGCGCGAAGTCCGAGGCGAGCGGTGCGCACGAGTTCTCGATCAGGCAGAAGTAGAGCCCTTCGTCCGCGTCCTGCACGTCGCGCACCGTCAGGCGGCTGGTGTGAGCGCCCGCGTACTTCGCCCCGTCGTCGAGCGGAATGTTGTTGCGGTACCACCGGAACGACATGGGGAACGGGCTGAACGCACGAAGCGTGAACACCGCCCGCTGTCCCGGGCAGAGGCTCTTGCCGGTCGGCTGGAGGTTGATCACCGCGCACGGGTTCTCGTTGTACTCGACGATGTATCCCGTGTCCCGGTTGTTGTCATCGTGGGCGCGGTCGTTCCAGGTCCCGTCGAGCTGGGTGCCGAGATTCGAGAAGTGGACGAACGACTCGCCCAGGTCATCGTTATCCGGCTGGCTCGGCGCCCAGTTGGTGTACCCCCAGGTCTCTCCGCTGGACCACTCCCACCCCTCGCTCGCCGGGAGGATGCCTTTGGGCTGGTACCCGCCGAGCCACGGGCCGATCGCACGACGCCCCTCAAGCACGTACCACGAGTCCGGCGTGTCGAGCACGAGCGAAAGCAGGAACGCATCCTCCTCGGCCGAGGTGATGGTTGCCAGGTACCCGCCGCGCGAGATGGCGGCGTCTCGCGCCACGAGCCATCCGACATCGGGCGTCACGACCACTTCGTAGTAGTGCCCAGTGCCGGCGAAGAGCACCGGATCAGCACCGGCGCACGGCGCAACGCCGGACATCGCCACCAGCGCGGCCGCCAAACCGCAGCGCACCGGTGACACGAGCGCACAAGCGCCCTGAGAGCGTGCGAATCCTTGCATACTCCACCTCCGGGCCCCGAGGGCCCATCGCTGGTGGAGAGTATCCCGCGCCGCTCGGTTCAAGTCACGACAGAACTTGAGAAATCAGCGGGTGCTTTGTTCCAGCGCAGATTCCGCGCTTCTCGTTGGGGGCAATCTGTGGACAAACTTGTCGCTTGTCGGGCACAGCTGAGGTCGTCATACGGCAGACCATTGCGAACCGCCCGTCCACGACCACGCATCAGGCGCAGCGCCCGCGCGGGCCCAGCAGCCCCGGCGCTACACTTGGCCCCTTATGGCTCACCCGATCTCCACCGTCCGACGCGGCACCTCCAGGCGCTGGTCCAAGACCCTGATTCCCACGGCGCGAGAGGCCCCGGCGGACGCAGAGACCCCCAGCCATGTCTTCCTGGCCCGTGCGGGTTTCATTCGCAGGGTGGGCGCCGGCATCTACGACTACCTACCCCTTGCGTGGCGGACGCTCCAGAAGATCAGCGACATCGTGCGTGACGAAATGGACGCGGCGGAAGCCAGCGAAATGCTCATGCCCGCCTTGGAGCCGGTCGAGCTCTTCGCGGGCACCAAGCGCGATGTCGATTACGGCGACCTGCTTTTTAAGCTCACTGACCGGCACGGGCGCACCGCCGCCCTCGCGCCGACGCACGAAGAGGTCATCACCGAAGCGATGATCGGCTCGGTGAGCAGTTATCGCCAGTTGCCCCTGAACCTGTACCAGATCCAGACCAAGTTCCGCGACGAGTTTCGTCCTCGCGCGGGGCTGCTCCGCTGCCGAGAGTTCATCATGAAGGATGCGTACTCCTTCCACCTCTCGGTGGAAGGCCCGGGCGGGCTCAACGAGGCGTACGACGCGATGTACCGCGCGTACACCAACATCTTCACCCGCTGCGGGCTCAACTTCACCCCCGTCGAGGCGGAGAGCGGCCCGATCGGCGGGAGCGCCAGCCACGAGTTCATGGTCAATGCCCCCTCGGGCGAAGACACGGTGCTCGCCTGCCCCGCCAGCGGGTACGCCGCCAATGCCGAGAAGTGCGAGATCGGGCTTCGGCCCGCGCCCGCGCGCGGCTACTTTGCCGGAGAACCGAGCGGCACGCTCGAGGAGATTCACACGCCGGGATGCCCCGGCATTGAAGACGTGTGCGCGTTCCTGAAAGTGAAGCCGCAGCACATGCTCAAGAGCGTCCTCTTCAAGGTCAAGAGCACGCCGGAGCAGACCGCGAAGTACGGCGAGGAGTTCATCCTCGCGGTCGTGCGGGGCGATCACGACGTGAACGAAGGCAAGGTCAAGGCACTCTCCGGGTGCGCTGCCATCACTCTCGCGGACCCCGCCGAAGCCATCGCCAAGGGCTTCGCGATCGGGTTCGTGAGCCCGCGTGCGGCGGTGGGCAAGAAGGGCGTGCTGGTGCTCGTTGACCGCGACGCTGCGGTCGCTTTCGACGACGCCGCCGGGAAGCCCAAGTTCTGGGTGACCGGCGGCGACCGCAAGGACTACCACGTCAAGCACTTCAACTGGCAGCGCGACCTCGGCAAGGATCCTTTGGGGGCGACCCCCGCATCGAACGATCCCGGCGGCGCAAACCCCGGCAACCTGCGGGGAGGCGACGATGACCTGATGGTGGGTGACGTGCGGAACGCCATCGCGGGCGACCCCTCACCACGGAGCCCCGGCGCCGCGCTCGAAGCGCGTCGCGGCATTGAGGTCGGGCATATCTTCAAGCTCGGCACCAAGTATTCCGACGCGATGGGGTTCGCGATTCTCGACGCCACCCAGAAGAAGCAAAGCGTGATCATGGGGTGCTACGGCATCGGTGTGAGCCGCACGATGGCCGCCAGCGTGGAGCAGAACCATGACGAGAACGGCATCATCTGGCCTGCCGCCATCGCGCCGTATCACGTGCATGTCGTGATGATGAAACCAGGCGACGCTGCGCAGGAAGCAGCCTGCGCGGAGCTCACCCATGCGCTCACCGAGGCCGGTTTCGATGTCCTCATCGACGACCGCGATGAGCGCCCGGGCGTCAAGTTCAAGGATGCCGACCTGGTGGGCCTGCCCGTTCGCCTCACCCTGGGCGACAAGGCCCTCGCCGCCGGGGGCGTGGAGTTCAAACTCCGAAGCGACGCGGGCAAAGGCGAAGTGGTGCCGAAGGCGGACGTGGTGACCCGCTGCCTCCGCGCCCTCGGTTGACGACCCCGCAGCCAGCCCTTTGAAGCGTTGAGTCAGGGGCTGTGCGGCCGCACCGCGTGCGTGCCGAAGCCCGGCGCGACCAGTCCGCGCGGGCATCACCGCCCCGGCGGGGTCTCACGCGCTGCGGCAACAGGTTTCACTTCGCGATCGCGTCTCTACGGGCGCACGGCTCACTCCGCGGCGGCCAACATCACCTGTGACTCGGGGGGCGCGGGGTCATCGACGGGCCATTCGATCTCTACCTTCGCCCCGACGAACGAGAGCAGGGTGGTGATCTGCTTCTCGATGCTCCGGCGCGCCTCGGCCCGGTACCGCGGGTCTGCCGCCTCAAAGAGCGCGGCAGCCTGCTCCTGCGCCTTGCTCATCAGTTCCTTCTGCGAGGCCGCGTTCATCTGGATCACATCCAGCAGGCCGAGCAGGCGTCCGTCTTGGATGTCGTAGGGTGTCACATCGATCAGCCGCAACGAACCTTCCACGGGGGGCATGAAGATGCGGTAGGCGTTCTCCCCCACTTCCTTCACGTGCTCGCGCGCCAGGCGCGTCAGGTCCACACCGTACTGCTTTTCAAAGTGGAAGATCATCGCCACCCGTGCCTGGCTCAGAAGCAAGGGCGGCAACCACCCGAACCCCTTGGTCGCGGTCGCGATCTCCTTGGCCGAGACTTCAAGCCCGATGATCTTGCCCACGGTGCGCACCTGCTCGGCGATCACGTCAATGCGGATCTTCGCCGGGCCGGCACCCCGTCGCAGCAGTAGTTTCAGACCCAGAAGCGCCCCGACCGCACCGCCCGCCCCGATGCCCAGCAAGAGAAGGTCGCTCACGTGGTGCTCCCGGAGGGTTCTTGGCCGGCGCCGGCGGGCGATTTCGGCATCGGCGCCGGCGAGCCCGGGACAGAAGTGGCCTGACGATCGAGCCGCCCGTACTCAAAGGCATGAATGACCAAGTCCACCCCCACGCTGATGAAAGCCACGAGGGCGACGCCCGCGACCATGAGGGCCGTGATCGCGCCGACCTTCATCGCCGTGCCCTGGGGCGTCCACACCTTCCAGGCGACAGCGACGCCGGCAACCATGACCAGGCCCAGGCCCAGCCAGATGACCCCCTGGCGCGCCGCTTTCGCGCTCCGTCCGTCGCGTGCGAGCACGGTCCACGCCCCCACGCCGGCGAACCCCAACGCAAGCGCGAACCGACCCAGAAACCACGGGGATCGCGCCACCTGGCGCGCGGCGAACTGCTGCGAAACCAGCCCCAGGCCCGTGCACACCACCACGGCAAGCGCGATCAACGCGAGCGCGAGGCCCGGCCCGTCGCGAAAACGGCCCCAGACAAGCAGCAGGCCGGTCAACCCGCAGAGCGTGAGAATGCCCTCAAAGCCAAGCACGAAGGCATCCATCGGGGACTTCGTCAGCGCCCGGTACGCCGCCCACGCCACGGTCGCGAGCAGAAGCGCCGAGAGCACTCCGATGACCTTCTTCTGTCGGGCTCCCAGGGTGAACATTTGCTCAGTCATCGGACCTCCGGCCTCCCCAACTTACGGACAAAGGCCTGCCGAGTTCAAGCGCGAGGGCGAGGCGTGGAAAGTGCGTGCCTCCCCAGAAACGGTGTCCATTCGTTCACCCCCTCATTCCGGGGGATGCCCGGCGCCGGATTGCGTTCATCCGGGCGCCTGCGCAAGCCGATGCCCGGGCAAGACGAGCGGGGAGAATCCGATTGGAGGATCGCTCGCACACCGTCCGATTCAACCCCCGGCCCGGCGCGGCCGCCCGGAATGAGCAATGCCCCCTCGCAAGACCGAAGACCCCTTTGCTGAGGCCCGGCGCCAGTACCGACGGGTGCTCGCATCGTGGAGCCAGGACCTTCTGCGCCTTCGCCGGCTCGGGTGGGACCGCCCCTGCTTCCGGTCGGAGGCCGACGTCGCCGAAGCGGGCCCGGTACGTCCCCCAGCGCCCCGGACCCGGGCGGCGGCATAAGGAGCGAAGCTATGGGATCAATCACCAGCGGTTCGGGCCTGTTCAGCGGCATCGACTCCGCCACGATCATCGACCAGCTTCTCGCGATCGAGGCACGCCCCCGCACCCTCTTTCAGCGCCGCATTGCCCAGTTGCAGCAGCAGCAGGCCGCGTATCTCGACGTGAACAGCCGCCTCAACTCGCTCAAGGGCGTGGCGGCGAGCTTCCGCACCGGCAAGACCTTTCAGTCCATGCGGGCGACCTCGACGGACGCGGACGTGCTGAGCGCCACCGCGAGCACCACCGCCCAACCCGGATCGTACCAGTTCCTGGTAGACCGGCTGGTCACCAATCAGCAACTTCTGAGCAGCGGCTTCGCGGACCGCGACAGCACGAGCCTGGGCGCCACCTCGTTCGTCTTTGAATCGGCTGACGGCCGCCTTGATCGCGACACCGCGCTCGCGGGCTTCAACGGAGGCGAGGGAGTCGAACGCGGCAAGATCGTCATCACTCAGGGGTCTGGCTCGGCGACAGTCGATCTTTCCAAGGCCGTGACCCTCGGCGACGTGGTCGAGGCCATCAACACGGCCACGGGCGTGAGCGTGACGGCCTCGGTCGACAACCAGCGTCTGGTGCTCACGTCGAGCAGCGGTGCGTTCTCCGTCTCCAGTGCGACCGGCTACGACACCGCCGCGAGCCTGGGCATCCAGGGTTCGAGCGCGGGCGGAGGCACCCAGACGCTTTCCGGCTCCGCGATCTACTACGCGGGCTCCTCCACGGCGCTCTCCCAGCTCAACGACGGCAACGGCGTCTTCGTCAGCGACACGGTCGGCCCCACCCGGTTCGATTTCCGCCTGACCGTCGGCACCACCTCGGTTGATGTGAACATTGGCGAGGTGTACGACAGCGAATCCAAAGTGACCGAGGGTCCGGCTTCGAGTCTCGGGGCGGTCGTCGAACGCATCAACGAGGCGATCTCCGCCGCGGGCGTGACCGGCGTCAGCGCGTCGATCGACACCACGGGGTCGCGCCTGGTCATCGCCAACACCTCCGGCCAGAACCTCGCGATCACGGAGAGCGGCACCGGCACGACGGCCCGGGACCTCGGCATTCTCCGCACCACCGCCGCGCCGGGAGGCGTGACCGGCAAGCGCCTGCTCGCGGGGCTGGACGACACCCTGCTGCGGAGCGTGGACGGCAACCAGGGAGGAGGCACCCTGATCGCCATCACGTCGCGGGCCGGCGCCGAGTTCGAGGTGGACACGACCGGGCTGGAGACGATCCAGGAAGTTCTCGCGGCGATCTCGACGGCCTCCGGCGGCGCGGTGACCGCGGCCCTCAACGATGCCGGAACGGGGCTCGTGATCACGGACCAGACCGCGAGCGGGTCCATCGTGGGGAATCTCATCGTCGGGGGCGACGGGGCGGACGCCCTGGGCATCGCGACCGGCGCGTCGGGTGTCGCGGAGAGCACCTTCAGGGGCGCGAGCGCCCAGCACGCCTACGTCACCGGCTCGACCCTGCTCAGCAAGCTGAGCGGAGGCGCAGGGGTCGGCACCGGGACGTTCACGATCACCGACGGCTCCGGCATTGTGACCGCCATCGAGATCGACAATGACACCACCAACGTCCACCAGCTCCTGCGCGAGATCAACGGGCAGCTGAGCAGCAAGGGCGCCAACGCCATCGCGAGCATCAACGACAAGGGCGACGGCATCGTCATCAAGGAGCGCACCGACCGCCCCAACGGCGCCACGGCGATCCGGGTGAACGACACCAGCGGCGCCGTGGCCAAGCGCCTGGGCATCGCCGGCACGGCCGAGGGCATCGGCACCTCCAACGTGCTCGACGGGAGCGCCGAGCGCGAAGTCGAGTTCGAGAGCGCCGACACGCTGGAGGACGTGGTCCAGAAGATCAACGAAGCCGGTGTGCAGGCGACCGCGAGCATCATCAACGACGGGCAGGGGGCCAACTCGTTCCGGGTCAGCCTTGTCGCCCGTTCCAGCGGCCGTGGAGGCCGGTTCACCATCGACACGAAGGGCGTCAACCTCGGCCTGACCACGCTCGAAGCAGGCGAGAACTCGCGCGTCTTCTTCGGCTCCAGCGACCCCGCCCGCGCGGTGCTCGTCTCCAGCAGTTCCAACACCGTCGATTCTCTCATCACCGGCGTCTCGATCGACCTCCAACGCACCTCCACCGATCTCGTCACTCTCTCGGTGACCCGCGACACCACCGCGATCGAGGCAAAGATCGACGAGTTCGTCAAGTCGTTCAACGACGTGATCGATCGCATCGACTTCCAGACCCGCTACAACAGCGAGACCCAGGAACGCGGCGCGCTGCTGGGCGACGGGGCGGCCTTCGCCCTGCGCCAGACCCTGTTCAGCAAGATCCAGGGCACGGGCTTCAATATCGAAGGCCGCTATCAACGCCTCGCCGATGTCGGCCTCGAGTTCGGTGACGGGGGCGTGCTTTCGATTGACAAGACTCGCCTCCGCGCCGCGATGGAAGAAGACTATGACGCCGTCGCCGAGCTCTTCACCGCCCGCGACCTTGAAGACAAGGAGGATGATGAGGTCGCGCCGGGCATTACCGTGCGCAACACGAGCACGGACGACACCTTCTCCCGGCTCGGCCTCGCCGGCATCATCGAGGAACTGGCCAAGGACTACACCGACAGCGTCGACGGGCAGCTCACCAATCGTTCCAACGCTCTCACCACCCAGATCCGCGGCCTCAACACCCGTGTCGAAGACTTCGACGCCCGCCTCGATCGGCGGCGCGAAGTGCTCCAACGCCAGTTTCTCGCGATGGAGCAGGCGATCGCGCAGCTCCAGAGTCAAAGTTCCGCTCTCACCGCGCTGCGAAGTGTCGGATAACTCTTGCGCACCGTCCGGCCCTGTCCGGGTGAGTTACCCCCGTTGAAGTGCGGGGCCGAACGGTTCGATATCT
This sequence comes from Phycisphaerales bacterium, assembly GCA_020847175.1. Classification (GTDB taxonomy): domain Bacteria; phylum Planctomycetota; class Phycisphaerae; order Phycisphaerales; family UBA1924; genus JADLCM01. The sequence continues at coordinate 132,504 of JADLCM010000001.1, forward strand.
CTGCCCGCATGAGCACCCAAGACGCCAACCACGCGCTTTCCTACCTGAAGACCCGGGTGTTCACCGCCTCGCCGCAGGAGTTGCGCCTGCTGCTCCTGGACGGCGCGGTGAAGTTCGCCCGCCAGGGACGGGAGGCGATGGAGAAGAAGGACTTTGAGGGAGTCTTCAACGGCATCAGCCAGTGCCGCGCCATTGTCACAGAACTCCTGACGTCCGTGCGCGACGATGCAGACCCCGTGCTCGCCGAGCGGGTTCGCTCGGTCTACACGTTCATCTTCCGCGAGCTCATGGAGGTCGGCTTCAACCGGGATGTGCCCCGCACCGATCGCGTCATCGAACTCCTCGAGTATGAGCGCGAGACCTGGGCCCTGGTGCTCGAAAAGGTCGGGCGCAACGTCGCGGCCGCAGGCCCGCAGTCGCCCGGCGCCCCCGGCACGGCGGCAGCACCGGCCTCGCGATTGAGCATCCAAGCCTGAGCAGTCCGTTCCCGCCCATCGACCGCGCGCCGGCAATCCCGAGCCCGCCGGGTCTACGCTCGCCCATGCGCCGAGGTCAGGCCCCACGCGAAACACCGGATGAATCCTACAGCAAGCGCGAGCTCATGCACGCGGCGAAGATCACCGCCGGGCTCTTTGACTCCATCCGCAAGGCCGCCCGGGTACGTGGACCGGCGCATGGCGGTATGGACTGGGCCTTCTCCCGGACCGATGTAGAGGCCCTCATTCATCGGGCACGCGACGGGCGATTCCGGGCCCTCGCGAGCGACGCCGCGGCCGCGTGGGAGGCACTCCTGAACCCGGACGATGCGCCGGCCGCTGACGACGAGCAGGGCTGACGGTCCGGAGGCCCGGCGGTCCCCGTTCGGCGGGGGGCGCCCCGCGTTCGGCGTGCTTCAGGCCGGGTCCTTGGCGCCTTGCTCAATCCACCGCCTGATTACGTCAATCTCGGCGTCGGTGAGGGGGGTGCGCCCCTCCGGGGGCATGTGGTACTCGTCCTCGGCCGGAAGGGTGATGCGGATGTACATCTCGCTCTGCTCGGGACTGGTCGCCACGACGACCGGGCCGTTGTCGCCCCCCGCGAGGATGTGCTCGATGCTGTCCAGACGCAATCCCCCCTTCTGCTTGCGCGCACCGTGACAGCTGAAACACCTGGCTTCGAGCGCGGCGAACGCCAGCCGCGCCGTCGGCGGCTGTTCCGATGGACCCTCCGGGGCGGAAGCGCCTACGGGCCGGCCCGCGGCCGAGTCCGCAGAGAGCAGGCCGGCCCTGGCGGCCCGACTGCGGGTCAGCGGCTCGGTGAGGAACCCCTTGCCGTGGGTCATCTTGGCGCCGAAGTGCCCCGCCGGGATCATGACCGCGAGGGCGAGCGCCACGCAGGCGCGATACGGAGCGCGGAACTTCGGACGACCGGCGCGATGCACCAAGTGCAACCCGAGCGCAAGCACGGCGAGCCCGGCGAGAGCGATGCCCAACCACTGATGGAGTTGCAGCACGCTGCCGCCGTACTGGTCCTCCAGGCTCAGGATGAGACCGGAGGCCGCCGCCCCCGCCGCGCCGACGGCCGCGAGCACCACGAGCAGAGTCGGGGAGACAGGTTCGCGCCGGGTTTCGGCTGCGGGCCGAGTGAGCACGGACCATACCTCAACCGCCCCGAGCGCGGCCAGCAGCCCGATCGGCAGGTGCAGCACCATGGGGTGCGCGCGTCCAAGAACTTCCACGAAGGCGTCAAGCACCCTGAGTCCCTTTCATCTGCACACCGGGCCGATCGCCTCCGACGCGCGCGAGCCGGCCATGGTATTGGGCCTGTCAGCCCATGACCGACATCGTTGGTCATGTGCTGACGCAGACGACTCAACGCCCGGCGCCTGGTCTGGGGGACCTTCGGGCGTGATCAAGGGGCGGGTTCGATATCATGGCCTGTCTGCCGGGATGGCGACCGAGGACTTGGACGTGGAGGGTTCGGAATGCTTGATGTGTACAGCCGGTTAGCGGGCTACCGGGGAGGGCGCCCCGGACGTGCCTGGGGAGGGGTAGTCTCCGCTGTGGTGGGCGTGCTCGCCATCACCTTCGCGGCCGATGCGCAACCCCGCGCGGGGGCCAACGACTTGCGGACGCGCTGGGCCGCGGATGTTGACCCGAACGCGCCGCTGCCGGAGTATCCGCGACCGGCGATGGTGCGCGCTCGGTGGCTGAATCTGAACGGCCCGTGGGAGTTCCGCGAAGGGGGCGATGAGCCGGTTCACGGACAGAAACTGCCCGAGACCATCATCGTGCCCTACCCGGTTGAATCGGCCCTGTCCGGGATCGGGCGCCGCATGGAGCGCTGCTGGTACCGCAAGACGTTCACGGTGCCCGCGGACTGGGCCGGCAAACGCCTGCTCCTCCAGTTCGGCGCGGTTGACTGGGAGGCCGATGTCCGCATCAACGGGCACACACTCCCGGCGCACAAGGGCGGGTACGACGCGTTCACGTTCGACATCACCAACTGGCTCGTCCCGGAGGGCGAGCAGGAAATCCTCGTCGGCGTGTTCGACCCGTCCGACCGGGGCACCCAGCCGCGCGGCAAGCAGGTCAACGAACCCAAGGGCATTTTTTACACCCCCACGACCGGCATCTGGCAGACGGTGTGGATCGAGCCCGTTGACACGATGTACATCCACCGGGTCGTGCTCGAACCCCGCCCGGTCACCGGCGTGGTGCGCGTGCATGTCTTCCCGGCGGGGCAAGGCGTGCTTCGCACGGTCAGCGCGCAGGTGATCGATGACGGTCGCGTGGTTGCGAACGCGAGCGTCGACTCGCAGGCCATCGTCAATCTTCGCGTGCCCGACGCCCGGCTCTGGAGCCCCGAGCATCCCAAGCTCTACGAGGTGGTCGTGAATCTCCAGGGGCCGCGCGGCGAGAATGACACGGTGCGTTCCTATTTCGCATTCCGCACGGTTGAGGTGAAGGAAGATGAATCCGGCACGCCGCGCATCTTCCTCAATGGCGAGCCCGTGTTCCAGGTGGGCATGCTCGATCAGGGCTTCTGGCCGGAGAGCCTGTACACTGCACCCACCGACGAGGCCCTCCGCTTCGACATCGAACAGGCGAAAGCGCTCGGTTTCAACCTGCTGCGGAAGCACGTCAAGGTGGAACCGCAGCGCTGGTACTGGTGGTGCGACACGCTCGGCATGCTGGTGTGGCAGGACATGCCCTCCGGCGATGCCTTCATCAGTCCGAGCGACCCCGACATCACCCGCAGCGAAGAATCCGCGGCCCAGTTTGAGCGCGAACTGAAGCGCATGGTCCAGCAGAAGTCTCACCACCCCAGCATCATCTCCTGGGTGCTCTTCAATGAGGGTTGGGGGCAGTACGACACGCAGCGCCTCACTGACGAACTCAAGGCCCTTGACCCCACGCGCCTGGTGATCTCGGCCAGCGGCTGGACGGACCGGGGCACCGGCGACGTGCTCGATGTTCACACCTACCCCGAGCCGCGCGTCGCCCCCCCCGACGAGACCGGCCGGGCCTGCGTGGTGGGTGAGTTCGGCGGCCTCGGCCTGCCCGCGCCCGGGCACATGTGGAGTGACCAGCACTGGGGCTATCAGGCCGCGACAGACGGCAATGACCTGACGGAGCAGTACATCGACCTTCTGCAATCGGCCTGGGCGCAGCACCAGTTGTTCGGGCTCTCCGCGGCGGTCTACACGCAGGTCAGCGATGTCGAGACCGAGTGCAACGGCCTGTTTTCCTACGATCGGGCCGTGCTCAAGGTGGACGCCGAGCGCGTGCGCCGGGCCAACCGGGGCGTGTTTGACGCCTTCGCCCCCGGCGCCGCGAGCCCGGCGCAGTGGAGGTTTGTCACCAGCGCCCCGCCGGAGGGCTGGGAGGCCCCCCGCTTCGACGACTCCGCGTGGACGCTCGGGGCCCCCGGCTTCGGCACCGAGGGCACCCCGGGCGCAGAGGTGGGCACCCCCTGGTCAACAGGCGATATCTGGCTCCGCGGGGAGTTCACCTTTGACAGCGACGCCCCCGAAGGGCTCTGGGCCAGCATCCACCACGACGAAGACGCGGAGGTCTTCATCAACGGCGTCAAGGCCTTTGAGCTCAAGGGCTACACCACCCGATACCGCCGATACCCTCTTTCGGAGGAAGCGCGAAAGGCGATCGTCAAGGGCGAGAACGTGGTCGCAATTCACTGCCGCCAGACCCGGGGCGGGCAGTACATCGACCTGCGCTTCGTGCGAAAGGCGCCCTGAGAATCCGGCTGGTCCGCAGGGGGCGGTCACGCCCGCGTTTCGCTGCTCCGACCTCTACCGGCCGCCCTTGAAGAACGTGCGCAGCGAATCATGGATGTCGGCCCGATCGTTGACCTTGCTCACGATCACGCGCGGGCCGTCGGCATCGGGCGCTCCGCCTGGAAAGGCCTCGCGAAGCACGTTGATGAAGTTGCCGCTGCCGTATGCGCTCGCCACCTGGCAGTAGCCGAACATGTTGCAGTTCGGCAGCAGCTCGCGGTCGATGACTTTCACGCAGTCCCGGTTGTCGGCCTCCGATGAGTTGTCACCGTCGGAGAAGTGAAACAGGTAGACGTTCCATTCGTCGCGGCTGTAGTGCTGCTTGAGGAGATCGCGGGCCAGCACGTAGGCGCTGCTGATGCGCGTGCCGCCGTCTTCGCGGATCGAGAAGAACGTCTTCTTGTCCACCTCGGCGGCGCGCACGTCGTGCACGATGTACCGGCTGTCAATCCCCTCGTAGTTGCGGCGAAGCCACGTGTCGATCCAGAATGCCTCGAGCCGCACGATCTCCTTCTGCTCTTCGCCCATCGAACCCGAGACGTCCATCATGTAGATGATCGCCGCGTTGCTCTGCGGCTTCTTGACCTCGTTCCACGAGCGGAACCGCAGGTCGCGCTTGATGGGCACGATCATCGGGTCGTCGGGGTCGTAGGTGCCGAGCATCATCTGGCGCTTGAGCGCCTCGCGGTAGGTGCGCTTGAAGTGGCGCAGAGCTGCCGGACCCTCGGGCCGGATGCCCGTGTACTTGTCCTTGATCGTGGTGATCTTGTGCTGGCCGCGGGGCTTGATCCGGGGCAGCTCCAGTTCTTCCGCGAGAATGTCCGCGAGTTCCTCCATCGTCACGTCCACTTCAAGGACGTGCTTGCCCTCGGCCTCGCCCCCCTGCCCCGGGCCCTGCCCGGAGCCCTGGCCCTCATCACCTTCGCCCATGCCCACGCCGCCCGAGTTGTCGCCGTACCGGAAAGTGGGAATGTCGATGTCGTGAATGGGAATGGAGACGAACCTACGGCCCTCGCGCCCGATGATGTCGCCCCGCGAAAGGAACTTCCGCAGGTCCTTGCGGATCTTGCCCCGCACGATCTGGCGAAATCGCTGGTGGTCTTGTTCGATGGAGTTGATCACGGGGCGTCTTGCCCTTTGCGCCGCGCCCGGCGCGTTCTCGGGCCGTCCAACCTCAATACGCATCAGTTCATCGGTCTGATCCGGCCCCGGCACCCGCCGGACCCCTCGATTGAACCCCCGGGCCGCCGGGTTATTCGGCCCCCGGGGATCTTCGCCAGGGCCTGCCGCGCATGAGCAGTGCGCCCGCCCCCGCCGCGAGCACCAGGGCCACTGCCACTTCCAGCCCCCGGTGTACGAGGTCTGCCGAGAGCCCGACCGCCGCCGCGTCCCACCCCTCCCCCGAGGCCCTGGCGCTGGGCAGCAGGCTCGCGAGCAGGCCGACCCCCCACTCCCGCAGGCCGAGGCCGTTGCCCGCCAGCGGCACGACCGCCGCCGCCTGGCTGACGCAGGCGAAAGCCACCGCCTCGGGAAGCGAAATGGGGTGCCCGACGAGCGCAAAGACCGCCGCGTACCGACCGGCCCAGATGAGCGAGTCGGCATACTTGAGGGCGAGCACCGCAAGAAGTCGGGCCTGCGTGGGCCGAGCCGCAGCGCGGGCCGCGACGGCCCCGGCGACCATCGCAAGCAGTGTGCCGGCGCACACGACCGCCCAAACCACCGCCCCCCCCGCACCCCGGAGCACCAAGGCCGTGGCCGCGAGCACACCGAGCGCCACGGCATTGAGCACCACGCTGAGCACGATGATCTTCGCCGAGACGCCCACGCCGATGCCGTGATACCTCTTGTGGTACGCGACCCGGCCCAGCATGCCCGGGCGCATGGGCAGGTAGTTGAGCGCCCCCGCCACCGCCACGAGGGCGGCAGTCTCCCGCACGGGCACCCGCGCGTGGGGTGCGTTGAGCACCACGAAGACCGCCGAAGTCACCAGCCAGTTGAGCACGGGCAGCCCGAGCGAAAAGCCGATGAGCCAGGCCGGCGCGTAGCGGGCTTCGTGGAGCGCCGCGCGGAGCGTGCTCTCGTGGGCGACGGCAACCCACACCGCGGCACCCAGCAAGGCCAGCCCGACGGCGAAACCCGCGGCCTTGCGCGCCCAGGGCGCGGGCCGGGCGCCCGGGGCCGATTGAGGCCCGGAGCCCGTCGGCCCGGGTTCGCCCCCGGGGCTTGGTTCAGGGCTTGCGTCGGCGTTCATCGGATGGTCCGGACTGCTCGGGCGCGGTCGCGAGGTCAGTGAGGATGGTCGCCCGTGCGATGCAGGTCGGCCCGGTCTCGCCGAGGCGAGCCCGCATGGCGCTGACGAGCGGCGCGAGCGCCGCGTGCGCGCGAACGGCAGGCAGGTCGAGCACCGGGTCGGCGGGCCCGGTGGTGCGCGTGAGCAGGAACAGCCCAAGCACGCGCGGGCTGGTCTCAGACGCGGCCTTCGCCCTCACCGATTCGTCGAACGCCGCCAAAGCCGGGGCCAGGCCCGCGTGCGGAAGCATCGCGAGCATGAGGCACCGTGTCGATTCTTCCGCACCGGCGTAACGCTGGGCCGCGCCAAGGACCGCCGGCTCCAGTTCCACGGCGTTTGCGCCCGGCTCCAGGGCGAGCAGGCGGAGCGCCCCCAGCGCATCACGCAGCGCCCCATCCGTCCCGTTGAGAATCCTGGAGGCGAGTTCGGAGACGGGTAAGGTTGCCTCGGGAAGCGCCAAGCGTGTGAAAGGGCGAGATTCCGCCGACTGGCACATCGGTCCCGGCCCGAGCGCACCGAGCACGATGGTGAACCCCTGGATCACCCGGAACCGGCCCCGAGACGAGGCGAGGGTCGCGACTTCCGCGCTCAACCCCGAGAAGCCTGCATCACCCCACGCCTTTACCTTGAGCTCTTCGCCCGGCCCGAGACGGAGGCGTTGGTTCACTTCGACAACTTCGGGGTTCTGCGCCCGTCCGCCGGTGTCGATTCCCGAATCAATCGACGGCGCGAGCAGCAGGCGGCTGACGATCGGCCGATCTGCCCCCAAGCCCAGCGGGATGGGCGTGTTGTTGCGGATCGTGATATCGAGGAGGACCGGGTCGAGCGCGCCGATCCGGTCGCCGGCCGCTTCGACACCGATCGAGAGCAAACGCCACGGCTCGCGAAGGGTGAGGTCCACCCAGGCGGGCACTGCCTGCGCGATGGCCTCGGCCCGGGGGGTGATGTCGGTGCGGGTGATGTCCCCGGCGCCCAGGCGCATCGCCCGGGAACGAGCCCACGCCGCCGCCACCGAGATCGGGAACTGGGCGGTGAGAATCCGATACTGCTCCAGGGCGGCGTTTGTGCTTCCCGCCCGCTCGTAGGCCAGCGCGAGGCCCACGCGGGCGAGCGAATGGTCTGCGAGCAGGTCCTGGAACCGCTTGACGGACTGCTCGGGCGCCTCGAGCGCGAAGCTCGCCCATGCGAGCGAGACCGGGTCGGGCTTTTCGCCCGAGAGCAGGGGCGAGTCGCGCAGCTGGTCAACCATGTCCTGGAGGCCCACGCCTGTCCACGCATGGATGATGAGACGCTCCACGAGCATGCTGTAGATGCGGCTCGCGGCGTCGGCATCGGTCATCGTGCTCGGGCGCCGCGTCTTGTCATTGAGCAGGTTGACGATTCGTTCCACGGTTCGGGCGTAGTCCGCGATGGACTCTGCGACGCCGGTGCGGTCCTCGGCGGCATCCGCCGCGAGCATGCGCAGGCGCTCGGTCTGAAGTCCCAGGCGGATGTCCTCGGGCTTTTCGGTGTCGGTGGTCGGCACGCCGGCCTTGGTCATCTGGTCAATGAGGATGCGCTGGAGGTAGCGCTTGTACTCGAGTTCCGTCATCATCGCCTTGTGGGCGGCCTGCGGGCCGTCGTTGTACCACATGAGGATGTAACGCTCGATCTCGATCGACTCCGACGGCTCCTGCGTCGCGTCCTGCGACCGGACATACCGCGCGTTCGCATGGAACCGCTCCGCCTGGGCGTACGCCCCGTTCTTGGAGAGCTCCGATGCCATCGCGAAGTGCAGGTTCGGGTCCACCGGGTCAGCCATCAGCAGGTTCGAGGCCATCTCCAGGCTGGCGAGGCGGTCGTCCGGCAGTCGCGTCGCGACATAGAGCGAGGCGAGCGCGGCGGCCTCCTTGTTGCTCGAATCCAGCCGGGTTGCCACCGACAGGCGCTTGGTGAAACCGGCGTCGTCGCCCATCTCCCGCGCCAGGAGCGCCGCGTCGAGCGCCAGCCGCGACCTGACCGACGGATCAATCGCCTGCCCGGCGCGCCCGAGGAACCGGTCGTACGCCGCGAGCCGGCCCGGCGCGGTCTGGAGGCGATCGACCTGGAGCGTGATCAGCCGGAGCTGCGCCGTGGTGTCGAAGGGGTCGAGCCGCACGATGTCCCGCGTGCGGGCGAGAAGCGCGTCGCGGTCGTTCATGCGGAAGGCCGCTTCAGCCCGTCGGCGCGCCAGGCGGGCGTCGGCGGGGTTGAACTCCTGCGCGAATCCGAGCATCGTGTCGAGCACCAGGTAGTCTTCGGGCCCGAGCACGGGGCGCATGCGCAGGTCTATGAGCGCGAGACGCTCAATGGCCAGGGCCAGGCGCTGGGGCTCGGTGAGCGCCGCCGGGGCGTCCGCCGGCCCACGGGCGTCTTCTGGCTGGGCCGATGCGCCGGTCACCCCGGACGAACTCGCCGCGGCGGGAAGGCAGAGCCCCAGACAGATCAGGAGCAAACGTGTCATGGCGCGCCGCCCCCGAAGAGGGTGAGGAGCGTGAGCGCAAGCCCGAGAAACATCGCCAGGCACAGGGTCACCTCCACCGCCGCGACCATGCGCTGGTGCGCCCAGGGATAGACGCGGTCGGCGACGAAACACAAAAAAATGAGCTGGCCCGCGCAGAGTGCTGTCAGGCCCGCCGCCCAGCGGACAAGCACCGGGAGCTCCACCCGAACCCCGAGAATCGACGGTGCTTCACCACCGGCGGCGAGCAGCCAGAAGCCCACGAGCGTCCAGCCCGTCGCCCACGGCAGAGCCGACGCGAGCAGGAGCATCAGGCTGAACGGGCGCGCGATCATCGGGCGCGATCATATCGCGCCCGTCCCGCCGCACGCGAGCCGGCTCCCGGGCGTCACCGTCTGCCCGTGCTCAGGCGATGGGCATCCTCGGCGGAGTGCCCGCCCCCCGGGAACTGCTTGACCCCCTCCTGCCGGGGGGTGCGCCCTGAACCCTTCGCCACCGGGCTCTTCTCGGCGATGATGAAGCGGTCGTTGGGCAGCGTCTCGGCGTACTTGAGCGCGGCCGATGCCGCCGAGAGCATGGTTTCGTCGGCGTTGCGAAAAAGCCCCGTGAAGTTGCGCTCGACTTCGACCTGCGCCATGGCGAAGAAATGCTCGGCGGCGGCCTTGTCACGCTCAAACTCCGGGCCGTCCTCACCCGCGCGAATCTGCTGGTCGAGCCGGGAGAGCGCGCAGGCGTAGGCGTGAAGCCACATGGCGCTGTCCGCCACCCGGGCCTGCACGCACTGGCGTTCGATGATCTTGGCGTCGTAGCGCTTGCTGGCAATCTTGAACTGGTGGCCGTGCTCGCGGACCAGGGCGCACAGACGTTTGGCGTGCGGGCGAAGCGAATCGTGAATGCGGGTGATCTTCGGGGCCCGCTTGCGCACCCCGAGGAAGACCTCGAGACCGAGCGGAATGCCCGCCCGCAGCACCTTGAGGTTGAAGAACCTGAACTTCTCCATCGCCTCCTTGATGCTCAGCATCCCTTCGGCAAGGCGCTTGCCGCCGTACGCGAAGATGAACGACTGCATCACCTCGTTGGCGCCCTCGACGATGAGGTTGATGCGCGAGTCGCGGAAGATGCGCTCGACTTCGTTCTCGGTCATGTACCCTTCGCCGCCCATGATCTGCAGGGCGTCGTTGACGGCGCGCCAGCCCATCTCAGAGCAGAAGACCTTGCACGCCGCGGTCTCGAGCATGATGTCCTCGTCCTTGCGGTCGAGCATGCCCGTCGTCATGTAGAGCACCGCATCCGAGGCGTAGACGAGCGCGGCCATGTTGGCGATGCGCGAACGCACCAGCTCGAAGTCCGCCAGCGGGCGCCCGAACTGGAAGCGCGACTGGCTCCACTTGACGGCCTGGTCCATGGCACAACGGGCGCCGCCCAGCATGCCCGCGCTCAATGTGCATCGACCGTAGTTGAGGCAGGTGAGCGCGATACCCAGCCCCCGCCCCTCTTCGCCCAGCAGGTTGGCCCGGGGCACTTTCACGTCCTTGAAGGCGATCCGCGCCTGCCACGTGCCCCGGATTCCGCACTTGCTCCGGTTCTTCTGGTAGATGTCCACGCCCGGCATGTCCGGGGTGCAGACGAGGGCCGTCACCCGCTCCTCGGTCTTGCCGCTCTTGGGGTTGACGACCTTCTGCTTGGCCATCACGGTAAAGACCTTGGCCAAGGCGCCGCTGGTCGCCCACTTCTTCTCGCCGTTGATGATGAAGTGCTCGCCGTCGGCGCTCTTCTCGCACCACGTCTCCTGCCCGCCCGCGTCGCACCCCACGTTGGGTTCGCTCAGGCAGAACGCGCTGAGCCAGTCCTTGGCGAGGTGCGGCAGCCAGCGCTTCTTCTGTTCATCCGAGCCGTAGAGCATCACCGCCTTGCAGCCGATCGACTGGTGCGCGCTCACCACCACCGCCGTCGAGCCGCAGTACTTGCCCAGGAGCTCCAGCACCCGGTTGTACGAGGTGATGCCCATGCCCAGGCCCCCGTACTCCTTGGGGATCGTGAGGCCGAGCACGCCGAGCGCCCCCAGGCGCTCGATCACCCACTGCGGAATCTCCTGCTCCTGGTCGATCAGCACCGAAGGGTGCTCGGTGCGCAGGTAATCCTCCAGCGCCGCGAGAAGGCGGTCGCACTCCGCGGTCTCATCCGGGCGTTCGTGCGCGATGTCGGGGTACGGGAAGTACAACTCTTCGCGGAACTGGCCCCAGAAGATGTTCTTGATGCCGCCCATCGAGCCGGGCTCGGGCCCGAGCATGAGTTCGGCATCTTCGATCAGTTTCCGGTCCTTGTCAGCGACGCCCTTCATGGTCTTCAGGTCAGCCAAGATCGACTCCTCAATGCTCGGGCCTGCCCTCGGGTGCGGCCGAACGTATTGAACGCGGCAGGCGCCGCGCAAGACTCTTCTACCTTCCCGCGTCTCCGCTCTTTCGTCCGAGCGCCTTCCCGGCTCCTCCGCTCACTTCTTCTCAAAGAACGCCGCGATCGCCTGCTTGCCGGCGGGTTCATTCCGCAGCCGGGTCAGCGCCGCCTGCTCGTCGTTCAGGGCCGCGTGCCACCCCTTGGCCAAGCCTGTCTCGACGGCGCGAAGCACCGACGTGCCGGGATCGGCGTCCCCGATCTCACCCCGCAGCACCGCCGCCGCACGGCGCGCCGCCGCCGAAACCCCCGGCCGTCCGATCCACCGCGACGGCATGCCGTCCCGCGAGGTGCGCCGGTTCATCGCCGCATCCTTCACCCACCGGCGCGCGACACCGAGCAGCGCGTCAGGTGCCGGAGCCACAGCGTCAAAGAGCCCCATGCCGGCCGCCTCGTCAAAGAGCATGGTCCTTCCGCCCGCGGTGCGCCGGATCGCTTCTATCGGGGCGATGCGGGCCGGCAGCAGGTTGGTGCCCCCCCAGCCCGGGCAGATCTTCAGCCCCGCCTCGGGCAACCCCACCGGGTAGGGCTTGGGGCCGGGTGCGCCCACCAGGGCGTCGCAGTGCATCGCGAGCTCCAGTCCGCCCCCCAGCGCCGCGCCGTTGATCGCCGCTGCGGTCGGGAACGGCAGCTTCGACAGGCGACCGAACACATCAGAGCCATACCGCAGGTACCGGAGCAGGTCCGAATCTGAGTGAGTCTGGATGCTCTTCAGATCTGCACCCGCCACAAAAACCTTGGAGCTCGCGGACGCTACAACGAGCCCGATGAGATCGCGCGGCATCGCCTTCAGCGCGGCCTCCAGGCGCTGGATCAACTCCAAGTCGAGCACCACGACCGGCTTGCCGGGTTGCTCAAGCCAGAGCGTCGCCACGCCCGCGAACGGGCCGGACGCCTCGTGTTCGACGCGAAGGGGCATCAGGCCTGCCGAAGTCGAAGAACTCGTCATGCCTTGCCCCAGGTCGAACCGCGGACGCCGCGTCGATCCGGGGCACTATAGAGCGTGTATTCGCGCCATTCAAAGCCAGGAAAGGCGCACAGGCACAGTCGGAGTTGCGGATTCCGGCGGCGCGTCAGCGGGCCCGCACAAACCGCTCCAACTCATCCCAATACCCGGGAAAAGTCTTGTCCACGCAGCCGGGATCTCGGATGAAGACGTTGGGGCGGCGCAGCCCCACCAGGGCCAGCCCCATCGCGATGCGATGATCGCGGTACGTGTCAAACTCGACCGGCGCGGCACTCGGCCCGCAGTCTACGCCCTGGGCGGGGGGTGTGATCGAAATGGCGTCGTCGTCGCCCCCCACATCAGTCGCCACGTGGACGCCGATCTTCGCAAGTTCCGTCGCCAAGGCGGCGATCCGGTCTGACTCCTTCACCCTGAGCGTGCGTACCCCGCGCAGCACCGAAGTGCCCTCGGCGAAGCCCGCCAGGACCGCAAGGGTGACGGCCGCATCGGGCATGTCTTCCATGTCAGCCAGGATCGCCCGCAGGCGCTTTGAACCTTGCACCACCACGGCGTCATCGCGATGGTCGCCCGCCACGCGAGCGCCCATGCGGGCGAGCAGGTCAGGAAACCCGGAATCACCCTGGAGCGAGGCACCGGCCAGCCCGGCGATACGTGCCTTGGCCCCGGGCAGCAGAGCCGCGCCCGCCCAGAAGTACGTCGCCGCACTGGCGTCGGGCTCGATGTCAATTTCGAAGGGTCGCAGTCCGGGCGTTCCGTCGGCCTCCGGCCCCGCCCGCACCACGCGCAGGTCGGCGCTCGACCGGACCGAAGCCCCCAACCGGGCCAGAAGCTCAAGGGTCATGGAGACATACGACGAGCTCGTGGGGTCGGCTTCGAGCCGGATCGTCAGCCCGCGCGGCAGCCACGGAGCCACCAGCAGCAGCGCCGAGATGAACTGGCTGGATTTCGTCCTCCCGAAGGTCACCAGCTCCCCGACCTCCGCGATGGGCGGGGGCGTGATCGTGAGCGGCGGACACCCCGGCACACCGCCCCACGACACCTCCGCCCCGAGCGACTTGAGCGCGAACCCCAGTTCACCGATGGGGCGCTGACGCATGCGCTCGTTTCCATCGATCGTCACCGGGGCGCCCGCGAGCAGTGCCGCGGCGGCGAGAAACCGCGTCGCGGTGCCCGCGTTGTTGAGATCCACGCGCACGCCCTCCGGTGGCACGTGCCAGCGCCCTCCGACGCCCGTGACAAGCAGGGTGTGATCGTCCGGCGCGTCGATGCCGGCGCCCAGCACGCGGAGCGCACCGATCATCCGCTGGGTGTCATCCGCCCTCACCAACGCGCCCCGCAGGGTCGATGTCCCTTCGGCGAGGCCCGCGAGGAGCAGGGCGCGGTTGGTCAGACTCTTTGAGCCGGGCACGCGGACGATCGCATCGATCGCGCTCCCCGCCGCTGAGAGCGCGGGGGTGCGGACGGGGTAGGGATCTGCGAGCATGGCGCGGTGGTCAGACACGGTCAGCTCTGCGGCTCGCGCCGGAACACGGCCACGACATCTTCCACGGGGATCACGAAGAGGCGGTTGTCGCCTTCAAAGTCAACGGGGATGCCCTGCTTGGGATTGAACAGGATCCGGTCGTACTTGCGGATCGGGTAGTCTTCATCGCGCTCGATCTGGGCCGAGACCGCCACCACGCGCCCGGTGAGCGTGGGGATCTCGATTTTGTCGGGCAGGTGGATGCCGACCTTGGTCTGCTTGCGGTCTTCGTCCTTGCGGATCAGCACGCGCTTGCCGACCGGCTCGATCACTTCGAGGTCGGGGGCCTTCGGGCGGCGGTCACGCGGCGCGGTGCTCATGGGTGCAACTCTATCCTCTCCCGCGCCCCGGCACTATCCTCTGCGGGCCGATCGCATCGGCCCTGCGCCGGAGCCCCCATGGACCTCAAGACCTACATCCGCGACGTTCCGGACTTCCCCAAGCCCGGCATCGTGTTCAAGGACTTCACGCCCCTGCTCGCCAGCCCCTCCGCCCTCGCCCTGAGCGTCGAACTCATGGCAAACCCGTTCCGCGGCAAGGGTGTGCAGATGGTGGTGGGCGCCGAGAGCCGCGGCTTCATCTTCGGCATCGCCATCGCCCAGGCGCTCAGCGTCGGGTTTGTCCCGATCCGCAAGCCCGGCAAACTCCCCCGCAGCGTACACGGCGTGGACTACGCGCTCGAATACGGCAGCGACCGACTCGAGATCCACACCGACGCGCTCGCCCCGGGCACGAAGTGCGTCATCGTGGATGACCTTCTGGCCACGGGCGGCACCATGCGGGCCGCCTGCCAGCTCACCGGCATGAGCGGCGCGCACATCGTCGGCATCGCCGTCCTGATCGAACTCGCATTCCTCAAGGCGCGCGACACCTTTGCCTCGATCGCGCCGGTGCACTCGGTGCTGCAGTACTGACCCGAAGGCAAACCGTGCGGCAGCGTTCGGCCCATGGGGCGCCGGCCGCTCACCCGTTCTTCTTCATGAACTCCTTCATGAAGTCGACCAGTTTCACGCATCCGGCCCGGGGCATGGCGTTGTAGACGCTCGCCCGCACGCCGCCGGTCGAACGGTGGCCCTTCATGTCCACCATGCCCTGCTTGGCCGCCTCGCTGATAAACTTCGTGTCGAGTTCCTCGGTCGGAAGGCGGAACGTGATATTCATGAGCGAGCGGCTGTCCGGGCGCGCGTGCCCCTTGTAGAACCCGCCGCTGCCGTCGACTGCGTCGTAGATGAGTTTCGCCTTCTCGGCGTTGAACTTCGCCATCGGCTCGAGGCCGCCCTTGCGCAGGATCCACTTGAATACCTGACCCGTGAGGTAGATGTTGAACGTGGGCGGCGTGTTGGGGCGCGACTCATTCGCCGCGAAGGTCTCGTAGCGGAGGAACTCAGGATTCTCGCGCACTTTCTTCTTGGCGAGGTCCTCGTGAACGATGACCACCGTCGTGCCTGCCGTGCCAAGATTCTTCTGGGCGCCGGCGTAGATCAGCCCGAACTTGGTCACATCCAGCGGCCCGGCGAAGATGTCGCTGGACATGTCGCACACCAGGGGCACACCCTTGGGCGGAGTGGGCACCCAGTGGAACTCGGTGCCCATGATCGTGTTGTTGCTGGTGTAGTGCGCGTATGCCGCCTTGGCGTCGTAGGCGATCTCGCTGTCCTTCTGGGGCACGAACTTGAAGTTCTCGCTCTTGCTGCTGAAGGCCTCGCGCACCGCGCCGAAGGGCTTGGCGTGCTCAAAGCTCTTCTGGGCCCAGTACCCGGTCGTGACGTAGTCCGCCGTGCCGCCCTGCGGCAGGAGGTTCATGGGGACCATCCAGTTCTGCGCAGTCGCCCCGCCGGTCAGGAAGAGAATCTTGTAGTTGGCGGGAATGTTGGCGATCGTACGGCAATCCGCCTCGGCCTCCGCGAGTACCTTGTCAAAGGTCTTGCCGCGGTGGCTGTGCTCCATGATGCCGAAGCCCGAACCCATCAGGTTCCAGATGTCCTCGCGTGCCTGGAGCAGCACTTCTTCGGGCAGGCAGCCGGGGCCCGCCGAGAAGTTGTACACACCCCGGGGGGCAAGCGCGGGCTGGGAGAGCACCGGTCCGGACGCGATCATGGACATGATTCACCTCTCAATGGTCGTTTCTCAACTATAGGGGTGACGGACGAACGCGGCACGCCCGTTCACGCGCGCTCCGACGCCAGCGGTCCGAGCGCCGCCCGCAAGGGGCCCAAGTGCTTTTCATAGCGCGTCCAGCGCGCGACCGAGGTGCGGTACACCGGCTTGCGCACCTGCTGGTTGCTCGCGGTGGTCATGACGCGCGCGTTCTCGTGGAACCGAAGACACGCCTCGTCCCACGGCAGGCCGACGAAATCGATGAGCCGCCGGGTGTGCGTCTCCGGGTCGGCGACCAGGTCCTCGTAGCGCACCTCCAGGAACCCCACACCCGGCGATGCGTCGGCGAGCACCCCGCGCCAGTGCTCCGCGAGCCTGCGGTAATGCCGGTACATCGTCCCCAGGGCCTGCTGGTCGTAGACGAATGGCATCGCCCCGTCGAAGGCCAGAAACCAGCACGAGACGCAGGTGCCCATCGGGCTGCGCACGCAGTGGATGATCCGCGCGCCCGGCAGCATCAGCGCGATCGGCCCGAGGCACCGCCAGTTCATCGGGGCCTTGTCGGTCACGCGCTGCGCGCCCGGCGCGATGCGCCGGAGTTCCCTGAGGTACCGCTCGCCGAGCCTGTCAAAGGCCCCTTTGGGCAGTTTCTCGGGGTTCTCCATGTACCACGATCCGCACGACTCGCGCACCAGGTCGTGCATGTCGGGCAGTTCTCCCGCGCCCGCCGCCTGCGGATGTGAGGCGATGATCTGCTCGACCAGGCTGGTGCCCGATCGCGGAAACCCCACAATGAACACGGGCAGCGCGGCCGCGTGGCGCGAGGGCTTCAGCCCACGAAGCCGATCCGGCGACCACGAGGCGATCATCCGGTCGATCTGCTGCGCGTGCGCGCCGGCATCCCACGGTTCGCGCCGGATCGCGTTCGCCGCGGCGCCGGCCTGCCACGCCTCGTCGAATCGCCCGAGTTTCTCCAGGATCGGGGCGAACCGAAAGAGCACTTGCGCCCGCTGGCCGGAGGAGAGATCGGTGCGCGCGGCGTGGGGCCCCAGCAACGCCGCCCCTCGCTCCGCCTGCCCCGCCTCGACGCAGACCCGCCCGAACGCCAGCGCCAGGGCCAGGTCGCCGGGATGCCGGACCAGCGCCGGCTCCAGCGCGGCCATCGCATCGGCGGTCCGCCCCTGGAAGTGGTACAGGTCGGCCTTGCCCGCCGGTCCGATGGGGTCGTCGGGCCACCGTGCGATGATTGTGTCCTGGGCCGCGTGCGCTTCGTCAAACTTCGCCATGCCCCGGAACGCGAGCGCGAGGTTGTAGTACATCGCCGGGACAACCGGCCCCAGCCGAATCGCGAGTTCAAGGTGCTTTCGCCCCTCTTCACGCCGGGCCGTTGCGGTCTCGCACAGGCCCAGCATGTACGCGGCCGGTCCGTGATTCGGGTGCCGCCGGAGCAGGTCGCGGAAGAGCGGAATGGCCTGCAGGAACTGCCCGCTCATGACCAGGCGTTCGGCGTGCATGGCCTGGGCGCGGTCGTGCTCTGGATGGGGCCGGGCGGTCATGCGCGGGAGAACAAGGAGCGGAGCTTTTCGAAGATCGAGTGATGGGCCAGATCGCGAAGTTCGCCTGCGTCGAGGAAGACACCGCCGCAGACTTTGCAGGACTCAAACCCGACGTGCCCCTGGCGACGGTCCACCATGTGGATCATGCGGCTCCTGTCGCGCGGGCAGTGGATGAGCACCTCGGAGTCCAACTCCTTGCCGACCTTGGCATCGCCGGTATCCGCCGCGAGAGCCGCGGCGCGGTCCGCGATCAGTTTGTCCTTCTCAAGCGCGTCGAGCCATAGCCCGCCGCACCCGGCGCACCGGTCGATCTCGATCTCGTTGACCCGCACGCGTTGCATCGCGCTCTCGCACTTGGGACAGGCGAGGGTGCCGGAACTGTTGCCCACTTCGTCGGGGTCTGGGGCGCCGGGGTTGACAGGAACATCGGCCATTGGAGGAGCGTAGGCCGGACGCCGACGTGCCGAGCCTCGCGTGCGGGCCACCCGGAAAGCACAACGCCCGGGCGAAATCCCCGGGCGCTGATGGCGGCATGGTTGACCCCCGGCGGCGCCGGCGAATGACTCAGGTCGACGGCTGCGCCGCCGCCTCTCGCTCCTTGCGGAGCTTGGCGGCGTAGGCGGTGCGCTTGTCGGCGGTGCGCCGGCGGGTGCTGATCCGTCCGCCGATCTCCGAGCCCTCTTCGGCCCCGCAGAACTGGAGGACGCAGGTGGGCGCCTTGTCGCCGAGGCGGCTGTAGTCGAGCTTGATGACGCGGGTGTAGCCGCCCGCGCGATCGCGGAAGCGCGGCGCCACGTGGTCGAAGATGTGCTTGACCAGGCGGGGCGCGGCGCGGAGCTCGCCGTAACGATTCCGCTCCACTTCGGAGGAAGCGGGGATCTCGAAGAACTTCTCGGCCTGGGCACGCAGCTTGCCGACGTGCTCCTTCTCGGCGTCTGTCGCGTTCTTGGCGATGTAGCTCCACGCGAAGCCGACGCGGTCGCGCCCGAGCATCGCGATCACCTGGCGCCGAGCGTGCAGGTCTCCCCGCTTGGCCTTGGTGATGATCCGCTCGACAAAGGGCTGCACGGCCTTGGCCTTCGGGATGGTCGTGACCACCTGTCCGTGCTCAAACAGGCTCGCGGCGAGGTTGCGCAGCATCGCCTGGCGGTGGGCGGTCGTGCGTCCGAGTTTCCAGCCGCCCTTGCGGTGACGCATGGCGAATCTCCTTCTCACGGGGCCGGACGTCCGGCCCCCGGTCGCCCGCCTGGGGCGGGCCTCAACACTAGCGCCGCCGGGCGTGCGGGGCGAGGCCCCGGGCGCCGGCGGCCCGAATCAGGATGCCTGCTCGGGCACGGTGTAGCCCTCGGGGAGGGCCATGCCCAGATCGAGGCCGACATCCTGCAGCTTCTTCTTCACTTCACGCAGCGACGTGCGGCCGAACGACCGGAGCTTGAGCAGGTCATTCTCGGTCTGACGCACCAGCTGCGCCACGAACTCGATCTTCGCCGACTCGAGGCAGTTGCTTGCCCGCACCGACAGATCAAGCTCCGAGACGTTCATGTTCAACTTGCGGATCAGCTCGTCGTCCACGCTCGCGGCCGCGGCGGCCTCCTCGCTTACGCGGGCCTCGCCCAGCTCGAAGTATTGCACGAACGGGTTGATGTGCTTGCGGAGAATCTTGCCCGCTTCAACCACGGCCTGTTCGGGCGTGAGCGTGCCGTTGGTCCACACTTCGAGGGTCAGCTTGTCGAAGTTGGTGCGCTGGCCGACGCGGGTGTCCTCAACCTTGTATCGCACGCGCTGGACAGGGGAGTAGATCGAGTCGATGGGGATCAGCCCGACCTCCTGCTCGTCGCGGTCGTCCTCCTGTTCGCTGGCGGGCACGTAGCCGCGCCCCTTGGCGACACGGATCTCCATCTCGAAGTCGACGGGGGCCGTGAGGGTCGCGATGACCATGTCCTTGTCGATGATGGTGATCGACGGGTCGGCCTCGATGAGGTCGGCGGTGACCTCGCCGGGGCCCTGGGCCGCGAGGCGCATCGTCTTGGGCTCATCGCCCTCCATCTTGACGACCAGGCCCTTGAGGTTCAGCACGATATCGGCGACGTCCTCGAGCACGCCCGGGAGCGTCGTGAACTCGTGCTCGGCCCCCTTGATCTTCACGCCGGTCACCGCGGCGCCTTCCAGCGACGAGAGCAGCACCCGGCGCAGGCTGTTGCCCACCGTCGTGCCGAACCCGCGCTCGAAGGGCTCAACCGTGAACCGCGCGAACGTGGGCGTCTTGTGCTTGGGGTCGATGACGACGCGAGTGGGAAGTTCGAGTCCACGCCAGCGAATGCGCATGAGCTACCCTCGTGTCCGGCGTTCCGCGTTGACCCGGGCGTGAGGCCCGGAGCAGTTTCCCCTCCCGGTTCACGGATCGACCCCCCGCCGCCGGACGTGCGCGGGGCCTGCCTTCTGCCCGGTCGGGACCAAAAAACGCCGGTCCGGATGTCCCCGGCCCGGCGCGACACGTCGATCAGACGCGCCGGCGCTTGGCGGGGCGACAGCCGTTGTGGGGCACAGGGGTGCGGTCCTCAACCGCGGTGACGCGCAGCCCGGTGCTGGAGAGCCCGTTGACCGCGCTCTCGCGCCCGGCCCCGGTGCCCTTGATCCGCACTTCAATCTCGCTCATCCCCACCTTGCGCACCTTCTGCCCGACCTGCTCGCCCGCGCGCGTGGCGGCGAAGGGCGTCGCCTTGCGGGCGCCCTTGAAGCCGACCGTGCCCGCCGAGTCCCAGGCGATTGTCTCGCCGTTGGTGTCGGTGACGGTGACGATGGTGTTGTTCTGGGTGGCACGCACGTGCGCGATTCCCCGGACCACGTTCTTGCGAACCTTCTTGACCTTTTTCGACATGCGTTCCTCCGCGGCTCTGCCGACGCCTCGCGTCGTCCCCGCGTGCTGCGTGGTGCGAACCCACGTGCCCCGCGTGCGGGGCACGATGACACTACTTGGCCTTCACGCTCTTCTTGCCGGCGACGGTCTTCTTCTTGCCCTTGCGCGTGCGGGCGTTGGACCGCGTCCGCTGGCCGCGGGACGGAAGACCCTTCCGGTGGCGTTCCCCCCGGTATGAGCGAATGTCCTTGAGTCGCTGGATGTTCTGCTGCACCTGGCGGCGCAGCGCACCCTCGACGATGAAGCCCGCGTCGATGATCGCGTTGATCTTCGACACCTCAATCTCGTCGAGCGCGTTGGCTCGCTTCTCCGGGTCGATGCCCGCCTCGGCGAGGATGTCCGCCGCGAACTTGGGCCCGATGCCGTGAACGTACTGAAGCGCGAAGTAGACCTTCTTGCGGTCGGGAATGTCGATGCCTGCGATACGGGGCACGGTTGCTGCTCCTGACGCTCGGGCGCGCAGCCCGGGACACACGAAATAACTAGCCCTGAACCTGCTTGTGGCGCGCCTCGGCCTTGCAGATCACGCGGAGTTTGCCCTTCCGCCTGACGATCTGGCACGACTTGCAGATGCGCTTCACGCTTGCCTTGACCTTCATCGCCGGTCCTTACAACTGGCGCCGGACATGCCGGCGCGGGTCAACCAACAGCCGGCGCTCGGGCCGGTTTCGGGCCTTGATCCTAGGCTCCCCGCGGACCCAAGTCATCCCATCCCCCCCCAAGTGCCCGAGCACCACAACGCTCGACCACAACCACGCGCTCAATCCACGTCGCCCACCTGCCGCACGGCGACCGCAGGACGGGCTCAACCGTGAACACAAGCCCGGGCCGGATGGTGAAGTCCGAATCGGGCGCCACCGGCCCTCCCGACGCGTCGCCGTACGGGGCGACGGGCGACTCGTGCAGCCCCGCCCCTACGCCGTGACCTGCGAACCCCGGCACCACCGTGAGGCCGGATCGACCGAGCCCGCTCCGCCATTCCGCGACGACGTCTGACCAGAGCCTTCCGGGCACGATCGCCGACGCGAGCCCAGCCGTGGCCCGCCTGGCATCCCGGAGAAACCCCAGCGCGGGATCGGTGCCGGCGGCGAGGTCTTCGCGCGCCTCCGTTATCACCACAGCATCGGAGAGATCTGCCCACACCCCCCCGATCCGGGCAGCAAAGTCAATCGTGACAAGATCGCCCGCCTCGAGGGGAGTCGAACCGACTTCCTCCAGCGGCAGGGCGTTGTTCACAGCGACAGATGCGGTTCGGTCGTCGGCGGCCAAGGGGCTGCCTGGCGCGAAAGGCACGAGTGCCAGGATATCCCGAGGGCAGACACCAGGACGGGCGGAAGCGAGCAGTCGGCGCACGCAATGCTCGACGGAGACGGCCGCCTGTTCGATGGCCCTGATCTCGGCGTCGGTCTTCGGGGCCGGGCGCCGGGTCATCCGCGCGCCGAGCGCATGCGGGGGCCGGAATCTCCATCTCCGCCGGCGAGGAAGCCCGCGTAGTTTCGCATCATGAGGTTGGCCTCGATGCGCTGGAGGAAGTCGAGCGTGACCGAGACGGTGATGAGCAGGCCCGTGCCGCCCAGGAACTGAGAGACGTTGGGAGGCACGCCCAGGAATCGACTGACCACCATGGGCAGCACGGCGATGAGGGCGAGGAACCCGGCGCCCACGAAGGTGATGCGCTCCATCACGGCTTCGAGGTATTCCGCCGTGCGCGGCCCGGGGCGCAGGCCGGGGATGAATGAGCCGTGCTCCTTGAGCTGCTTGCTCATCTCCTCGGGGTTGAACTGGACGGTGATCCAGAAGTAGGAGAAGAAGTACACCATGAGGACGTAGAGCACGACGTAGAGGTAGTTGCCCTGGTCGAACTGCGAGTTGAGCCAGGTGATGAACGTGCCCCACCACCCCGTCGCCCCGGTCTCGCTGTTCACCGAGGCGTCGGCGAGCGAACCGAGAAGGAGCGAAGGAAAAATCATGAGCGACGAGGCGAAGATGATGGGCATCACGCCGCCGTGGTTGATGCGCAGCGGGAGGTAGGAACGCTGCCCGCCGATCACGGTCCGGCCGCGGGTGTGCTTGGCCTGCTGCACCGGGATTCGGCGCTGGGCGACCGTCATCAGCACCGAGCCGGCGACCACGAGGACGAACCCGCCCGCGAGCAGCATGACGCTGCCCCAGTCCTGCTTGCCTGAGACGCCGGGCTGGAAGTTCTGGACGACCCACGAGAGCGCTTCATCCATGCCGGCGATGATGCCGGCCATGATGATCATGGATGCGCCGTTGCCGATGCCGAAGCGGTCGATCTGCTCGGCCAGCCACATGAGGAACATCGTGCCCGCGGTGAGCGTGATCGCGGCCATGACCCACCACACCGGATTGTGGGCGAGCCCGGCGTAGACCATGCCCTGCGATGAGATGAAGCTCAGCCACATGAACGACTGCACCAGGCAGAGCGGCACGGTGAGTCGGCGCGTCCAGTCCTGGATCTTCTGGCGTCCGGACGCGCCTTCATCCTGCAGCTTCTTGATCGTCTTGGAGACGGTGCCCACGAGCTGAATGATGATCGAGGCGGTGATGTAGGGCATGATGCCCAGGCCAAACACCGTGGACTGGCCGAACGAGCCGCCCGAGAACGTGCTCATGAAGCCTGCGGCACGGCTGAAGGCGCTGCCGCTCTGGGCCTGGGTCCGCGCGTATTCGAGGAGGGCGGTCTGGTCGATGCCGGGCAGCGGAATCCAGAAGCCGATGCGGTAGACGACCAGCATGCCGAGGGTGAACAGAATCTTGGTGCGCAGCTCCGGCACCTTGAACACGTTGATGATCGTGTTGAGGCGCAGGAGGTCGATGAGGGGCTTGAGCATCGTCCGAACTTCTCCGCAGGCGCGGCACCGGGACAGAACCCCGCATGCCCAAATCTCGGGCCGGAATCAGCGGCCCCCATCCACGGGCCCTCGCCGGAGGCCTCGCACCGCGCCGACGGCCCCGAGGCTCATTCCGCGGCTTCGATGGTAGGCTTCGTCGCCCCGGCCTTGCGCCCGCGCTTGAGCTTCTTGGTGAGGTTGCGGGGGCTGCGGTCCTCAGCATTGCGATCGACGCCGCGCACGCGGTCGCGCCGGGTGCCGGTCTCGTTGACCGAACCGCCGGCGTCGGTGATGTGCTTGCGCGCCGGGCCGGTGACCCGCTCGACCGCGACGTTCAGCTTGACCTTCACGCCGTCTGTCAGCCCGCGCAGGTCGCCCATGATCTTGACCGGGCGGCTGGTGTCACGTACCAGGCCCGCCTTGATGAGCGTCTCGCCCGAAACTTCGCCGCCCTTGGCAAAGGCGGGGTGCCTGAGCACGTCGGCAAGGTTGACCGCCCAGAACTCGGTGCGGAAGTCGGCGTTGGTGAACCCCATCTTCGGCATGCGCCGGAAGAAGGGCATCTGGCCGCCTTCAAAGGCGAACCGGGTGTGGTGGCCGCGGCGCGATCCGGCGCCCTTCTGGCCGCGTGTGGAGGTCTTGCCTCGGCCTGAACCCTTGCCGCGTCCCAGGCGCTTGGAGCGCTTGAACGCGGGAACGAGGGGAGTAAGTTCGTGGATCATCATGGCCAGACACCTCCGGGATCACCGGTGAATCGATGCGTTGGAATCTTGGGACGGGAACGGAATCGAGAACGGAACAATCGTCGGGATCGGATCAGCCCTGCGCGGGCGTGCCGCCCTCGGGGGCCTTGTCTGCGCTCTTCTCGGCGCCCTTGTCGGCACTGCGGTCCGAACGGTCGCCGCCCCGCCCGCCCCGGTCTCCACCGCGCCCGCGCCCGCCGCCCTGGCGTCCACCCTGGCGATCCGATCGCTCGGGCCGGGGCTTGGGCTTGGGGGCAGCGAAGCCTGCGGGCATGAAGGCACGCCCCTTGGCGACCTTGACGGCGGTCTCGGTGGGCTCCAGCGTCACGCCGCGCAGTTCGGCGACGCGCTCGGGCGAGCGCAGACGCCCGATGCCGTCGAGCGCGGCCTTGAGCACGTTCATGGCGTGCGTCGAGCCGTAGCACTTCGTGAGACAGTCGGTGATGCCCGCGTGCTCCAGGAGGGCGCGCAGGGTGCGGCCCGCAACCACGCCCGTGCCGGGCGAGGCGGGGATCAGGCGCACCTTCGAGGCGCCGAAGGTGCCCTCGACCTCGTGCGGGATGGTGTTTCCTTCCATGGGCACGGTGATGAGGGTGCGCCGGGCGGCCTTTTCGGCCTTCTCGACGGCGCGGGGCACCTCGACGCCCTTGGCGTATCCGTAGCCGACGTGGCCGCGCCGGTCGCCGACGATCACCAGCGCGCCGAAACTGAACCGGCGACCGCCCTTGACCGTGGCGCTGGTGCGCCCGACATTCACGGTGTGCGTATCAAAGTGCGAGGACTCTTCGTTCATCTCGGGGGGCATCGAAACTTCTCACTTCCAGGGCCCGGGGCCCGTGAGGCGCGGGGCCTGCCCGCGCCGCGTCGGCCCCGCAGGGCCGGTTGAACTCTAGAACTCCAGCCCGCCCTTGCGGGCCGCGTCGGCCAGGGCCTTGATCCGTCCGTGATACCGGAACCCGGCCCGGTCAAACACCACCTGCGAGACGCCCGCGGCCTTCGCCCGCTCGGCGATCTGCGTCCCGATCTGGGCGGCGGCGGCGGCATTCCCGCTCTTGCCGCCGTCCGAGTTGCGGGTGCTGGCGCTGGCGAGCGTGTGCCCGGCGAGGTCGTCGATGACCTGGACGTAGATGTGCTTGAGGGACTTGAAGACCGCGAGACGCGGACGGGCCGGCGTACCCACGACCTTGCGCCGGATGCGCACCCGCCGACGGTCCCGCTTCTTGGTTTTGTTGACCTGACGATCCATGACGTGCGTCCTTTGACATGCGCCCGGAGAGCCGGGCGAAGAATCACGAGCCGAACTGCTTGCCCTGCTTGCGCTTGATGACTTCTTCGACGTACTTGATGCCCTTGCCGTTGTAGGGCTCGGGCTTGCGCTTGGCCCGCATCTCGGCCGCGAACTGCCCCACGGCCTGGCGGTCCGCCCCGGAAATGGTCACCATCGACTTGTCCACGCTCACGTTCAGCCCCACCGGGATGTCCATGAGGATGGGCGAGGCGAGGCCGACGACGAGCTTGAGCTGCTTGCCAGCGACGGCGGCGGTCCAACCCACCCCCACCACCTCCATCTTCTGCTCGTAGCCCTTTGTCGCGCCCTGGATCATGTTCTGGATGAGGGCGCGCGTCGTGCCCCAGTCGGCCCGCGCCTGGCGCAGCTCGGCGAACTTCGGGTCAATGGTGCAGGTGATGGACTTTTCGCTCTCCGTCCACTTCACCGTGACGTACGACGAGTGCGTCATCGAGAGTTTGCCCTTGGGGCCCTCGACGCTGATGACGCGCCCGTTCAGCTGGATCTTCACCCCGGCGGGCACGCTGATGGGTTTCTTGCCGATGCGTGACATGACTCGGTTCCTTCGACTTCAACAACACCGTCAACCTGTTCGCCGACCCGACCCTGACCCTCGCTCAGACCCCGTGACCGGCCCACCCGGACACCGACGATCACCGGACCCCGGCGCGCTACTCAACGCGGCAGAGCACCTCGCCGCCCACCTTGCCTTCGCGGCACGCCCGGTCGCTCATCACCCCGCGGCTGGTGGAGACGATCATGATGCCGAGCCCCTGGAGGGGGCGGGGCAGGTCGTCAAACCCGCGGTAGACGCGGCAGCCCGGCTTGCTCACCCGGTCAAGGCGGCTGAGGATCACCTCGCCGCGCGGGCCGTATTTGAGGTGCACCCGGATCAGGCCCTGCCGCCCGTCTTCGACGACGTCGAATCCGGTGACGTAGCCCTCCTTTTGCAGCACCTCTGCGATGCCGCGGTTCACCTTGCTGTTGAGCACGGTGACCGTCTTGGACTTGTTCTGCGCGGCGTTTCGGATCCGCGTCAGCATGTCGGCGATGGGATCGCTCAATGACATCTGTTCACCCAATCTCGCGGCGCGCTTCGCGCCGGGTCGTGCCTCGTGAGTTCGCCGGGTCGCCCGGTCCTCGCCTCGTTACCAGCTTGCCTTCCGCATCCCGGGAATCTTGCCCTCGAGGGCCAGTTTCCGCAGCATAATGCGGCTGATTCGGAACTTGCGGTAGACGCCCCGGGCCCGGCCCGTGAGCTCGCACCGACGCACCTTCCGCGTCATGAACTTCGGCTTGCGCCGACTCTTCGCCATCTGCGCCTTGGTCGTCATCGATCAGTTCTCCCCGACCTTCTCAAAGGGCATGCCCAGCTGCTCCAGCACGAACTCGCTCAACTCGCGGTTGGAGTTGCGGAACGTGAGGTTGATGTTCATGCCGTGCGTGAACTGCGCCTCGGCCATGTTGATCTCAGGAAACACGCCCTGCTCGTTCAGGCCCATCGAGTAGTTGCCCTGCCGGTCAAACCCGTTGCGCGACACGCCCCGGAAGTCCTTGATACGGGGGGTCGCCAGGTGGATCAGCCGGTCGAGGAAGTGCCACATGCGCTCGCGCCGCAGCGTCACCATCGCGGCGGTGGGATAGCCGGCACGCACCTTGAAGTTCGACACCGACTTCTTCGCCTTGAGCATCACGGGCTTCTGCCCGGAGATCTTGGTCAGCGTGTCGGTGACCTGGGCGACAATGTGCGGCGGGAGCTTCGTGCCGTCAAGGTGACGGCCCATGTTCACGTTGAGCACGATCTTCTCGAGCCGGGGCTGCGCCATCGGGTTGGTCACGCCGAACTTCTCGGCGACCTTGGCCCGCACCTGCGCGTCGTACATCTGGCGCAGGCGGCTCTTGGGCGTCTGCGCGGGGGGCTCCGGTGCATCGCCCTTCTTGCCCGCGCCCTTGGGCTTGGTGTCCTTGCCCCGGGCTTCCTTGGGCGCGCCACCCTTGGGGGCGCCGCCTTCTTTGGGCTTGTTGTCCTTCTTCTCGGCCATGGTCATCTCCGACGCGGGCGTGCCCCGCGGACGAATACTCCGGGGTTACTTCTTGCGGGGACCGCGGACGGTGCCCAGCACCTTGCCGCCCTTGACCGCGACGCGAACCTTGCTGCCGTCGTCGCGGGTCTGGAAGCGGACGCGGGTGGGCTTGCCGTCGACGACGGGCTGGACGTTGCTCATGTGGACTGCGGCTTCCTTGGTGATGATGCCGCCGCGCTGGTTGACGCGGTTTGGCTTCATGTGCCGCGTGACGAGGTTGAGCCCCTTGATGACCACGCGCTGCTTCTCGGGGTCAACGCGGAGGATCTCTCCGACCTTGCCCTTGTGGTCGCCGCTGATGACCATCACCGTATCGCCTTTTCGCACGTGCGCTGGCATGTCACACCACCTCCGGGGCGAGGGAGACGATCTTCATGTAGTTCTTCTCGCGGAGCTCACGGGCGACGGGCCCGAAGATGCGGGTTCCCTTGGGGTTGCCGTCATCCTGGATGAGCACGACGGCGGAGGAGTCAAACTTGACGTATGACCCGTCGCGCCGGCGCTGGGGCTTGCGGGTGCGGACGACGACCGCCTTGGACATGTCGCCCTCCTTCACGTCCGCCCCGGGGATCGCCTTCTTGATCGAGACGAGCACACGGTCGCCGACCGCGGCCCAGCGCCGCGTGAAGGCGCCGCTGCGGGTGCTCCCGCCGTACACGCGGATCACGTAGGCGATCTTCGCCCCGCTGTTGTCCGCGACTTCGCACCTGGATTCCTGTTGCAGCATGGCTCTTTCCCATCCTTCGCCCGCACCGGGCGCGAAGGCCATATCACTTCTCTACGAACGCTTCTCCACCACGCGCACCAGACGCCAGCGCTTGGTCTTGCTGATGGGGCGGCACTGCACCACCTCAACCACATCCCCTTCCTTCGAGGCGTTCTGCTCGTCGTGCACGTGGAGCACGGTGCGCCCGCGAACGTACTTGCCGTACTTGGGGTGCGGGGCGCGAAACTCAATGACGACCTTGCGGGTCTTGCTCCGCTTGTCGCTGGTGACGACGCCCGTCTTCGCGCCCTTGGCTTCTGCTTCGCTCATGTCGACCTCTCTGCCGCGTTGGTGCGCGGGGCCCGCCCCGCGCACCCGTGATGGTTACTGTGCCGCCTGCCGCTTCGTGCCCTTGCGGGGCTTGGGGTTGCGGGCCGCGTGCTCGGTGAGCAGCCGGGCCACATCGCGCCGGATCTTCTTGAACTGCGAGATGTCCGCGACCTTCTCGGTCGTCGCCTGCTGGCGGAGCTGAAAGAGCTTCTCGCGCTTCGTCTGCACTTCAAGGGCGAGCTGCTCGCTTCGCAGGGCCCTGACTTCTTTGCCGTTCATGACTCACTCCGACTTGCGGGCCCTGTCGGCGCCCGATGACTCACTTCCGCGCGGGCGTGCGGGCCCGCCCCATTCACACCGTGATCCGCCGGGCCACAAACCGGCACCGCACGGGCATCTTCATCGCGACGCGGCTGAAGGCCCGCTTGGCGGTTTCTTCGCTCACGCCCGTGATCTCGAAGAGCACCGTGCCCGCCTTGATGCGCGCGGCCCAGTAGTCCACCTCGGCCTTGCCGGTGCCCATTCGGGTCTCCAGGGGCTTCTTGGACACGGGCTTGTCCGGGAAGATGCGGATGAACAGCTTGCCCTCGCGCTTGAGGTAGTGCTGCGCCGCGACGCGCCCCGCCTCGATGCAGTTGCTTTTGAGCCAGCAGGACTCGAGCGCCTGGAGGCCGAAATCCCCGTAGGCGACGTAGTTGCCGCCCGTCGCGTTGCGGTTCACCCGCGAGATGCGCCGAAACTCCTTGCGGAACTTCACGCGGGATGGAATCTTGAATGGAGGCATCGCACAGTCTCCGTGGCTCGCTCGCCCAATCCCCGTTCAACTCAACCGATCCAACACCCGACTCGTCCGCGTCCGTCGGACCGATCAGCGCCGTCCCCGGGCCCGCATGCGCCTGCCCGGCGCCGCCTCGTCCTCAACCTCGGCCTCGCCGTAGAAGCCGCGGTACACCCACGCCTTCACGCCGATTGCGCCGTAGGCCGTGAACGCTTCGGCGAACCCATACTCAACCCGCGCCTGGAACGTCGAGAGCGGGAGCGACCCGAGCTTGACTTCCAGCGTGCGACTCATCTCGGCACCGCCGAGACGACCCGAGAGCGAAATCTTCACACCCTTGGCGCCCGCGGCCATCGCACCCTCGGCGCGGGTCTTGACGACCCGGCGGAATGCAGCGCGACGCTTGAGCTGCTCGGCGACGCTCTCGGCGACGAGTTGGGCATCGATGTCCGGGTTCTTGATCTCCACGATTGAGATCGCGACCTTGCGCCCGGTCATGAACTGGAGCTCCTGCGTCATCCGCTCGACCTCGGCGCCCTTGGGCCCGATGACCAGGCCCGGACGCGCGGTGCGGAGAATGACCTTGAGCTCCTCGCGCGTGCGCTCGATGTGAATGTCGGCCACGGCCGCGTTCGGGGGCCGGCGGTTGAGGCGCTGGTCGAGGAACCGGCGGATCTTCTCGTCCTCGACGAGCAGTTCGCCGTACAGCGCCTTCGGGGCGTACCAGCGGCTGCGGTGCGCCTCGGTGATGCCGAGCCGAAGCCCGAATGGATGGGTCTTCTGTCCCATTAGGCTCGCTCCTCCACGCCCACGATGATGTGGCTGGTTTCCTTGAGAATCGGGTGGGCCCGTCCGCGATCCTTGGGATGGAATCGCTTGAGCTTGGGCCCTTCGTTCACGCGGCTGAGCGTCACCACGAGCTCGCCCGGGTCCGCGTCATACTGGCGTGCATCCGCCATCGCCGCGTTGAGGCACTTGCGGATGTTGACCGCCGCCCGCTTGTCGCTGAACCGCAGGATCGTGTCCGCGTCCTGGGCCCGCTTGCCGCGGATCAGGTCGGCGACGAGGCGGGTCTTGCGGGTGCTGCCGCGCGAGAAGGTGACGCGGCTCTCGAAGAGCGCGATCTCGCGCGGGGCGGCCCCCACGGCCTCGGCGAGCTTCGCCACGTCCTGGGCCTTGCAGCGCGGGTGGTCGCGCCCCGAGAGCCAGTTCTGCAGCGCGCTGCGGGCGTGGTCGCCCTCAAGGCCGGTGCGCTCGATGGCCTGCGCCAGCTGGTCCACGCTGACGTTGGCACGCAGCGCTCGAAGCATGAGTTTGTCGGGCTGGAGTCTCACGTCATCACCCTCGTCTTCCGTCGCCCGCCGGGCGACGGGCTTGGTCAGGCCTTCTTCTCGCCCACGTCGATGCCTTCCTTCTTGTTCGTGTGCCCCTTGAAGAGGCGGCTGATGGAGAACTCGCCGAGCTTGTGCCCGACCATGTCCTCCGTCACGAACACGTCGATGAACACGCGCCCGTTGTGGACCTTGAACGTCTGGCCCACGAACTCGGGCACGATCGTGCACGCCCGCGCCCACGTCTTGATGGGCTCGCGCTTGCCGGTCTGCACGATGCGCTCCACCCGCCGGTAGAGCCGCTCGTCAACATACGGACCTTTCTTCGAACTTCTGCCCATGGCTTCTCACTCAGGTCAGGGTCATCGCACTCGTGTCCACCCGTTCACATCCGCGCTCCGGGCTCGTCCCGGTGCGCCGCGGTTCAACTCCGGCTCACATCACCTGTCCGTAACGCACGCTCCGGCGACGGCGGATGATGAGGTCCGCCCCCGGCTTCTTGCGGTTGCGGGTCCGGCCGCCCTTCGCCTCCACGCCTGTCGGTCCGCACGGGGCGCGATTGCCCTTGCTGCGGCCCGAGCCGCCTCCGAGGGGGTGGGCGTTGTGGCTCTTGGCCACGCCGCGCGTCTTGGGACGCACGCCGAGGTGCCGATTGATGCCTGCCTTGCCCAGCCGCCGGTTGAAGTGGTCGGGGTTGCCCACCTCGCCGATGGTGGCCCGGCACTCGGCGAGCACCTTGCGGATTTCGCCCGAAGGCATCACCAGCGTCGCATACCCGCCTTCGCGGTTGCTGAGACGGGCGTAGGTGCCCGCCGAGCGGCAGAGCTGCGCGCCGCGCCCGGGCGCCATTTCCACGCAATGCACCGACATGCCGGTGGGGATGAACTTGAGGGGCATGCAGTTGCCCGGCTTGGGCTCCACCGGCGTCTCTGACGAGCAGAGCACCACATCGCCGTCCTTGAGCCCCTTGGGCGCGATGATGTAACGCTTCTCGCCATCGGTGTACTGCACGAGCGCAATGTGCGAGGAGCGGTTCGGGTCGTACTCGATGCCGACCACGCGCCCCTCGATGCCGTCCCGGTCCTTGCGCTTGAAATCAACCATGCGGTAGAGTCGCTTGGCGCCGCCGCCGCGACCGCGCACGGTGATCTTGCCAGAGTAGTTGCGTCCGCTGGTGCGCGTCTGGGGGCGCAGCAGGGACTTCTCAGGGAAGAACTTGGTCACTTCCTCGTTGGTGTTCACCGAGGCGAACCGCCGCCCGGCGCTGGTTTTCTTGTAGACCTTGATGCCCATGCGTCACTCCAGCTTGAATCCGCGCCCCCGGCGCCGCACACGTAAACGTTTCCGCGTCAGAAGAGCGTGATCGTCTGCCCCTCGTGCAGGCGGACCATCGCCTTCTTGGTCTCCGAACCCTTCACCCAGCCGTAGCGCAGACGCCGGATCTCGCCCTTGAGCGTGCTGGTGCGAACGGCGCTCACCTTGACGCCGTAGAGGCTCTCCACCGCCGCCTTGATCTCGTCCTTGCGGGCCATCCGGTCCACGAGGAAGGTGTAGGTGCCCAAGTCGCTCGAAGCGTTGGTGGTGCGCTCGGTGAGCACAGGCCGCTTGATGATGTACGAGGGATCGATCACGCTTCACCTCCCGCCTTGGCGGCCTTGCGTCCGCGGGGCGCTCCCGCCTTGCGCTCGCGCCTGGGCGCCGCGTTCATGGGTGTCACCTTTGCAGCCTTGGTCGTCTGGCTGCTGGGGCCCTTGAGCCACGCCTCCAGGTCGGCCTTCGCGATCACCAGGTACCGGTGATTAAGCATGTTGAAGGCGGTCAGCTGGTCGAGGCGGCACAAGGTGACATCTGCGAGGTTCCGCGCACTCAGCCTGGCGTTCTGCGCCGCGCCCGCATCCATCGACAGCGCCACGAGGGCCGCCCGGTCGATCTTGAGCGCCTCGATCATCGCCGCGAAGTCCTTGGTGCGCGGGCCGTCGAAGGCGAGCGAATCCACGACCCGGATCTCCTGGTCGCGGATCTTGCTCAGCAGCGCGTTGCGGTTGGCCCGGCGGCGCATCTTCACGGGCATCGAGAGGTGGTAGTCCTCGCGTGTCCGCTTCTTGGCATGGCCGTGACCGCCGCCCACGAACTGCGGGGGGCGCTTGTCGCCGTGCCGGGCCCGCCCGGTACCCTTCTGCTTGTAAATCTTCCTCGTCGAACCCTCGACATCCGCGCGGGTCTTGGTCCGCGCGGAGCCTTGGCGAAGGTTCGCGTGATACATCACGAACGCCTGCTTGATGAGCGCGGCGTTGACGGAGCCCCCGAGGGACTGCTCGTCGATGGAGATGGCGCCGACTTTCGCGCCTTGCTTGTTGTAGACGGGGACATCCAGCATGATGCTTCCCTCGCCAGCGCCTGTGCTTCCCTCGGGGTTGCCCCCGGGGGCGGACCGGGCTCGCCCGGTCCCTCTTCGCCTTTCCGTCCGCCTCCAATCGCCCCTCACGGGGCTGCCCGAACCATTCGGGCGGGGCCGGATCGGATTCGACTCGGCGTCTCGACTGCGCGTCGAGCTCGCTTGTCCTCGCCCGGTGGTATCCGCAGCCGGACCCTCCGAGCCCGCCCGGGCGGCGGTTTCGCCCCCCGAGCGGATCGCCGCACTCGAGGCGACTACTTCTTGCCGGCCTGCTTCCGCGCCTTGCTGCGGTAGAGCCGGATCGCCGGACGCACGATGACCATGCCCTGGTTGGCCCCGGGAACCGGACCCTTGACCAGCAGCACGCCCTTCTCCGCGTCCACCCGGATCACATCAAGGCTGCGCACGGTCACGCGTTCCGCCCCCATGTGCCCGGACATCTTCTTGCCCTTCTTCAGGCCGCCGCCGTAGCCACGGTTCGAGCAGAGCGAACCGATGGAGCCGGGGGAGCGGTGCTTGCGCTCGACACCTCGGCTGGCGGGCATGCCCTTGAAGTTGTGGCGCTTCATGGTGCCCTGGAAACCCTTGCCCTTGCTCGTGCCGATCACGTCCACGTACTTGTGGTCGGCGATGGTGTCGAGCTTGAGTTCCTGCCCCAGGGTGAAGCCGCCGACGGTCTTCTCATCCACGCGAAACTCGCGGTGGTGGCGCAGCGGAGCGCATCCGGCCTTGGCATCATGCCCGATCTGCGGGATGGTCGAGTTGCGGGCCTTCATACCCCCGAAGCCGACCTGCACCGCGGAATAGCCGTCCTTCTCCTTCGTGCGCAGCTGAGTCACGAAGCAGGGGCCGACCTGCAGCACGGTGACGGGAATGCTCTCGCCCGCCTCGCTGAACACGCGGGTCATGCCGAGCTTGGTTGCCAGAAGTCCGACGCTCATGGTCACTCACCCGATCGCTCGCCGGGATCTCGCCCCGGGACCCGGTTCGGCCGGGTCGTCCGCTTCATGCCTCGCGGGCAGAGGAAGGTTTGCGCCACCCGGCTCGGGCCGGGGACGAAAAAGGCCGGGCCCGAGGGCCCGACCCGAAACTACGCCTTGATCCTCACGAACACGCCCGCCGGGACGACCAGCCGGTTGAGCGCCTCAACCGTGCGGGCGTTTGGTTCAAGAATATCAATGATCCGCTTGTGGGTGCGAATCTCGAACTGCTCGCGGCTCTTCTTGTCAATGAACGGCGAGCGAAGCACGGTGTAGCGCTCGATCCGGGTCGGGAGCGGGATCGGCCCCGCAACCTTGGCGTTCGTCCGCTTCGCGTGGTCCACGATCTCGCGCGCCGACGAATCGAGCGCGACGTGGTCGTAGGCTTCCATCCGAATTCGAATCTTCCCGCCGTTCATGAATCACGCTTCCCGCTTCGCAACACGCTCACCGGGCCTCGGCCCGGACTCTCCGCCCCGCCCACTTTGAGCGAGGCCGACACAACCCCGTGCGCCCCGGGCTCCGCCCGAATCGCGCGTCCCTCACCCACACAGGCATGCACTCCGGTCGCACGCCGAGTCGAGTTGGGAGAACCCGCCCACCGGCAGGTTCCGATCTCATCTCTACCCGGCGCGCGCAAGCGCCACCCGCCGGACGGATTGAGGAGGGAAGCGTACGCATCCACCTTGCCCAGTCAACCGACCCACGACCACTTCCTTGTTCCCGCCCCGTTGCCGCTCGCCGCTCGTTCGGCGCACTCGAGCCGAACCCGATTTCGGGTCGTACCACTGGGGAGGCTGCGGACCACGCCCGGGCACCAAGTCCGAACCGCCGCGTATCCTCTATTATAGGCTACTCCACGGAAGGTTCGCGGCGTTCGCCTACCCCTCCGGGAGCCAGGTGTAGCTCGACTCGACCAACTCGGACACCCCAATGCCCCACGCACCCCGGCTCACCTCCCAGCCCTTGCACCGGATTGGCATCTGCCTGGTCTGCGCGTGCGCCGCGGCCACGGGCCAGCCCGAGACGCCCCCCCAGGTCCGACCCGACGCCTTACCCCAACCCCCTGTTGTGGGGGTTGCCCTGCAACCTGAACCGCTCCGATTCGAGGACCTTGGCCTCTCAATCAGCATCCCCGAAGGGGCGACCTCGCGGCCCGGAACGACGGGCAAGGTCGTGCGGAGCACGATTGTCGCCCCGGACGAGTCTTGGGCGCTCAACATTCAGACCCCGGCGGCGTCTCAACTCGGGATCGGCGTAAAGGACTTCGCTGACCGGCTGATGGAGGAGGTTTTTACGCGATTCGCTTTGGTGGGTGTCAAGATTCCGGCGCCGGGGACCCCCGCGACTGAATGGCTGACCCGGACCGATGCGACGCTCCTTCGGCGCACCGATGATCTCCGCATCGATGGCCTGGAAGCGATCCGGCTGGCGTTTTCGATGCCCATGATGCGAGACGGCGTCGGCGCGGCGCGGGAGGTCAGGGTCTACACGATCGTGCAGGCCTCGCCCGGTCAGTTCGTGGTCTTCGAGTTCATCACGCCCGCGTCCGCGTACCCCGACAACCGCATCGTGCACGACACGGTCGTGGCCAGCGCAACCTTCCGCGACCCCGGCAAGGTGGAGAGCGAACGGGGGAGCGCGATCATGCGCGGCGTCGGCCTGCGCTCCATGCTCGGCCCGAGCAACTACGACTGGGCGATTGCTCTCAACGCGGATGTCTGGGAGCGCCTGTTCATCCCTGCCCCCACCAAGACCGACCGCGACGCCCAGGAACTCGGCTACCGGCATATTCGCGCGTGGCGGGGCGCTCGGGGAGAACTCGATTCACGTAAACGGCCCGAGGATTTCGACGCCGCCGAGCGGATGCAGGGGTATCTCCTGGTGGTGCAGAGCCGGCTGGTGCAGAACGAGGACCAGATCGTCGATTCGATCGGCCGGTACTTCGTGAGCCTCGACGGACGTGAAGAGAGCTGGAACATCCTGATGACATTGCGCCCCGTCAGCGAGCGCGCCAAGGAGGCGGCGGCCGGCAAGAAGCCCGCCACGTACGCCGAGTTCGGCTTCCGCGATGGAGAGCGCACGAAGGTGGTGGTCAGCGCTCCCAACGAACCCTCGCAGGAGATTCTTCCCGAATGGCCGGGGGACGGCTACGCGCCACAGGCGCTTGTCTACCTGCTGCCGCAGCTCGTGCTGCTCGGAAACCGTGCTGACACGTACGGGTTCTACGTCTACCGGAGCGCGGACCGGCGCATGCAGTTCCGCAAGCTGGTCGTCGATCAGCCCGAGGACAACACCGACATCTGGCGCGTCAGCGCGTTCCTGGTGGACGCCGCAGCACCCCAGGTTTCGCACTTCCGCGCCGACGGCACCCACGTGCGGACGGTGCTGCCGGACGGCAAGGTGTGGGAACCGACCACGGTGGATCAACTCGTGTCGCTCTGGTCGAGCAAGGGCCTGCCGATGGAATGACCCGGCCCGCGGGGGCCGTGCGCCGGCGCGGCCCTGCCCGCGCGTTCCGGCGCGGCGTCTACACTCCGCGCCGTGCGTCAGCGACTCCTTCTTGGTCCCGTGCTCATCGCCGTGCTGGTCAGCCTCATGTGGCTTGATGCCGTCGTGGACCGCGTCCGGGTGCCCGAGTCCTGGCGCGGCGCGATGGCCGGGCGCGAAACCCCGCCGCCGGGCACGGTGCTTTTCGTCGTCGCCGTCACGCTCGCGCTCCTCGCGGCCCGTGAGCTTGCGTCCATGCTCAAGGCGAACGGCATCGAGGGGTCGCGCCGCGTGATGTCCGTCTCGGCCATCCTCGGGCTGTGCGCGTCCTGCCTGATCCCGAGCGAGTTCGGGGGCGTCACGGGCTCGATGATCGCGCACAGCGTGGCGGTGGCGGTCTTCATGGGGGCGCTGCTCTTCTATTCGCGGCGCAGCACATTCGAGGGAGTGCTCGCGGCCAGCGCCGGGGCGCTGCTCGCCTATGTCTACCTGGGCGTGATGCTGGGGTTCGTGCTGGCGATCCGGCGCGAGCATGCGGTCTGGGTGCTGCTCTGGGTGCTGGTGACCACCAAGGCCTGCGACATCGGGGCGTTCTTCACCGGCACGGCGATCGGGCGGCACAAGCTCATCCCCTGGCTCAGCAAGGGCAAGACCTGGGAGGGCCTGGCCGGGGGCGTGGCCCTTTCGATGATCGTCGGCGCCGCCGGGGCGGCGTTGATTCGCGCTCATCTGCCCGTCGCGGACCCGTGGATCGCGGGCGCTTTCGCCGGGGCGCTCTTCGGCATGGTCGGCCAGGTCGGCGACCTGATCGAGAGCCTGCTGAAGCGCGACTCCGACCTCAAGGACGCCAGCAGCGCCCTGCCCGGCTTCGGCGGCGTCCTCGACGTGCTCGATTCACCCCTGCTGGTTGCGCCCGTCGCATTCTGGTGGCTGCGCTGGTTCGCCGGGGGTGAGTGAGACTACTGCCCCTGCGCCAACGAGTAGCCGGGGCGCCCGTCGAAATCGCGCAGCACCTGAAAGTCGGTCACGTAGAACTTCTCGGCGATCCGGTCAAAGAGCGAGACCGCCGGCCCCTGGCCGATCGTGCCCCGGCTCACGCCCGGGCGCACCTCGAAACGCACGCGGTAATAGTCCACGCACTCGGTGAAGACGCTTCCGGTGGGCCACACCTGGGTTCCACGGTTCGAGATCATGGTGAGCCGGAACGGAGTGGGTTCGGCGATCTTTGCCATGACCAGCGCCAACTCCGTCGGCCCGAGCGATGCATCGACATACACGTCGCAGCCCGCGACCTGGCTGACCACCTGGGTGAACGCGCGCAGCAGCGGGTTGGCGTGAGGGCGGGCGGGCCGGACAAACACGGGTACGTCCTGCTCCGGCACGGGCACGCCTGCAATCTTTTCCGGGGTGCGACCCAGGTTGCCCGCGATGGACCGGGCGAAGTCCATCGTGCCCGCGGCGGGCCTGGACCTGTCGCCGAAGTCGCCCGTGCGCACGCCTTCCTCCAGCGTCGTGAGCAGGGCGTTTTCGAGGGCCGCCGCCTGGTTCAGCAGTCCGACGTGCCGGAGCATCATCAGCGCCGAGAGCAGCAGGCTCGTGGGGTTGGCGATTCCGCGCCCGGCGATGTCGGGGGCGGTGCCGTGCACGGCCTCGAAGATACTGACGTGATGCCCGATGTTGGCGCTGGGCGCAAAGCCCAAGCCGCCCACGAGCCCCGCCGCGAGATCGCTCACGATGTCGCCCTGCAGGTTCGGCAACACGACCATCTGGTATTGCTGGGGCTTGAGCACAAGGTTCATGCACAGCGCGTCAATGATGACATCGCTGATCTCGATCTCCCGGAAGTCCTGGGCCGCGACCCGGAATCGCTCCAGAAACAGTCCGTCCGTCATCTTCATGATGTTCGCCTTGTGCCCGCAGGCAACGCGGGTGATGCCCGCCCGGCGCGCGGCCTCGAAGGCGAAACGGTGCACCTGGTCACACCCCGGCGCACTGATGAGCCGCTTGCATTCGATCACGTCGTTGGTCAGCCGGTGCTCGATGCCGCCGTAGGTGTCCTCGATGTTCTCACGCACGATGTAGAAGTTCACCGAGATGCCGGCGCGGCTGTAGACCGTTTCGACCCCGGGCAGCGTGCGGAAGTGCCGCAGATTGGCAAAGGCCCCGTACATCTTGCGCAGGGTCACGTTGATGCTCTTGCCCCCGCCCCCCTTGGGCGTCTCCATGGGGCCCTTGAGCACCAGCCCGCACTCTTCGACCGACTTCGCCGCCGCGTCGGTCAGCCCCCGCGACTCGCCCGCCTCGAAGACCGCCCGGCCCATCTCGACGGGCACGAAGTCGAGGTGCGAAGCCGCGCCGCTCTCGCGGAGGAGGAACAGCACGGCGTCCATGATTTCCGGGCCGATGCCGTCGCCCGGAGCAAGCGCGATTCGGAGACTCATCGATGCTCCTCTGCGCGGCCCGTGCCGCGCGTGCGTGAGTGAGATCGGCCGCGCAAGGGGGCCAGTTGGCTGCCGCCGCACGGGGTGCAAGCGTAGGAGACCGCCGTCGGAACCTCCGGCTGTGTTATCGGGTGGCGCGCCCGAGACGGTCGTAAATCGCACACCACAGGTCCGCTTCCGCCGGGGGGCGCCCCCGGGGGGGCCACTCGATGAGCAGGCGTGCCGCACCCAGGTCATCCGCACTTCGCAGCGCATCGTACAGGCCTCTGGCATAGCCCGGCGCGTCTGTCGGCAGCCGGATGAGCCGCGCTCCGCCGCTGGTTGCGTCCGGCGACATCACGATGGCCACGGTGTCTGCACCGGCGGCAGCGATCTGCGTGCGATCGGAAATGGATGCAGGGGTGCGCGGCGCGTAATGGCGCGCCATGAGACCCGGACCCGGGAGCGCGCCGGTCATCGCATCGGCGGGAGCCCCCTCGCCCGGCGCGACGGGCCCGGCAACCGGGCGCCCGAGCACGCCCTCGATGGCCGAGACGCTCACCAGGCCCGGCCGCAGCACGCGCCACGGTTCATCGGCAAGCCAGAGCACGGTACTCTCGATGCCGCCTCGGCACGGCCCGCCGTCGAGCACGAGCACATCAGCCTCGTTGAACTCCGCACGCACATGCTCGGCCCGCGTCGGTGACACGCCTCCCGAACGATTCGCACTTGGCCCAACAAGCGGCAGGCCGAATGCTTCAATCAGCGCCAGCGTCAGGGGATGGCCAGGCGCTCGCACCGCGACGGTGCCGGCCCCTGCGGTCACCTCGCGCGGAACGCGGGAAGATGCGGGGAGCACCAGCGACAGCGGCCCCGGCCAGAATGCCTCGGCCAGGCGCTGCGCCTCGCGGGGCCAAGAGGACACCACCGACGCACCCATCTCGGGCCCGCTCACGTGCACGATCAGCGGGTTGTGTTCCGGGCGGCCTTTGATCTCAAAAACGCGCCGCACCGCGGGGACACTGAACGCGTCGGCGCCGAGTCCATACACCGTCTCGGTGGGGAACGCGACCAGGCCCCCGGCGCGCAGCCGGGCGATGGCGAGGGCGATTTCTTCCGGTCCGTGCGACACGCGGAACGTTAGCCCCCGGTGCGCCCGGGGTTGTCGGGCACGACGAACTCGATGCGGTTCCGCTCAAGCAACGTGCCCATGGCGGCGTGGAGCTCGGCGACCGAGATGTTGTAGTCGACAATGGCCTGGATCTCGGCCCGTTCCGCCGCCGCGAGCCCTTCCTGCCGGTTGAGCTGGAGCTCGAGCCGTTCAATGGTTCGTCCCGCGATCGTCTCGTTCTCGGCGACCAGCGCGCGCAGCGACTCGGCGCTGGCGAGGCGACCCGTGCGCTGCTGCTCGATGACGATGTAGTTGGTCGCGAGGTTGTCAATGGCGTTCTTGAGTTCGAGCGCGATCTGCTGCACGGTGTTTCGGAATGAGATGACCGCCTGCTGCCTCTCCAGCGAACGCTGGCGGAAGACGGCCTCCGCCGCCCGGTTGCCCACCGGGACCTCGAAGAACAGGCCGACGAGATAGTCGATGTAGTGCCGGTCGATCTCGTCGGCATAGGCCGAGCGGAAGTCGTCATTGAGCGCGTTGATGCGCGTCTGGAGGCGCAGCGTGAGGCTCGGCAGTCGCGCGTTGTCGGCGACCACCTTGCGGATGGTCGCGTTGTCGATGCTCAGGATCGCCTGGTCAACCTCCGGGCGGTTCTGCACGGCGGTCGCCATCGCATCCGCGAGGCTGTACCGGATCGCGTCGTCGAGCGGCGCATCCGCCGGGAGCAGGAGTAGCTCGCTCGTCACGGGCACATCCGGATCGTTGATGAGGGCCTTGAGCCGGTCCGACGAGCGCCGGACCACGTTCTGCGCGCGAATCACGTTCGCGCGCCGGTCCTCCACGCGCGACGAGGCCGTCGCCACCTGGGCATTCTTCGCATCCATCCCCATGCGGATGCGCAGCTGGCGCAGCGTCTCTTCACCCCGTTCGAGCAGGCGCTGCGTGATCAGCAGGTCGCGGTGCGCCTGCACCAGGCGCCAGTATTCCCGCTCTGTTTCCAGCACGCGCGTGATCAGCTCGCTCCGGAGGCGCGTGATCGCCTCGCGCTCCGAGTTCTGTGCGAGGCGAACCTGGGCCAGCGCCACGTCCGAGCCGAAGTTCCGCAGGATGGGCTGGTCGAACTGAAAGGTCGTTTCCACGGTGTCGCCCGGGTTGGGGCGAAAGAACATGCTGCCTTCCTCCACATCGCTCCAGCGCACCCGGTGCTGGAAGGTGAACTCACCCCCGGAGATAAGTTGACGCCGGAACCCCGACGTGCTTGTGACCGACTGTTCCTGGCGATAGACATCGCGAAGGGACGTCGCGATGGTGGATCGGTCCGTCGTCGGCTGGTCGAGCGACTGCGCCTCGAAGTTGGAGAAGAAGACCCAGTCGAACGCCGCCTCAGCCTGCTGCACCTGCTGCTCAGTAATCGCGGGGCTCAGGCGGGCAAACTGAACCTGGAGGTTGTTCTTCACCGTCAGGCGCACGGCATCTTCGAGGGAAAGCCCCAGCGCCTGCTGCGGACGTCCTTCGAGGTCATTCCCTGCCGGCAGCGCGGACTGGGCGTAGTCGTATGAATCCGGACCCGCGAGTTTGTTCAGCTCCGCCAGCCAGGGCTGGAGGTTGTTCTCTCGAACAAACCGCTCAACGGACGTCTCGCGCGTCGGGTTCACATCGCCCGGCCCCTGGGTCGGCGGGGCGAGTTCGCGCCGCACCTGATCCAGGATGCTGCGCCGTAAGGCCATGTCAGGGCCGGGGTTGTCGAACGGCGAAGCACACCCCGCCGCCATGGCGAGCGCCCCTGCAAGCAACACGACACGCAGGGTCCGCGGTCGATGCGTTTTCATGCGTCCGATGCACCTCTGGCTTGATCCGGCCCGCACACGCTGGGAGGCGGCGCCGATGGGGGTTGGTGGGCCGATCGCCGGGCTTTGGTTCGCCGCGCGGCCCCGCTACACTGTGCATCATATGCCGCCGGGCATCGCGTGCGCGGCGGGTGCGACAATCCAAGGAGCAAGGAGGCGCCCATGGCACCGACCCGTGATCGTTCCCACTTTTTCGCGCGCCGTGCGGCGGGTTCGCTGCTGGGTGCCGCACTTGCCTCTCCGGTCGGGCTCGTCGCGGCAGCCGGGGCGCTCGCGCCGGTCGCGGCTGCGGATGTCGCCGATGTGACCGCTCGGTGCGTCGTGGTACTCGAAGACAACGTGCCTCTCCGCTGCGGCGACATGGACCGTTTCTACCGCGTGGGCACCGCGAAGAAGGGAACCGTGCTCCGGCTCGACGGCGAGGGAGGCGGGTGGCTGCGTATCGAGTACCCCACAACCCTGGACACGCTCGTGCCGGTCACTGAAGGCAAGTTGAGCGCGGACGGCAAGAGCGTTGAGATCGTCGCCCCGACGCGCCTGCGCGCCCGTAACCTCGCCAAGGGGTTCAGAGGAAGTTTCAAGTCGGTGCTCACGGAGCCGCTCACCCCCGGCACGATCCTCCCCTTGGTCGAAGCGGTCAAGGGTGACGACGGCGCGGTGGTTGCCTTCGCGGTGCGCCCCCCCGCCGGGGCCCGGGCGTACATCAACGCGCAGTTTGTCCGAGCGGCCACGGAGGCAGAAGCGAAGGACTACGCCGCCAAGCGCGGGGCGCCGGGTTCGATTCTCGCTTCGCCGGAAAACTTCGTGCCCAACGCGGAGACTGATCCTTCCCGGACCGAGCCGACACCCGAGACCAACATGCAGCCGCCCGCCGAGGGAGGCAGCCTTGCTGACCCCATGACGCCCCCGGCGGACGGCGGTTCGCCCCTGGCGCCGGTCAACCCCGATGCGGGCACAACCGAAGGCGGCGCGCCGGCCCCCGGCGACGCTGAGGCAACTCCGGCGAAGCCCTCCGTTCCCGAGATCATCCGCGAGCTTGAGAACAAGTACGCCGCGGTTCGGAAGCAGCCGATGGACCAGGCCGAGTGGGAAGAACTCCTGGCGGAGCACCAGTCGCTGCTTGAATCGCTGGGCGACGCTCCGTCGTACGCGCGCCTGCGCCGCCAGCTCGAGGCCCGGATCGCCGCGATCGATGTGCGGATCCGCTACCGCGACGAGATGCAGGCCCTGGAAGCCAACAGCGCCGAGCGGCGCTCGGCCGTCGAAGAGCAGCGCCGCAAGATCGAGGCGGCCGAACGCGACGGCGGGTACACCCTGATCGGTCGCCTGACCGCGAGCGCGATCTATGACGGCGGTCGCCTGCCGCTGCTCTTTGCCCT
The DNA here is from genome assembly GCA_020847175.1 of Phycisphaerales bacterium. Lineage (GTDB taxonomy): Bacteria > Planctomycetota > Phycisphaerae > Phycisphaerales > UBA1924 > JADLCM01. Next base: position 175,796 of record JADLCM010000001.1, read on the forward strand.
TCGATCCGTCGAAGGTCAGCCCCGCACCCTCGCGTACATCGACCCGGGTGATGACACCCAGGATGTCCGCGCCTATCTGGGCCAGACCATCGGCATCGTCGGCATCGTGCGCATGGCGCCGGACCTGCCGATCAAGATGATCACTCCCGCACGCATCGACTCGATCGACGCCGGCCGGCCCTGAGACATGCCCCCCTCGTCCGACGCAGTCCGCGCCGGGGCGGGGCTCTCGGGCCTCCCCGAGACGCACGCCGCGGCACTGGCCGCGGCGAACGGAGCGGCGAGCGCGCTGGCTTCGCGCTGCGACCTCGCCCTCGTGTTCGTGTCGGAACATCACGCGGACCGGGCGAGCGTCGCCGCACGCGCGGTACGCGAGGTGCTTGCCCCGGGCACGCTGCTCGCCGTGACGGGCTCGGCGGTGCTCGGGCACGGGCTCGAACTGGAATCCGCGCCGGGTGTTTCAGTGCTTGCGCTCAGCCTGCCCGGCGTCACGCTCACGCCCTTCTCGGGCGACGACCTCACGATCGAAGAGCCGGCAGGAGAAGAGGCGGGCGCTGAACTCGCAACGCGGGCGGGATTCGGCCCGACGCACCGCGCCTCACTGCTCTTTGCCGACCCCTACAGCGTCCCCCTCGCCGGTCTGCTCGCTCGACTCGACCTCGCCCGGGGGCGGGGTGCTGGGCCGATCGTGGGCGGAGCCGCAGGCGCCACGGGCGGCCCCGGGCGAAATGCCCTGGTCCTCAATGACCGGGTGCTGCGCCAGGGCCTTGTCGGCGTAAGCCTGGCGGGCGATTTGCGGGTCGATGCGATCGTGAGCCAAGGCGTCAAGCCGGTCGGACCCGCGATGACCGTCACCCGCGCGCGCAACAATCTCATCCAGGAAATCGATCACCGGCCCGCATGGAGCGTCGTGGAGCAGATCATCGAAGGCCTGCCTGCACGCGACAGGCCCCTTCTCGCTTCGGGGATGCTCGTGGGGCGCGCGATCGACGAAGCGAAGCCTCGGCACGGGCGAGGCGACTTCGTGATCGGGCGCGTGATCGGCGTGGATGCCGCGAGCGGCGGGGTCGCCGTCGATGCCTTCACCCGGCCGGGCCAGATCATCCGCATGCACTTGAGGGACGCCGACACGGCTTCGAGCGACCTCTCGCTCCTTCTCGATGCCCAGAGCCTCCACGAACGCCCTGCCGCGGCGATGGTGGTCACCTGCGCCGGGCGCGGCAGCGCGCTCTTCGGCACCCCCCACCACGACGCCCGGGCCGTCGCCCGCGCCTTCCAGCCCGCGCCCCCGGGAGAACTTCTGGCCAAGGCGGGCGCGGCGCTCGGGCCGCACGGCGCCGGGGTTCCGTCCGCGGGCTTCTTCGCGCAAGGCGAGATCGGGCCGGTGGCAGGACGCACGTTCCTGCACGGGTTCACCGCCTGCGTCGCCCTCTTCCGGTCTGCTCCCCTCGACGACGCGTCCGGCCCGGAACCGCGGGGCTGACGGCCCGATTCTTTGGACGCACCCGGCGTCGGATTCGAGCCCGAGAATCGCATCGGCGCGCCGAGTTGTCTGCGGCGTGCGCGACCTGCGCAGGGCCCGCTTCGTTGGCGAAGACCTGATGCCGGCGGCCGCCTTGACCCAATCGGTTGGGGTGGTATTGTTCCGCTCTACCGGGCAGATAGCTCAACTGGTAGAGCACGGCACTGAAAATGCCGGGGTTGCCAGTTCAAGTCTGGCTCTGCCCATTGACCCGGTGTGAGCCGCGTCGCATCCGCGAGCGGCCGCGGGCAAAGTTCTTGGCCCTCGCGTTCTCGATGGGCCTGCGTCTCCACTCGAAAGCACGTCCCTGGCTTCCGGCTGATTCATCCGGCACTACCGGCGTCGAAGTACTCTTTCAGCGCCGAGAGCAACTCACGGTGCACTCTCCCGTTCGAGGCCACCGAGAGCCGTGACCGGGAGGTGGTCAGCCCCTCGCCGTCCGTGCAGGCGCCGCCCGCTTCGGGCAGAATGATCGACATGGGCGCCACGTCCCACACGTGCACCATGGGCTCCACGCACGCTTCGGCGCGCCCGGTGGCCAGCAGCACATGCGCGTAACAGTCGCTCCACCCGCGTACGGAGCGGAACTTTGAAGCCAGTGCGGGCAATGCGTCCGCCGCTCCGACTTGCTTCCAGTAGTCCACGCTCGTGGTCAGAAACAGCCCCTCGCTCAGGCGATCGCACCCGGAGACCCGCGCCCGCGCGGGCTCGGAGTCGCCGCGCTGGTGCCATGCCCCGGTGCCCCGCGCCGCAAAGAGCGTCTCTTCAAGCGCCGGCAGGTGAATCACGCCGGCCACGCTCTCCTCACCCCGCTCCACCGCGACCAGGGTTCCGAATAGCGGCACGCCCCGCATGAAGCTTGCGGTGCCGTCGATCGGATCAAGCACCCATCGATAGCCGCTGCTCCCCGGCTGCTCGCCGAACTCTTCGCCGATGATTCCATCCTGCGGAAACGCCCGCCGGATGGCCGCGCGGAGCAGGTCTTCCGCGGCTCGGTCCGCCATCGTGACCGGGGTACCGTCGCCCTTCACTTCAGCATTCATCGCTCCGGCGCGGAACATCGGCAGCGTGGTTGCGCCCGCCGCCCGGGCGAGCACCAGCGCCGCCTCGAGCCGCGCGTCCACGTCGGTCCCGAGTGTCGAAGCGATGTGCATCCCGAAGCCTATCCGTCCGCGCCGTGCGCGGCACGTCCCTAGGCTTCCGCATGAACATCGAGCAGAGAATCGCCCAGTTCGAGAACATGTGCCGTGAAGATCCCACCAACGACATGGCTCATTTCTCGCTGGGGGGCGCCTACAACCAGGCCGGGCGCTTCGAGGAGGCGGCTCGCGCCTTTCTCGCGGCGATCGACCAGAACCGCAACCTGTCGAAGGCCTACCAGATGGCCGGGGCCGCCCTCATGGCCTGCGGCAATGTGGAGGACGCCGCGGAAGTCCTGATCCGCGGCTACAACGTGGCCGGCCAGCGTGGCGACCGGATGCCCCAGCAAGCCATCGGCGAACTCCTCACCAAGCTCGGGAAGCCCCTGCCCGAAGTCGCAATCGAGGCACCGGCAGCCGCGGGCGGCGATTTCGTCTGCCGGCGCACCGGCAAGCCCGGGACCAGGCTCGCCCGCCCACCCTTCCGCGGGCCGGTCGGCAGGTGGATCTTTGAGAACATCTCCGCCGAGACCTTCGATGCGTGGATCCGCCAGGGCACCAAGGTCATCAACGAACTGCGGCTCGATCTGTCGCGCGACCAGGACGCGGCCTCGTACGACCAGCACATGCGCGAGTACCTCGGGATCGACGACGACATCCTTCGCGAGATCTCCGCCGGGGCGGCGACCAAGCCGGGCGCGTAAGCCAGGCGCTCCTCCGTGCCGCGCCGCGCGCCGCGACGAACCCTGGGGGGTCACGATGGACATCTATCACATCTGGGTCAATCTTCGCGACTCGCGGCGCGACCTCGAGTTCGCCCGCGCGGTGGACGCGTACCTCGGGCACCTGAAATCCGAAGGCTCTCTTGAGGGGTGGCGGCTGACGCGGCGCAAACTCGGGTTCGGCCCGGCGGAACTCGGAGAGTTTCACATCCAGGTCTTCGCACGCGACATGGGGCAACTCGAACAGGCCTTCAGCCGTGCCGCGACCCGTGCTGGGGAGGTCGAACGCCTCCACGCCTCGGTCTACAGCATGGTGACCGATTTCCGCTCCGCCCTGTACCGCGACTTTCCTGACGCAGTGCGAGCGACGTGAACCGCGACCCCCGCCCGCCCGGACCGCGCGTGAAGAAGTGTCGGTCGGTGCATCAGGGCCCAAACGGCGCACGCGCTCGCGCCCGGGCGGCCGGTGTGCGCCTGCGAACCGGCACACGACGCGCTCACAGCCCGAGCGTGCGCCGCGCGAAGGCTCGGGCGATTTCCGCTGCGTCGCCGGCCTTTTCGGGGTGCGTGCCTCCCCCCTGGGCCTGCTCCGGACGGCCGCCCCCTTTGCCTCCGACGACCGCGCTCGCTTCACGGACCCAATCACCGGCCTTGAGACCCTTGGCGAGCAGTTCCTTGGGGACGAGGGCGAGCATCGCGACCTTGCCTGCGTCCGGGTCCGGGCTCACGATCATGACTGCGGCGCCCGGGCACTTCGCCTGGACGACTTCCGCTGCCTGCTGGATCGCCTGCCGGTCTTCGCCAAGCGGAAGCAGCGCGACCACGTAGTGCGCGCGCTCGGCAAGGGCCTTGTCGGCGATGTCGCGGGCGAGGGAGGCTGCCTCGGCCGCCTTGGCCTTGGCCGCGGCCTTCGCGGCGGCCTTCAGCCTCTCGTGCAGCGGGGCGAGCAGGGCCTTGAGATCGGCCCTTCGCGAGAGCGGCAGCGTCATGGCCTCGATCTGTCGCGCGAACTCCGCGAGCGCCGGGGCAAGTTCGCCCTCGGGCAGATCGCGCGCCGCGAGAATGGAAGCCTCCAGCCCCGCGGCCGCGGCGATCGCCGCCTGAGCCGGCACCCCCGAGAGCGCTTCAATGCGCCGGATGCCCTTGGCGATGCCGGTCTCGCTCACGATGGCGAACGCGCCGATGGCCCCTGTGCTCGGCACGTGGGTGCCGCCGCAGAACTCGACCGAGAGCTCCATCCAGCGCGGATCGTCCGGGTGCGCCACGAGGTCAGCGGCCCGGGCGCCGATCGAAACAACCCGCACCGGGTCGGGATACTTCTCGCCGAAGACCGCTCGGAGCGTGTTGACCTTCTTCGCAGCCTCCAGCGGCGCGATGTCGGCGTAGACGGGCAGGTCGCGCCCGATGTCAGACCGAACGGCTGACTCGATCGCGCGGCAGGTCTCATCCGGCACGGGGCCCGGATTGGAAAAGTCAAAGCGGAGCCGCTCCGGGTTCACGAGCGAGCCCTTCTGATCGACATGCTCGCCGAGGGCGGTCCGCAGCGCGAGGTTGAGCAGGTGGGTCGCGGTGTGGTTGCCCGCCGTGGCGCGGCGTGCCTCGGAGTCCACGTGCATCGTGACCTGCGAGCCCAGGCGAAGTTCGCCGCGCGCCACCCGACCGATGTGCAGCACGTATCCGCCGAAGGCGCGCGCCTCTTCGACGTGGAACTCGCCGGGCATGGTAATGTTGCGCGGGCTGCCCACGGCGTCTTCGACGATGCGGAGCGTGCCGCGGTCACTCACCTGGCCGCCGGACTCGCTGTAGAAGTTGGTGCGGTCGGTGACGATGCCGAATCTCGCGTTCAGCGTGCCGCTGTGAACGGAAACGCGCGTGTCAAAGTCGTTGCCGTTCCAGATGGCGCGGATGCGCCCCACGATGTCGCGGCAGTGGTACTTGTCGAGATCTTCGGTGGGCGCCACGTTCTGCGTCCGCAGCGAGGCCACCGCGTCGGCCCCGAGGGCGATCGCGCCGGCGCCGGTCTCCTTGCCGCCCGCGCGCGAGCGCTCGCGCTGTTCGTCCATGAGCCGGCCGAACCCCTCGACATCGACCTTCAGGCCGCGTTCTTCCGCCATGAGCTGCGTGAGGTCCAGCGGGAACCCGAAGGTGTCGTAGAGCTGGAAGGCGTCGGCGGCGGAAACCACTGACCCCGCGGCCCGTTCCGCGGCATCCTGGAAGAGACCGATCCCTCGATCCAGCGTCCGGCCGAAACTCTCCTCCTCCTCGCGGATGATCTGCTGCACCCGCGCCGGGTTCTTGCGGAGTTCGGGAAAGGCCTCGCCCATGGATTCCACGACCACGGGAACAAGGTCGCTGAGAAAGCCGCCCTTGGCGCCGAGCATCTGGCGCCCGAAACGCACGGCGCGCCGGAGAATGCGCCGCAGGACATACCCTCGGCCGTCGTTGCCCGGCGTCGCGCCGTCGGTGATCGCGAAGGTGAGGGTGCGGATGTGGTCGGCGATGACGCGGTAGGCGGTGTCGACGAGCCCTTCATCCGCCTCGCCCAATCTGCCCGCGTAGGGGCGTGCCCCGGTGGCGGCGCGGATCGCCTCGAAATAGGGCGCGAAGACATCTGTGTCGTAGTTGCTGCGCTTGTTCTGCAGCACGCTCACGAGACGCTCGAAGCCCATGCCGGTGTCAACGTGCTTGGCGGGCAGACTCTTGAGCGTACCGTCGGCCTCGCGATTGAACTGAATGAACACGTTGTTCCAGATTTCGAGCACATCGGGGTCGCCGGCGTTGACGAGCCTCGCCGCGTTGCGCCCGCCGATGCGGTCGTAGTGGACCTCGCTGCAAGGCCCGCAGGGGCCGGTATCACCCATCTCCCAGAAGTTGTCCTTCATGTTGCCGGGCAGAACGTGGTCGGCGGGCAGGTAGCGGCACCAGAGCTCTTTCGTCTCAAGGTCCGGCTCGAGGCCGGCCTGCGGGTTGCCCCCGAAGTATGTGGCGTAGAGGCGCGAGGGGTCGATGGAGAACACCTGGGTGAGCAGGTCGTAGCTCCAGCGGATCGCGTCCTTCTTGAAGTAGTCTCCGAAGGACCAGTTGCCCAGCATCTCGAAGAAGGTGTGGTGATAAGTGTCGCGTCCCACGTCTTCCAGATCGTTATGCTTCCCCCCGGCGCGGATGCACTTCTGGCTGTTGGCAGCACGCTTCAGTCGCCCGAACGCACTCTTGGGATCGACCGTCCCCAGAAAGAGCGGCTTGAACTGGTTCATGCCCGCGTTGGTGAAGAGCAGGGTGGGGTCGTCGTGCGGCACACAGGGCGAACTCGGAACAAAAGTGTGGCCCTGCCTCTTGACGAAGAAGTCCATGAACGTCTGGCGAATCTGGCTGGCGGAAGGCATGGGGGGAGGGTAGCCGGAGTGCAAGCCCGGGCGGCGTGAAGCGCTGGCTGGTGGACTCCGCCGCGCATGGGCGTTCCCAACCGGTCATTCGGAATCGGGGAATGGTTTTGACCTGCCCCCCGAATCCTGATCCAGGCTTACTACCCCGGCCACGGTTGTTTTGACGTTTGGATGCTACGCGGCGGCGTAGCGGACGGGCTCGGCGTGGAAGTACTTCTTCACGATCTCGGGCTGTCGCTGGGTGCCGCGGAGGTATGCCCGCAGGTCGGCGATCATCTGCGCGCGGTGGGCCGGACGCCGGCGCCCCAGCGCGTTGGCCTTCACGTCGTTGTTGAGGAACTCGTCGGGGTTGAGGTCGGGGCTGTAGGCGGGGAGGAGGAACAGCTCGATCGTGCCGGCGTTGGCCTCGGCCCAGCGGCGCACCGCCGCGGCCTTGTGCACCGGGTGGCCATCGAGGATCAGGAACACCTTCCGCCCCCGCGAGCCGGCGTGGCGCACCAGCCGCCTGAGGAACCGCAGCATCACCGCCGCCGTGAACCGCTCGGTGAAGACCATGAACGCCAGCGTCCCGCGGTTGGTCACCGTCGAGATCATCTTGCAGCCGAAGCGCTGGCCCGTGCCCGGGATCACGGGCGTCACTCCGGCCCGGGAGTAGCTGGTGCCCGTCTGGTGATCGCTCCGCAGTCCCATCTCGTCGCCCCAGTGAATCTCGGCGTTTTCCCGCTTGGCGCGGCGGACGATCGCGGGGTACTGCTCGTCCAGCCACTTCCGCACCGCCACGGGATCGCGTTCGCAGGCGCGCCGCATCGGCTTCTGCGGCGTCAGGCCCCAGCCCCGCAGATACCGGCCCACCGTGGAGCGCGAGAGCGTCACCCCGAAGCGCCGCCGCGCCAGTTCGATCACGGCATCGCGTGTCCACAACGCGAGGGGCAGGCGGAGCTGGTCCGGGCACGACGCCGTGATGGAGCGGACGACCGTCGCGGCCTGTTGCGGACGGAGCATCCGCGTGCCCGGCTTGGGGCCGCGCTTGCGGGCCCGCAGCGCCGCCATACCGCCCTCCTCGACGGCGGCGGTCCAGTTGTGAACGGACTGCCGGGTCACGCCGAAGGTGCGGGCGGACTCGGTCTTGCCCATCCCGCCACGGACCGCCGCGAGCACGCGCCGGCGAAGATCCTCCTGGGCTTGCGGCGGCAGCTTCCGTGCATCCGGCCTGGGCATGGAGCATCATACGCCCGAGTCGCAGATAGTCAAATAAATCGTGGTCGGATTAGTAACACCCGCCCCGTCGGGCGCGGGACGCAACGCACCTCCGCCGTGCGGGCCGGCTCCGTGCGACAGGCCCACCCTTCACTCGCGCACGCCGACCCGCGGCACCACGCGCTCCGCGTCCGAATCAAGCTCGAAGAATGCCTCGGGGCCGAAGCCGAACATGCCCGCCACGAGATTGGTGGGCACCTGCCCGCGGAGCTGTTGGTACTCGCGCACGTTGGCATTGAAGAATCGCCGGGAGGCCGCGATGCGATCCTCGGTGTTGCTCAGTTCCTCCTGGAGCGAGAGGAAGTTCCGGTCGCTCTTGAGTTCGGGATAGCCCTCGGCGACGGCGATCAGCCTTCCGACGGCCTTCATCAGCGCGCTCTCGTCGGTGCCGAGCTGCTCGCGCTGCTCGACGTGCTGCATGGCCTGGCTCCGCAGGCGCGCGACATCGTCAAAGATGCCGCGTTCGTGGGCGGCATAGCCCTTCACCGTCTCGACGAGGTTGGGGATGAGCTCGTGCCGCCTTTTGAGTTCCACGTCGATATCTGCCCAGCTCTCGCGGATGTGCTGGCGCAGTCCGACGAAGCGGTTGTAGGTGGCGATGAACCACACCAGCCCCACCACGAGCACACCCAGGGCGATCCACAGGCCGATCATCACGAATGCTCCTTGACGACGTGCTCGGGCCAGTGCTCGAAGAAGGCCCGCACGAAGGCGATCCGGTCACGAAAATCCGCGCCCGACCACCGCCGGGCCCCATCCCACAGCAGCAGGCTGCCCCCCGCGAGCTGCACCTGGCGCCTGGGGTTGGCGAGCAGGAACTCCATCATCCTCGGATCCACCACGTCGTAGGCAAACCGCTTGTCCGCGCTCTTGACGAGGAACTTGCGGCTGAACTCCGCGCTCTCGAAGTCGATGTCATCAAACCCGATCGCCCCGGCGATCTTGTCGAAGAACCCCTCGGGCCGGATCGCAAGGTCGGGCAGGTCGCGCAGGGGCACCCGGAGCATCAGGTAACTGAAGTGGTGCGTCGTCGTGGTGGTGGTCTTGCCGTTGTGGCTCGTCACCTTGTATTCGAAGTCGCCCATGAGCGCCCCGAAGGGCCGCCCGATGCACTCCACGACGCCGTCCATAGTGTTCAGGGCGCACCGCGAGTGCCCCTGTTGAAACGGCGCGAAGCCGCGGTACTGCTCCTCGCCCCGCCTGCGCGCCGGGTCGAACGACAGCCCCAGGTCCGCCGCGAGCAGCCGAAGCTCCTCGCGCCGCTCGCGCTCCTTCTTGGCGGCGAACATCGCCAGCCCCGCCACCGCCGCCACGACCAGCAGCACGATGAGAATCCCGCCGACACCCAAGGAAGAACCCTCCCGGAAGGCGCGCGACACAGCGTATCGTTCGGACCGGGACCGTGCCGGTTACCCGAAAGCACCCGAGCCCGAGATCGACCCCCGCGCCGCACCCTCCATGGCCGCCAAGCATCCCAAGTCCGCCTCCGACTCCCCCACCATTGAAAACCGGCGGGCACGCCACGATTACACCATCCTCGACACATTGGAGTGCGGCATCGTGCTCTCCGGCTCCGAGGTCAAGAGCGTGCGCCACGGGCAGGTGTCGCTCGCCGAGGGCTATGTCCGCGCCCACGACAACCCCCCGGCCCTGCTCCTGCACAACATCGATATCGGGGTCTACCAGCCCGCCGGGGTGCTGGGGCATGCCTCCAAGCGCGCGCGCACCCTCCTCGCCCGAAAACGCGAGATTCTGAAGTTCTTCCGGGCCGCGCAGGGCAAGGGCATGACGCTCGTTCCCCTCAAGATGTACTTCAACCGGGGTTGGGCCAAGGTGCTCATCGGCCTGGCACAGGGCAAGGGCCAGAGCGATAAGCGCGACTCCATCGCCGAACGCGAAATGAAGCGCGACATGGACCGGGCGATGGTCCGCAAGATTCAGCGAGGCTGAGTCGCCCGGCCCCCGCGCACGCCCCCCGGGGCGCGAAGCCCGCCCATGCCCGGCGAAGTGCGCTGCGCCTCCCAGTCCTCCCGGGTCATCGCCCAGCGCTCGTGGTCCGCCCACGCCCCCGCGATCTTCAGGTACCTGGGCGAGAGCCCTTCACACCGCAGGCCGGCGCGTCGGGCCACGGCCCGCGAGGCCCCGTTCGTCGGCTGGATGTTGCACTCGAATCGGTGCAGCCCCAGGCGCAGAAAGATGAAATCCGCCGCCAGGCGCAGCGCTTCGGTCATGAAGCCCCGCCCCGTGAACGGCGTGCCGATCCAGTACCCCACAAAGCATTGCTGCAGGTCGCCCCGCACGATCACGCCCATACCCACATGCCCCACCACCACGCCATCGTCCCGGCGGCAGATCAGCAGGCGCCGTGCGGTGCGCGACCGCGAACGCCGCATCTCCATGTCAAAGGCATCGTCTCCGTAGGGGTCGAATCCGGGCCTCGGCTTCGGCTCCCCGCGCTGGAACTCGCGCCGGCTCGACCGCCGCAGCGCCAGGAACGCCTGCCGGTCAGCCTCGACCGGGTAACGCAGCGCAACCCGCGTCCCCACCGCGAGCCATCGTCCCTCTGGGAGGGGGCCCGCCCCGGCGGGCGCGCGACGCAGATCGCCGCCGGGCCGGCCGTGAGTCGGTTTCGTTCGTGCCATGTCCCAAGCCTACCCCCGGCTACCCTCCGCCGTGACCTCCGAGGCGGCGCTCACGATCGGCTCATTTGACGCGGTGCATCTCGGGCACGCCGCGCTCGTGCGGCGCGCCCGCGCACGCACTGGCGGGCCGGTCCGCGCCCTTGTCTTCGACCCTCACCCCGCCTCCGTCCGGGCCCCGCACCGGGTTCCCGGGCGGCTCTCAACGTTCGCCCAGCGCGAGGCCTGGCTGCGCGAGGCCGGAGCCGACGAAGTGATCCGGCTCGAGCCCTCCTCCGGAATCCTCGACCTCAGCCCGGAAGACTTCGCCCGGCGGTTGCGCCACGAGTGGAGTGCCGGTGTGGTCGTCGAAGGCGAGGACTTTCGCTTCGGGCGGGGACGCACCGGCACCGTGCGCACCCTCGCGGCGCTGGGCGCATCACTCGGTTTCGAGGTGGAGGTTGTCCCCCCCGTCGAAGTTTCGCTCTGCGATCAACTCCTCGCCCGGGCCTCAAGCACACTTGTGCGATGGCTGGTCGAGCGGGGGCGGGTCGGCGATGCCGCACGGGTGCTGGACCGCCCGTATTGCCTCGAAGGGCTCGTCGAGCAGGGCGACCAGCGCGGGCGCACGCTCGGGCTCCCCACCGCCAACCTGTGCTGCCCCCACCTCCTCCCCGCGGACGGCGTCTATGCCTGTCTCGCCGACCTCCCGGGGGGGCAACGTTTCTCCGCCGCCCTGAGCGTGGGCACAAAGCCTCAGTTCGGGGGCGTGACCCGCACCGCCGAGGCTCACCTGCTCGATGCACCGCGAGCGGGCGACGCGATCGCCGGCTTGCCGACCTATGGCTGGATGCTGCGCCTGCATGTGCTCGCCTTCATCCGGGAGCAGTGGGCCTTTGAGTCGCTTCCCGCCTTGATGGATCAGATCGGGCGCGATCTCGCCCGCACCCGCGAAACCTGTGCCCGCGCCGCCGCCGGAGTCTGGCCGGGCACGCCGGAGATGCAGCCCGCATGAATCACGACGGAACCAACCTCGCTTCCTGGGGCACCTCCCACGGCATGCACGACCTCGCGGCCTGGCTCGCGGACAAGTCGCGGGTGCTGGTGCTCACCCACGCCAAGCCCGACGGCGACGCGATCGGCGCTGCCATCGCTCTCGTGCGCGCCCTGCGCCTCGCCCCGGCGCGCCGGGCGCTCGCGGCCTTCACCGGCGCCATGCCCCACTGGGCCGGCGACCTCACCCGGCGCGACGAGTACATAGAAGGCACGTCACCCCTGCTCCCCTTCGAACCCGACGCCATCATCATCGTGGACACCGGCTCCTGGACCCAGCTCGACGCGCTGGCTCCCCTCGTGCGCGGCAAGGCGTCCATCACCACCGTCATTGATCATCACATGGACGGCGCCGGCGACATGGCCGACCGGCGACTCGTCGATACCGGGGCGTCGGCAGTCTGCGTCCTGCTCGCCGATCTCTGCGCGCGCCTCGCCGGGGTGCAGGCCCCGCGCGACCTGCCGCCCGACATCGCGGCGCCCCTTTATTTCGGCTGCGCCACAGACACGGGCTGGTTCCGCTTCCCGAACACCAACGCCCGCATCCTCTCCCTGGGGGCAGAACTTCAGCGGGCCGGGGCCCCCCACGCACACCTGTACGAAGTCTCGGAGCAGCGCCAGCGCGCCGGACGTATCCGCGTGCTCGGTCGCGCCCTCGCCGGCATGACTCTGCACAAGAACGACCAGCTCGCCATCGCCCGAATCTCCCTCGACGACATCAAGCAGACCGGCGCGATCCCGGGAGACACCGGCGGGTTCGGCGACGTGATGCTCTCCATCAGCAGCGTCCGCATCTCCGCCATTCTCACCGAGTCGGCCCCCGCGCCGCTCATCAAGGTCAGCCTCCGCAGCAAGCCCGGACCAGCTGGGGCCGACGTTCACGCCATTGCCAGCGCGCTCGGGGGCGGCGGACACGCCCAGGCTTCGGGTGTGAAGCTTTCGGTGACGATGGATGAGGCGGCGAGAATCATCGAACAGGCCTGCGCCGGAGCCCTCGCATGAGCCCCGACCCCCGGCGGCCCGGCGGTTCAGGACGCGGCTACTCGGGCCCCAAGCGCCAGGCGCGCGACGGCCCGCCCCGTCAGGGAATCCGCAAGCCCCCCTTGCGTCCGATGACCACGACTCTCTGGGAATATCCGAGCCAGCACTACGACGGCCCGACCGGCAAACTCCAGGGCGACCCCCGCTACGTCGGTGCGTCGCCCAGCTGGGTCATCTGGCAGCTTCTCACCCGCTACACCCGCGAGGGCGACACCGTCCTCGACCCGATGTGCGGCAGCGGCACCACCCTCGATGTCTGCCGCGACCTCGGCCGGAAGGGCCTCGGCTTCGACCTCGTCCCCCGGCGGGCCGACATCACCCGCGCCGATGCCGCCGACCTTCCGCTTGCGCACGAGTCCGTCGATTTCGTGTTCGTCGATCCGCCCTACTCCACCCACATCGACTATTCCGACGACCCGGCCTGCATCGGCAAACTCGACGCGGGCTCACCCCCGGACGAAGAGGGCGAGCGCAAGGGCGAGGCGTATTACCTCGCGATGGAGGACGTGATCTGCGAGATGCACCGGGTCCTCCGACCCGGGCGTTTCGCCGGCCTCTACGTCAGCGATTCCTTTCGCCAGCGCCGTGGCGGTCCGGGGGTCTTCATGCCCATCGGCTTCGAGCTCTTCACCATTCTCCGAGACTACTTCACACCCGTGGATGTCGTCGCCGTGGTGCGTCACAACGCCAAGCTCCAGCGCGGCAACTGGCACAAGGCCGCGGACGAGGGCGGCTTCCTCATGCGCGGCTTCAACTACCTCTTCATCATGTACAAGGACCGCGCAGGCTAGAGCGTTTCCACTCCAAGTTCAGCGCTGTACGGCGCAGGTTCGGTTGCGCTGTGATTGAGATTGGTGTAGGTTTCCTGCTGGCGTCGAGGAAGGCGTCGGAACAGGAGCCAGGATGGCCGCGCC
>JADLCM010000002.1 GCA_020847175.1 Phycisphaerales bacterium
CTGAACCGGCTCGTGCACGGCACGCACGCCATCGTGGCGCACTCCATGGGTTCGGTCATCGGCGTCAACGTGTTCCTGATCCTCTCGGGGCTGCTGGCGGGCTTGCCCGAGCGACGCCTGACGCGGGTTTCGGGCGTGGCGTCGGTCGCCCTGCTGCTCATGGTCACGGACCTGTTCGCGGCGGGCGTTCTCAAGGGGGTGCTCCGGCTGGACGGGGCACGGTCGATCGACCTGCGCGCCGTGCGGGCTGTGCTCATGCCCCTGCCGGTCTTCGGCCTGGGGCTGGCGGGGTCGCTCGGCATCATCGCCTGGCGCATCACCCGCAGCGCGTGGCACGGTGCGCCCGCGGCACCGCGAGTGCACGGGCGCGCGGCGGCCTCGGACGAGCCCGGCCGGAGAGTTCAGCGGGCCGGCCCCAGGGCGGGGCATGTTCGAGCGGGGGGGGCATCATGAGCGGCTCGAAACCCCGCCGGGCACGTGCGGTGTCCGTCCGAGGGGGCAAGACCGACCTGGCAGCCCTGGAATCTCCAGCCGAGGTAATTGCGCGCTGGGCGGAGGATGCAGCAACCGACGAGTCGCCCTTGCCGCGTGGCGCCATGACGCTCGTGACGGTTGACGGCTCGGGGCAGCCTTCGGCGCGAGTGGTGATCTGCCAGCACCTTGACGCGGCGACGGGAGAGGTCAGCTTTCTGACCCGCGCGGGAACGCGCAAGACCCGGGATATCGCAGCCTGTTCGCGCGGGGCCGCGCTGTTCTACTGGCCGAAGGCGGGGCGGCAGGTGCGGCTTGAAGGCGTCGTGGCAGCGCTCGACGCCGGCCAGACCGACGCCCTGGTGCTGGGTCTGCCGTTGTTGCACAAGCTGGGCGCCCGGCGGATGCGCCCACGTGCCCAGCCGCAGGCGGCGGCGGGCACGCCGCTCGGAGGGGAAGCGCCTCCGCTGGTGGGCGGGTGCGTCGGGTACTGCCTCCGCGCGACCTCGATCGAGCTCTGGGAGTCTCGACCGCTCGGGGGGCACGTGGCGCGGCGATGGGTGCGCGCGGGCGACACGGCGCGATGGGAGGTCGTGACATGAAGCACGAGGGCACACGCGACGGGCGGCCGCGCATCGCCGTGATCGGCGCCGGGGCAATGGGCGTCAGCCTCGCGGGTGTGCTCGCCAAGGGTGCGAGCGTTACGCTCGTGGTGCGTGACCGGGTGCTTGCCGAGTCCATCAGGCGGCGCGGGGTGGCGGTGCGAGGACTGTTCGAGGCGAACGCCGCGCCGCACGTGGTGCCGTCGATCGGTGCGCTCGGCGAGGCGGGGCCGTTCGAGGCGGTCTTCGTCGCGACCAAGACGACCGTGATCGATCAGGTGGCCGAAGCGCTTGCGCCGGTGCTCCCGCGCGTGTCGGAGGGGGGGCAGCCCTGCACGGTGGTGAGTTTTCAGAACGGCATTGAGCCGGGCCGCGAACTCCGAGATCGGATGTCCTGGCCCCAGGTCGTTCGGATGGTCATCAACTATGGAGCCCGGCTCGAAGCTCCCGGGATCGCCCGGATCACCCAGCATGCCCCGCCCCACGCCATCGGCGGGCCCGATGCCCTGCTGCTCGATGCGTCGAATCGCCTGGCCCTTCTCTTCTCGCGGTGCGGCCTGCCCTGCGAAGCAGCGCCGGACATCGAGCCACGAGTCTGGGCGAAGGGCATCCTGAACGCGTCAATGAACTCTGTCGCCGCGCTCACCGACTCGACCGTGGGGGAGGTGCTCGATTCGCCCGCGCGCCTCATCGTCGCGCGGCTGCTTGACGAAGGGCTGGCGGTGGCCCGGGCGGAAGGGCATGATCCCGGACCCGACGCCCTGCTGAAGATCTGGGCGGTTCTGGACGCGGCCCGATCTCATACGCCCAGCATGGTGGAGGACATCCGGCTGGGCCGGCCCACCGAGGTAGGGCAGCTGAACCGGCAGGTCATCGAGCACGCCCGACGCACCGGCGTGCCCGTGCCATCGCACGAGTTGGTCGCGGCGCTGATCGAGGCGTTTGACTGGCGGGTGTTTCATCGGACCGGCCATGAGCCGCCGCAGCGCACGTCGCGCGAATGACTGGGGACGCGGAAACAAGCGGCGCGGCGCAGGCGGCCGAGCGTGAGCGAGGCGAGGAACCAGATCGAGCGCGCCCGGGAAATCCGCCTGGCAGGCAGCTGGCCAGCCCGACCGCGCTGGACGCACGTTTGCACTCGGTACACAGGAATCGGCAAGCCGATGGACCCTCAGACGAGCCGCCACTCATTCCCCGGGGCCACCCGCATCATGAACTGGTCAAAAAGCGGCACGGTGAAAGACGTATCGCCGTGGCTCGGGCTCCAGATCATGCCCTTTTCGATGAGCGAAGCCCTGGTCGGGCCCAGCGACTGCACGGTCCGATCCAGCACAAAGGCGATGTCTCCTGAGCGGTGCGGCCCAGGCCCGAGATCCGCCATGGCGCGAAGGTATCTCTTCTCAAGGGGCGTCAGCCGATCAAACCGCACGCGAAAGAAACTCATGTCCAGCGCCGCGATCACCAGTACCGAGGCGCGATCCACGTCGTCGGGCGTGATCGGAGACGCCGGAGCGACATCCCACACATGCTTCCCCCACTCCTGAAGAAAATACGGATACCCGTGCGTTTCTGCGATGATGCGCTCAACTGCCCCCGGCAGAAACTCCACTCCCTCGTGCTTCGCAGGTTTGACGATCGCATCCCGCGAGGCCGCCGGAGACAACGGACCGATCTCGGGAAAGTCAAACAGGCGCTCAGAGTACGACTTGGCCCGCCCCATCCGGCCCCGAAGCTGCGGCAGGCCCGCGCCGACCAGCGTGATCGGCAGCGACAGCTGCGCCGAGCGATGAAGCGCCGTGATCAGGGAGGCAAGCTCGTCCTCTTCGACGTACTGCAGTTCGTCGATGAACAGCACGAGCGCCGTCCCAGCCGCGTGCGCCGCCAACGCCACGACTTCAAAGAGGGCCTGGAGGTCATGCTCCAAATCGCCATTGTCGGCAAGGCCGGGCTCGGGCTCGCAGTCGAGCGCAACTTCGATGTCTTTGTATCGGAGTTTCAGTGCCTGGACGAATCCCGCGAGGGCGCGCAGCGAACGCCTGGCAAAGTCCGCGGCCCGTTCGACCCTTGAGAGATTGAGAAGCGCCAGGCGCAGCCGGGGAGCCAGCATCGCGGGCAGTGAGCGCCCCTCTGGCGCTTCCGTGCCGACGGTCTCGAACCCGGCCGCCTTCGCATCCGCTTCCATCCGCGCGAGCAGCACCGTCTTGCCCACGCCGCGCAACCCCACCATCAGCATGCTCTTGGCCGAGCGCCCCAGGCGAACGCGCGCGAGCGCCACGCGCGCCGATTCGAGAAGGTGGTCGCGCCCCGCGAGTTCAGGCGGTTCCGCGCCAGCACCTGGCGCATAAGGATTGCGAATCGGGTCCATCCCAAAGCATACTCAAGTTATCGAAGTTAGTCAAGTTTTCTGAGACAGATAAACTCTCCAACTTCGATACATTTCTTCGCTTCCGCACCGCGCCCCCAATGCCGGCGCGCCGCGATACCCCTACCCGCCGCCGCGCAGCCCCCCGAGCATCGCGTCCACGTTCTTCTTCGCGTCGCCGAAGAGCATGCGGGTGTTCTCGCGGTAGAACAGGGGGTTGTCCACCCCGGCGTATCCCGTCGCCATGCCGCGCTTCATCACGATGACGGTCTTTGCCTTCCACACTTCCAGCACCGGCATGCCGGCGATGGGGCTGGAGGGGTCGTCCTGGGCGGCGGGGTTCACGATGTCGTTGGCGCCGATGACGAGCACCAGATCGGTCTCGGGGAAGTCCTCGTTGATCTCCGACATTTCGAGCACGATGCCGTAGGGCACGCTCGCCTCGGCGAGCAGGACATTCATGTGCCCGGGGAGCCGCCCGGCGACGGGGTGGATCGCGAAGCGGACCTTCGTGCCGCGCTCGGTGAGGAGGCGGACGGCTTCGGCGAGTGCGTGCTGGGCCCGGGCGACCGCCATGCCGTACCCGGGAACGATGACCACAGACCGGGCGTCGTCGAGCAGGGCGACGGCCTGGGACACATCCACCGAGCGCACTTCGCCCGCAGGCTGCGCCCCGGCCGGCGGCCCGGCAGACTCACCCCCGAACCCGCCGAAGATCACGCTCAGGAATGAGCGGTTCATCCCCTTGCACATGATGTACGAGAGGATCGCGCCGCTGGAGCCCACCAGCGCGCCGGTGATGATGAGGAGGTCGTTGTCGAGCATGAAGCCCGCGGCAGCGGCGGCCCAGCCCGAATAGCTGTTGAGCATCGACACAACCACGGGCATGTCCGCACCCCCGATGCTCCAGACGAGGTGGACGCCGAGAATCCCGGAGACCGCGGTCGCGAGCAGGAGGGGCCAGAGCGCGAGGTGCGCCGGCGCGCCGAGAAACCACCCGAGCCCGGCCCCGAGGCCCAGGCCCATGAGGATGTTGAGGATGTGCCGCCCCGGCAGCAGGAGGGGCCGGCCCGAGAGCAGGCCCTGGAGCTTCAGGAACGCGATGACGGAGCCCGTGAAGGTGAGCGAGCCGATGCAGACGCCGAGGTAGACCTCGACGAGGTGAACGGTGACTTCGGCGGTGCGCGGGGTGTCGGAGGCATGGGCGAGGTAGGTTGCGAGCCCGACGAAGACCGCCGCGAGCCCGACGAACGAATGCAGAATGGCGACCAGCTGGGGCATGGCGGTCATGGCGACGCGCCGGGCCAGAAGCACGCCGATGACGACGGCAGGAATGATCGCCCCTGCGAGCACCCAGTGACCCGAGAAGCCCGAGTCGAGGGCCGTGGCCCCCAGCGCGATAAGCATGCCGAGCACGCCCAGAAGGTTGCCTCGCCGGGCGGTGCGCTGGTGCGAGAGGCCGGAGAGGCTCAGGATGAAGAGCACCCCGGCGGTCAGGTAGGCGACGCGGACAGCGGCGTCAGTCATGGGAGTCCTCAATGGGTCGGCGGAGCAGCCGGGTGCAGGTTCAGTTGCGGAACATCGCGAGCATGCGGTTGGTCACCCAGAACCCGCCCGCGATGTTGATCGTGGCGATGAAGACCGCGGCTGCGCCGAGCACCAGCGGAGCGCTGATGGGCCCCCCGGAGAGCGACGCCATGCCGCCGATCAGGATGATCCCGCTGATGGCGTTGGTCACGCTCATGAGCGGTGTGTGGAGCGCCGGGGTCACATTCCACACCACCTGCCACCCGACGAAGCAGGCGAGCACAAACACGGTGAAGTGCGTGATGAAGTTCTCCGGGGCCCAGGCGCCGATGGCGACGAGCGCGGCCCCGGCAAGCAGACCGGCGACCGCGGGCCAGAGGGATCGCTTCTTGACGGGGGCGGGCTTGGCGGGCCCGGGCAGCGGGGCCGCGGTCTCGGGGCGCTTCGTCGGCGTCGTGACCGCCGGCTGCGCCGGCGGGTGCTTCGGGGGCCAGAGCACGTCGCCGCCGCGCATCACGAGCGCGCCCCGCACCACGTCGTCCTCCTGGTTGAGAGCGAACGACGAGGCCCCGCCGAGGTCTTCAAGAAAGTGGGCCAGGTTCGCGCCGTAGAGGCGGCTGGCCAGCGCGCCGAGGCGGCCGGGCAGGTCGGTGTAGCCGATGATCGTCACACCCTTGTGGCGCACGGCCTCACCGGGCCGGGTGAGCGCGCAGTTGCCGCCCTGTTCCGCGGCGAGATCGACGATGACCGACCCGGGCTTCATGCTCTCCACCGCCCCCGCCGTGATGAGTCTGGGGGCGGGGCGGCCCGGGATGAGGGCGGTCGTGATGATGATGTCGCTCTTGAGGGCCTGGCGTGCGAAGAGGTCCTGCTCGGCCTTGAGAAACGCATCGGACATCTGCTTCGCGTAGCCCCCCGTGCCCGCGCCTTCTTCTTTGAAGTCCAGGGGCACGAACTCCGCGCCCATGCTCTTCACCTGCTCGGCGACCTCGGGGCGCGTGTCGAACGCGCTGACGACGGCCCCGAGCGCGCGCGCCGCTCCGACCGCGGCCAGCCCGGCAACCCCCGCCCCGACGACGAAGACCCGTGCCGGATCGATCGTGCCCGCGGCGGTGATCTGGCCCGCGAAGAGCGCCGGGTAGGCGGCGGCGGCCTCGATCACGGCGCGATTGCCGGCGAGATTGGCCATTGCGGAGAGGGCGTCGAGTTTCTGGGCCCGGGTGATGCGGGGCACGCAGTCCATCGCCAGCACGTTGGCCTTGCGGAGTGCAAGGCGGTCGAGCAGCGCCTTGTTCTGAGCCGGCCAGATGAAGGAGATCAGCGTGCCGCCCTCGCGGAGGAGATCAGCCTCGTGCCCGCCGCCGGGGAGGTCCTGGGGGGGACGGACCTTGAGCACGATGTCGCACGCCCACACGTCCGAACGGGTCGGGGCGATGGCGGCCCCGGCCTCGGCGTAGGCGCTGTCACCGGAGCCTGAGGCTTCGCCCGCACCCGTCTCGATCAGCACCTCGAAGCCGAGCTGGCGCAGGCGAATGACGGTCTCGGGCGTGCCCGCGACCCGGCGTTCTTCGGGGTGGACTTCTCTTGGGATGCCGATGCGCATGGCGCTCTCCGGCCCCCCGGGGACGGGGGGAAGGGATGATATGGTGCGCGGCGGCAGGCCCTCGATGCCGCACGGCATGGTTCCTACGATGGTGGCTGACCCCGCGCCCCGGAGCGCGGACGCGCCCCGGCTCGGAAGCCGGGAAGGCGGGCGGGGCGCCAAACGAGGGTGGGCATGACCATCGCTGCGGCTCCCCGGAGCCATAAGTCGTTGCTCGACAGGGGGAACGATGCTCCCGTCGGATATTTCTTCTTCGGGGCCAACCGGCGGAGCGGCACGACATGGCTCACCACCATGCTCAACAGCCACCCCGAAGTGATGATCAAGAACGAGGGATGGTTCCTCAACGATCACAAGTGCTCGATCG
Organism: Phycisphaerales bacterium; assembly: GCA_020847175.1. Lineage (GTDB taxonomy): Bacteria > Planctomycetota > Phycisphaerae > Phycisphaerales > UBA1924 > JADLCM01. The sequence continues at coordinate 6,933 of JADLCM010000002.1, forward strand.
AGCAGTGGCTTGACGAGAAGGTCTTTCGGACATGGGCCGAACGCCCCGAGCCCAAGGGCGGCTGGCTGCGCGACATCCCGGTGGAGGACGCGATCACGGTGGTCACCCGGGCGATGATGGAAGCCTTGATGCGCGAGGCTGCCGCTCGGACCCCGTGGAAGAGCATCAACAAGCTGAAGATGGTGGGGGACAAGACCACCACGTACTTCTGCACCAAGGTCGAGACGCTGCACCGGCTCTTTCCCGAGGCGCGGTTCATCCACATGGCCCGCGATGGGCGAGACGTCATCGTCAGCGACATGTTTCTCAAGTTCCGCTACAAGGACTTCAAGATCCCCGGCCAGGACCCTGCGGTTGCCGAGGCGGCGTACCGCTGCCACGTGCTGAAAGAGGGTGAGCAGGTGCCGCTGCTCACGCCCGCCGCGGTCGCGCACCTCGGTGGCACGTGGGCCGAGTCCATCGCCGGGGGAGCACGGGCCCGCGAGCTCTTCGGGGCGCGCTTCCTGGAGGTGCGCTACGAAGACCTGCTCGCGGATCCCTGGGGAGTGCGCGCCGTGTTTGAGTTCCTGGGCGTCGCCGCCGATGACGCCACGCTCAAGCCCTGTATCGAGCGCAACACCTTCGAGAAGCAGAGCGGCGGGCGGAAGCCCGGGGAAGGCGACCCCACGCACCCCAGCCGCAAGGGCATCGCCGGAGACTGGCGCAACCATTTCACGCCCGAGACGGTCGAGGCGTTCAAGCAGGTCGCGGGGTCGTGCCTGATCGACCTCGGCTATGAACAGGACGAAGCCTGGTCGCTGTAGGGCGAGCCGAGGAGGGGAAGCCGCGTGAGCAGTGCGAGCGCCATGTCGAGCGAACTGCGCGTCCTCCGCGCCCGGGGCGAACCCCTGTGGCGGCACGCCGATCCGCGCCGGATGCTCGCCGGGCTGTGGTCGTACCGGGGCCTGATCTGGCAGATGACGCGGCGCGATGTGCAGGCTCGCCACCGGGGATCGCACCTCGGCGGGCTGTGGACGCTGCTCACGCCCATGCTCCTGCTGGGTGTCTACACGCTGGTTTTCAGCACGATCCTGCGGGTGAGGTTCGAGCGGAGCGCAAGCGCCGGGGTCGGCACCTACGCGGTCACGCTGTTCACGAGCATGATGGTCTACGCCATGTTCGCCGAGCCTCTCTCCCGCGCGCCGATGCTCGTGGCGGCGCGTCCCAACTTCGTGAAGAAGATGGTGTTTCCGCTCGAGATTCTCCCGGTCTGCGCCCTGCTCGGGGCGATGGGTGTCTCTCTCGCGGCCCTGGCCGTGACGCTTGGGGTACATTTGGTGATGGGCGGGGGGGCGACCCCCTGGATGCTCGCCTTCCCGGCGGTGCTGGTTCCGCTCGTGCTCGTGTCGCTGGGGGCGGGCTGGATCCTCGCCACGCTCGGCGTCTTCGTGCAGGACCTGCAGCAACTGAGCGCCGTCATCATGCAGCGGGTGCTTTTCTTCCTCACCCCGATCTTCTACCCGCCCGAGAACGTCCCCGAGCAGTTCCGCTGGATGCTCCACATCAACCCCATGTCCGCCGTGGTCGAGGGCGGCCGGCGCACGCTGCTCTGGGGCGAGGCCCCGGACTGGACGGCCCTCGGCATCTGGAGCGCGATCGGCGCGGGCATGTGCATCGGCGGCTACGCCTGTTTCATGAAAGCCCGGCGCGGCTTCGCGGACGTGATGTGACCCGGGAGCAGCCCACCTCGTGACCATCGTGCAACCCCAACCCGCGCTGCCCGCGCCCGGCGCCCCGGCGGATGTCCGCGTGCCCGCGCCTGGACCGGCGGGCAACGCCGCGCCGGGCCAGGGTGCGCCCGGGCCGGTGAGAATGCCCGGAGATGAGGCGATCCCGTCGGACGTGGTGATCGAGTGCCGCGACCTCGGCAAGTGCTACCACATCTACGACAAGCCGTCGCACCGTCTCATGCAGGCGTTCTGGCGCGGGCGAACCTGGCACCGCGATTTCTGGGCGCTGCGGGGCGTGGACCTCCACGTACGCCGGGGCGAGGCCATCGGCATCGTGGGGCGAAACGGCAGCGGCAAGAGCACCCTCATGCAGATGCTCGCGGGCGTCCTCTCGCCGACCACCGGCGAAGCGCGCGTGCGAGGGCGCGTCTCGGCCCTTCTCGAACTCGGCTCCGGGTTCAACCCGGATTTCACCGGGCGCGAGAACACGTACCTGTACGGCAGCATCCTCGGGCTCTCGCGAAGCGCGGTGGACGCCCGCATGGAGGAGATCGAGGAGTTCGCCGACATCGGCCCCTTCATGGACCAGCCGCTGCGGACCTACTCCAGCGGCATGAAGATGCGCGTCGCCTTCGCGGTGCAGGTGCAGCTCGAACCCGAGATTCTCATCATCGACGAGGCCCTGAGCGTCGGGGACAATCTCTTCCAGAAGCGCTGCCGCCAGAGGCTGAACACGCTGCGCGACAAGGGCGTGACCCTGCTCTTCGTGAGCCACCAGGACGAGCTCGTGCGCACGCTCACCACGCGCTGCCTGCTCCTGCACCAGGGGCGCGCCCGCGCCGTCGGCCCTCCCGCCGACGTGCTGCTCGAATACCGGCGTCTGCTGCACGATGAAGAAAAGCGTTGGGGTGCGAACCGGGCGGCGGAGTTCCAGGCGCGGGCCGACCGTGTGCCGGGAGCATCCGCGGGCGCGCCCGCCGGGGGTGCCGGCGCCCCCGCCGCTGCGGCCCCGGACGCCAAGAGTTTCGGCGACCGCGAGGCGTGGATTGAGCGCGTCGAGATCTGCGACGAGGCGGGCAAACGGGCCGGGCACTTCTTGGTGGGCGAGGCGATGCGCCTTCGGGTCCGGGCCCGCGTGAACCCCGGGCACCACGGCGCGATGACCAACCTCAACATCGCGCTGCGTCTGCGCAACAAGGAAGGCGTCAAGGTCTACTCGTGGGGCACGCTCAACCAGGACATCGCGATCTGGGCGGGTCGGCGAGCGGGTGATGTGCTCTGGGAGCGCACCTTCGCACCCGGCGAAGCGATTGACGTGGAGTTCGCCTGCGACTGCCGGGTTGGGCCGGGGTTCTACGAAGTGCAGGCGATGGTCGCGCACGAGCGCGATCGGTTCTACGGCGACGAGCACATCCTGCACTGGCGCGACGAGGCGGCATTCTTCACGGTGAACTCACCCAAGGATGAGTACTATTTCGGGGGCGTCGTCGATCTCCAGATGCGCGCCGCGATCGGCGGGGGCGCACCATGACCCGGGCCCTGCCTTCCATCGACGCCTCCCGCCCCGTGGACTACGGCTCGCTCTACGCCGACTACTGGGCCCGCCCCGACCGCTGGGGCAAGCACTCCTTCGCCGACCCGGAGCCCCTGGCCGAGCAGATTCTCACCACCTGCGGCGGGGGGCGCATCCTCGATGTCGGCTGCGGCATGGGGCTCCTGGCCCGCACGCTTCTGCGCAAGGGTGTGGACGCCCGGGGTGTCGATGTGGCTCCCGCGCCCGTCGAAGAGGCCAACCGCCTCGCCCCGGGCCGGTTCCAGGTCGCCAGCATCCTCGACCTTCCCTTCGACGACGGGTCATTTGACACCGTCGTCTCCACAGACTGCCTCGAACACATCCGCGAAGAGGATGTCCCGCGCGCGCTCGCCGAACTGGCCCGGGTCACGCGGCACGGTGCGTTCGTCCGCCTCGCCGTGACGCCCGACCGCGATCGCACCTGGCACCTGACCATCCGCGACCGGGCATGGTGGGAGGGGGCATTCTTCCGGGCCGGGTTCGCGCGGCACCCGCTCGGGGCCAAGGTCGTGCCTTTCGAGGCGCTCGACGATGAAGGCTGGCAGGTCACGCTCGTCCTGCTGAAGCACACCGGAGCGCCCGGCGCCGACTATCTCACCTCGCCCGGTCGCGAGGCCGACGCCGCGTTCGCCCGCGCCGCCCGGGCCGCAACGTTTATCCGCCCCGGCGATGTGGTGCTCGACGCGGCGCCTGGCGCGGGGGCGGGGCCGATTGTCGCGGCACTGTCGACCAGCGCGGAGCGGGTCATCGCGCACGCCGGGGCCGCCGCCGAAGCCTGCGAGGAGCGCGCCGCGCGGTACGCGCTCCCCATCGAATGGCGTTCGACGCCGGGCTCACCGGCGGAGTTTGACCTGTCGGGCGTCGGTCCCTCGTCGGTCGGGTGCCTGCTCGCGCTGGAGGGTCTCGACGCCATTCGAGACCCGCGGCGTGCCGCTGATGAGATCCTGCGTGTCCTGGTGCCGGGCGGACGGGCCATTCTCGCGGCGCCCGCCGGAGAGAGCGACCGCTGGCGCGAAGCCTTGGACGGATTGATCGAGGAGCGCCGCTTCGCGCAGTCGCTCGGGGCAGAAGCCCCGAACCCACGCGCAAGAGCCTTGAAGCCGCTGGAGGCAGGCGCACCCGCCGAAGGTGACTGGTGGCTCGCGGTGCTCTGCCGCGACGTGGTGGGGGCTTCGCGCGAGGGGTACGTCGAACGGAGCTTCCCTGACTATTCCTCCAACCCCGCGTTTCACGTCGGGAACTACGCCCGCGACCACGACAACCCCTGGTTGCTGCGCGCCATGATCTCGATGGGCATGCGCAGCCCGAATCGGTCGCTCATCGCCCACACGGCGCGGCGCGTGCTCGATCATGCTCGGTCCGGGTCTCCCGATGAGGGCGCGGCGCTCTGCGTGCTTGCCTATCGCCTGCTGGAGCGGGACGCGATGGACCCCGCCGAGGCCGAGCCGATGCTCGCGCGCCTCGATCGGTTCGTGGCGGAGTGCGACCCGTCGCCGCATGGGCGTCGCTGGCGCATCAGCAACCAGTACGCCCGCGCGAGCCTGCTGATGGCCCTGGGGCGCGCCCCGGAGGCACGCGAGGCCTTTGACGCCTGCGCCGGGATGGACGTGCTGGAGTTCAGCCCGCTCCTGGCCAGCAAGACCATCGACGCCCGCTTCCTCTCCGGGCTCATCAGCGCGGCGGGGGGCGACCACGCCCGGGCCCGCGAGGCGTGGCGTCTGGGGCTCGAAGAACTGCGGCGCGTGCTCGCCGGAGACTGGACCAACATCTGGGGCTCCCCGGCCCGGCCCATGCCCTTCGGCCTGCCCGACGTGGGCCTGATGGTCGATGTGGCCAGCCGCTGCGCGTTCGGCCTCCTCTGGCTCGACGAGTGGCATCGGCGCCCCGGCCTTGCCTGGAGCTGGACGCTCAAGCAGACCGTGGGCGACTATCGACGCTGGATCGCACGCCTCGAAGAGACCCGCGACTGGCTCGACCGCGAGCGAGGCAGGTTCCGGCGCCTCGCCCACGAACGCGAGGCGGCGGGAGAGACCCTGCGGGCCCGGCTTGAACAGTCACATCAGAGCGCCCAGGCCCAGCGCGCCGATTTCGAGGCTCGCGCGGCGGCCCTCCGCGAGAAACTCGAAGCCTCCTTTGCCGCCCGCAAGGAGCTGGATCAGGCGCTCAGGGACGCTCAAGAAGCCCAACGCCGACGGACCACGGAGTCTCAAGAGTCGCGGGCCGCCCTGGAAGCCCGCATCACCGAACTCCGCGATCGGCTTGACGTTTCGTTCGAGGCGCGCAAGGCCGGAGACGCCCTGCTCGACGAGTCGCGCACAAACGCGGCGCGGCTCCGCGAGGCGCTCCAGGCCCAGCGCGAGGCCGCGGCTCACCAGGCCGAGTCGGTTCGCGAGGCATTCGCCCGCCAGGCCGAGTCCACCCGTGAAGCATCCGCCCGCCAGGTCGAGTCCGCCCGCGAGGCGGCGCGTCAGGCGCTGGCCCGGCGCGACGAGCTCCGGGGAATGCTCGACGCCAGCGCTGAACGGCGGGCGAGGGCGGAGGCCCGCGCAGCGGCGCTCGTGCAGACGATTGAAGAGTTGCGAGCGCACATCGCCGAGCTGGTCAGGGCGCGGGAATGGCAGGCGGGCCAGGCCCGGGAACGCGCGGCGGCGATGGAGGCTGCCCAGGGCCGCCTCGCCGAAGCACGCGCGCGCGAAGCAGAGCTCCGCGCGTGGGCGACCAAGCAGCATGCCACGATCGCGGCGCAGGTCGAGCGGCGCCAAGGCCTCGAAACCCGGATCGCAGCCCTCGTCCGGGCACTGGACGCCGCCCGCGAAGCGCACGCGGAGTCGGAGCGCCGCGGCGAGACAGCCCGGGCCCGAATGGAAAGAGACCTTGGCACGCTGCGGCAGTGGGCCGCCGATCTGCTCCGCGCCAAGGAGAGTCTGGCCCGGCAGGTTGAACGTCAGCAGGCGCGCCTGGCGCAGCAGGCCGCTACCATCGCCGAGGAGCGGGCCCGCGCAAAGAATCTGGAGGCCGAAGTAGTCCGGCTGCGGGCCGAGGCGCCTGCTCCGAAACCATCCCGGACCCGGCGCTCGCGTGCCTCCCGGGGTGCACCACCAGAGGGGAATACCGGTCGATGAGCGATCCGCGGAAGCCAGACTTCGACTCGCCCCCTGGCGCGCCGGGACGCCCCCGCTTCGGCTATGCGCCCCGCGCCGGGCAGGGGCCTTCCTCCGGTGAACTCCCTCCCGAAGTCAGCATCGTCACGCCTTTTCACGACGACCTTGAGGAGTTCTTCGAGACCGAGGCGTGCGTGCTCGGGCAGTCGCTCCAGTCATTCGAGTGGATCATCGTCAACGACGCCTCGACGAATCCGCGATCGCTCGAGATTCTGGACCAGTTCCGTGGAGGCCGGCGCGATCCGCGGTTCCGGGTCGTCGATCAATCCGCGAACGCGGGCCCCGGGGCCGCCCGAAACCGGGGCGTGCGCGAGGCCCGGGCCGAGTTCATCTTCCAGCTCGACTCCGACGACCTCATCGAGCCCACGACGCTGGAGAAGTGCCTGATCTTCCTGCGGACGCATCCGCGAAGCGCGTTCGTCAAGGGGTACAGCGTCGCCTTCGGCGCCAAGCGGCACTCCTACGAGAAGGGGTTTCATTGCCGGGCCGAGTTCCTCACGCGCAACTGCGCGACCATCACCACGATGATCCGGCGCGAGGCGTTCCTGGCCATCGGCGGCTTTGACGAGTCCATCCGCGCGGGCATGGAGGACTGGGATCTCTGGCTCCGCTTCGCCGACGCCGGGTTCTGGGGCGAGACGATTCCCGAATACTTCGACTGGTACCGTCGCCGCGCCTCGCACGCCGACCAGTGGCAGGACTGGGACGATGGCCAGCGCCAGGCGCAGTTCGCGGCCCGCATCGCGGCGAGATACGCCGGGCTGCGCGCCAAGGGGTTCCCCCGAACGCGAGAGACGGTCACCCGTCCCTGCCAGCCCGTGCGCCGCGATGTCCCGTGGCGCAACCCGCTCGCGAAGTCCGGACGCCGGGTGCTCATGATCCTGCCTTGGATGCGCATGGGAGGCGCGGACAAGTTCAATCTCGATCTCGTCGGTCAGCTCCGCGCCCGCGGATGGGGCGTGACCATCGCGGCGACGACCGGCACCCAGAACTCGTGGATCCAGCGTTTCGCGGCGCTGACGCCGGACATCTTCGTGCTGCCCGCGCTGGCGAGTGAGCACGATCTGCTTCCCGTCCTGCGCGGGCTGATCGACAGCCGCGACCCGGATGTCGTCATGCTCTCGAACTCCGAGGCTGCGTACGCCGAACTGCCGGCCCTTCGCGGTCTCTGCCCGGGGCGCGCGTGGGTGGACTACAACCACATGGAAGAGGAGGACTGGCGCTTCGGCGGGCACCCCCGCGCGGGCGTCAGCGCTTCGGGCCATCTCGACCTCAGCATCACCGCCTCGGAGCATCTCCGTTCGTGGATGGTCGCCCGAGGTGCAGACCCGGCTCGCACCGAGGTCTGCACGATCAACGTCGATGCCGACGAGTGGAAGCCCGACCCGGATGCCTGCGCCCGCGTGCGCGAGCGCCTGGGCCTCGATTCTGCCGAGCCCGTCATTCTGTACGCCGGGCGCCTCTGCGCCCAGAAGCAGCCCGAGGTCTTCGCCCGCACCATGGGCCTTCTCGCCGGCGCCGGCGAGCGCTTCACGGCGCTGGTCGCCGGTGACGGCGAAGATCGCCCCCTGCTGGAACGCCGCCTTCGCGAGGTGGGCGCTGCCGGGAAGGTCCGCATGCTCGGCGAGTGTTCCGGCGAGCAGATGCGCGAACTGATGGCCGCCTCCGACATCTTCTTTCTCCCCTCGCGCTGGGAAGGCATCGCCCTGGTTCTTTACGAGGCGATGAGCGCGGGGGCCGTCGTCGTGGGCGCTGACGTGGGCGGACAGAAGGAACTTGTCACGCCGGATTGCGGCGTTCTCCTCCCCAAGGCCGCACCGGGACGCGAAGCCGAGGATGAACCCCCTGCGTACGCCCGAGCGCTCGCGGCGCTCCTCCGGGCCCCCAAGATGCGTCTGGCGATGCGGGCGGCGGCCCGCACCCGCGTCGAGTCCCACTTCAGGCTCTCGGCGATGGGCGACCGGATGGATGCCCTGCTTCAACGCGCGGTCGAGTTGAACCGCACCGACCCTCGGGCCCGGGTGGACGCCCTTCTCGCCTTTGACTTCGCCGATCGCTCCGCCGAAGCGCGGCGTCTCGCCCGCGCCGCGGACCGTCTCTGGCAGGAGAACAAGCGCCTTCGCCAGCTTGCTGCGCCGCCGACCGGCCCGGTTATTGCGGAGCCCAAGCCGGGTGGCGCGCTCCATGGTTCAACGCTGCCGCACCAGCGGGCGCCCAGGCCCGCCGCCTCGGGCGGACGCAGCGTTGCGGCTGACAGCCCCGCCCACGAGGGGTCGGCACACAACGGGGTCCACGCGGCGCGGCACGGGACCCCCGGCCCGCAGGCGGTCGGCGTGAACGGAGTTCATCACACCAATGGCGCGGCGGGCGCCGCGGCGCGCAGGCCGCCCGCGTTGGGCGCGACAAGCTCGGGTGCGGGGGGGCATGCCCGCGGCGCGAGCCGCGGGGAACCAAGGCGGCGCCGACTTGACACCCAAACCGTCAAGCCCAAGGAGATCGCCTCCGTCGATCCAGACCACGGCGCGCGCCTGCATCTTGCAGCCATCGAGTCTTCCCGCGCTTGGCGACTGGTGCAGCGCCTGAAGCACAACCCGGCGTATGGGCTTGTCGCGCGGCTCCGCTGGGGGCCGGGGTGGCGCACCAGGGCCAAGTCCGGAACGCCGTCCCAGCGGTTGAGGCGCATTCTCAACTCCCGCTCGTACCGGCTCATCGCGTGGGTGAAGCGGAGGAGGCTCTATCGTCTGGTCCGCCCCGGCGATAGACACTCACGTCGAATTGTCGAGGTCAAGGTCAGCCCGACCCCCCCGATCGCGGTGTCCGCGCGGAGTGAGCAGGTCTCATCGTAGAGACGTGATCGAAAGAGCCCCGAACCCGGGGGACTCGGCGTGCGGCCCGTGTCCGTACCCGATGCGTGTCTCGTTCGGATGCGGTCTGTCGCCCGGCGCGCGGGTGCAATACAGTCGCTCCGTACGCGATTATCAGGAGGTCCGGGCGCTCGCGCCCCAGGAGGTTTCCATGAAGCCCGCGTCTGTGATCGCCGCCTTCGGCCTCGCCGTGTCGATCGGGTCGCCTCTGCTTGCGCAGGGGACCGCGCCCGCGCCGGCGCAGCAGGCGGCGGGCGAGCCGCTCGATGCAGCCCACCGGTTCATCGAGGCCGAGATTCGGGCCAAGCGAATCGTGGGGGCGGTGGTCTTCGCCCAGTCGCGCGACGAATCGGCCTGGACGAGCCTCGCGCTCGGTCTCGCGCAGCAGGGCACCGGGGCCGGCGCCGTGCCGATGCGCACCGACCACCTCTTCCATATCGCCTCCATGACCAAGCCCGTGACGGCCACGGTAGTGATGATCTTGGTGGAGCGAGGCACGCTCGACCTCGATACCCCGGTCTCGGCCTACCTCGACGAGTTCAAGGACGCGAAGCTGCCGGACGGCACGCCGTGCGAAGCCCCGACGCTGCGCCAGTTGCTCTCGCACACGGGCGGGGCCCCGGGCAACAACGACCGCAACTCGCTCTTCCGTGAAGACACGATGGACCGGAACGCGAGCTTGGAGGCGAACATCGAGGCCCTCGCGTCCAAGGGGCTCTCCGCGGCGCCGGGCACCAAGTACGCCTACTCGGGCCTCGGATTCTCGATCGCGGCGCGGGTCGCGGAGAAGGCCTCGGGCAAGGAGTTCGAGTCCCTGTGCCGCGAGCTGCTCTTCGCCCCCCTGGGGATGGACCACACAGCCTTCCGGCCATCGAGCGACGCGTTCAGCGCCAAGGCGAAGGGCTATCGCAAGACCGCGCAGAACGAGTGGCGCGAGCTGATCGAGGTGAAGCCTCCGGCCCCCGGGGCATACATCAACGCTGGCGGCGGGCTGTATTCAACGGGCGAGGACATGCTCAAGTTCTTCCGCCTGCACGCCCTCGGCGGCGAGGTCGATGGCAAGCGGCTGCTGAGCGAGAGTTCCATCAAGGCGATGCATACGCGACAGAGCGATTTCGCGACGTACGGTCTGGGCTTCCAGCTCGCACCCGACACCGAGACGGGGGCCGTCTCGCGCTTCGTGCATCACGGCGGCGCGCTGGGCACCCTCGCCATCGTGGACTCCGAGACCGGGCTCGCCGGCATCGTGCTTACGCAGACTCCCGCGGCGCAATCGCGGGCCTTTCTGCGCGCCGTGCAGGAGCGCATCTTCGCGGGCTACGGCGTGACCCTGCCCAGCGAAGAAGAAACTGAGGGCGTGGTGGAAGGAGCCGCCGACCCGCGCATGGTTGTGCAGGGCGACCTCTCCGGCCAGGGCAAGGGCCTTGCAGAGGCGCTTCGGCAGATGGACAAGGATGCCGACGGCCGGGTGTCGAGATCGGAATGGACCCGGCGACCGGAAGCCTTCGACCTGATCGACGGGGACAAGGATGGCTTCCTGACCGGCGAAGAAGTGAAGGCCATGGCGGAGCGGCTCGGCGGCGGACGCCCCAACCGGCGCCCACCCGGGGGCGGATAAGCACCCAGTCCGAAAGGTGACGCTCGGCCGCCTGCATCTGCCGCCCACGGCGCGCAGGAGTTCGGGCGTTGACTCCCATCGAGTTCGCCGCCCCTGCGCCGGTGCTTCGGCGCAGGGGCCGGGTTCAACGCCCGGAGACAGTGCGGGCCCGGCCGTATGCCGCGTGAGCGGCGCGGGGCAGTCGGGCGCATCGCCGCGCCCGGCGAACTCCTGAACGTGCCCACCTTCGGTGGCCGTGGTGAATGTCTCACCATCGGCCCGGCACGAGCGGTCGCGTGATGGGCAACGACGACATTGCTCAGGCCGCCACGGTCATTCGGGGCGTCGGCGGCGGCGCGGCGAACTCACGACGGCCGCCAAGACCATTGCCGGCAGCGTTGCCGGGCCCGGGACGGAAACCGTGAAGCTGCCGCTGTCGCTGAATGGTCCCATGGCATCTGTCACGAAGACCAGGGTGCTGAACGTGCCGTTGATGCGCACGGAGCCGTACGCGGAACGGTCGCCGGTCGTCGGCGGCGTGCTCGTGGGTGGTGTGGCATCGGTTGTAAACGGCATGTGGTCGTACACCAGCGCGCTGCTGTAGGCCGGTCCGCCAAAGGCCGGGTCAACTCCGTCGCCGTCCGGACCGTTGTTTCCATTGAGAAGAGTGAGGCTTGTGAAGCCCGGCGTCGGCAAGAAACTGGCCCCCATCCAGTCCCAGTTGGCGAAATGGAACACCGGGCCGGTGACAGGCGCACTGAACGTCAGGGTCACCAAGTTACCCGCGAAGGACAGATAAGTGAAGCCAATCCGATCCGTTGCGGGGGAAGTGGGGCTGAACACGCTGGACGAACTGTACTGGGGTGATGAACCACTAATCGTTGAATCACCGAGGCCGCTTCCGATCGCGTTGAACGAGAACACAGGAGCTCCCGAGATGCTCCCCGTGACCGTGATTCCGCCCAGCAATCCTGAAAACGCGCCCACTCCAGAGCTGCCCGGAGTGACGGACGCCAGATCGAGAAACACATCAGCATGAACCGTTGCGATTGGAATACCGGCGGATGCAAACGCGGCGATCAATGCAGCAGTCTTCATGCTTCTCTCTCCCCAAGCTCGCATGCCCATCGGGTGGGGTAATCGCATTCCGCCATCCGGGCAAACATGATATGCGGATGAATATACCAGCAAATCGTCCCCGACGCAAGGGGAATACGCGTCACCGAGGTGGAGGAGTGACCGTCCAGCCCCGCAAACCAATCATAATGCGAACGGTGTTTTCACGTCCACTCGCGCGTGCGGTTAAGGTCAGGTAGCCCCTCGCAGCCGACAAGCCCACAGGCGTGCTGTGCGATGGTCATTGAACTCGTTCATTCGGTCCGCGGTTACTCTCAGCCAGAGGTGGGGATCAGACGGGAAGCCGCCCTCTTCGGTTCTCGGTGTCGTTCCACCAAAGCGCCCGCGCGCAGCTCGGGCGGGGAGAGTGGGCAGGTTCGGCCTTGCACCGAGTTTCGACCGGTGGATCGATCTCGGGACCTGTCGAATCGCCGTCCGGAGCGGCCGTCGGCCGTGCCAGGCAATATTACATCGGCGCGTCACTGCGAAGCCGTTACCGCGTATCTCGACGCCGACAACCACGCGCCCTCCCACTTCCAACGGACAGCGTGTAGGCGACATCTCATGTCGGTCATGAGATTCGGCATACATCCTGCTGGCTCTGCGTGCGTGAGAGTGGTTTGCAACCAGAGACGAGATGACTTTGTCACTCTGGTCGGAGCACCCGTTGACGGGATCATGCGCTGACGGGCCCCCAAGTCCTGTTCGCGGGGGACAAGGCGCCCGAGATGGTTGAGAACCGGCATCTTGAAATCCGGCGCGCCGGTTCAGGGGGGCAGGACCTGAATCTGGATGGTCACGACGGCGTCGGGCTTTGCGGGGTCGAGGGCATCGAGGGCGGGGCCCTTGGCGCGCCAGCGGTAGAGGGCGGAGACCCACGGCTCGTCGACATTGACATTGCCCGAGGAGCGGACGACTTCGACGTACCTGACCGCGCCGTCGCGCCCGAATGAGAGGTTGAAGACGGGCTTGATGCGGGCGGAGAGGAGTTCGGCCGGGATCGAGAGGTGCGCGGGGACGCGGGTTTCGATTTCGAGCCCCTGGGCCGCGGCGGTCTGGCCGGGCTTCCAGGAGATGGGGTCGGTCTTGGCGGCGGCTTCGGATTCGGAGTTGGAATTGCCGGGTTGAGGCTCGGCGGGGCTCGTCGCGCTTTCGGAGGACAGGGGCGCTGCGGGCGCGCCCGGAGGGTCGGCGGGCGGGGCGGCCGGGGGCGCGGGCGGCGCCTCGGCGAGACTCTTGAGGATGGGAAGCAGGCGCTCAGCGGCGTCGGCGAGCCAGCGCGAGGGGGGCGGCGCCGCCGGAGAGATCGCTTCGGAGGGGCGCGGCGAGGGCGGCTGGGGCGCAGCGTCGGGGGCCGGGGGCGTCGGGGCGGGCGGCGCGGATGCAGATTCGGCGGCGCTGAGAGTTCCGGCGGGGCTCGCGAGGGCGAGCAGGGGCTGCTCGGTGATGGACCGGCGCGCGTCGTGGGGCGTGGGGCGCTGGAACCCGAGCCAGGTCATCGTGACGTGCTCGGATTCGCGAACGCCGAGCCGGACGGGGGGCTCGGCGGGAGGGGATGGGGATTCGGGAAGGGCCGCGCGGGGCGGCGCCGGGGGGCGCGGAGCGCCCATGACGACCAGCGCGTGAATCGCAAGGCTGGCGCACGCGGCGAGGATGAGGCGCGGGTCGCGCATGACGGCAGAGGGCGGCGAGGCGGCCCGTTCGCGGCGCGGGTCAGACCTCTTCGATTTCCTTGGTCTTGTGGGCGATCAGGTCGTCGATCTTCGTCTCGTACTTCTTGAGGAGCGACTGGATCTCCTCCTTGAGGCGATCGATCTCGTCTTCGGGATAATGGGTGCCGGGCTGCTTGCCGAGCGTGTCGGCGTGCTTGTTGGCATCGCGCCGGGCGTTGCGGACGATGACCTTCTGCGCTTCGCCGGCCTTCTTCGCGTGAGTGACGAGCTGGAGGCGCCGGTCGCGCGAGAGGGCGGGCACGTTGATGCGGATCTGCTTGGCCTCGACGATGGGGTTGAAGCCGAGGCCGGCGCCTTCGAGGGCCTGCTTGATGGCGCCGATCGATCCCGCGTCAAAGGGCTTGATAAGGAGCTGGGTGGGCTCGGGGACGCTGATCGCGGCGAGGGACTTGAGTTCGGTCATGGAGCCGTAGTAATCGACCTTGACGTAATCGACGAGGGCGGTCGAGGCGCGCCCGGTGCGCAGGCCGCGGAGTTCGTGTTGAAGGTGCTCAACGGCCTTTTCCATGTGTTCTTCGGTCTCGAGGAGGATCGTGTCAGGATCGGTGGACATGGCTGGCCCCTGGAATGGACAACGGTGCACGTCATGGTACGGGATCGGGAGGCGGGTTTCCGGCGGTCATGCGTGAACGTAGGTGCCGATGGGCTCGCCCTGGACGACGCGCCGGATGTTGCCGGACTTCTTGAAGTCGAAGACGAGGATGGGGATGTGGTTCTCCTGGCAGAGCGCCAGGGCGGCGGTGTCCATGACCTTGAGGTTGCGGCTGATGGTCTCGGCGAAGGTGATGTGCTCGAACCGCGTGGCGGCGGGCTGCGACTTCGGGTCGGCGGTGTAAATGCCGTCCACCTTGGTGGCCTTGAGGAGCACGTCGCACTCCAGTTCGGTCGCGCGCAGGGCGGCGCAGGTGTCGGTGGTGAAGAAGGGGTTGCCGGTGCCCGCGGCGAGAATGACGACGCGGCCCTTTTCAAGGTGCCGGATGGCGCGCCCGCGGATGAAGGGCTCGGCGACGGAGCGGATCTCGAGGGCGGACATGGCGCGGCTGTCCACGCCGATCTTGACGAGGCGTTCGCGCAGCGCAAGCGCGTTGATGACGGTGCCGAGCATGCCCATGTAGTCGGCGGTGGCCTGGGGAATCTGGCCCGTGCCGGCGAGCGCGGCGCCGCGGATGATGTTGCCGCCCCCGACCACGACGGCCAACTGGATGCCGACGGCGTGGGCGCTCTTGATTTCTTCGGCGATGGCCCGGAGTTCCGCGGGGTCGATTCCGAAGCCGTCCGGGGTGCAGAAGGCCTCGCCGCTGATCTTGAGGAGCACCCGTTTGAAGGTCCTGGGCCGGGCGGGGGGAGCGGAGGCGGCGGGCTGGGCACTGGGCATGTGGGTTCTCCGCAGGGATTGAACGGAGTGGGGGGGCGGGAATCAAGGGGCGGGGCGAACCGAAGGCTTCGGGGTGCGAATGGGGAGAGGGCGGGAACCCGCCGCAACTCCATGCGTCGCAACGGATAGACTGGCGAAGACCGGCCTCGTGGGGCCGGGTGTCGCGGTGCGCCCGCGAGGGTCGGGCGCGGCGTGCTTCGCGAACGAGGGGCGTTGTGTTCGCCCGTGGCGATTCGCCGATGGATGAACCATGAAGACACGCCCCGATGAAGAGTTCGGCGCCCGGGCCTCGGGGGGCGGGCAGGCGACAGCTGAGCCCGCACCGGTGGACATCACGGAGCGCGTGCTGCGCCTGTGCCGCAACGCGGCGGTGGTGGGCATCACGGTGTCGCTCGCGGTGCACCTGATCGGGTGGATCATCTCGATGATGGTGGGGATCTCGCTGCCGGGCAAGGCCGCGGCGGTGGAGCCGGTTCAGGGCATCGAGTTCGCGGTGATGATGGACGCGGAGTTGAAGGAGATTGAGGATGCGGCGCTGACGCAGCTCGACCCGAGCGTGCCGGAGGTGGCGCTTGAGAACGTCGTGAGCGACGAGCTGCTGGATGCGCCGGCGGTGTCGGATGAGACGGGCGCGGTGATCGACGAGGCCGACCTCGGCGACATCGCGGGCGGGGGCGACATCGGGTCGGGCCCGGGCATCGGCGAAGGATCGGGGGGTTCCGGGGGCGGGGCGTCGCTCTTCGGGGTGGAGGCGTCGGGGCGCCGGTTCGCGTTCATCATCGACGTGTCGGGCTCGATGGCGTACGAGGGGAAGATCGAAGCGCTGCGGGCGCAGTTGGCGTCGAGCCTCGAGGGGCTGGTCGAGAACGCCGAGTTCTGCGTGATGCTCTTCAGCAACGGGGCGTTTCCGCTCGGCGGGCGCGCGGGGTGGATTGAGGCCAACCCGCGCGAGAAGGCGCGGGCGCGGCAGTCGATCAGCGCGCTCACGCCCTCGGGGGGGACGTTCCCGGAGGAGGCGTTTGTCGAGGTGTTCAAGCTGAAGCCCGCGCCGGATGCAATCTACTTTCTGACCGACGGCGAGTTTGACCCGGCGGTGGTCACGACGGTGAACTCGATCAACAAGTCGCCGACGATCCCGATTCACTGCATCAGTTTCGTCAACCCGGTGGCCGGGGCCGCGATGAAGCAGATCGCCCAGGCCTCCGGCGGAACGTACACCCATGTGCCGGGGCCGGGACGCCCGTGATCGCCAGACTCGCGATGCTCGTGCTGACGTGCGCCGCCTCGGCGCAGGTGACCCTGCGCGGGAGCGCCGCCCCGGAGCCCGGCACCGTGGAGGACGTGTCGCTCGACGGGGTTGCGCTGGTGAGCGCGGACGGGCGCACGCACTCGGTGCTCGGATGGGCGACGGTGGAGCGCGTTGACGGCCCCCTGGCGGAGAAGGCGGCGGAGTTCCGGCCCGCCGCCGAGAAGGCGTGGAGGGCCCGGGAACGACTGGTGCGGGGCGACGCGGTGGCGGCGGAGCCGATCTTTGAAGAACTCTTCACGGTGTACGAGGGTCGGCGCGGGCCGACCGCGGCGGGGGTGGCTGAGGGTTTGCTGCGGTGCCGCCTGAGGCGAGGGGTCCATGTCGGGGCGGTCGGGCCGTGGCTGGCGCTGCTGCGCGCGGGGGGGAGCGGCGAGCCTGGCGTGCCCGGGGCGCAGCCGGTGATCGACGAGCGGAGTTCGCTGGCGCCGGCGCTGCCGCCCATGTGGCTTTCGGGGGCGGCGGTCGAGGCGTTTGCGCGAGCGCCCGCACCACCGGGCGCGACGAACGACCAAGCGGCGCTGCTGCTGGCGTGGTACCAGTACGCAGCGGCGATGGAGATGGGGCTGCCCGTGCAGGCCCGGCCCCAGGCGCCCGCGGGTGATGCGACGGTGCAGTTCGTCTCGCGGATCGTGCTGGCGCGGGCGGGCACGCCGGAGGAGCGACTGGCGAGCCGGCGGTTTCTGGGCGAAGAAATGAAGCGCGCGGGCGACACGTGGCGCGAAGCGTGGTGCCGCGCCGCGATCGGGCGGTCGCTGATCCGAGAGGACGATGCTGGGGCGCGGGAACTCGGGGTGATCGAGTTGCTGCACCTGCCCGCGCGGTTCGGGCGTGAGCAGCCGTATCTCGCGGGGCTGTGCATGGCGGAGGCGTCGGTGACGCTGGCGGGGCTTGGCCGGGCCGACGAGGCGCGGCGGCTGGGGCAGGACCTGGCGTCAAAGTACCCGGGGCATCCGGCGCTGGCGTGGGAGCGGCTTCGGACGATGGTGGCGGGCCCGGCGGCGGCGCCCGCCGCGCCGGGCGCGCCCCGGGAGGCGGAATCGCTGCCGCCGGGTTAGGCTCGCGGCTGGAGAAGCGTCGCCCGCGGTCTGCGCGGGCCCAGGCAGAAAGGCACGCACGTGGACATGCTCGCACGAGGACTGATGCTGGCGCAGGCGGGTGAGGAGACAGCGACGAAATCGCTGTTCGATTACATCCGATCGGGTGGCCCGATCGGCTACCTGATCATCTTTCTGTCGTTCGTGGCGCTGGGGCTGTTCATCGCGCAGTTGGTGGTGCTGCGCCGGGCCCGGCTCGCCCCCGACAGCGTGGTGAGAGAACTGCAAGGGCACCTGGAGCGTCACGATGTGCAGGGGGCGCTGGCGTTCTGCCGCCTGCCGGACGCGGCGTGCTTTCTGACGCGGCTGTTCGGCGGCGCGATCCTGCGGTGCCAGCGATCGGCGTTCGGGTTTCTCGAACTCAAGTCGGCGCTCGAGGAAGCGGGGCAGCGCGAGACGGCGCGACTCTACCGGGCGACCGACGGCATCGGCCTCATCGCGGCGGTGGCGCCGATGCTGGGGCTGCTGGGCACGGTGGTGGGCATGGTCGGGGCGTTCGACACGATCAGTTCGACCGAGGGCGTCGCGAAGCCGGGGCAACTGGCGGGGGACATCTCGGTCGCGCTCATCACGACGGTGGAGGGCCTGTGCGTGGCGATTCCGGCCACGATGGCGTTCTCGTGGCTTCGGAACCGGATCGACGGGGTGGTCGCGGAGGTGGGCGAGGTGATCGAAGCGATGGCGTCGCTGATCGAGGGATCGAAGGGGCAGGGGGCACAGGCCGGGGGGGGGACGCCCCGGCCTCGGCCGCAGCCCGCCCCGGCGCGCGAGGCAAGCCGGGCATGAACCTGACCCGTCCACGATCGAACGTGCGGGCGATGGATCTCACGCCGATGATCGACGTGGTGCTCCAGTTGCTGATCTTCTTCATGTTCACGTCGCAGTTCGCGCAGTTGACGCGAACCTCGGTGAACCTGCCGGAACAGGCGGGGGACAAGGACGGTGGCCGATCAGCGCCCACCATCACGATCGACATCGGCGCCGAGGGCCGGATGCTCATCGAGAGCCGCATGGTCGAGATGGCTGAGGTGGAGCGGATCGTGCGGGCGGAGATCGATCACGCCGGGGGAGACGCGGCGCGCGTGACGGTGCTGCTGCGGAGCGATCGCGACCTGCCCGCGCTGTTCGTGAACGGGCTGGCGCTGCGGCTGAGCGCGCTGGGCGTGCGCGGGTGGCGGCTGGGGACGAGCGCCCCGGCGGGTGGCGGGTCATGAACCTCGCCCGCGGGCGGGGCGCCCGGCACACGTACGACCTGCCGCTCACGTCGCTGATCGACGTGGTGTTTCTGCTGCTGGTGTATTTTCTGCTCACGCTCTCGCTCAACCAGCGAGAATCAGACCTTGCGTCGGCGCTGCAGCAGGACAAGCAGGGGGCGGGGAAGGCCGCGGACCTGACGCCGCAGATCGTGCGGGTGGAACTGGTTGACGGGAAGGCGGTGTACCGTCTGGGGGAGCGGGTGTTCGGGTCGCAGCGTGATCTGCGGGCTGTGCTGGAGGCGCTGCCGAAGGAGGGAGGCGTGTTTGTTCGCGGGAGCAATCTCGCGCCGGTGTCCGCGGTGGCGGGTGCGCTGCAGGCGTGCAAGGACGCGGGGTTTACCAAGGTGACGTATGTGCCCACGAAGTGAGCAGCGACTCCCGCGGGGCGGCACGGGTCGGCGCGCCCGGGCGGCGCTGCTGTGGGCGTGGTGCGCGGCGTGCGGCGCGGCGGGCCAGCCCGCGGCGGGCGACGCGCCCGACGAACGGCTGCTGACGGCGGAGGACGTCGTCGAGCGATACATGCGCGGGCTGGGGCTGACCGACCTGGTGGTGACGCAACTGCGCGACCGGCTGGCGCGGGCGAGCGCGGAGGAGAAGCTGCCCCTGGCGGAGCGGCTCGGCGAGATCCTGGCGCAGCGCCTGCACGATGCGCCCGACGGGGCGGCCCGGCGCGCGGTGGAGACGCTCGCCGAAGACCTGCTGCGCGAGGTGCCGACGGCACAGAGTTATGACCTGCGGCTGAACCTCGCCAAGGCACGCTACCTGCGGGCCGAGGAGATCGCCGAGCGGGCGCGGCTGCTGCTGGCGACCGACGACGAAACGGCGGAGGCGGTGCGCATCCTCGGCACCTCGCGCGAAGTGTTCGCGCAGGTGGGGGCGGCGGCGCACCGGGGCGTCGAGACCCGGGAGCGGCTCGAGCGGCGCGGGGGCGACAATGCGCAGCAGATCGAGGCCGAACTGGCGACCCTGCGGCGCCAGCGGTCGCTCGCGATGTATTACGCGGGCTGGAGCGGGTATTACCTGGCGGAGCTGACCGGGCAGGCGCGGCTCGCGGCGGAGGCGCAGGGCGCGTTCGCGTACCTGCTCAACGCCCCCGGAGAGCGGATGCCCACGGTGGACGGACTCCCGTCGTCGCTGCTGCAGTATGAGCACATGGCGCGCGCGGGCGTGGGGGTGGCGATGGCGGCGTCGCTGCAGGGGGATGACGCGACGGCCCTCCGGTGGCTCGATGCGCTGCGGCAGAGCGGCGAGGTGCCCCCCGCCGTGCGGGAGCAGTTGTTCTCGCGGCGCATGATCGTGTTGGCGCGGGCGAAGCGATGGGCGGACGTGGAGTGGTCGATCCACCGGCGGGGGCGCGACGGCACGACCCGGGCCGAGGATGGGCCGCTCACCGTCGTCGAGGCGCGCCTGCTCGCGGTGCTGGCGCTCACGGGGCTCCAGACGCCATCGGGCAACCGGGAGCGAGACGCGATCGTGCAGTCGCTGGCGCAGCAGGCGCTGGGTGAACTTGTGCGCCGGGGCGAGGTCGGGCACGTGCTGAGCCTGGTGCGCCGGTTTGACGCCGCGGTGATCGGCGAGGACGGGTTCATTGTCCGGTACGTCGCGGCGCTGGGGTTGTACGAAGATGCGCGGGCGGCGCACGGCGCGGCGGGCGGACGCGACACCGAGCCGACGAGCGACGCGGTCGCGGGCACACGCTACCGGGAGGCGGCGCTCGCGATGCGGAAGGCCGTCGAGGCCTCGGATGCGGGGTCGTTCAAGGCGGAGGCGTCGAAGGCGCAGGTCTTCGAGGGACTGTCGCTGTTCTACTCCCGGTCGTTCGAGAAGGCCGCCGAGGCGCTGCAGCGCGTGTTCGCATCCGATGCGGAGGCTGGGCTGCGCGAGGAGGCGCTGTGGTTTGCGATCGCGGCGCTGGACCGGGCCGCCGAGGAGAAGCCCTCGATTGAGGCGCGGCGCGATGAGTTCTGCGCCCTGTTCCTGCAGTCGTTCCCGGGGTCTGAGCGGGCGGCGCGGCTGCTGATCCGGCGCGGATCGAGCGAGATGGGAGACCCGCAGGAGGCGGCGCGGGTGCTGCTCGCGGTGCAGCCTACTTCCGCGCTCTACCGGGCGGCGCGCGGGCACGCGGCAACGCTCCTGTACCGCATCTTCCGGTCGTCCCGGGCCGAGCAGCGCGACTTCGCGGCGGTGCAGTTCGTCGAGGTCGCGGGCGAGGTCGTGGAGCTGGAGCGCGCCGCGGCGCTGGAGGCGGACGCGGAGCACATGGTCGCGATTTCGCGCTCCATCGTGCTGCGGCTGCGGCAGATCGCCGACGCCCTGCTCGCGACGAGCGCCCCGGACTACGCGCGGGCGGAGCGGACCATCGAGATGGTGAGAGAGACGGCCTCGGCCGCGGGGATTGACACGTCGGAGTTCGCAGCGGAGCTTGCGTACCGGTCGCTGCAGGTGGGGCTCGGGCGGCAGGACCGGGCGGCGATCGAACGGGCCCTCGAAGCCCTGCGGACTGATGCCTCGGGAAAGTACGCCGAGGCGGCCGACAATCTCATGTACCGCGAGGCGCTCCGGGCGTTCAGCGCGAACCCGCACGACGAGGCGCTGGCGCGCGACCTGCTGCGATTCGGGCTGCGCATCGCGGACACCGGCGGGCGTCGCCCGGGGGCCACGCACGACCCTGGGGTGCAGACCGTCTTCAACCGGGTCGCCGAGGCGGCGACGTTTCTGTGGCAGGAGCACGACGACACGCTCGCCCGGGACATCGCGGTCCGGCTTGACAAGGAACTGCTGGACGCGGGCGTGCGGGCGAGCGCGCTCCTGCGCCGGTACGCCTTCAACACGGAGGCGTCGGGCGACCTCGAGGCGGCCCTGGAGTGCTGGCGTCAGCTGCTCGCGGGGCTCGGAGAGGGCACGCCGGAGTGGTTCGAGGCTCGCTACCACTCGGCGCGGGTGCTGGGGCTCACCGACCCGCAGCGCGCGCTGAGCGTGCTCGACCAGCACGCGACCCTGAACCCCGACTACGGGCCCGAGCCGTGGGGGGCGCAGCTGCGGGCGCTCCACGCCGAGATGCGCGAGCGGGCCGCGTCGGCCCCGCCGGCGCCGGAGGGGGCGCCGTGACCACGAACACGTCCAGCCCGACGGGGATGTTCCTCGGGATCGAGGCGGCGGCGGGAGGCCCGTTCGCGCTCCTCGGGATCGCGCCGGGGGCGTGCACCGACCGCGCCGTGCTCGCGGCGCTCCAGGCCCAGCTTGACCGGGTGGACGGGCACATCCAGGCGGAGACGCCGCAGGCTGATGAAGTGCGCCTCGCGCTCCATGCGGCGGCGGCGCAGCTGCTTGACCCGAGCGTGCGCCAGTTGATGGTCGCGCGTTGGAGCGCTGCGGAGCCGGCGCCGGCGAACCGGTCCGGGCCGGGGGCACATCCGACGTGGCAGGGCGACTCGACGGGCAGGAGAGTCGAGGGCACGGCCCGGGCTTCGGAGGGAGGGTCGGTCGATGGGGCGGCCGGGCGCACACCGCCCGGAGCGCTGCTCGCCATCGAGCAGGACATGATCCGGCTGATTGCCCGGAACGGCGGCTGGGGGCCCCGGACGCTTCGCGAGGTGGCGCTTTTCGCGCACGCGCGCGGCTTCGATGTGGCGCAGGTGCCCGAGGCCATCCGCGTCATCACGGCGCGCCGGCGCGCCGGGGGGAGCGGGGGCGGGGCCCCGGCGCGCTTCGCGTCCCCGGCGGGGCATGACGCGCCGAGTGGTGCGGTGAGGGAGGCCGGCTTCACGGGGCCGAGGACAAGCGGGGTCCGGCGTCGAAGCGCGGCGGCTGCGCCGATGGCGACCGCGGGGACTGCCCCCGAACCGGCGACCGGCCGGGGACTCATCCCGGACGGAGAGGGCACGGATGAGCACGCGCCCGACCCGGTCAGGCGCATCGCGGTGTGGACCGGATTGGTCGTGTTCTGCGTGCTGAGCGCGACGGGAATCCTCCTCGCGGTGCTCCCCCTCCTCAAGGACGATCCGGGGAGCGCGAGTCCCGGTGCCGCGGGGACGCCGACGATCACGGTGCCCGGCCGACCGGAGACGGCGAGCGGGCCGGGACGCACGCTCAAGCCGGTGGACCCCGCGCCCGAGCCCGCGACGCCCGCAGACCGCCCGATGACGGCAGCCGAGGCGCTGGCGCTGGTGCGGACGAGCACAGAGGGGCTGGCGATTGACCCGGAGCAGGCGGCGACGGACTTTGAGCGGGCCGTGCTGCGGCTGGGCGAAGTGTGGTGCGACCTGCCGCGCGATCAGCGGGTGGCGGGCGTGGACCAGATCGTGGAGTACGTGTACCGGGCCTCGGCGTGGGCCGACATTGCTTCGAGCGGCGTAGAGACCATCGCGGGCCCGAGCATGCGGCTGCGGCTGGCGGGGAAGGGACTCGCGCCGGACGAAGTGTGGCCCGCGATCTGGTCTGTGGGCGTGCTGACGCGCCTGAGCCGGGAGCGTGACCTGACGAGCGGGGCCGTCTCGGTGATCGACGCGTCGCTGACCGGCGCGCTGGGAGGCGGGCGGGCGGCGCTCAACCAGACCTTTGATGCCGGGGCGCTGGCGGCGCTGGCGGAAGCGACTCGCCTGCTCGCGTCGCCCGGCGATGAGTCGTCGCCGACAAATCCGCGTGAGCTGCTGGACTCGTGGCGCCGGTGGATTCGCGCGATCGATGCCGTGGCGGGGACCGACCCGTCGGTGCGCAATCGGCTTCTGCTCTCGGGCCTCGATGCGATCCTGCGCGAAGGCCCGGCGCCGGAGACCCACCGCCCGACGTTTGACGCGGGGGCGGCGGTGGCGGGGGCGGTGGACTGGAGCGACGCCGTCGCGGCCCGCCCCTGGCTGATCTTCGCGTTTTCGGCGCCCTCGATTTCGACGCCGGACCTGTTCATCGTGACCAGCGCGATCGTGCGCCAGGGCAAGACCGAAGGGGTGGATACGTCGATGGTGCTGCCCGCGAGCGCCGGGGACCAGGATCGGCAGATGCTCCGCGAGCGGTACGCGCGCTTGTGGGGCGACGTGAGCGAGGAGCGCGAGGATGAACTGGCCGACCTGTGGCGCGAAGCGCTGGGACGCCTGGAGGCGGGCCGGCGCTCGGACACCACGCCCGCGGAGTTCCTGGCCAGCGCCGTGCGGCTGGCGCGTCTCAACCTCGCGGCAGAGCAGCGCTGGTACGGGCGGTTCGAGGATGCGGGCAACCTGCTGGGCGACCTCTCCGGGCCCGTGGATGCCGAGTTCTCGGGGACGAGCGAGGTCTCCCGTCCGCTCGACCCGGGGGCGGACACGTCGTGGGCGGTGGACTATCTCTCGACCAACAACGCGGAACTGCGCATCCAGAAGATCAGCGAGGTCGGCTCGCGCGGCAGGTACAGCCAGATGACCGCCGAAGTGCTGGTCTTCGAGGCGACCCGCTCGCAGCGCGATCGGGTGCGGCAGGCGGCGTACGACGCGGTCTTCCGCGAGACCGACCAGCCCACGGTGGTCAACGCCCTGCTCGAGCAGCTCCCGGACATTCCCGGCTCGCGGCGCAACACGGCGCTGGTGGGGCGGGCGGCGCTGCTGGGCTCGCTCTCGCCGGATGATGATCGGTGGCGGCTGCGGGCGCGACGTGCGCTGGTGGAGCGACTCACCCAGATGCTCGCGTCGACGGGTGAGTTTGCGATCGTCGACCGGCTCGGGGAGATCATGTCGGAGACGTACGCGGCGCGGACCAGCATCACGGCCCCGACGGCGGCCTCGCGCGCCGGACTGCCCCGGGCCGAGTTCAGCGCGGCCCTGCTTCGCCAGAGTTGGCGCCGGCGCGCGGAGGGGGCGCTGGCCAACCCGTCGCTCGGGTTTTCGCTCGGTGAGATCGAGCGCCGGCGCACGGCGCGGCTGGCCCTGGCCGAAGGCCCGGTGCAGCTCTTTGCGACGGAGCAGTTCGCGGTGCTCGACCTGATGGCCTTCGTGCTCGCGAGCGAACGCCCGGACCTCGTGCCGGCGATCCGGGCCGCGATCGAGGAGTGCGCCGGGCGCCGACGACTGGCCGAGCACATCCTTGAGCAGATCAGCGCAACCGAGCTCGCCATGTCGGTGCTGTGGGATCTGCGGTTGTCGGGAGGCACGCCATGACCAAGCGAAGCCTTGCCTGGGTCTGTGCTGTTGCGGCGTGCGCGGCGGTCGGGATGACTGCTGCGGTGCAACCTGCGCTCCAGCCCGAGGTGAGCGGGCCGGCGCCGGAGACAGCGCCGCCGGAGGTGGAGCCGAGCCTGCCGGAGGAACTGTCGAACCTGCGCGTGCCCGAACTCGGCGCGCGGCTGGCGGGGCTGGACCCGGCGTCGCCCGAGGCGTACTTCGCGCTGGCCGAGGATGTCGCCGCGGTGGGGTATGAGCCGGCGCACGTCGAACTCGCGAAGACGCTGTTCGTCCTGGCGTACTCCCTGGACCGGCAGCGTGTGCCCGCGACGTGGATTTCACCGAGCGCGTGCGTGGCCCTCGCGCATCTCTCGCGGCTCGACCGGGAGCGCCGCTGGCTGCTTTCGCTGGCGCGTGCGCTCGACCGGCGCTATGCCCCGCCCGATTGGAACACCGCCGACCCCGTGCGGGTCTCCGACGAAACGGCCTACGCGGCGTGCACCGCGGTGTCGCTGGTGCGCGCGGGCGAGGGCCGCAAGGCGCGCGATCTGCTCGCGCGCCCCGAGGTGAGGGCCCTGCTCGACGCCTACGAGAGCCTGCTCCACCCGGCGGGCCTGCCCGGGGAGGCGCAGCGCATCGTCCGCGAAGCCGAGCGCTGGCCCTGCCCGGAGTGCTCCAACCAGCGCATCGTGCGCAAGGCGGGCACCAACCCGCCCGCGTACAACATCTGCCCGTGGTGCCTGGGCAACCCGGGCATGAAGCTCACCCAGGCGGAACTGATCGGCCAGCTGCGGTTCGAGTCTCGCCTGCTCGCGGGGGTGCACCGCTCGTGGTCGGCACAGATTTCTGCCGACGGGGGCCTCCCCCTCCGCGATGCCGACCCGGGGGAACTCGCGACGACGCTGGGCATCGACGCTGAGCGGGTGCTGTGGCGCGAGGGCCGCTGGGTGGGGGACGGCGTGCCCAAGCCACCGGCGCGAGAGCCCCCCACGCCCTCGCCGAAGCCCGCCGAGGCGCCCGCCCCGGGCGCGGGGTCGACCGTGAGCGGCAGTTGAGCGGGGCGACCTACCGTTGCGCCCGCACGGCCGGGAGGGCGAATCGGTCCGGCGCAAGGAGGCACGACGATGGCAGACCCCGCAGGCACGAACCACGCTTCTTCCGCGAATGCTCCCGGGGCCGCGCAGGGGGCGCCGGAGGCCAAGCCGCGCGTGAGTTTCGATGAGTTTGCCCGGCTCGACCTGCGGGTGGCGCGGGTGATTTCGGCGGTTGACCACCCGAGCGCCGACCGGCTGTTCAAACTGCAGGTCGATGACGGGAGCGGAGAGCCGCGCCAGATCTGCGCGGGAATCAAGGGGCACTACCGGGCGGAAGACCTGGTCGGCAGGCTGATCGTCATCGTCGCCAACCTTGAGCCGCGCAAGATCAGGGGTGAGGAGTCTCGGGGGATGCTCCTGGCGGCGAGCAGCGGTCCCAAGGAGGCCGCAGACCGCAAGGTTATCGTGCTCTCTCCCGCGGGAGATGCGCTGCCGGGCTCGATTGTGAGTTGAGAGCGGGATTGGGGCGGTGAACAAGTGGGACAATGAAGCGGTGAAGAAGTGCGGGAGTGCGGAAGGGGCGGAGGAGAGCAGGTCAGGGGAGAGCGTCGGGTGCGGCGCGACCTATTCACCGACGCTCTTGGCTGGGGGCGCGGCTTCGGCGGGGCGGGCTGTGCGCGCGGCCATGCCGGGCGTGGCCCTTGCCAGGCGGACGAAGCCGATGCCGCCCGCGAGACAGAGCGCGAAGCACACGGCGAAGGCGACCCAGGCGAGGTCCGGGTTGGCGCCGGTGGTGGCCTCGTAGAGCCCGACGCCGAGAAAAGGCGCCGCGAGGCCGCGCATGCCGTTGAGCGTTTGATGCACGCCCATGTACTCGGTTTCTCGCCCGCGCGGGGCGAAGTCGAGGTGCCCGAGGTTCCAGGCGAGCACGCCCCCTCCGAAGCCGACGCCGGAGAGCATGGCGGAGGCGTACATGAGGGGCAGATTGCGGAGCGCGATCGCGAGCACCGTGAGCGCTGCGGCCACGATGAAGACCCAGGCGTGGATTGACCGGAATCGGATGACGTGGACGCGGTCGAGGAGCCTGGCCCAGAGCGGGATGGTGAGGGGCATCATGAAGAGGGGCAGGGAGTTGGAGACCAGGATGCCGCCCAGGTAGCCGAGGTGGAAAATGTCGCGGCAGGCGATGAGGGTGATGGGGGCGAGCATGAGGTTGCCGAGCCCGAGCAGCGTGAGGCAGCGCATGAACCGGGCGTACGAGGGATCGGCACGGAGCACGCGGTAGACGCCCAGGGGGTTGAAGGACGGGGCGTCGCGGCCGTCGCGGGCGAGTTCGGCGCGCCGGAGAGCAGCGTGCCCGCGGACTCGGATGCGTGACCACGAGAGCACGCCCACCAGGGCGAGGGCGCACCCGACGGGGAAGAAGTATCGATACGCGGACTCGTCGCGGTCCATCGCCCAGCCGAGGCCGAGGCCGAGCAAGGCGAGCGTGCCGGTCTGCACCATCGCCAGCCGTCCGGTGACGCGGGCCCGAACGGCGGGCGCGTAGTTGCACCCCCACACGGTCGAGCGCACCGTGACGAACCCGGACCAGACCACCCGGGCGGAGAGCACGGCCGCGACGATCATCCAGAGGCCGACGGACGACCTGGGCGCCGCGGCAATGAGGGCCACGAGGGCGATCATCATGAGCTGGAGCGTGTTGACGAAGCGAACCTTGTCGGCCCCCAGGCTGAGCCGCACCCAGGCGAAGCCGATGATGTTCGCGGCGGAGGTGGAGGCGGTGACAATCGCGACGACGAGATTGAGGAGCCCGGGCGTGACGATGCCCTTGTAGGCATTCTTGAGGACGACGCCGATCACGCCGGAATCAACGACGACGAGGAGGACGGGAAGAAAGGCCGCGGCCTGGAGCTCCAGGGTGTAGTTGCGCCGGGCCATGACGGGCAGCCGAGCGGGGGAGAAGGGGCCGGTAAGGATGGAGATCAGCCGGCCCCCGGTCGTGCCGGGGCCGGAGTGTGTGGGGGGCACGGGGGAAGCGTCTGCACGCCGGACGGCAAAGGCAACCAAGGGGGAGGGTGCTCGCGGGGGGCTCCTCGGATGCGCCGCAGAAACGACGGGAGGCGAGCCGATGGCCCGCCTCCCGCTGTGTGCGTCAGGATGTCAGTCTGGAGCCGTCGATCAGTTGGTGACGGTCACGGTGCGCCGGGCGGTCCAGGCGGAATCGCCGACGGAGTTGGAGGCGCGGACGCGGTAGCGGAACTTGCCGGCGCCGGGGTTGTCGATGTACTCGCCGGTGTTGGCGGGCACGTTGTCGATGATGGTGGTGTTGGTCCAGACCGTGCCGACTTTCTGCTGGCGCTCGATCTGGAACTCGTCCTCGTTATTGGACGTGTCTGTCCAGCGGATGCGTGCCTGGCCTCCGCCGAGGTTCTTGGTGGTGCCCACGAGCGGGGCGGACGGGGCGGTGCCGCCGCCGCCGCTGATCGTGATGTTGATGGTGGCGACCGTCGTGAGCGTGCCGGAGTCGGTCACCGAGGCCGTGATGGTGTGGGTGCCGGGCACGAGCGTGTTTCGGACGATGCTGGTGCCGCTGCCGAGGGCGCCGTTGAGGTTCGAAGTCCACACGCAGGTACTGGAAAGGTCACCATCCTGTGCGTCATTGGACGAGTTCGTGAAGGTGATGTCGGTGCCGTAGGTGAAGGAGGCGCCATCGGAGGGGCTGGTGATGGTGACGGAGGGGGGCGTGTTATTGACCGGCTGCAGGGCGGCCTGCAGGTTGACGACGCCGCCGGTCTGGCAGCGACCGGAGAGGGCGCTGATGGGGCGGGTGGTGGTCATCAGGCGGTTCTTCACCGCGGACCACGTCCAGGTCGGGTTCTGGGCATACACCATGGCGGCCACACCGGCGACGTGCGGGCTGGCCATGCTGGTGCCGTCGTAGTAGGCGTAGCTGTTGCCGAGCACGGTGGAGAGCACGTCAACGCCGGGGGCGCCCATGTCACAGTTGGTCGCGCCGTAGTTGGAGAACGACGCGAGGCCGTCACGGTTGGTGGTGGCGGCGACGGAGATGATGTTGCTGGCGTTGTACGACGCCGGGTAGAACCCGCCGGAGTCGATATTGGCGCCGCTGTTGCCGGCGGCGCACACGAAGATGTGCCCGACGCTCTGGGAGGCGTTGATCGCGTTGAGGAGGCTGGCGCTGTAGCCGCCGCCGCCCCACGAGTTGTTGGAGACCTTGACGCCCTTGTTGGTGCAATACTGTACGGCGAGCACGGCGTCGCTGGTGCTTCCGCCGCTGGGCCCGAGGAAGCGGAGCGGCATGATGCGGCAGCGCCAGTTGACGCCGGTGATGCCCACCCCGTTGTTGCCCTCGGCGCCGATGGTGCCGGCGGTGTGGGTGCCGTGGCCTTCGGAGTCCGTCGGGTTGCTGTCGTTGGAGTAGAAGTCCCAGCCGCGGATGTCATCGACGTAGCCGTTGCCGTCATCGTCGATGCCGTTGCCGGCGGTCTCGCCGGGGTTGGTCCAGATATTTGCGTCGAGGTCGGGGTGCGTGTAGAGCGTGCCGGTGTCGATCACTGCCACCACGAAATCCTGGTTGCCCGTGAACGAATCC
The DNA here is from genome assembly GCA_020847175.1 of Phycisphaerales bacterium. GTDB lineage: Bacteria > Planctomycetota > Phycisphaerae > Phycisphaerales > UBA1924 > JADLCM01. Next base: position 36,495 of record JADLCM010000002.1, read on the forward strand.
CACCCGGCGGGCGCGTCGATGTCGGCATCAGATGTGCCGCTGATGCCCTGGATGTTCTGGCCGGTGTTGTGAAGGCCCCAGAGGCTGCCGAAGCTCGGGTCGTTGGGGTTCACGGTCGGGTGGTGCACGAAGTCGTACTCGGCGTACTCAACGCCGGGCAGCGTGCCCAGGATCGCGACGGCCTGTTCAACGGGAATGTCCACCGCGATGTGGGCCAGCCCGGGAACGATCTCGAACGTGCGGATGAGGTGCCCGCTCACCAGGCCCAACGTGCGTTCGCGGTCGGCGGGGGTCACCCCTTCGGCGAACTTCACCAGGGCGACGCCCGGCAGGTACTCCAGGGTCGAATCCTGCTCCAGAGCAGCCTTGGCGGCGCGGAACATCGCTTCCGCCTCGGGCGTCGGACGGACAACATCATCACCGAACGCGATGCCGCAGCACGCGGCCAAGGCGATCGCGCCTCCCCTGATCCCAAACGCTTTCATTTCCACCTCCCGCAAGTCCTTGGCGTGGCGGCGGGCGCTCCCTCGCATCCCGACCCCCGACCCCCGCGACCGGACACCCCCGATGGGGGCGAAATGGCCGATCTGGGAGTCTACCACAAGGTGGGGATTCGCCCAACCCACTTCGGAGGGTGCAGAAATCCGGGCGGCAAGTTCTTGACTGGGGATTTCCCTGGTTGCGAGAGGTGCATCCTCATGCCGCGTTGGGGGACGCTGCCGGTGCGAGGTTCAATCCGGTGGATGGGGACTGACTGCCGCGAGTTCAAAGCGGGGTATGGGTCAGGCAGGGGGAAGGGGGATGGCGGGCTCCCCGAAGATGGCGGAACCGACGCGGACGATGTTTGCGCCTTCTTCGATGGCGATTTCGTAGTCGCCGCTCATGCCCATGCTCAGCAGGTTGCACGCGCCCTCGCCGATGCCGAACTTCCGGAACTCTTCGAAGATATCACGGCACCGGGCGAAGGCGGGGCGGGCCTCTTCGGGGTTCGGGCTCGCCGGGGCCATGGTCATCACGCCTCGGACCTTGACGTTGATCATGGTGTCGATCTGCTCGGCGAGGGGGAGGGCGGCGGGCACGGGGCAGCCGAACTTGCTCGCCTCGCCGGAGCAGTTGACCTGCACGAGCACTTCAACCATGTGATCGCGTTTGAGCGCGATCTGCTGTATTTCTTCGGCGAGGCGGAGCGAGTCAACGGAATGGATGAGGCGCACGGAGTCGGCGATCTTCTTGACCTTGTTGCGCTGGAGGTGCCCGATCATGTGCCAGCGGATGGGGCTTTCACCATCGCGCGGGGCGAGCAGGGCATCGGCGCCGTGGGCGCGCCGGGTGGAGGAAAGGACGCGCAGGCGGTCCATGTATTCTGCGAGTATGGCCTGGCGCTGGGTGAGCTGCTGCACCTGGTTCTCGCCGAAGTCGCGGTGCCCCAGATCGACGAGTGCTTTGATGAGGTCGGGCTCGGCGTACTTGCTGACGGCGACGAGGATGATGTCATCCGGGCCGCGCCCGGAGCGCGCCGAGGCCCGGGAGATGCGATGCCGGACTTCGTGGTAGCGTTCGGCGAGGGTGGAAAGTGCGTTCATGAAGCCTCCTGCACGCCGGGGCGCGGACTCCGTCCGCGCTGCGGCGCTAGCATACCCGCGCCGCGGCGGTCGGGAGCGTTGCGCCGACGAGTGCATGGCGGCGCGGCGGGCCATGCACGCACGCCCGGAGGAGATACGCCATGAGCGGAACTGTGCCGGCCCCACGCGACACCATCATCGGCGCGGGTGAACTCGCGCCCGACTTCACCCTGAAGGACCAGGACAGGCAGGATTGGCGATTGAGCGACGCCCTGCGCTCGGGCGACGTGGTGCTCTGCTTCTATCCGCTGGACTTCACGAGCACCTGCGGAACGGAGAACGAGTGCATCACGCGCGAGATGTCGCGCTGGGCGCGGCAGGGCACCCAGATGGTGGGGATCAGTTGCGACAGTTTCGCGGCGCACAAGGCGTGGGCAGACCAGGCGGGCTTCAAGCACAGGCTGCTGGCAGACATGCACAGGCAGGTCTGCCGGGCGTACGGGCTGTACTGGCCCGAACTCAACGTGAGCAAACGGGGCACCGTGGTGATCGGGCAGAGCGCCGCGGGCGTGGGGCGGGTCAAGTGGAGCCAGGGGCGCGAACCCGGGCACGCCATGAGCATGGATGAGGTGCTGACCTACGTGTCATAGACGTACGGGGCGGGGCCGAACCCGGGGCGCTCCGGGGCGGTATGCACGAGCATGACCTACATCCACGGTACTGAGGCGGCGGAGCAGAGCCGGTTGGCCGCGCTCAATGACTGGATGAACGATGCGTATCTTCGCGAGGCGGCGATCGCGCCCGGTGAACGGGTAGTGGATTTCGGGTGCGGGCTCGGGCACCTCGCGTGCCGGTTTGCGCTTTGCGCCCGGGCGCCGGGACGCGTCGTGGCATTTGACTCCAGCGCTGAGCAGCTGGCCGGGGCGCGACGGGCTGCGGGCGCGAGTCGCCCATGCCCCGAGTTTCGTGAGGGCGACGTGCTCGACCCGCCCCTCAAGGACGAGGAGTGGGGGACATTTGACGTGGCGCACGCGCGGTTTGTGCTCGAGCACGTGCGCGACCCGCTCGCGGTGGTGCGGCAGATGGTGCGGACGCTGCGTCCGGGCGGGCGCCTCGTGCTCGCGGACGACGACCACGCGATGCTCACGCTGAATCCGGGGTGTCCCGAGTTTTCGACGCTGTGGGTCGCGTACATGCGCACGTACGAGTTGATCGGGGCCGACCCGCTGGTGGGTCGTCGCCTGCCGACCCTGCTCGCGGAGGCGGGCGCGACGCCGGAACGAACGGCGCTGGTCGATTTCGGTTCGTGCGCCGGAAGCCCGACGTTTTCGGTCGCGGTGTCAAACCTCGCCGGCGTGATCGACACGGCGCGCGATCGCATGATTGAAAGCGGCCTGGTCTCCGCGGAGGCCTACGGCCGAGCCATGAGCGCTCTGCGCGCGTGGGCGACCCTGCCCGACGCGACGATCTGGTACGCGATCTCGTTCGCGCAGGGACGCGTGCCGTGAGGGCATCGGCGCGCCCGGCTCACTCCCACCTCGGTTCGACCCCCATCAGGGCGCGCACGAAGAAGTCCTGGCGCCTGCGGGCGGCGTAGGGTGACTCTCCGGCTCCGTGGCCGGCCCCGGGCACGACGATGAGTTCAAAATCCTTGTCGGCCTTGATGAGCGCATTGACAACCTGCATGGTTGAAGCCGGATCGACGTTCTGATCGAGTTCGCCGACGGTGAGCAGGAGCCTGCCGCGCAGGTTGGGCGCGAGCGTGACGTTCGATTGCCTGGCGTAGTGGGGGCCGACGGGCCACCCCATCCACATCTCGTTCCACCAGATCTTGTCCATGCGGTTGTCGTGGCAGCCGCAGTCGGCGGCGGCGGCCTTGTAGAACTCGGGGTGGGTGAGCAGGGCGGCGAGGGCGTTCTGCCCTCCGGCGCTGCCTCCGTAGATTCCCACGCGGGTGAGGTCCATCTGCGGGCAGACGCCGTCCTGGGCGGCCTTCATCCAGGCGATGCGATCGGGAAGTCCGGCGTCCACGAGGTTCTTCCAGCAGACATCGTGGAAGGACTTGCTGCGCCAGTTGGTGCCCATGCCGTCGATGCGGACGACGATGAAGCCGAGTTCGACGAGGTCGGTGAGGCCGTAGCGCACGGTGAAGGACTTGGGCACGTGCGCATCGTGCGGCCCGGCGTAGATGTTTTCGATCACGGGGTAGGTCTTGGCGGGGTCGAAGTTCGAGGGGCGGAAGATGAGGCCGCAGATGTCGGTGGCTCCGTCTCGCCCCTTGGCGGTGAACCGTTCGGGAGGCGTGAAGCCCGTGCGCGTGAAGAGGTCGAGGGAGGGCGCGCCGAGCACGGCGATGGGGCGCCCGTCGTCGGCGCGACGGAGCACGGCCTGGGGCGGGAGTTCGGTGGTCGAGAACGAGTCGATGAAGGACCGCTTGTCCGGGGAGAACTCGACCTCGTGCGTGCCGGAGGCATCACGCGTGAGCACGACGAAGCCGGAGCCGTCGAAGTTGACGCGGCAGAAGTGGATGTAGTAGGGCTCGCCGGAGGGGTCGAGCCCGCATGCGCTGAACCAGACCTGGCGCCTGGCCTCGTCCACCCACTCGACCCGGCGCACGACAAAGTCGCCCGATGTGATTTGGTTTTTGAGCCGCCCGGCACGCTCGTCGTACAGGTAGAGGTGATTCCATCCGTCGCGTTCGGACATCCAGATGAGTTCGCCCGTGGCGTGAACTCGGTGAAGGAAGGTCTTGTTGGTGTAATCGAAGAACGTGGGACATGCCTCGTCCACGATGGCGCGGGCGGCGCCGGAGGCCGCCTCGACGTGAAGGACGCGCATGACCTGGTGGCCGCGCTGGTTGTAGAGGAAGGTGAACCCGGAGCCGTCGTTGTCCCACTCGAAGCGGTCGAGGCTCCAGGGCGTCGGGAAAAGCGCATCGTCGATGGGGATGCGGCTGGCGGAGGCGAGATCGACGAGCACGGGCATCACGGCGTCGATCTCATCACCCGGCTTCGGGTAGTTGAACTGGAGCGTGCGGGGCTGCACCTGATCGGGCGGGGAGGACTCGACGAGTGTGACAATGTGCTCAGGAGCGGGCCTGGCGGCGAGGAAGAGGGCGTGCCGACCGTTCGGGGAGAGAAGCAGGGGGCCGGAGGCGCGGTAGCCGCCGGGAAGTCCGAGATCGACGGGCGAGAAGTCGGCGCTTCCGGCGGGGGCGATCTGGAGGCCGCCGTCGCGAAGCACGGCGCGGGGGACTTCCGGCGGTTGGGAGGGCTGCCCGAGCTGCGGTTCGGGCGGAGCCTCGGACTCGCGGCGCTGGGCACCGGGAAGGGGGGCATCTGCGAGCACGATGGCCGCGATGTCTTCAGCGCCCTCGCAGCGCCCGACGACGGAGCCGTCGGGCCGGTCGAACCGCCAGGCGTGCCCGCTGTAGGTGTGCTGACGCTTGACCTCTCCGGGCGCGATTGTTCCGTATGACCGAGCGCCGCCTCCCGGGTTCAGCCAGAACGCTTCGACCGGCTGCGATCCAAGGTTGACGAACAGCAGTTCGGTGGAGCGCCCTTGCGGATCGGGAGGCGCTGCGCCGACGAGCAGGGGTGCGGCCTCGGGCCACGGGTGAGCCTCGACACGCAGCGGCGAGAACGTGATGCGCCAGGCCTTGTCGGAGCCCGCGAGAATCGCCCATGCACCCGTCTCGTCCGCTTCGAGCCGTTGAATGGCCGGGGCCCCGCCGGGCGAGGCGACGCCCCGAGCCCGAAAGGCTTCGGCGAGCGCGGGGGCGTCGAAGAGGTCTGCGACCTGCCCGGAGTTGACATCGACACGCACCCAACGGCGCGAGCCGTCGGACGCGACGGACTGGCACCAGAGCGCGGCGCCCCCGCCCAGCCACCTCGGCTCGACGCGGAGCGAAGCAAGCAGTCGCTGCGCGGCGGGGTTGTCCTGCGCTGCGCGCTCGTAGTCGGCGCGCGATCCCTGCGCGAGGGCGGGTGTGACGAGGCGCACACAGAGCGTCAGCGCCGCGGCGAGTGCGGAAAGACCCGGTCTCATGCCATCCCTCCCGGCTGAACATCCCAGAGGCGCACCATACCATGAGGCGCCTCGGTCGCGCCGCAGCGGAGCCCGCCCGGCGCAGGAGCGAACATGACGACCCGCCCCCTCGTTCTCATCATCCGCGACGGCTGGGGCCTGAACCCCAACCCGGAGCATGACTCGTTCAACGCCGTCAGGCTTGCCCGTACGCCGGTGGCGGACCGCCTCATGCGCGAGTACCCGTGGACGCTCATCAAGACCAGCGGCGAGGATGTGGGCCTGCCGGAGGGCACGATGGGCAACTCCGAGGTGGGGCACCAGAACATCGGGGCCGGTCGCATCGTGGACCAGGAGAGCGTGGCGATCACCAAGGCCTGCCGCGCCGGGCTGCAGAGCAACGGCCCGATCATGGAGGCGATCCACGGGGCGAAGTCGCGCGCCGGGAGCCTGCACCTGTTCTGCATCGCCAGCGATGCGGGGGTGCACGGGCAGCTCGACCATCTTTTCGCGTGCGTGCGGGCGGCCCGGGGCGCAGGGCTCGCGCGCGTCGAGGTGCATCTCTTCATGGACGGGCGAGACACGGGGCCCTTCACCGGCAAGGGGTACATCGCGCGCGTGGAGGCCGAGCTTGCCCGGATCGGCGCGGGGCGCATCGCCACGCTCTGCGGGCGGTACTACGCCATGGACCGCGACTTCAGGTGGGAGCGGGTGCGCCAGGCGTATGACCTGCTCACGGGGCGCGGCGACGCCCCGGCGTTCGCCAGCGCCGCTGAGGCGATCGAGGACTACTACGGCACACCGACCGGGCCTTCACAGGCGGGCGATGAGTTCGTCACGCCGCGGCGCATCGGGGCCGCGGCGCCGGTGCGATCGGGTGACAGCGTGGTCTTCGTGAACTACCGGGGTGATCGGCCCCGCGAGTTGTCGGCGGCGTTCGTGTTCCCCGATGCCGCGTGGGCCAAGGTCAAGCCGAGCCCGGAGAGCGGCAGGGCCGGGTTCGACCGCGGATCGCGGCTGGACCTCGCCTACGTCACGATGACGGCATACTGGGAGGAGCTGGCCCCCTACGTGAAGGTTGCGTTTCCGAAGCCTCCAAGGATGGAATCCATCGCGGGCGCGTGGTGGTCGGGCCTCGGCCTGCGCCAGTATCGGTGTGCGGAGACAGAGAAGTTCCCGCACGTCACGTTCTTCTTCAACGACTACCGAGACGAGCCGTTCGAGGGCGAGCGCCGCGAGATCATCCAGAGCCCGAAGGTGCCCACCTACGACCTTCAGCCCGAAATGAGCGCGCGGGGTGTGGCCGACGCAGTGCTCCGGCGGCTGCGCGCTTCGGACTGCGAAGAGGCGATCGTGGTGAACTTCGCCAACGCCGACATGGTCGGGCACACGGGCTCGCTGCCGGCGGCCATCAAGGCGTGTGAGGCCGTGGATGCCCTGGTGGGTGAACTCGTGGACGCGACGCTGGGACGAGGGGGCCACGCGATCGTCACGGCCGACCACGGCAACAGCGAGCAGATGTTTGACCCGGCCACGAACGCCCCGCACACCGCGCACACCACGTATGACGTGCCGTTGATCGTGGCGGGAGACTTGGCCAAACGTCGAAGCCTGCGGGGCGACATCGACCCCTCCGGGTGGTTCCGGCCCGAGGTGAGGGCGCAGCGCGGGCGCCTGGCGGACATTGCACCGACCGCGCTGGAGATCATGGGATTGGCGCAGCCGGGGGCGATGACCGGCGCTTCGCTGCTGAAGTAGGCCCAGCGTCAGCACACGGGGGGCATTCGGCAGGTGTCCTCGCCCGACGCCGCGAGCGCACTGGGGTTCACCCGCTCTACGCTTGGCGATGCCCCCGCATGATGCTTCCGCCGCCCGCGTCGTGATCGCCACCTCGAATCCGCACAAGGTGGATGAACTGCGGCGGCTGTTCGCGGGCGTGCGGGCGACGTTGCTTTCTCTCTCCGAAGCGGGCGAGGAGCGCCGGGTGTCGCCGCATGAACCGGAAGAGTCGGGCGGCACGTTCGAGGCCAACGCGACCATCAAGGCGATCTCGTACGCGGCGCAGCTCGGGCTTCCCTGCCTCGCGGACGACTCGGGGCTTGAGGTTGACGCCCTCGGGGGCAGGCCGGGCGTGATCTCCAGCCATTACTGCACCGACGGGCGCGAGGCCGGCCTGACCCGCGTGCAGCGCGATGCGCTCAACAACGCACGGGTGCTTCGGGAGCTCCAGGGCGTGCCCGTTGACGCCCGCAGCGCCCGGTTCGTGTGCGTCATGGTGCTCGCGGCGCCGGGGCCCGGCGGCGGTGAGGGGCCCCGCGTCATCGGCAGCGCGCGGGGCACCTGCGAGGGGCGCATCGGGCTCCCCGATGATCCGCGGGCGCACGTGCCCCGGGGCGACGGCGGTTTCGGATACGACCCGCTGTTCCTGGTGGGGCCGGACTTTCTGCGCACCGGGGCAGAACTCACGCCTGACGAGAAGAACGCGTGCAGCCACCGGGGCGCGGCGGCCCGCGCGATGGCGAGGACGCTCGGCGCATGGGTCGGCTGAGGGTCGGGGGCGGCGTGCAGGCGGCGTCAACACCCGACGGTGAAGATGTCAAGGAAGTAGAAGAAGTCCGCGGCGTCCACGGCACCATCGGGCACGCCATAGGCCGGGTCGTTGGGGTCGGCGCTGCCGGAGAGGTCGGCCACGGCGAGATTGCCCGCGGCGAACTGGTCGAGGAAGTAGAAGAAGTCGGAGGAATCGGCAGCGCCGTCGGGAACGCCGTAGGCCGGGTCGTTGGGGTCGGCACTGCCCGAGAGGTCGGCGGGGCACGAGTCGTCGACCACTTCGCCCGTGAGTGAAACGAGGATGGTGGGGCTCTCGGGGGCGTTGGTGGTGATGATGAGCGTGCCGGAACGCACGCCGGGGCTCGACGTGTCCATGGTGATCGCGTGCGTGTTGGCGCCGCCGCCGGCGCTTTCAAAGAAGAGCCCGCCCGGGGCGGCGAAGCCCGACGGCGCGGAGAAGGAGTAGGAGAGATCGGCGATTCCGGGGGCCGTCCACAGGGCATCGTTCGCGCTGTTGAGCACATTGAGATCGAGCGAGGCAAGATCGCCCACGCTCACCGAACCGAAGTCGAGCACGAGGTCGGCCTGGGCCTTGGGGGGGACGAAGCAGTCGAGCACGACGGGCAGGTGGCCCGCGCCGTTGGCGCAGTTGACCACGGCCTGGGCAATCGCGGCGCCGACCATGGTGTTGCCCGTGATGCGCATCGCCTGGTCGAACGTCGTGCCGTCGTTGCCCCAAGCGCGGTACGAGTGGTTCGGGTCGTTCCAGGTGATGGTGCTGTAGGCGGTGGCGGGATCGCCCACGTACTCAAAGGCATCGGCGTCGACGAGCGAGTCACTCAGCAGCAGCTGGTCGTGCCGGTCGTCCATCCCGCCTGAGCCGACGGGGTCCTGCGTGTGCAGGAATCGGAACGCCGAGTTCTGGTTCCACGAGCCCGGCGAATGGATGGGGTCGTTGAAGACCTGGAGCAGGGCCTGGTAGGCCGCCTCGCTCGACGTGCGGATGTTGAAGTCGCCCCCGATGATGAACGACCGACCGGCGGGCAGAGTGAGGGCGTCATCGCGGATGCGCTGGCATTCGACGAGTCTGCGGGCGCTGTCGTCGCCCCCGGTGCCCGCCTTGAGGTGGACGGAGTAGAGCGAGACGGTCGCCCCTTCGCCCGTGTAGCCCGCGAGCCGCATGTCGTACCGCATCGTGTGGCGGGGCGGCGCGGGCGGGCTGCCGCCGGCGCTGATGATGGACTGCGCGACGAACACGACCCTTGAAGTGCGATAGAAGAACGCGCTGTCGGTGTCGGGGCCATCCACGAACGAGGCGGCGGCCCAGTCTCCCGGCGAACCGGGGGCGGAGTTCAGGAGGAGCAGAAAGTCGTTGACCGCCGCCTGGCTCAGAAACTCCTGGCCGAGGAGCACATCCGGGGCGAGCGAGCGGCCCTCAAAGACGCCGTAGACGGCGGTGCGGATGTCGCTGCCCCGTCCGCCCCCGTAGAAGCTGATGTTCCAGGTCGCGACGCGGAGCTGGGCGTTTGCGCCTCCGGCAAGTGCGGCGAGCACGATCGCCGCGCGGGCGGCGGAGCGGTGAATGAGCATGGACTCTCCCCGGTGTGTGGCCGGGCCATCATACGCCGGAGCGCCCCGGCCCGAGCGCGCAAAGCCCCGCAAAAACGGGGTGGCGGCAGGCCCGAGAACGCGGGTGAAGCCGGGCGGCGTCAGGCCTTCTTGATGACCCGCAAGGGGCTGAACGTGCCCTTGAGCACGACCTTGGGGTCAGCTTGGAGCCAATCCCTGGTGATGCCGGCGTAGACCGAGCGGAAGTCGATGCCGAACTTCAGGTCGCCGTCGTCGAGATTCTTGAGGCTGGGGTGTTCGCCGTGGATGCCGGCGCGCACCATCGGCCCGGCGAGGAACATCGGCGCGGCGGTGCCGTGGTCGGTGCCGCCGCTGGCGTTCTGGGCGACGCGCCGGCCGAACTCGCTGAAGGACATGGTGAGGACGCGGGTGTCGTTCTCCTGGGCCTTGAGGTCGCGATAGAAGGCCCGCATGGCCTCGGCGTAGGTCTGGAGGAGGCGGGCATGGTTGCCCTGGGCGCCGCCCTGCCCGGCGTGGGTGTCAAACCCGCCGTGCGAGACGTAGTAGACGCGGGTCTTGAGCCCGGCGCGGATCATGCTCGCGACCATGGAGAGCTGCTGCGCAAGTTCCGAGCGCGGGTACTCGACCAGCGGGCGAGTGGCGACGGCCTTGCGGATCAGGTCGCTGCTCACCTGGGCGTCGAGCGCCGTGCGGAGGAGGAAGTCGGCGTTGCTCCCCTCCGAGGCATCCTGCCCGCCGCCCCGCCCGGTGAGGGCCTCGTAGGGTGCCGCGAGCGACTCGTGGACGTCCTCGCCGGTCCAGCGGAAGAGCTCGGGTGTCTCAAATGCGATGGGCTTGCTCTTGACGCCTTCGAGCGCGAGCGGCGCGGTGCGCATGAGGGCGATGCCCGGCATGGAGTTGGCGTCTGGAGCGGGGCCGTCCGGCGTGCCGCTCTCGCCCTTGCCGTACCCGCAGCACTGGTGATCGATGTAGCGTCCGAGCCAGCCTTCGCCGGTGGCATCGGTGTCGGCGGTGTGCCAGATGTCCATGGAGACGAAGTGCGAACGGTTGGGGTTGGGGTAGCCGACCCCCTGCACGACCCCGAGCAACCCCTCGTCGTACATCTCTTTGAGCCCCGCGAGGGAGGGGTGGAGGCCCAGGCCCTGATCCGCGTCAAGCTTGAGCGCCGCGTTCTCGGCGATGCCGATCCCGGCGCGCACGCGGTAGTAGGTCGCGTCGCCGAAGGGCACGACGGTGTTCAGCCCGTCGTTGCCGCCCGAGAGCTGCACGACCACAAGCACCCGGTTGTCATCGACACCGGGCGTGCCGGGCTGGGCCATCGCGAAGGCGGAGCGCTGCAGGAATGAGGGCACCGCGAGCGAGGCCGAGGCCAGCACCATGCCGCGCCCGAGAAACGCCCGCCGGGTGAATGCCTGGGGATCGTACTGTGCCATGGCTGAACTCCTGCGCTTCCGTCGAATCCATCAAGGTTGCCGGCGATCTCACACCGCGTGCGGCGTGCCGCCCTTGCGTCTTCCCGGGGCCGCTCCTAGCACAACTGGTATTCCGGCATCGCGGTGACGAGCACGAGCAGCCCCGTGATCACGTCGCCGGTCAGGCGCCCTCCGGCCTCGCGGACAAAGGCGAGCAGCGCATCGCGGGCGGAATCGGGGGCGCGCCCGAGCGCGAAACGCAGGAGGTAGTCGATGACGCGGGTGGGATCGCTCGCGCCGGAGGGGTCGCCCGCGGCGAGCTCGCCGAGGATCGGCTCGGCGTCGAACTTCTGGGTGTTGAGGGAGCGGTCAAACCCGCGGGGCATGCGGCCCGTGAGCATGTAGGTGAGGATGTTCTGGCGGATGTAGAGGGTGGAGGTGTTGATCCACGATCTGCCGCCGTCCCAGCCCTTGACGCTGGGGGGGAAGAAGAGGCTCTGGCCCATGAGGTCCATCGCATCGGAGAGGACGGAGAGATCGCGGGTCGGGGTGAGGAGGCTGCGCGCGGCGCCGACGACGAGCTCGGCCGGGCTCTTGATGAGTTCACCGACGATGGAGGGGTGGTGAAAGTGCGCTGACATGAAAAGCCTGCGCAGCGCGGGCTTGAGTTCGTAGTTGGACGACTGAAGTGTCCCGGCGAGCTGGCTGATGGCCGACCGCGCCTCCGGCGAAGCGCCATCCAGCGTCAGGGCGACGTCGCCCACGAAGAACCGATAGAGCTTGGTCGCGATGAACCCGGCGCAGGCCTTGCGCCCGAGAATCGCGTCGCAGAAATCCTCGCCGTTCATCCGTCCCGAGCGGCCCAGGATGTTCTTGCTGCCCTTGTCGTGGTTGCGATCCTCGAACACGAACTCGTTGTCGGCAAAGGTGTACCCGGTCAGCGCCCGCGCGCCCTCCTTGATGTCCTGCTCCTCGTAGTTTCCTTCGCCGAGGGAGAAGAGCTCCATCAGTTCGCGCGCGAGGTTCTCGTTGGGCCGGCGCACGCTCGAGCGGTCGTTGTCGAGATACCTGAGCATCGCCGGATCGCGGATGATGCCGCGGAGCAGGTCGCCGAAGTTGCCGAGGGCGTGCCGGCGGAACATCTCATTCTGGGCGAACATGTCGAACGAGTCTTCGATCTTGCGATAGCTGGCCGCGAAGTGCCCGTGCCAGAAGAGCGTCATCTTTTCTTCAAGCGGGCGGGGAGACTCGATCATGCGTCCGAGCCACCACTTCTGCATCTCGCGGATCTGCTCGCGGTCCTGGCGCTCGCGCCGCTGGCGTTCGAGCCTGAAGCGGGCGACGGCGTCCTCGTCCTGGCTCTGCTGGGCGCGCCGGTAGGCCAGCCGCTCCTCCTCCGTCGCCGGGCGCATGATGTCGCGATCAAAGGTCGGGGCGGCGTCCTCGAGTTTCACCCCCTCAGGGTTCAGCAGATAGTCCACCGAGCGCTCCAACCCCCATTCCACGAGGGTCTGCACCTGGCGGGGCGTGCCGCCGAACCCGGCGCGCCAGAGAAGGTGTCGCGCCTGGTCGAAGCCGAACTCGCCGTCGGGCAGCCTGTCGAGCCCGGGGGCGACCGGGCGGGTGATGGGAGCGCTGTGCGTCATGGTCCGCCTCCGATGCGCGATCGAAGCATGAACAGCCGCCGTCAGCAGGACATCGGCCTCGGGAGCCCAACGCGGCCAATCGTCACCCATTGCCGGTCGGCCCATCTTCGCATGCCTGAGATTGTTTGGGAAGTCTCGCGCAGCATTTGACTCGCCGCGCCTGCGCAACTCCGTACGATCCGGCCAGGGGGCTGGAGGTCACCCATGCTGCGACTGGCGGCCGTCTGCATCTGGTGCGTCCTGGGCGGGTGCGCCATGGAAACGCGGTATTTCCTCCAGGAGAACTCCGAGTTTCCGACCCCGGCGGGCGTGCAGGACGTGTGGTTTCGGAGCGAGGGGGGGCGGCATCTCCACGGGTGGTTCATCCCGGCCAGATCGCTCGCCGAGGGCCGGGTGGTGCAGGCGCCGTGCGTCATCCTCTGCCACGGGCAGCAACGCACCATCGACTACTACGCCCCGCGGATGAGTCCGATCACTGTCGAGGCGGACGTGTCGCTCTTTGCGTTCTCGTACAGAGGATACGGACGTTCTGATCCGGAATCATCCGTGACGCGCCGTGAGACGCTGGAGGACGCCGAGGCTGCGCTGGACGCGGTGCTCTCGCATCCCGGAGTTGATCGCGCCCGGGTCGGGGTGATCGGGTATTCGCTGGGGGGGCCGGCGGCCCTCGGGTTGGCGTCGCGGCGTGGGGAGGTTTCGTGTGCCGCCGTGGGTGGCACGTTTTCCACCGCGCGGGCGATCCTGGAGGACCAAGGCAAGGGCTGGGCGTACTTCCTGATCGGGCCCGAGCTCGACCCGGAGGCATCGGCAAAGCGCCTCGGAGGCAAGCCGCTGATGGTGTTCCACGCGGGCAATGACAGCGTGATCGCGCCCTATCACGCGCTGCGGATCGCAGCGGCGGCGCTGCGTGCGGGCTCCCCCACCGAGCTGCACATCGAACCGGGCGTCGATCACATGGACCTGCTCGACGAGCCGACGGCGCTCAAGGACGAGATGGTTCGATTCCTGCGCCGGTGGGCGTTTCCCGATGAGGCGGGCGATCAGTGAGCGGGCGGCGTGGACGGGCCCTGCGGCTGCGGGCCGGCCTCGGGCTGGGGTTGCTCGCCGCTCTCGCCGGCTCCTTCGCCGGTTGACGCGTCAGGCTCCGGCTCTTCGAGTTCGGCCTTGGGGATGATGCTGAGGCACTTGATGTGGTAGACGAGCGTGGCGCCGCGCGGAACGCCGATCTCGGGCATGCCTTCCGGGAACCCGCTGGCGGCGGGGATGATGAGCGTGCGGTTGGTTCCGACGGTGGACTGAGCGCCGCCGACGCGCCAGCCGCGGATGGTCGATGCGCCGGGGTGAATCCACTGGGCGGAGACGCCCAGCGAATCCGACGAGCCGATGAAGTCGAAGTTTTCGAGCACCCACGCCTCGTACGCCCACTCGATCGCATCGCCGGGTTCGACCGGAGTGCCCTCGGGGTGCGCCCACTCGATGATGACGATGCCGTCGGGGCGACGGTCGATCCGGACGCCGTGCTCGAAGCGCTCGAAGACGATGCCCGCGTCCGAGGTGGCGCCCCACACGATGGCGCCGGTCGCGTCGAAGCCCCGGTCGAGCACGGTCAGGGTGGTGCCGTCGGCGCGGATCTCGCTGGTCATTTCGATAGCGCCGCTCACGCGCGTGGGGTAGGGATGGCGCGTCTTGGCGACGAAGCCCGCTGCGGTGCCGGCGACATCGAGGTCGGCGGTGGCGATCAGCATCGAGGGGTCGAGGCGCGGGAAATCCTCTGGGCTCGCCCAGAAACCCGCGAGCATGAACTTCGATTTGGGAGAGAGCGAGAACTCGTAGGTGCGGATACGCACCGCGCCGTCAACCTCAAAGACCTGCACGATGCTCTGGCGGTACGGCCGGTCGAGGGAGTCTTCGCGGGCGAGCTCGAGGTAGAGGCAGTCGGGCGTCCGGGGCACGTTGACGGGAACCACCTGCATCACAACTCGAACCGCCGGGCCGGCCTCCTCGCGGCGGATGGGATCGAACGCCTGCGCCAGGGGAACGGTCGAGCGCCAAGACCCGACAAAGCGCTCCGCGACGGCCTTGATCGCCGGCGAGGACCATTCTGAGCGGGCGAGCGTTCGTGACGCGTCGGCAGGCTGCGTGTTCACCGTCTCGTTCTGGGCGAGGGCGCCGGAGGTCACGAGCAGAGCCGCACCGAAGCACGCAGCCAACATGGCGGATCGGGTCATGTCAACATTCTCCCTGATTCAGGTGGAGCGACATCGGAAGGCGCCCCGGGAACACTATCGGCGCACGCGCGGCGCGGCTGCGGGACGATCCGCCCCAACCCCCCAAACACTCGACTCCGAAAGTCCGCTGGGGCCGCTGGGCCGTTCGGGTGATGATCCCGTGCCGGCCCAGCAAAAACATCGGTCCGAAACTCGTCCGGCGGGGATCACCCCAAGTCGGGGAAGAGCTTGCGGACGGTCGAGACGAGGTCCTTGACGTGGCTGACGGACTCCTGCATCAGCTTCTTCTCGTCGGGAGTGAGGTTGAAAGTCACGATGCGTTCGACTCCCTTGGAACCAAGCAGGGCGGGAACGCCGACGAAGTAGCCTTTGCCCTTCTGGCCGGGGGCCACGTCGAACTCGTTCTCGCAGTAGGCAGCGGTGGGGATGATGCGCTTCTTGTCCTTGATGATCGCTTCGACCATCTGGATGGTGCCGCTGGCGGGGGCATAGAAGGCGCTGGTGCCCATGAGCTTGACGATCTCGCCGCCCCCGACCTTGGCCCGCTCGACCAGGGCGTTGATCTTGTCGCCGGGGAGAAGGTCGGTGAGCGGGATGCCGTGGATGCTGGTGAGTCGAGGGAGAGGGACCATGTCGTCGCCGTGACCCCCGAGGAGCAAAGCCGAGATGTCCTCGACGGAGATGCCGAGCTCCATCGCGATGAACTCGCGGAAGCGGGCGACATCGAGGGCGCCGGCCTGGCCCATGATGCGGTGGGTTGGAAAGCCCGTGGTCTTCCACGCGGTATAGACCATCGCATCGAGCGGGTTGCTGACGACGATGACGATGGACTCGGGGGCGAACTCGCGGATCTTTTCGCAGACGCTCTTGACGATGCCGACGTTGATCTGGATCAGGTCATCGCGACTCTGGCCGGGTTTGCGGGGGACGCCGGCGGTGACGACCACGACGTCGGATCCGGCGATGTCCCGATAATCGCTGGTGCCGGTGACGCGGGCATCGAAGCGTTCGATGGGGGCGCAGCAGGCGAGGTCGAGGGCCTTGCCCTGGGCGACGCCCACCCGGTCGGGGATGTCGAGCAGGACGATGTCGCCGAGTTCTTTCGCGGCGGCCCAGTGGGCGCAGGTTGCTCCGACGTTGCCTGCTCCGATGATGCTGATTTTCGCGCGGCGCATGAGACTCTTCCTTGAACGCGGGGGGCGGGCCCGTGCGAGAACGCCGAGTTCGTGGCGCGGGCCGGGTGGTCCCCGGCGCGGACAAGAATAGGCTTGGGGGGTTGGGGAATGTGAAGGGTGACGGGAACCGGAGCGGCGTGCGTCTCTATAAAGGGCCGGGGCCGGCGCAGGGCCCGGCGGTCCGCAGGAGGCGATCTTGGCCCGGCGCCCGGTGTTCTCTCATCGACCCGCGGCGTGAGAGCGCGAGGGGCTTCGGGCGGGCCAGGCGCGGAATGCGAACGGGTGTGCGCGCGGGTGGTCAGAGTGAGGGTGGATCGGGCGAAGCCCGGGAAGAAAGGCGGCGGCATGGCAGCGGTAGAGACGGGCGCAGCGCGGGGAGCCTCGGCGGAACTTTCTCGCCAGGTGCAGGAGCACAGCGCCCTGGTGCAGTCAATCGTCCGCTCGGTTGAGCAGGTGGTGGTCGGGCAGCGGTACATGGTGGAGCGCCTGCTGATCGGGCTGCTGACCGGCGGGCACGTGCTGCTTGAGGGTGTGCCGGGCCTGGCGAAGACGCTGACCGTGAGCACCCTCGCGCGCACGATCGAGGCGAAGTTCAGCCGCATCCAGTTCACGCCGGACCTTCTGCCGGCGGACCTGGTGGGGACGCTGATCTACAACCCGCGCGAGGGGACCTTCACGCCGCGCAAGGGCCCGGTGTTCGCGAACATCGTGCTGGCGGACGAGATCAACCGTGCGCCCGCGAAGGTGCAGAGCGCGCTCCTGGAGTGCATGCAGGAGCGGCACGTGACGATCGGGGACACGACCTACCCGATGGAGCAGCCCTTCCTGGTGCTGGCGACGCAGAACCCGATCGAGCAGGAGGGGACGTATCAGTTGCCCGAGGCCCAGGTGGACCGCTTCATGCTGAAGTTGAGCGTCGGGTATCCGACGCGCGACGAGGAGCGTTCGATCGTGGACCGGATGGCGACGAGCAAGCCGAACCTCGGGGTGGAGGCGATCGTGAAGCCGGAGCAGGTGGAACAGGCGCGCCGGCTCGTCGACCAGGTGTATCTCGACCCCAAGATCCGCGACTACATCGTGGATGTCGTGCACGCCACCCGCGAACCCGAGAAGGTGGGGCTGGACCTGCGGCGCCTGATCGAGTTCGGCGCCTCGCCTCGAGCGAGCATCGCCCTGGCCATGGCGGCCCGGGCCCACGCCTTCCTGATGAGCCGGGCCTATGTCATGCCCTCGGACGTGAAGGCGATCGGTGCGGACGTGATGCGCCACAGGGTGATCCTCAGCTATGAAGCCCTGGCGGAGAACATCACCACGGACCAGATCGTGAAGCGCGTGTTTGACCAGGTGCCGGTGCCGTGAGGTGGGGATGGGGAGGGGGGAAGCAGTGCAACAGTGCGGGAGTGCGGCAGAGGAGCAGTGCGGCAGAGAGGAAATGAAGCCGTGAAGGGCGCATGACTCAGATTCTGACCGAAGACCTGATGCGCGAGGTGAAGCGCCTGAAGTTCAGGACGCAGCGCCGCGTCACCGACCTGTTTGCGGGCAACTACCAGTCCGCGTTCAAGGGCGCGGGCATCGAGTTCGCCGAGGTGCGCGAGTATGAACCCGGCGATGATGTGCGCTCGATTGACTGGAACGTCACGGCCCGATCCGGGCGCACGTTCGTCAAGCGCTTTGTCGAGGAGCGTCAGCTCACGGTCATGCTCGGCGTCGACGTGAGCGCCTCGGGCCTCTTCGGCACGCGCGGCTGCCTCAAGATCGACCTCGCCCGCGAGGTGGCTGCGGTGCTCGCCTGCGCCGCCGCGCGCGGGCGCGACCGGGTGGGGTTGCTGCGCTTCGGGGCGGGGGCCGAGGAGTTCATCCCGCCTTCGACGGGGCGCAACCACCTGCTGCATATCTACCGCGAGTTGCTGCGCGAGCCGGCGCTCGCGGGGGGCACCGACATCCCGGACGCGGCGGGCCTGATCGGCGGGCTGCTCCGGCGGCGGGCCCTCGTGTTTCTCGTCTCCGACTTCCTGGCGCCGATCGAGGGCGATGAGGGGTGGGAGCGGGCGGTCAAGCTGCTCAACCGGCGGCACGAGGTGATCGCGGTCCGGGTGCGCGACCCTTTCGAGTCTGACCTGCCGCGCGTGGGGCTGGTGCGGATCCGCGACGCGGAGACGGGGCGGTCGCGGGTGGTCGACTTCTCCAGGCGCGCGGCGCGGAGATACGCCGAACAGGCCAGGGCGGCGCGGGGGGCGGCGGACAAAGCCTTCGGGCGCGCCGGGGTCGGGGTCATCGACGTGTCCACCGACCGCCCGTTCGTGCCCGCGCTCATTCGGGCGTTCAATCGCCGGGTCGGGGGGCGCCGATGAACCGGCTGCGCCGCCCGAGAGTGGTCGCCCTTGGTGCGCTCAGCGCCGCGGTGATGCTCTCGGCGTGCGCGAAGCGGCCTCGCCCCGCCGCGCCGGCGCCGGCGCAGCAGGTGGAGGTGTCGGACGCCCGGGCGCGGGCGCGGGCGTTCATTGACGTGGATCAGATCGCGACCGACGGAGAAGTGGTGCTCACGTGGGAGATGGAGGTCGATGCCGGGCTTGCGCCGATGGCCCCGGAGGTGGGGGAGAGGCTGGGCGAGTTCACGGTGATCGGGCGCGAGGCCCCGCGCGATGTGCTCACGGCCGAAGGACGCACGCACATTGAACGGCGCTGGGTGCTGGAGCCGTTCCTGGACGGCACCTATGACGTGCCGGGGCTGGATTTCGGGTACGCGCCGATCGAGGGGGGTGAGGGCCGGCGCCTGCGCACGGAGCCCATGCACGTGCGGGTGACGTCCGTGCTCGAGCCAGGCGAGAGCGAGATCGCGGAGACCCGGGGCGTGCTCGAGGCCCTGCCCCCCGAGCCCTTCAAGTGGCGGCTCGTGTGGGCGGCGGCGGGGGGCGCAGCGCTGTGCGGGGCACTGGTTGTCGCCATCGTGTGGACGCACCGGCGGATGAAGCGGCGCGATGTGGTCTTTCCGGCGGCGTTCGCCCGGGTGGACGCGCTGCGCGGGCAGTTGCCCGAGCGGACCGGCGCGCGGCGCGAGGTGTGGAGCGAGGTGGGCGCGCTGCTGGCGTCGTGCGCTTCGGCCAAACTTGAGCCGGGCGCCCGGCACATGAGCGCGCAGGAGATCATCTCCGCGAGTCTCGGGTGGTACGGGATGATGGACCAGGACCGGGAGCGGCTCTCGGGGTTGCTGCGCGAGATGGACGATGTGCGCTACGCGGGAATAGAGCCGGGCGAAGAGGCGACGCGCGACATGCTCGCCCGGGCGGGCCTCGTGCTGGAGGCCATGCGCGGCGCATCGGACCTGGTCGTGGACTTTGATCGCGCCGGGGGGCGCGGCCCGGAGCGGACGCAGGCATGAACCGGCACTTCGACGATCCCGAGTTCCTCTGGCTCCTGCCGCTGGCGCTCGCGCCGGCGCTGCTGGCGGCCTGGCGGGCGCGCCGGGGCGGGGCGCGGATGAGTTCGCTGGCGATGTTCACGGGCGTGCGCCCCTCGTGGCGGGTCTTCGGACGGGTGCTGGGGCCGGCGCTCCGCGTGGCGGCCCTCGCGTGCGCGATCGTCGCGCTCGCCCGCCCGCAGGAACTGCTGGGCCAGACCCGGATCAGCACCGAGGGCATCGCGGTGATGGTGGTGATCGACCGATCGGCGAGCATGACGGCGCCGATGAGCTACAAGGGTGAGCGCACCGACCGGTTCGAGGTGGTCAAGCACGTCTTCCGAGACTTTGTGCTGGGCGACGGCAAGTCGCTCAAGGGCCGTCCCGGAGACATGGTGGGGCTGGTGGCCTTCGCCGGGTTTGCCGACACGATCTGCCCGCTGGTGCAGCAGCACGAGACGCTGGTGCGGCTTTCGGACGCCGTCAACCCGGCGCCCCCCTCCGAGCCCGAGGGCGGCACGGCGATCGGCGATGCGCTCGCCCTGGCCGTCGCGCGGCTGGAGTCGGCGGAAGACCTCATCAACGCCATCAACGCGCGCAGCGATGAGCCCCCGAGCTTCACCATCAAGAGCAAGGTCATCGTGCTGTTGACCGACGGGGAGAACAACCGGGGGCAGATTGATCCGCGCGATTCGGCACGCCTGGCCGCGGAGCGCGGCATCAAGGTCTACTCGATCGGCATCGGGGGAACCGGCGGGTTCGTGTCGATCCCCGGGGCGACGCCCGGGACGTTCGCCCAGATCCCGGACACGATCGACGAGGACCTGCTGACGTACATCTCCGAAACGTCGGGGGGCCAGTATTGGAACGCCCGCACCGCCGAGGCGATCCGGGACTGCTACGCCCGGCTCGATGAACTGGAGACGACGACCATCGACCGGGTGGAGTTTGAGGAGCGCGAGGAGCGGTACCTGGCGTGGACGCTCCGGGCCATCGGCCTGCTGATCGGCGAGATTGTGCTTTCGCGCCTGGTCTTCCGGAGGGCCGCCTGATGCTGCACTCCGGTGTGGTGCTCCTGGCCCAGGCGACGGCGGGCGAACGGCGCTTCGCGCTGCCCGGGTGGCTCTGGATGCTCTGGCTGATTCCGGTGTGCGCGCTCGTGCTCGGCCTCGGGTGGATTCTGCGCCGGCGCGCCCGCCGGCGGCTCGCCGAGGCACGGCTGCTTCGCGTCATTGCGCCCGGCAGAGGGGCATGGATGGGGCTCCCGATGTCGGCGGGTGTGCTGCTCGCGCTGGCCGGCCTGGTGGGGGCGGCCGCACGCCCGCAGGCCGACCCGTACGAGCGCCAGGTGGACAAGGTCGGACGCGACGTGGTCTTCGTGGTGGATGTGTCGCGGTCGATGCTGGCCGACGATGTGGCCCCGAACCGGCTTGAGCGCGTGAAGATGTGGATCCGCGACACGGTGAAGGCCGTCGAGGGCGACCGGGTGGCGCTGGTGGGCTTCGCGGGGGCGAACGTCGTCAAGTGCCCCCTCACGCTCGATTACGCCTTCTTCGCGCTGGCGATGGAAGAACTCTCTCCCTCCAGCGTGGGGCGCGGCGGAACCAACATCGGCGACGCGATCCGCAAGGCCGTGAACGAGGTCTTTGACGACACGGTCGGGCGGCACAAGGACATCATCCTCTTCACCGACGGCGAGGACCACGGCAGCTACCCGGTTGAGGCCGCGGCCGCGGCGCGCGAAGCGGGGGTGCGGATCATCGCGGTGGGCGTGGGGTCGGAGGGAGAGGGGGCCACGCTCCCCGCCGATGCGAGCGGGCACGGCCCCAAGGGCACGTTCGAGTACGAGGGCGAGGTTGTCCGGTCGCGGCTTGAGGGCTCGCAGCTCGCCCGCATCGCCACGGCCTCCAAGGGGGGCGTGTACCTGCCGGTGGGCACGGGCACCATTGACCTGCCGCAGGTCTACAAAGACCTGATCGGCGCCGCCGCGGGGAGCGAGATCAGGGCGGGCGCGGTCGTCGAGTATCGAGAGATGTTCCAGTGGTTCGTGGGTGCGGCCGTGGTGCTGCTCATGCTGGAAGGAGCCATCCGTGCGTTTCTCACGTCGTAGCGCCGGGTCTCCGGTGATGGTGGCGCTGGTCGCGGCGCTGGCGGGCTTTCCGGCCCTGGGCGGGCCGGAGCACCGTCTGATCTCCGAGGGGAACGAGGCATTCGCGCGGGAGGAGTTCGAAGCCGCCGCGGCGCACTACCAGCAGGCGCTCGACAAGGCGCCGACGCTCTCAGAGGCCGCGTACAACCGCGCCTGCGCTCTCGTGGCCCTCGAACAGTTCGATCTCGTGCCCGACCTGCTCCGCACCGCGGACCTGTACGCGCCGACGGATGATGCGCGGGGGCGGGCACGGTACAACCTCGGCGCCGCGTTCTATCGCGCGGGCCAGGCCATGACCGCTGAAGACCCCAAGGAGGCGATCGGGCGCTTCAAGGCGGCGGCGGCGGCCTTCAAGGCTGCGGTGCGGGTGAACGCGGAGGATGTCGAGGCGAAGAAGGCGCTGGAACTGTCCAGGCGCGCGATCAAACTCATCGAGGACCAGCTCGCGATGCCGCAGAATCTTCGCAACCTCGCCAACGACCAGCGCCAGCAGGGCGAGCAGGGCGAAGGCCAGCAGGAGGGGGAGCAGGGGGAGGGTGATGCTCCGCCTCCGCAGGAGGGCGAACAGGGACAGCAGGGTGAGCAAGGCGAGAAGGGGCAACAGGGAGCGCAGGGGCAGGCTCCGGGCGGGCGCGGCCGCGACCGTGCCCAGGAGATGCGGGAGACCATCGAGCAGGCCCGAGATCAGGGCGTCCAGACCGATCCGCAGAATCAGCCGGGGGCGGAGCAAGACATCCGCGAAGCCGAGGAAGCAATGAAGGGCGGCAGCCCCGAGGACGCGGCCCGCGAACTGGACGAGGCGGCAGAGAAACTTGAACGCGCCCAGCAGCAGCAGCAACAGCAGAGCCAGCAGCAGGGCGACCAGCAGCGGGGTGAGAACGGCCAGGAGGGCGACGAGCCGGGCGAAGATGGTCCGGAGAGCGAGTCCGCCGTCGACCACATCATCAAGCAACTGCTGGAGAAGGAACGCGACGAGCGCGAGCGCCGGATGCAGTACCTGAACCCCCGGCGCCCGGTGCGGGCGCGGGTTGACAAGGATTGGTGAGCGATGAGGCTTCTTGTCGTGATCGTGAGCATGCTGGCGTCGCTGGCCGGGGCGCAGCCGCGCGAAACGGTCGTGAGCGCGCAGGTCAACCCGGAGCGGTCGTACGTCGGCGGGCTGGCCCGCTACTCCGTGGTGATCGAGGGCGAGGGCGACATCGTCAAGCCCCAGGTCTCGTTCCCGGCGGGCGTCACGCCGACGTACGCGGGCAGCCAGTTCATGCCCCCCGCCCAGATCGTCATCAACGGTCGGCGCGTGGACGGCGGGCCCGCCCGGACGGTGTACCAGTGGTCCATCGCCTTCTCGCGGGCCGGCGAGTTCATCATTCCGCCCGCCGTGGTGGTGGTGGGGGGCGAGGAGCGCGAGACGAACGCGGTGCGCGTGACCGTGGTGGAGCCCGAGCGGGCCGATGACTTCGCGCTGCGCGCGAGCCTGAGCAGTTCGGTGGCGTACGTCGGGGAGCCGATCGAACTGACGCTGCGGTGGATGCTCGGGCGCGAGCCGACGGACTACAGCATCCAGGGCTGGATCGATGAAACCGACGCCCAGGTGCTCGCGCCCGACGGCGACGACTGGATGACGGGTCGTGCCCAGGCGGACATCCCGTTCCTCTCGGGCATCGCCAGGGCTTCGGTCTATGAAGAGGATGTGGGAGGCGAGCAGCGGACGATTGTCGAGGTGCGCCGGGTGCTGGTGCCGCTGCGCCCGGGGCCCCTGGACATCGGGCCGTTCCGGGCGGTCTTCCGCGCGCCGTCGCTCGACAACCCGTCGCGCTTTCAACGCTACTCGGTGGCCAGCGAGACGCTGACGCTGGAAGTCAAGCCCGTGCCGACCGCCGGCCGCCCGGCGAACTTTTCGGGTCTCGTGCGCCGTCGGCTCGCGGTCGCGGTCACCGCCACGCCCGCGCGGGTTCACGTGGGCGACCCGATCACGCTGACGGTGACCATCGGCACCGATGCACCGCTGACGCAGGTTGAGGCGCCGAACCTCGCCCGTCAGCCGGGATTCACCGACGCCTTCAAGCTCGACCCCGGGGGCTGGGAAGAAACCGGGACTCCCCGCGGCGCCCGCGCCTTCACGTCGCGCATCCGCGCGCGGTCCGACACGCTGACATCCATCCCGCCCGTCGAGGTGTGCTACTTCAACCCGGAATCCGAGACCTTCGAGGTCGCCGCAAGCAGGCCGATCGGGCTCACGGTGCAGGAAACCAAGGAGATCACGGCGGCGGACGCGGTGATCGGCGCTCCGGAGGGTGACGATTCGGGGCGCGGCCTGCGCACCAGCCTGCAGAGCGCCGTGCCCGGGCTCATCGCCAACGAGCACGGTTCGGCGGTGCTGCGCCGCGACTCGCCGGACCCGATCTCCCACCTTGCACCGGCGACCTTGATCGGGCTGCTCGCGGGGCCCCCGGCGCTCTGCGTCGGGGCGGCGGGGCTGGCGTGGTGGCGGTCGCCCGGGCAACGGGCGTGGCGCCGGCGTGCCTTCGCGCACCGGCGCGCGCTGGGACGCATGGCCCGAGCGCGGGGGGAGCCGGGAGCGCTCAACTCCGCCCTGTGCGGGTATGTTGCGGATCGGTTCGACCGCACCGCCGCGGCCCTCACCGAGCGCGACTGCCGCGAACTGCTCGGCGAGGGCCCCCAGGTCGAGGCGTTCGAGCGCGTGCTGGCGACCTGCGACGGGGCGCGGTACGGGGGCTCGGGGAGCGTGGACGAGTCGGAGGCGCGCAAGGCCCTGGGCGATCTGCACCGGTCGCTGAAAGGAGGCCGGGCATGACTTCTCGCTGGTTCTTCGTCGCGCTCCTGCTGCTCGCGGGCTGCATCGCGCCCGCGCGAGGCCAGACGAGCGTGCTGGGCTCGCAGGCGAGCCCCTCCGAACTGCTGGCCGGCGCCGAGGCGAAGTTTGACCTCGCGGTGCAGCGGTTCAAGGACGAGAAGGTCATCACTCCCGCGCTCTTCCGCGAGGCGGCGATGGCTTACGACGCGATCCTGGGCGGGGGGGCCATCAATGCGCGATTGCTGCTCAACGCCGGCAACGCCTGGTTGCTCGCCGGGGATACCGGTCGGGCGGTGCTGGCCTACCGGCGCGCCGAGCGGCTCAAGCCGGTCGATGTCACCGTGCAGAAGTCGCTCGCGTACGCGCGGTCGCAGGTCGGCCTGGCGCTCGCGCCCAGCGCCGGGCACCGGCTCTCCGGCGCGATCATGGCGTGGAGGGGCTGGATCCATCGAGCGTGGATTCTCGGGGCGGCCTTCGGGGCGTACGGCCTGCTGTGGCTGATGGCGGCGGCCCGGTTTACCCCGTGGAAGCGCTGCTCGCGTCCCGGCCTGGCGTGGCTGTGCGCGGGAGTCGCCGGACTCTGCACGCTGATGCTGTGGGCGGACCGGCGGGCCTCTACGGGCCGTCGCGACGGCGTGATCGTCGCCCCGGCGGGCGCCGACGCCCGCAACGGCCCGAGCAGCGGCGTCTATGACCCCTCCTTTGACCAGCCCCTTGCGCCGGGAGTCGAAGTCACGGTGATCGAAGAACGCCTGGGCTGGGTGCGTGTGCTGCTCATCGACGGACGCGAGACGTGGGTGGAATCACGGGCGATTGAACGGGTGTGACAGATGGCGGCACCCGGGCCGCGCCCACCGCGTCTCCGGTCCCGGGCTCCGCACTCGTCGGCCGAACCGCCCTTCACGGCGCCAGCACCCACACGGCATAGCCCGGTTCGACGGGTGCGGTGGGCGATGAATCCTGGTCTACGACTTGGAGCACGCGCCAACCGGCCTCGCGGATCAGGCTCTGCCATTGGTCGAGGCTGTAGGTGCGGAGGGTGTAGGTCGAATCGAGGTGCCGCTCGAGGCCATCCCGGCGCACAAGCATGTGGCTCAGGACACGCTCGGCGCGGCGCCTGACCTCGGGGGCGATCGTGGGGGGGAGGAAGTTCACCACCTGCGAGACCCGCAGGCCGGCCCGGCGGCCCGACCAGACATCTTCGCTCGGCCCCTCCAGCCCGTAGGCCGAGAGGCTGATGCCCACGGCGTAAACGCCCCCCGGCGCGAGGAGCGTGCGCATGCCCCGGAAGTGGTCGAGCATCGCCTGGTCGGAATCGAGATGCCGGATCGTGTTGATGAGGTTGAACGCCAGGTGAGCCCGCGCGCGCCCGAACACACCCGCGCAGGATGCCATGTCGCACTGCCGGATCATCCACCCCGGCGCGCTGGCCTGTTCGCGCAGGCGGGCGCGGGCGTACGCCCCCATCGCGCGGGAGCGGTCGAACCCGAGCACGCGGACTCCCTCGCGGGCGGCCAGGCGGAGCACGCGGGCCGTGCCGCACGCGGGCTCAAGCCACGTGCTGGCGCGCGGTGCGATGCCCACGTGCCTGCGGAGGATGCGACGCAACGCGGCGGCCTCGGGCCGGGTTCCCGAGGCGTGGAGCACGTCGTAGATCAGCGGGTCTCGGTAGAAATCAACGGTGCGCCGCACGGCGGGTGCGATCAAAGCCCGAGTGCCTCGGCGTACGGGCTCTTGAGGAGCTGCACCCGGAACTCACGGAGGAACTCGTCCTTGCCCGCGAGGTCTTCGGGCCAGGCAAGGTCGATGAAGTCCCAGCCTGCCTCAAGATTGCCGGCGTACATGAGGTCGAGCGCGGTGCCCCACAGGCTCGGCGGCGGATTGGTGCTGTTCCACAGATTGCTGGTGAGCACATCGACGATCTGGCGCTCGCGTTCCTGGCCGACGGGCGCGGCGCGCGCCATCAGTTCGGGCGCGAGTTCGTAGGCGCCGCTCTTGAACTTGAGCACGATGCGCGGCGCGGGCGATGCCGCGGGGCTGGCGCGCCAGCCCTCGAAGGCCCAGTCGCGGGTGATGAACTCGGGCACCTGGTCGCCGTCGAGGTCGTCGAATTGTCCGTCGTACCGGGCGTCGAGCGTGGCGATGAGGGAGGCCGGCTCGGCAAGCGAGACGACGTGGAACGCGAAGCAGCAACTCCCCCCCCCCGACCACTCGCGCACGATCAGGTCGGGCTGGCCGTCGCCCGTGACATCGGTGCACTGGCCGAACACCGGCGCGCCCGCGGGTGCATTGACGCTGCTGTCGATCGTGAACCGGCGCCCCGCGAGCGACCAGAGCAGTGCGCCGCCGTCCCGCACCTCGATGCGCTGAGCGGACTTGCCCCCGTCGGCCCAGCGAACCTGCACGGTGTACTTGCCGAAGGCCCGCTCATCGGCGACGAGCGGGTCGCTGGGGGTGTTCGAGGCGTTCTTCTCGTTCTTGCTCTCGGAGCCTTTGGCCTTGGCGGGGTCGCTCTTTCCGCAGCCGCCGAGGACCAACGCCAAGCCCGCGACGAAGACCATCCATGAAGTCGTGCGCATGCGGCGATCATACCCGAAGGCGCCGGGCGCGGGGGGCGCCACGCCCCCAAACAACACAGCCGGCCCCCTTGCGGGACCGGCTGAAGTGCGAACGCGGGTTGCCCGCCACCGGGCTCAGGCGCTGATGCCGGTGATGCGGACCGTCGTGTAGCGCTGCCGGTGGCCGGTCTTCTTCTTGTAGGTCGTCTTGGGGCGAAACTTGTGGATGTAGATCTTCTCGCCCTTCATCAGAGGCTCAACGACCTCGCCCGTGACCTTGGCGCCGGCAACGTAAGGCGTGCCGATCTTGGCGCCCCCGCCGATCTCGCCCACAACAAGCACCTTGTCGAAGGTGACCGCGGCGCCGGGGGCGAGCGAACCGGACTCCAGCAGATCGACGATAATCTCGTCGCCCTGCTCAACCTTGCGCTGGCCGCCCGACTCCTCGATGATCGCGTACATCGCACTGACTCCCAAACGACCGGAAAACCCCGGGTCCGAACTTTAGGCGCCCCCCGAGCGTGGACAAGGGGAAAGTCATTGTGCGGCGGGGTGCCCTCGGAACCGGGCTCCGGCCCCGGGCGTAACACAATGGGCGCTCCTGTGTCGCAGATTGCCGGTGTTCCAGGGTGGCCCGGACTGCGGTTGGGAGCGAGCAGCGCAGGCTCAGCCGAAAGCATGAGCCCGGCCGGAACCATGGCCCGCGAAACCACCGGGAACTCATTTCCAGCGAAAGCACCGATCGGAAGCCCAGCGCGCCCAAGAAACCTCCCCTGAATCGCCTTCCTTGCCCCCCTCCTCGCCGCCGAGCGCCCACGTGGTGCTCGGCGGCTTTGCGTGTGGCGTGAGGGGAGCGGCGCGCCCGGGTAAAGGCCCGGGACATCGCGCATCGTTCGGAAGGATGCTCGCGGCTCTGCCTCCGGTCGCTCCGCGTCAACCCTTGGCGATGCTCGCGATGTGGACCTGCTTGAGCTGGTCGTCGGGAACAGGGCTGGGAGCCCGGGTCATCAGGTCCTGGCCGATCAGCGTCTTGGGGAAGGCGATGACATCGCGGATGTTGTCGGTGCCCACGAAGTTCATGATGAGCCGGTCGAGTCCGAAGGCGATGCCCGCGTGGGGCGGCGCGCCGTACGAGAGCGCTTCGAGCAGGAAGGAGAACTTCTCCTTCGCCTGTTCGGGGGTCATGCCGAGGAGTTCGAAGACCTTGGCCTGCACGGCGCGGCTGTGGATGCGGACGCTCCCGCCGGCGATCTCCTGCCCATTGAGCACGATGTCGTAGCCCGCGCTCACGATGGACTCGATGGTCTCATCGTCGCTGTTCAGGTCGGCCCGGACGAACGCCTCGGCCTGGTCGTCGCGCGGCGCGGTGAAGGGGTGATGCAGGGCGACCCACTTGCCCGTCTCCTTGTTGCGTTCGAACATGGGGAAGTCGACGACCCAGAGGAAGTTCCACGGCCCGCCTTCGCACCCGGGCTTGGGAACCAGCCCCATGTCGCGGGCCACCTTCTGGCGCAGTTCGCCGAGGCTCTTCGTCGCCACGGCGTAAGAATCGGCGGCGAAGAGCACGGTGTCGCCGGGCTGGAGGCCGAGCGCCGCGATGAGTTCGGCCTTGACGGGCTCGAGGAACTTGGCGATGCCGGTCTCGAAGGCGCCCTGCGCGTTGAGTTTCACCGTCGGCACGCCTCCCGCGCCGAACGTCGCGACGAAGCCGGAGTACCCGTCGGTGATCTTGCGGCTGAGTTTCTCCGCGCCGCCGGGGACGCGGATCGCCTTGACGACACCCTTCTTGCTGAAGTATGCCCGCGCCTCCGGGTGCTGCGCGAGCGCCTCCTGGAAGACCTTGAACTCGATCTTGCGGGCGATGTCGGAGATGTCCTTGATCTCCAGGCCGTAGCGCGTGTCGGGCCGGTCGATGCCGAACCGCTCCATCGCCTCGCGG
Source organism: Phycisphaerales bacterium (assembly GCA_020847175.1). Classification (GTDB taxonomy): domain Bacteria; phylum Planctomycetota; class Phycisphaerae; order Phycisphaerales; family UBA1924; genus JADLCM01. The sequence continues at coordinate 65,542 of JADLCM010000002.1, forward strand.
TAGCCCATGCGCTGGATCGGCGGCACATCAACGCCCGCGACCTCCTTCCACAGGCGCCGGACGAATCCCTCCATCATGTCCATGATGTCTTCGCGCCGGACGAAGGACATTTCCAGGTCGATCTGAGTGAACTCGGGCTGCCGGTCGGCGCGGGGGTCTTCATCCCGGAAGCACTTGCAGACCTGCATGTACCGGTCGCACCCCGAGATCATGAGGATCTGCTTGAACAGCTGAGGGCTCTGCGGCAGGGCATAGAACTGCCCGGGCACGGTGCGGCACGGGACGAGGAACTCGCGGGCCCCCTCGGGCGTGCTCTTGTAGAGCACCGGCGTTTCGATCTCGAGGAAGCCGTTCTCGTCGAAGTATCGGCGCGCGGTCTGACAGACCCGGTGGCGCACCCCGAGGATGGACTGCATGCGCGGGCGGCGCAGGTCAATGTACCGGTGCTTGAGGCGCATTTCTTCGCCGGCGATGTTGCCCGCCGCCCCGGAGTCGTCAGGGAGGATCGGGAGCTGATCGGTCTTGTTGAAGATCTCCATTTCAGTCGCGACGACCTCGATGAGTCCGGTGGGGATCGTGGGGTTGGGGTTCTCGCGTCGGCGCACGGTGCCGCGCACGCCCACGACATCTTCAGCGCGGAGTTTCGCCGCGGCTTCGATGAGCGCTTCGGGGCAGGACTCCTTGTCGAAGACGAGTTGGGTGACGCCGTAGCGGTCGCGGAGGTCAATGAAGACGAGATTCTGGCCGTACAGTCGATAGGCATTGACCCAGCCGGTGAGGGAGACGGGTTCGCCGGCGTGGGTCTCCCGCAGTTGGCCGCAGGTGTGCGTGCGCTTGATCATGAAAGGCTTCCTTTGAGGGCCCCCAGTGTAGGGGGCGGGCTTCGAGGACAGCGCGCCGGGCGGCGGAGGCGAATGAGCATGAGCACTCCCTTGGCGATCGTCACCGGGGCCTCGTCGGGCATCGGGCTGGAGACGTCCCGCCTGCTCGTCGGCGAGGGGTGGCGGGTGCTGATGGTCGCGCGGCGCGCGGAGCCCCTCGGGGCCGCGGCGCGAAGCATTGGCGCTGCCGCCCTCGCTTTCGCGGGCGACGTCAGCGATCCGGCATGTCTCGATGCGCTCACGGCTCGCGCGGGGGGCATCGGGCCGGTGCGGGCGCTCGTGAACAACGCAGGGGCGGCGGTCGCCAAGCCCGTGCCCAAGACAGACGACGCCACCATCCGCGACGTCTTCGGGGTGAACGCCCTGGCGCCCGCGATGCTCACGGCGCGGGTGTGGCCGCTTCTGGTCCGGTCGGGGGGCGGATGCATCGTCAACCTGTCGTCGATGGCGAGCGTCGATCCCTTCCCCGGCTTCTTCGCGTACGCGGCGGCCAAGGCGGGCGTCAACCTGATGGCGCGGGTTGCGGATGACGAAGGCCGCCGGGTGGGAATCCGGGCCTTCGCGGTTGCGCCGGGCGCCGTCGAGACCCCCATGCTGCGGGGGATGTTCGCCGAGTCCGCCCTGCCCCGGTCGCGAACGCTGCACCCGGAAGTGGTGGCGGGGGTGATCTGCGCGTGCATACGAGGCGAGCACGACGCTCAGCGAGGTCGCGTGATCCAGATCCCCAGCCCTTGAGGCGCACGCCAGTCAGCCCTCCGCGCGCGACCCGGCCAGTTCGCCCTCCTGCGGCAGGTCTGCGAGGGATGGCAGGCCGAAGGCGTCGAGAAACTGGCGCGTCGTGCCGTAGAGCATGGGGCGTCCGAGTTCTTCGGCGCGTCCGGTGATGGTGACGAGGCGGCGCTCGATCAGTGACTTGAGCACTTCGCCGCACGCGACGCCGCGGATCGCCTCCAGCTGCGCCCGCCCGATCGGCTGTCGATACGCAATGATGGAGAGGGTCTCGATGGCGGCCCTGCTGAGTCGGGTGGGGGGTTTGAGGGCGCTCAGCCGTGCCAGGGCCGGGGCAAACCTGGCGAGCGTCATCACGCGATAGCCGCCGGGCACACTCTCGATGCGAAATGCCCGCCCGGTTCGCTCGTACTCGGCGTTCAGATCCTTGATCGTCCCTTCGATGCGCCGCACGGTCTCAGGGGGCGCGGCACGCCTGCGGTCGTCTTCTGCGGCATCCGCGACGGGCTCCGGCCCGAGGAGGGCCTGGGCCAGACGCGAGCCGGAAAGCGCTCGCTCGGAGGCAAACAGCGCCGCTTCAACGCACTGAGCCAGACCAAGTGCGTCAATCGGACCGGGGAGAGGCGCCGAAGGCCCCTGGGAAGGGTCCGTCGCCGGGCGTTCGGACTCGGTGGCGTCGGGGGCGGAAGGCGTGCCGCCAACCTGGGCTTCCGGGCGAGGTTCAACCAGAGACGATGCGGGGGAGTCCATTCCGCTCATGCCGACATGCTACCCAAGCGCCGCCGGGCACGCCGGTGGGCGGGTTCGATCCACGGCAAATTACGGATCACATAATGGCGAGGGTGGGACTCGAACCCACGACCTCCGGGTTATGAATCCAGCGCTCTAGACCAGCTGAGCTACCTCGCCAGAGCCGCAATCGTAGGCCCCGGGCGCAGTCCGGCAACGGCGCGCAGAGGCGCCGGGCATCATGGCGGCGCGCGTGCGCGGCCCACTCGGGGCGTCGTTCCGCCGCCTTCAAAGATGTCCGCCGACGCGCCGGCGTCCCTTCCCCCGTGCGCAGTGCGCGCCAACGATGCTACGGGCCGCCGTGCGAGCCCTTGAAAGGACTCCACATGTCTGAGTTCGGCTCCGAGTTCGGCTTCGGCACTTTCACCCTCGCGCAGGGAGATCGCACCGCGACCCCCGCGACCGAGACCACGGGGACCCCTGACGGCAAGACCACAGGCGGCGGGGGCGCCGCTCCACCCGCCGGCGGGGGCATCTTCTGGATCATGATCCCCTTCCTGCTCCTGATGATCGTGATGATGAGCATCTCAGGGCGCAAGCAGCAGAAGAAGCACAAAGCCCTGATGGCCGGCCTCCAGAAGTACGACAAGGTGCAGACCGCCGGGGGAATCCTTGGGACCATCGTGGATCTCAAGGACCACGAACTGGTCTTGCGCACCGATGAGGCCTCCAACACCCGCATCCGGATTGTCCGCTCGGCGGTGCAGACCGTGATCGCCAAGCATGGCGGCAAGGTCGAGGCGAAGACCGAGAGCACCGAACCCAAAGAGGACGTGCTTGAGGCTGCCAAGGCTTGAGATGCAACGCGTCCCGACCGTGGGAGGGTGGCCTCCCGAGTTCAGCTCGGTGATGCCATGTAGCCGGTGCGCGTGAGAGGGTTGGTGACCGCAGCACCGGCCTCCGGAAGTTCCGGAGATCGGTGGCACAGGATCAATGCAAAAACCCCTGCCGGAGCAGGGGTTTCTTCAAGTGGAGCGGAGGAGAGTCGAACTCCCGACCTCATCATTGCGAACGATGCGCTCTACCAACTGAGCTACCGCCCCGACAGGGCGGGAGTGTATGCCTCGCTGGCCCCGGCGTCCTGTGCCTCGGACTCGTCCCGCCGGCGTGCGATGCGGCGGGCGCGGGTGGCGGGACGGCGGATGACTGAACATCTGGCTGATGTGGGCGTGGCGATCCTCAACAAGCTCGTTCGGATGAGCCGCTCCGGTCGTGAGGAATCCGACGATCGCGCCGATCACCGGCCGCTCGGCCAAGCGGACGTCTTGCGATTGGCGTGGTGTTACTCGCTGATCGTTTCCGTGTTAGCGGACGTGCGGGATTGCTGCCTGGGAAGATGCTGTCGGGCGAGGCGGTTCGCCTTCACGCCGGACTGAGATAGCGCCCACGGAGCCGACCCGAGCGACCGAAGTTAGAGGGCGCATGTCAATCACCGGCGATCAGCCTCGAACTCCTGCCGCTCCGCACGGTCCGCGCCCGAAGGGACACTCGTTCACGGCGGAGATCGACGTTTCCGAGATCGACGAGCGGGGAAGAGTGACGATGCCCTGGGCCTGCCGCACCGTGGAGCTCAGCCGTTCGCACCTGGTGATCCTGTCGCGCCGCGTGACGTTCCCGGGGCGCCGGATGCTGGTCGCGGTCCACCTCGTGGATGAAGCGCCGATGCCGCTCTTCGGGTCGGTGGTGTCATGCACCTACGCCGCGGACGGCATGCACCGGATCGACCTCGACCTTCAGCCCCTCCCGCCCGGGGACACGGTGCAGACGTGGGCGAAGTCGCGGACGCGCTGACAACGCCGGTCATTTCGCCGGATATTCAAAGACGCCGCGCCCGGTCTTGTCGCCGAGGCGGCCCGCAGTGACGAGCTGCTTGAGCAGCGGGCAGGCGCGGTATCGCGGGCTGTTGAGCCCCTCGGCGAGCACGTCCATGATGTGCACGCACGTGTCGAGCCCGATGAAATCGGCCAGGCGCAGCGGCCCCATGGGGAAGTTGCACCCGAGCTTCATGATCTGGTCGATGTCCTCGGGCCGGGCGACCCCTTCCATCCACGCATAGAACGCTTCGTTGATCAGGGGCATGAGCACGCGATTGCTCACGAACCCCGGGCGGTCATTGGCCGGGATCGGCGTCTTGCCCATCGCCTTTGCGAGGGCGATGGTGCGCTCGGTGGTCACGGGGCTGGTCGCCAGCCCGTTGATCACTTCGACCAGCTGCATGACCGGCACCGGGTTGAAGAAGTGCATGCCGATGAAGCGGTCGGCGCGATCACCCACGCTCGTGCCGAGATCGGTGATGCTGATCGAACTCGTGTTGCTGGCCAGGAGCGTCTGCGGCCCGGTCATCGCGGCGACCTTGCGGAAGAGCTCTTTCTTCACCCGCCCGTCTTCAACCACCGCCTCGATCACCACGTCGCAGCGCGACAGGGCGTCGAGCGAGGCGGCGTAGGCCAGACGCTTCTTCGCCGCGTCGGCGTCGGGCTGTGCCATCTTGCCCTTCTCGACCGCCCGCGCCAGAAGTTTGTCGTGCAGGCTCTTGCACTTGCCCAGCGCCCCCTCGAAGGCGTCGAACACGACGGTCTCAAACCCCGCGACCGCCGCGACCTGGGCGATGCCCCCGCCCATCTGCCCCGCCCCGATCACGCCGACGGACTTGACGTTGTGCATGGGCCATTCTAAGCCCCAGGCCCCCCCCGACAACCCATCGCTCAAGCCTGAAACGTAGTTGGGGCCCGCGCGTGACTCTGGTATGTTGGCGCGGACAGAGATTGACCGATGTGCGCCCGGGGGTTGTTTGGGATGCCCAACCGAAGCCAGCGCCCGTCCGAACTCGGCACGAGCATTCGCTGGTGCATCATCTGGGTGCTTCTCGCACTCGCGTTCGCCGCGATCGGGCTTTCACCTCGACTCGCGGTACGCCAGGATCGGCCTGCCTCTGCGTGGCTCCCTGCACGCTCCGAGGCTGGCGATGCGCCCGCGCACCCAACGGCAAGCCCGCCGGAAGGAATCCCACCCGAAGCGGACGCCCTCGCAGAGGAACTCAACCGGCGCCTGGCGAACGATGTCCTCCCCCTGCTCGATGTCTACTGCATCGACTGCCACGTGGGGGCGGATGCTGAGGGCGACGTGCGGCTCGACCGGGTTCGCGCGCTCGCCGATGCGCTCGCGCTCGACAAGGGCCTGAGGACGGTCAAGGAGATGGTTTCGGGGCGCCACATGCCCCCGGACCGGGCAGACCAGCCCACGGACCACGAACGCCTCATCATCGAGCAGTGGCTGGATGCCGCCCTGGACTATGTGCCCCCCGACGGGGTGGTGGACCCGGGCTGGTTCACGCCGCACCGGCTCAACCGGGCGGAGTATCGGAACACGATCCGGGACCTGCTGTTCATCGACGACCCCGACTTCGACCCTGCGGCCCGCCTCCCACAGGACGACTCCGGCTACGGCTTTGACAACATCGCTGATGTTCTCACGCTCTCACCCCTGGCGATGGAGGAGTACCTGGACGCGGCGGAGCGATCGATCGACGCCGCGCTGGGGCCCGAGATCACCTTCGGAGACTCGCCCCACCCCGCAGGACGGCTCGAAGGCCGAGGCAACGGCCAGACCCTTCCCGGCGGCGGATACATGCTCTACTCCACCGGCGCTGTGCACGCCCGCACGACGACGCCCGCGGACGGTGAGTACATGATCCGCATCACCGCGTGGGAAACGTTCGCCGGCGATGAACACGCCGCGCTCGCGCTGCGCATCGGGGGCACCACGGTCGAATCGTTCTCCGTCGATGGCACGCGAGGGGAGCCTGGGGAATATGCCGCCCGCGTGCGCCTTCCCGCCGGAACACACGATATCGCGGCCCACTTCACCAATGACTTCTACCAACCCCAGGTCGCGGACCGCAACCTCGCGGTCGAGGCGATCACCATCGCCGGACCCCTGACTGAAGCCACCACGACACGGCCCGCCGGATGGGCCCGCATCTTCGGCCCCGGCGCGAGGTCGGGCGGGCCCGGATCGACGGGCGTCATTGACGCACGCGCGATCGTCGCCGAGTTTGCGCGGCGGGCGTTTCGCAGGCCCATCACCGGACCCGAACTCGATCAGCTCATGGCGCTCCACCAGTCGCGGACTGCCGCGGGCGAGAGCGCCGAACAGGCCGTGCGGACGACGCTGACCGCGATCCTCGTCTCACCGCGATTCCTCTTTCGACTGCCTGCCGGTGAGCTCGACCCGGCGACTGGGCGCACGCGCCTGGACGCCTTCTCGCTTGCCAGCCGCATCTCGTATTTCCTGTGGAGCACGATGCCTGATGAGGCTCTGTTCGAGGCGGCCGCGGACGGCCGACTCACCGGCGCGGACGGCCTCGCGGCGGAGGTGCGGCGCATGCTCGCCGACCCCCGCGCCCAGGCCTTCGTCGATCACTTCGCGGGGCAATGGCTCCAGCTCCGCACGCTGGAACGGCACGAGGTCGACCCGTCGAAGTTTCCGGAGTTTGACGAGGCGCTGCGCAAGGCGATGGGCGATGAAGTCCGCATGTTGCTGGGGGCGGCCCTCCGCGACAATCTCCCTCTCACGACGCTCCTCCAGGGCGACTTCACCTTTCTCAACGAGCGCCTGGCCCGGCACTACGGCATCGAGGGTGTTGAGGGCGATGCCATGCGCCGAGTGCCCTTGCCGCCGGGTTCGCCGCGGGGCGGGATTCTCACTACGGGCGCGGTGCTGACGCTGACCAGCGGATCGACCCGCACCAGCCCCGTGAAGCGCGGGGTGTTCGTGCTCGACCGCCTTCTCGGCGCCCCGCCCCCGCCCCCGCCGGCGGACATCCCGCGTCTTGAACAGTCGCCGGTGGGGCCGGATGCGACGCTCCGCGAACAGCTCGCGGCCCACCTCGCCGATTCCACCTGCGCCGTCTGTCACGCCCGCCTTGATCCGCTCGGGCTGGCCCTCGAGAACTTTGATGCCGTCGGGCGCTGGCGGACCGAAGAGGCCGGCCGGCCCATCGACGCGGGGGGCGTGCTGCCCGACGGCGTCGCGGTCGCCGGGCCCGACGACCTCCGCCGAGTGCTCGCGGAGCGGAGCGACCAGTTCATCGAGACGTTGGTGTCGGGCACGCTGATCTACGCGCTGGGGCGCGGCCTGGAGCCGTTCGACCGGCCCGCGGTGCGTCGCCTCGCGGTGGCGACGCGCGCGCAGGGCGACCGATGGAACGCGATGATCGAGGCGATCGTGCTGAGCGAGACGTTCCGCACCTGCCGCCCGAAGGAGCCCCGCCCATGACCAGCCCCCTCTCCCGTCGAACCGTGCTCCGCGGCCTGGGCGTGTCCATGGCCCTGCCCTGGCTGGACGCAATGGCGCGGGCGACGCCGCTCGCGGCTGCGCAGGGCCTTCCGGCGGGCGCCGGGGCACTCGGCGGGGGCGTGCCGACGCGCATCGCATTCGTCTTCATGCCCAACGGCGTGAACTACGACTGGTGGGGCCCGACGGGCTCGGGCGCGGGGTACCGCCTCTCGCGCACGCTGGAGCCGATTGACCGCGTGCGCGAGCATGTCACCATCATCACCGGGCTCACGCTGGACAAGGCCCGCGCCAACGGCGATGGCCCGGGCGACCATGCCCGATCCTCGGCCTCGTTTCTCACCGGGCACCAGGCCCGCAAGACCGCGGGCAATGACATCCGCATCGGCGTGAGCGTGGACCAGTTTGCCGCCCGCCAGGTGGGCCAGGCGACGCGCCTGCCCTCGATCGAGCTCGGCTGCGAGCACTCACCCAGCGCGGGCAACTGCGACTCGGGATACTCCTGTGCGTACACATCCAACATCTCCTGGCGCAGCGAAGACACGCCCATGCCCAAACTCGTCGATCCGGGCGCCGCGTTTGAGCGCCTCTTCGGCGACGTGGGCGAAGCCGCCCACCGCGAAGAGCGGCTGGCACGGCGACAGAGCGTGCTCGATTTCGTCCTGGGCGAAGCGCGAAGCCTGGAGGCGGAGCTCGGCGTTGAGGACCGGCGCAAACTCGACCAGTACCAGACCTCGGTGCGCGAGGTGGAGCGCCGCATCGAGGCCGCGCGGCGCGAAGACCAGGCCCGCCCGCGCCCCGACATGCCCGCCCCGCAAGGCATCCCGGCCAGGTTCAGCGAGCACGTCGACCTGATGTACGACCTGCTGCTGCTCGCCTTCCAGACCGACACCACCCGCATCGGCACGCTCATGCTGGGTGTTGACGGCAGCAACCGCGTGTACCCGGAGATCGGCGTCAAGGAGGGGCACCACCACCTCTCGCACCACCAGAACAACCAGGCGATGATCGACGGGATCCGCAAGATCGACCGCTTCCACGTCGAACGCTTCACCCGCTTCATCGAGCGTCTCGCCCGCACTCCCGACGGTGAAGGCATGCTCATCGACCATTCCATGATTCTCTTCGGGGGCGGCATCTCCGACGGCAACCGACACAACCACGAAGACCTGCCCATCCTGCTCGCCGGGAGAGCCGGCGGGCAGATCGACCCCGGGCGGCTCATCCGCGCGAAGCGTGAGACGCCCCTCTGCAACCTCTATGAGTCAATGCTCGACCGCATGGGATGCGACGTCGAGAGCTTCGGTGACAGCACCGGACGCCTCGGCGATCTCACCCTCTGAAACCCGTGCCCAGCGGCCGGGCTCGCCGGCTCAGGCCGCGAGGCGCGTGGGCCCGGTCGAGGCCGCGACCAGGTTGAGCGATGCCGTGATGCTCTTGATGAGGTCGAGGGTCGGTTCGTCGGTGCCGTGGATCTTCACCTGGTCCTGCCCATCGAAGCAGAAGACCAGCACCTCGCACCCGGAACTGTCGGTCGCGTGGGTCACGCGAGTGACGCGGTCGAGATTGATCCAGCGTTGTTGCCCGGTGGGTGACGAGACTTTGAGGAATCGATTGAACATCCCTGACCTTCCCTGAACACGCCCGCCGCCGGGCCGGGGGCAGCGCCCCACGCCCGAGAATCGGCACACCGAGGGCCCAAATTGAGCCTGGCCCGCATCTCCCGAGCGCTTTCCCCGGTGTGGCCCGAACGGCGGAGACGGCTGCGGGCAACCCGGCCCCGTGCCGCAGGACGAACTTTCCGCGCTTGGCCCCGTGCTCGCAGCGGGATACCATCCCTTCCCCTTGGCCGACGGGCCGGGGCACGCCGGAGTTCGCCATGAAGAACAAGATTCACCCCGCGTACTACAACACCAAGGTCTACCACAACGGCGAGGTCGTGATGGAAGTCGGCTCAACCGTGCCCGAGATGCACGTCGAAGTCTGGTCGGGCTCGCACCCCTTCTTCACCGGCAAACGCACCTTTGTTGACGCCGCGGGACGGGTCGAGAAGTTCCAGCGCAAGTTCGGCGGCGACTACTTCAAGGGCAAGAAGAAGTAACCCGGCTCGGCCCGCGCGGGGCTGCCCCCCCATTGGTCGGCACAGCACGCGTGACGGCGGCGCCGTCGGGTCGTTCGAATCGTCGCCATCGGTGCCACAAACAAGAACGGGCGGTGCCTCGCAGCACCGCCCGTTGCATTTGGACTTTCGTCCGGTCGTCACGCACGCCCTGAGGGCGGCGTGAGGGCTTACCAGCGCCGGCCGCCGCCGCCGCGGTTGCCACCGCCGCCGAAGCCGCCGCCGCCACCACCCCGGCCGCCGCCGAAGCCGACGCCGCCGCCCGGCCCGCGGCTTTCGCGGGGCTTGGCCTCGTTGACGGTGAGCTGACGACCACCGAGCTCAGTGCCGTTCATCTTCTCGATGGCGACCTTCGCATCGTTGTCGTTCATCTCGACGAAGCCGAAGCCACGCGCCCGGCCGGTTTCCCGGTCAGTCACGATGCTTGCGCTCTGCACGTCTCCGTGCGCGGCGAACGCCTCGGCCAGTTCCTCATTGGTGGTGTTGAACGACAGGTTCCCAACGTAGATCTTCATCTTGAGATCTCCGACCCGAATCTATGCCAACGGAGATCTCGGGGCGATCTGGGTCGGGCTCGCCGGAGCAGGTGGACATCACCATGGACTCCAGGCGTATCACAGGTTTGCCCTACATCATAGGCCCGTGGACTCCCCCGGCGAGTGCCGGACCGGAGTCAGCCGCCGGAGAAGAACCACCGACCCGGCACTTTCATCCTTCCTCCCGGATGAATGGATATAATGCCCGCACGCCGACCCCCGGCCCGCGGGCGGGTGCGTTGGTGCAGGCTCCGCGCTTCGCGCGCGATTCCTCGTCTCCACCCGGTGCCCACCGCATGACTTCTCCCTTCCTCGATCTCGCCGCCCGCCGCCCGATCCTGTTTGACGGGGCGATGGGCACCACCCTGCACCAGCACGATCTCGACGTGCACCGCGACTATTGCGGCTGCGAGAACTGCTCCGAAGTGCTGCTCACCTCGCGCCCCGAGCTGATCCAGGGCATTCACGAGTCGTTCTTCGCCGCGGGGGCCGACGCCGTCGAGACCAACAGTTTCGGCGGCGCGCGCCATGTGCTGGGAGAGTTCGGCCTGGCCGATCGCTCGCTCGAGATCAACCGGCTGGCGGCCCGCGTGGCCCGGGCCGCGGCGGAGAAGTTCGCCTCGCGGGGGTCGCCGCGGTTTGTCGCGGGGTCCATCGGCCCGGGCACCAAGCTCGCCTCGCTGGGCCAGATCGAGTGGGACGACCTGCTGGAGTCGTATCGCATCCAGGTGCGCGGGCTGCTCGAAGGCGGGGCAGATCTTCTCCTCGTCGAGACCTGCCAGGACCTGCTCCAGGTCAAGTGCGCGATCAACGCGTGCCTCGATGAACTCGATCGCGCCGGGCGCACGCCCGAGGATGTGCCGGTCATGGTCTCGGTCACCATCGAGACGTCGGGCTCCATGCTGCTGGGCACGAGCATCGAGGGAGCGTGCGCGGCGCTGGCCGGGTACCCCATCGCCTCGCTGGGCCTCAACTGCGCCACCGGGCCGGCGGAGATGGTGGAGCACGTGCGCTACCTGGTGCGCCACTGGCCCCGGCTGGTCAGCGTGATGCCCAACGCGGGCCTTCCCGTGATGGATCAGGGCAAGGCACGCTTCCCGCTCGCGCCTCGCCCCTTCGCCGATGCCATGCTCCGCCTCGCCCGTGAGGAGGGGGTCAACGTGGTCGGGGGCTGCTGCGGCACGACGCCCGAGCACATCCGGCAGATCGCCGAAGGGCTGCGCAGCCCGCCGGCACAACGCGCCCGGCAGACTCCTGCTGGGGAAGCAGCCGGCGCTCCGAGGGTCAAGACGCCGCTCCCTGCGGCGGTCACGTCGCTGTACGAACCTGTCGAAGCCCGCCAGGACTCGTCGATCCTGATCATCGGCGAGCGCCTCAACGCGAGCGGGAGCCGCAAGTTCCGCGACCTGCTTGAATCGGGCGACACCGAGGGCGTCGTCAGCCAGGCCCGGGCGCAACTTCGCGACGGTTCGCACGTGCTCGATCTAAACGTGGACGTGGCCGGGCGTGACGGTCCCGGGGACATGGCCCACCTCGCCCGCAAACTGGCGACGAGCGTCGCGGCGCCGCTGATGCTCGACAGCACCAGTCCGCGCGTGATCGAGGCCGGGCTGAAGCACGCGGGGGGCAAGTGCATCATCAACAGCGCCAACTTTGAGGAGGGCGACGAGAAGTTCGACCAGATGGCGTCCCTCGCGCGGCGCTACGGCGCGGCCCTGGTGATCGGCTCCATCGATGAAGATCGCGAGCAGGCGATGGCTCGCACGGCGAAGCGCAAGCACGAGATCGCGGCCCGGGGGTACGAGCGCGCCACCCGCGTCTTCGGCCTCGCCCCCGGCGACCTGTACTTCGACCCGCTCGTGCTGCCCGTCTCAACAGGGCTGGAGTCTGACCGGCGCAGCGCCGCCGAACTCATCGAGGGCGTGCGCCTGATCGCGGCGGACTTTCCGCAGAGCCAGATCACCTGCGGGCTCTCCAATGTCTCCTTCGGCCTCTCGCCCTCGGCCCGCGTGGTGCTCAACTCCGTCCTCCTGCACCGGCTCGTGGAGGCGGGGCTCACCAGCGCGATCGTACATGCGAGCAAGATCCTGCCGCGCGACCGGATCGCCGAGGCGCACTGGCGCGCCGCCGACGACCTGATCGAGGACCGCCGGGCCGATGCCCGGCCCGCGGGCGCCCCGGCGGACTTCGACCCGCTTCAGGCGTTCATCGCCCTGTTCACCGGGCGCGAAGCCCCCAAGGCCGCGCGAGTCCCCGCTGCCGACCTCACGATCGAAGAACGCCTGCGCCGGCACATCATCGAGGGCGAGCGCGAGGGGCTCGACGCGACCATCAGCGCCGCGCTCGATCGCTACGCACCTCTCGCGATCATCAACGACCATCTGCTCGACGGCATGCGGGTCGTCGGCGAGCTCTTCGGCTCGGGGCGCATGCAGCTCCCCTTCGTGCTCCAGTCGGCCGAGGCGATGAAGGCTTCGGTCGCCCTGCTGACCCCGCACATGGACCGCGCCGGGGGAGACTCCAAGGGCTCGATCGTGCTCGCCACTGTGAAGGGCGATGTGCACGATATCGGCAAGAACCTCGTGGACATCATCCTGACGAACAACGGCTACACCGTGCACAACCTGGGCATCAAGCAGAGCCTCCCGGCAATTCTTGACGCCCAGCGCCGCACCGGGGCGGGCGCAATCGGGCTCTCGGGCCTCCTCGTCAAGAGCGTGAACGTGATGGAGGACAACCTGCGCGAGATGAAATCGCTCGGCCTGCGCGTGCCCGTGCTGCTCGGCGGGGCCGCCCTTTCGCGGCACTACGCCGAGGGACACCTGCGGGGCGTCTACGACGGGCCGTGCTTCTACGGCAAAGATGCCTTCGAGGGCCTGCGGATCATGGATGCCCTCGCGGGCGGGCGCAAGCGCGAGCTCGACGACGAGATCGCTTCGCGCCTCTCGAAACGCGCCCACGCCGAAGAAGTCATCGCGGCCTCGCGGGCGAGCCGGGCCTGCGCCCGCGAGCGTCACAAGGGCGACGAGCCGATCAACCCGGCGGCGGACGCCGGCGCGACCGCGACGCTCACGTTCCAGCCCCTCGCCCCCGCGCCGGACATCCCTGAGCCGCCGTTCTGGGGCTCGCGCGTCGTCGAGGATGTGCCCCTCGATGCGTGCTTCGCCCACATCAACCCCATCGCCCTCTTCCGCGGGCAGTGGCAGTTCAAGCAGGGGGGAATGTCCGAGGCCGAGCACGAACGGCAGCTCGATGAGGTCGTCAAGCCCCTGTTCGACCGTCTCACCCGGGACTGCGCCGCCCGGGGCATCCTGACGCCGCGCGTGGTGTACGGGTACTTTCCCTGCGGCTCCTCCGGCGATGCGCTCGTCATCTACGACCCGCGTGATGCCGGGGCCTCGCCGGGCCTGCGGCGCGAGATCGAGCGGTTCACATTCCCGCGCCAGTCACGGGGAAGGCGGCTCTGCATCGCGGATTTCTTTCTGCCCATCACCAGTGAACGCCCCGACGTGGTCGCGTTCCATTGCGTCACCATGGGGCCGAAGGCGAGCCACGAGGCCCGCAGGCTCTTCGAGAACAACGCGTACACCGAGTACCTCTACCTGCACGGGCTGGGCGTAGAGACCGCTGAGGCGCTCGCGGAACTCTGGCACAAGCGCATCCGGCAGGAGCTGGGCATCTCCGGCGATGATGCGCCGCGCCTCAAGGACCTCTTCACCCAGCATTACCGGGGCGGGCGCTATTCCTTCGGCTACCCGGCCTGCCCCGACATGAGCGACCAGGCGAGGCTCTTCCGCCTCATCGAGCCGCGGCGGATCGGGTGCGACCTCACCGAGAACTTCCAGATCGACCCCGAGCAGAGCACCAGCGCCCTCATCGCCCATCACCCGGGCGCCAAGTACTTCAACGTGTAACGGGCCGGGCGACCCGCGCGGGCCGGCGCAAAAAGAGAAGCACGCGCGGGCGTGCTTCTCGTCGGGTCCAGGTCGTCAAGTCGGCTCAGCCGCCCTTACCGCTCGCTCGCCCGCCGGTCGCCCGAGGGCACCACCAAGGGCATGACATCGTCGATCGCGGGCGCGAGTGAGCCCATGAGCGCCGCCGCGGCCGTGCCCTCGGCCCCCGTCGCGGACTGCACCACGCCCCGCAGCGAGGCGACCTGGCGGGCTTCGATCATCCCGCCGAAGCGCTTCGCGCTCTCGGCAGCGTGACGCAGGAGCTCCAGCCGTTCGATGCCCGTAGCGCCCAGGGCCGCGTCCACCAGAGCCTGCTGCACGCGCTGCTGGTTGATGCGGCTGAGCACCTCGGCGACCTTGAGCCGCTGACCGCCGTGCAGGTCGGCCAGCGCCGCCATCAGTGAAGGGGCCGCATCGGAGACGTTGAACACGGGGTTGTTCGCCACCGCGAGGTCGCGCATGGCGTCGAGTGCGCCCGCGGCGTACTCGCGGGCCTCGTCCTCGCTGATGACGCCCCCCGAAGCGGTCAGGAGCAGTTCATCCAGCGAGACGCCCATCATGTTCTCGGTGATGCCGGAGCGCCGGACCGAAACAGTCTGGTCGCCGGCATACAGCGTGGAGAGACGGGTGAAGTCATCCCCCCCCGCGACCATGAACACCGGCGTGGAGGAGAGGCGGTTGTCGGCGCGGATGCGCTCCATTTCGCTCACCATGCGGTCCTGCGAGTAGTCGGCGAGCACGACATCAACCCCGGGCACCGAGGCGAGCGGCTCGGCGATCTCGTCGAGGCTCGACCCCGCGTAGACGGTGAACCCGCGCCCCTCGAGGAACGAACGGAGCACGCGCGACCGCTCGCTGTCGAGCGTCAGCACCACGCCGTAGCGCTTGGAGGCGTCGCGGATGGCGCCGGCGAGTAGCGGGACCACCCGCTCCGACCCGCCGAACATCACCTGGGGCTGGCTGCGCGCCAGGGCCAGCGAGGCCTCGTACTGCACGCGCCGGTTGGGATAGCTGAGGGCTTCGACCAGCGGGCGCCGGTCCGAGGCTTCATCGCCCGTGCCGAGCACGAGGGGCATGCGCATCGCGTCGGCGCCGGCGGTCTGCTCGATGGCCGCGATGGCGCGCCGGGCAAGAGGGGTGTCGCGGGTATCGAGGGCCCGCGCGAGCACCCACTGCGCCTGGGTCTGCCCGAAGGCGACGGCGTAGTACATGGCCTCAGGCCGGTCCGGCCCGTACAGCGGGTTGACGTACCCGGCCGGCGAATCAAGCTCGCGAGAGAAGTTCGAAGCAAGCCACAGGCCCAGCGCATCGTTGTCGCTCGTCCGGTGGCGCAGCGACTGTTCGCACAGGCGCATCGCCACCATCTCGTGGAAGACTTCCGTGGCGACCGCCGTGGGGATCAGGCCCACCCCGGGGTCAAAGTCC
The DNA here is from genome assembly GCA_020847175.1 of Phycisphaerales bacterium. GTDB lineage: Bacteria > Planctomycetota > Phycisphaerae > Phycisphaerales > UBA1924 > JADLCM01. The sequence goes on from JADLCM010000002.1 coordinate 81,269, forward strand.
CACACCAGCTGCATCGCCTCGTTGGGGAAGCTCGTGACTTCGTTCTTCTCGGCGTAATAACGCTCCGCGAGCTCGTAGAACCAGAAGGCCGGGTCGCCCTCCATCGGCGCCCCGCCCGTGAGACGAGCGAGCGCCCGGTCGCAGGCCTCTGCGACCTGGCTGCTCTGGGTTGCCTGGCGCAGCTCCAGCACGAAGGGCAGCCACGTGCGGTACTCGATCTGCCCGAGCAGGTTGACGACGATCTCCTGCCTGCCCGGGTCAAGCTCGGGCAGCGCCGCGGTGAGCGGGCCGATGGCCTGACGCCCCATGCGGATGATCACGCCCCGCACCTCGGACTGCAGCGCCGACGAACTGTTGCCCAGCATCACGTTGAGCAGCTTCGGCATCGCGTATTCGCCGGCAAAGATCAGGCGTTCCCGGGCGAAGATCCGCCCCCGCGCCGGCCCTTCCAGGAGCTTGATGTTGGCCTCGATTTCGTCCGAGTGCCGGGCCCGCTTCAGGCGCCCGCCCTCGTACATCGCCAGCAGCGTTTCGGCCTCGTCCCGCAGGGCGGAAACGCGGACCCCCTCGGCCATGCTGTCGAGGAACCGGTCGATCTCGGCGCCTTCTTCGACCAGGGAGAGCAGGGCGAGTTCGCCCCCGTCCTTGGCCTGGAGACGCTTGATGAGTTCCTTCGCGTAACTCTCCGCAGCGCTGAACTGGTCAATCTGGATGAAGTGCACCAGATCGCGAAGCACCTCTGCGTCGCTCTGCTTGTCGGGCGTCGCCTGGGGCTGTGCACCGGCCAGCGCCGCACACCCGAGCACCCCCGCCGCCGCCAGCGCCGCCAGGCGCGATTGCTTCTTGCTCCGCACGATGCACTCCTGTCGAGCCCGTCATCCGGGCGACAACTCACCCGCCACTCTTGCCGCCGGTCCACCCGGGGACAAGGCCATACGCACCCTCGGTCGGGACTGATCCCGGCGAACCGAGTCCTCCGCTCATCGAGAGGGGGTGCAATCTAGCCGGTCTTTCCTCTCAATGTCAACGCAGGCCCCCGGCTCTCCTCGACTCTTGCCCAGTTTCACCCCTGACACGCGAGTTCCGCCGGGCGACCCGGCCTCCGACGCCTCACGGGCTCGCCACCCGCTCATTGCAAGGGCGTGACCTCGCTCGGAGGGGCCACGACAAACATGGTCGGCACCACCATGAGCAGGCCCCGATAGGTGTACTGGCGGCCCGTCAACTCCGTGACCAAACCCTCACCCCGCTGCTCGGCGAGCCTCTCAAGGCTCATCAGCACCTCGCTGGGAAGCAGAGGGATCGGTCCGCCCACCCCGGGGGTTCCCTGGTCGGTGTCCATCGCAAAATACCAGTGCCCGGCACCGCCTCGGACCAGCCGGCCGCGCCGGCGCACGAGCGGCGTCCCATCGCGAACCTGAGCCTTCCCAGGTTTCTCATCCGAGTTTGGCTGGTCCGTGGCGGCCACCCCCTCATTCTGGGTAGGGGTTTCGACGGCGGATCGTCCGGGGGTCTGCAGCCGCTCGAGGTCTCGGATCAGATCCACCACGCGCGGGTCGTCCGCCACCGGAGGCACCGTCGGAGCCCCGGCGGGATTCTGCTGCTGCGCTTCCGGCTCGGAACGATCGTTGGCTGCCGAGACCAATGAGTAGTACGTGGGCACCAGGTAGTTCCGCTGGCGGTAGGCGAGCACTTCGCCGCTGAGCGTCACAACCACCGTATTGGTGTCTTCTCCGATGGAGCCTTCCAGCGAGGCGAGCGTCCGGTTGGGGAGGAGAACGATCGGCGGCAGCCGGCGCTCGCCTTCGACCTCGGAAAAGACCGCGATCCATTCTCCGGTGGGTGCTCGCAAGATTGCCGCGGTGCGGCGGTTGAGGAAAGACCCTTCACGCAGGAGCCTGCCCTGGGGGACGATCAGGTCGCGCCCCTCGAGCGCCCCGATCGCGTCTCGCGCTTCGGGTTGGCCGGGAACAACCTGCGCCGGCACCGGCGCGGTGACCGGCTCGATGATCGGCTGGGCCTGCGCGGCCCCCGCCAGCACCACGCCGGCGGACACACACGCCAACAAGGGATGCGGCGTACCGGCTGCAGAGTGACAGGTTCCCATGGGGCAACCCTTCCAATGGTCCGGGATATCCCGGTGACGCATGGTATCGGCGCCGGCGTGCGGCTACGGTTGAGGCGAACCTGGTTGATTCCTCGGGTGTGCCTTCGTAGTGTCGGGACGCGGCCGCGTGCCAGAGTGGACAAATGGAGCGGATTGCAAATCCGCTGGGGTAACCCTTCGTCGGTTCGAATCCGACCGCGGCCTTTGGACTTCGATCCGCATCCAATCCAAAGGAGGACCGCTCATGGTCAAGTCCCCCCTTGTGGTGGTTTTGTCGGCGTGCCTTTGCTTGGGCGGTTGCGATGGCGGCTCCAAGAGCCGGCTGCAGAAGGAGAAGGAGTCGCTGATCGCCCAGATCGACTCGCTCAAGAAGCAGTTGAGCGATGCCAAGGGCACCGTCGCCGATGCCGGCGGGGCGCTCACCTCCGCCCAGTCTGAGGTGGCCCGCCTGATGAAAGTGCTGGAGGGCCGCGAGGAAATGGTCGCGGGCCTGCAAGGGCAGATCGACGGCCTGACCAAGGACCTCGGCTCGCGGATCGAGCAGATCACCGGGCTTGAGGGCCGGGTCGGGAAACTCACGACCGACCTGGAAGGGCGCCTGGGCCAGATCACGTCGCTGGAAGGACAGGTCGGCAAACTTCAGGGTGATCTCGCGGGCGCGTTGAAGCAACTCGGTGATGCCAACGGGCTGGTGAGCTCGCTGCGCGCCGAGGTCACGCGGCTGACTGCCGCACTGGCGGGCAAGCCGGGCGAGGGCAACCCGCTGGATGCCCTGCGCGGGCTGATCCCGGGGGCGAAACCGCCGGAGACACCGGCCCAGGGCGACCCCCCGCCGGCGTGAGTGACCGTGGCATGGACGCGAAGGATCGGTCTCGGCATTCAGGGATTCGGAGCCCAGCATGACGCCGCCGCGCGATCTCGACGTGATCGACCTGCGCTCGGACACGGTGACGCGCCCCACGCCGGGCATGCGCGAAGCGATGGCCCGAGCCCCGCTGGGTGATGACGTGATCGGCGACGATCCGACGGTCATCGCGCTGCAGGAGCGCGTGGCGGCCCTGCTCGGAACGGAGGCGGCGCTCTTCGTGCCCAGCGGCACGATGGCGAACCTCCTCGCCCTGAAGAGCCAGACCGAGCCCGGAGACGAGGTGATCCTGCACCGCGAGAGCCACGTCTACTACTACGAAACGGCGGGCTTCGCGGCGGTTGCAGGGCTCTCGCTGCGGTTCATCGACTCTCCCGACGGGCGGTTCGGGCCCGGGTCGATCGACCCGCTCGTGCGCCCGGGGGATGACCACTTCCCGCGGACGCGCCTGGTCGAGATCGAGAACACGCACAACCGCGCCGGGGGCGTGGCGTGGAGCGTGGAAGACGTGGCGCGGGTGAGCGAGCGCGCCCGCGCGCTCGGCCTGCGCGTGCACATGGACGGTGCGCGCCTGTGGAACGCCTGCATCGCCCGGGGGGTGAGCCCGGAACGGTTCGCGCGGCACGCAGACACGGTCTCGGTCTGCTTCTCCAAGGGGCTGGGGTGCCCGGTGGGTTCGGCCCTGTGCGGCAGCCGGAGCACAATCGCCCGCGCTCATCGCACGCGCAAGATGCTGGGGGGAGGAATGCGCCAGTCCGGCGTGCTCGCCGGGGCTGCGCTGTACGCGCTCGACCACCACCTGGCGCGGCTGGCGGAAGATCACGCCAACGCCCGCCTCCTCGGCGAGCGCCTGTCGGGGGTGCCCGGCGTCACGGTGAACCTCGCCAACGTGCAGACCAACATGGTGTACTTCAACGTCTCCGGCGACGCATCGGCATTGTGCCGGCGCCTCGGCGCGCAGGGCGTGCTTGCCTTCGACACGGGGCCTTCGACGATCCGGGCCGTGTGTCACCTCGACGTGTCGCGGGCTCAGATCGAGCGGGCTGCGGCCGTCATCGCGCGCGAGTGCGCGGCCCAAGCCGTTGGGTGAGGGGCCGGACCGCGAGCGCTTCGGCGCCCGCCTCGGCGAGGCGCTGCGCGTGAACTACGCCCCCTGCGCGCCGATGTCCCGCCTCAGCCGGCGACCCGCGAACCGCACGACCTCGCACGCCTCGTACGCCCGAGCCCGCGCCGCAGCGAGCGAGTCGCCCAGGCCGGTGACCCCCACGACGCGCCCTCCCTTGGAGACGATGCGCCCCTCCGCGTCGCGCGCGGCGCCCGCGAGGTCCACGACCACGCCGGGCATTGCCTCAGCGGCCTCGAGCCCCTCGATCACCTGGCCGGACCGGGGCGCATCGGGATAGCCGTCGCTCGCGAGAACCACGCAGCACGCGGCGCGCGGGTCCCACTCGCACCGCAGGCGGTCGAGCCGACCGAGGCACGCCGCCTCAAGCAGGTCGATCAGGTCGCTCCGCAGTCGCGCCATGAGCGGCTGACACTCCGGGTCGCCGAAGCGGCAGTTGAACTCCAGCACCTTGGGCCCGGCGTGCGTGAGCATCAGCCCCGCGTACATCACGCCCCGGTACTCGATCCCTTCGCGGCGCAGGCAATCCACGGTGGGCACAAGGATTTCGCGCTCGATCGCGGACATCGCGGCGTCATTGACAAGCGGCGCCGGGCAATAGGCCCCCATGCCCCCGGTGTTGGGGCCCTTGTCGCCGTCGAGCAGGCGCTTGTGATCCTGGCAGACGGGAAGAACGAGGATATTGCGTCCATCGACGAGCGCAAGCACGGAGACTTCGGGGCCCGAGAGCCGTTCCTCAATCAACACGGTCCTGCCGGCATCTCCAAAGACCTTGCGCAGCAGGCTCGCCTCCAGGGCCGCGAGCCCCTCGGCGATGGTGCCGGGCACGGTTACCCCCTTGCCCTTGCACAGCCCGCTTGCCTTGATGACCGGGAGCACGGGCCGGGGCCTGCGCGCGATCGTGGCCTGCACGCGCGCCCGGGCCCGCAGCGCCTCATCGTCAACCCCGCGTTCAAAGAGCCCGCAGTTCCGGAGGAGCGTCTCGTCCGCGCTGATGATCCGCCCCCGGTCCAGCACCGCGCTGCCGACGCGCATCAGCGCGTCAATCGCGGCACGCCGGGCCTCGGCCGAGCGCACCCGCTCCAGGTCCGCCAGCCGCTCGCGCTCCTCGATGTCGAGCGACCGGAGCTCGAAGTACTCGCACGCGGCGGGGTGGTCGGTGAACGCCCGCCCCTCCGCGGTAGGAATCGATCCCTGGCGCATCAGCGCCTTGCACCAGGCCTTGTCGCTCTCCAGCCTCGCCCCGGCCGCCGAAGGGCCGAACACCAGGCGCCCGTCCCTGGCGAGCGCGTCGGCGAAACCCTCGGCGAGCGGGTCTTCGGGGCCGATGACGACCAGGGAGATGTCGTGCCGATCGCAATACTGCTGGAGCCGGTACACCTCGCGGGCGTTCACGGGCACATCCACCGCCCGGCCCATCCGGGCCAGCCCCGGGTTCTCGGGGTGCGTGACGTGCAGGGCGGCCAGGCGCGCCGAGGCGCAAAGCCGCCGGGCCAGCGCGTGCTCGCGCCCCCCGCCGCCGATCAACAGGACGTTGTGCTGGGCTCGGGTCATCGCGCGATGGTAGTCGGCGTGCGGGCGGGCTCTTGGCGGGGCGGACGCGCCGACCTCACAGCGCCGCGTGCCCCCACGCGCCGAGCGCGCCAGAGGGCCCGACCCCCGCGACAGCGATCGCCCGCGCATCGTCCGATTCCGCCGGACCCAGCGTCAAGGACCGTCGGGTCCCGGGAAAAATCCTGAGCTCCCACCCTGCCGCGCTCTCCACTCCGACCGCCCATCGGCGTGCAGGCGAGCCCTCGATCGTCACGGTGATGGCCCCGGCGCGACGCGACGCCCGCACCGAAGGCGCCGGAGGCGCCTCGATGCCGAGCCATGACGACGCGGGGGCGATCGAGGGGGCGGCATACACGACATCGCGCAGCTGGGCCCCGAGTCCCTGGTGATCGCGGGCAATCGCCTTGAGGCTGAAATGCACGTGCCCCGAGCATCCCGGCCGCGTGCGCATCAACTGCACCTGCCCGGCGATCTCTGCCGGGGACCACCCGCCCGAGGCCTCCACCCGGCTCGCGTAGAGCCCAGGCCAGACGTGCCGCCCCTTGGTGTTCTGCTCCAGCCACCAGTCAAGGAGCGGACCGAAGGGCTGCCCCTTGGAATCGCGCGGCCAGTACAGCTGGGGCGAGAAATAGTCAGCCCATCCCTCGCGCATCCACTTCCGGGCGTCTCCCGCCAGCGCCTCGTAGGCGTCGAGCCCCGTCACCCCGCGCGGGTAGCCGGGGCGCCAAATCCCGAAGGGGCTGATGCCCACGAGCAGTTTCGCGTTCGCGCCCTTCACTTCGCGGTACAGGCGCGACACGAACGTGTCCACGTTTCGCCGGCGCCAGTCTGACCGCGACAGATTGCCCCCGGTGCGCTGGTACGCGCCGAAGGTGCGGGCATCGTCAAAGGCCTTGCCGTCCTCGGGGTACGGGTAGAAATAGTCGTCGATGTGAACGCCGTCGATGTCGTATCGGCGGACCACATCCAGCACCGCCCGCATCGCCTCATCGTGCGAGGCGGGTTCGCCGGGGTCGAGCCACTTGAGCTGGCCGTATTGGCGCACGATGGCCGGCGAGCGATTGGTCACGTGCGAGGGCGCATCGGGCAACTTCGCCTTGTGGTGCCGGGCGCGAAACGGGTTGAACCACGCATGGAAGTCAAGCCCGCGCTCGTGGGCGCCGTCGATCCAGACCTCCAGGGGGTCGATGCGTCCGGGGGGCGGCTGCCCCGACCGCCCGGTCAGGAACTCGCACCAGGGGTCGTGCGCCGATGGGTAGATCGCGTCCGCGCTCGCCCGGACCTGCACGATGAGCGCGTTGAGCCCTGTCGCCGCCGCGTGGTCGAGAAGCGAGGCGATCTCGGCCCGCAGCGATTCCGCCGAAACACCGGGGTGCGAGGGCCAGTCGATGTTGTCCACGACGGCCACCCACGCGGCGCGGAACTCCCTGCCCGGCGCCGGAGGAACGGACGCCTGCAGAACGCCGGGGGCGTTAGGCTCGGCCCCGGCGCACGCGCTCAGCAGGCTCGGCAACGCCAGCGAGCCGGAGAGGGCCGCAAGAGCCTGACGGCGGGTTTGCACGTCCGTGTGCATGGCGAAGCGTACCGCGGTGACGCACGGGCGGCGTGGGCGCGGCACTTGATGCCTGCCCCGCGTCCGGGGCCAGGCCGTCAGGCGGCCAACGAGCGGCCTGGACGCTCGCCCCGTGATGCGACCCACCCGGCCCCGAGCACGAGCATGAGGCCCGCCGCCAGCCAGGGCTCCTCGTGCCCGATGAAGCCGACGGCGTAGAAAGGCGCGGCAGCGGCGATGGCGGCCCAGTAGAGCCGCGTGCGCCGGCGATGCCCATCAGCCCCGCCGAAGCGCCCGGGGATCGCGACGATCCAGAGGTACGCCGGGAAGACCAGCCCGTAGAACGACATGAACAGGCGGTACACCAGTTCGCCGGTGCGGGCGCCGCCGGTGAGCCAGAGGGGCGGGTCGTAGGTGCTCGTCACGCCCGCGAACACACCGAGCAGCGCTCCGGCCACCACGGCGAGAGAGAGCATCGGCCTGCCCCCCTGCGCCCGGGCTTCACGGAGTTCAGCATCGTGGACCCGGGCCGTGAACAGGGCCTGGAGCGTGATGTGGAGCGTGACCGCAATCGCCGCGGCGGGGGCAAGGTGTGCGATCGCGGGCCGCCCTTCGCCGAGCGCGAGGTAGGGGGCGTACCAGGCAGTGAACGCGATCATGGCGACGAAAAAGATCCCGAATCCGAGCGAAAAGGCCCAGCGCGAGCCCGATGCGGACAAGCCCCGGCGGGCCCGGTGAAACGTCAGGTCGAGATAGGGGCAGAGGGCGAACCCGAAGATGCACACGGGGGCCAGCATCCACAAGTCCAGCCTGGACTGCGAGCCGAGCGGCACTGGGGGCCCAAGGCCGGGGTCGCTGGACTGCTCGGCAAAGATCGCCACCGCCGCGGCGATCGCGCTGAGGCCCCAGATGACCCCTCCCAGCCCGATGAGGCGTGCCCGCGCCCGGACGGTCCAGAGAGAAGCCGCGGCGAGGATGGCCCCGAGCCCGGTGTAGCCGACAAGCGAATCGGGCTCGGTGAGCAGGAACCAGGTCACAAAGAAGACCTGGAATGCGAGCGTGACGGCGCTGAACGCCTGGCAGGCCGGACCGTGCGCGCGGGTGAAGGCCTCGCTCGCGCCGGGACGGGCGAGCACCCACCCCATCGCTCCCGCGCCGATCACGTTGGGAATGGCGAAGACCCAAAACGAGGAGGCCCCGAAATCGCGGAGCAGAAGCACGGGCAGGAACATGCCGATGCACCACGTCCAGCTGCTCGCGAGAAAAAGGGCGCGCATCACGACTTGGAGCGCCCCGCCCCGGGGCACGCTAGCGCCTCTCGCCGGTGCGGCGCACCGGCTCACCCGCGCGAGGCTCTGCTCGTCGAGGTTCGCGGTCGCGAGCCGTGGACTCGCGTGTGACTTCCGAGCCGCTCACTTCGAGCGGAGCGTCGCCCCCCAGCGACGGATCTCCGTGCGGGTAGTAATGGCCGACCTCGCGCACGGAGTTGTCCTGGTTCATGATGGCGATGGTCGGTCGCCAGCGTTCGTATTCGGCGTCGGTCATGTAGGCGTAGTGGAGCACGATGACCGCGTCGCCGGGTTCGACGAGGTGAGCGGCCGCCCCGTTCACCTCGATCTTGCCCGAGCCTGCCTCGCCCCGGAAGACATACGTCTCGAAGCGAGCGCCGGTCCGGCAGTTGGCCACCGTCACCGCGTCGTTCACGCGCAGGCCGATCGTCTTGAGGATGAGCTCATCGACCGTGATCGAGCCGACGTAATCGGGCAGCGCGGCGGTCACGACGGCACGGTGAATCTTGCTGTGCAGAACCTTGCGGAACATCGTGGGCGATGGTATGCCGGGCCCGGCGGGGCTCCCCGGCGCCCGCGGCCCGGCGCTCCCGGGCATTCGCGACGCGAGTTACTCCCCACTACCCTCCGTCATGCCCACGTTTCTCTTCAAGACCGAACCGGGCGAATACGCCTTCGCCGACCTGATGCGCGACAAGGCGACGACGTGGGCGGGCGTCTCGAACCCCGCGGCGTGCGGACACCTCCGGGCCTGCGCCTGGGGCGACGATGTCCTGATCTACCACACCGGTTCGGAACGGGCGATCGTCGGGCTGGCGCGCGTGGTCAAGGGCCCCACCCCGGACCCCGATGCCCCCGGGCTGACGGCCAAGGGGGAGATCAAGAGGCCGGTGGTGGAGATCCGGGGCGTGAGGCCCCTGCCCCGGCCCGTGACGCTGGAGTGGATCAAGGCCGATGCGCGATTCCATGCGTTCGATCTTGTCCGCCAGTCCCGGCTCTCGGTCATGCCGGTGTCTCCGGAGTTGGACCGGGCGATTCGGGAGGCAGGCGGACTGGGGTAATGCTGCTGGATCAGGGAACTCGCGAGGTCCGAACGGTTTGAGACCGGGCGCATTGCGCGGCAGTTGGCACGCGATTGCCGCCGGCGCGCGGGCGAGCGAATGACGGGTAGGGAGCCTGGGCGCGCGATACGGCGCGAGCACGACGGGCAAGGCACCCTTGGCGATGGAAATAAAGCGTGAATCAAGCCGGTACGACCGGTGCATCAGCCGGATGGAATCTGAGGTCTCCAAGAATCCGAAGGATCGCCGGTGGTTGCCTCGGCACGCACTGAAAGGCTCTACAGCGCGCTGGCGCGCAGCGTCGCGATATCCGGCAGGTTGCGGTAGTACCCGTCGTAGTCCAGCCCGAAGCCGACGACAAACTCGTCGTCGATCTCGAATCCCACGTAGTCCGCCCTGACGTCGCGGGCCCGGTCGACCCGCTTGGAGAGCAGAACCGCGATGCGGATGCTCGCCGGGTTCTGCTCCATCACCACATCGCGGATCAGGCCGAGTGTCCGGCCCGAGTCGAGGATGTCATCGACGATGACGACATGCTTGCCTTCGAGGTTGCGGGGCATCTCGCCGCGGATCGCCGCGCCCTTGCTCTCCATGCTCTTGCCCGGATAGCTGGAGACCGCGACAACGCCGAGGCTGAGCTTGAAGGGGATGTGCCGGATCAGGTCGGCGACGAACACCACGGCGCCCGTGAGAATCGGGATGAAGACGATGCGCCCGGAGGAGAGCGCGGCGGCCTCCGGGCCGCCAAGTTCGGCGGTCAGGTCGGCGGCGATCGTCGTCCCGAGTGCTTCGACGCGCCGGGCGATTGTGCCGCGGTCGATCAGCACGCGATCCACATCACGCTCCATGAGTCAGGGTAGGGGCACGGGGCCGGTCGGGCGCTGCGCAGATCCCGGGCAGCGGGGGGCAATCGGCCGACGCAAGGCTCGAATCGCGTCCGGCGGGCGATACGATGGATCCCGGCCTGACCGCCGGCGCAGCACGAAAGGACGGAACCATGGCGATTCGCGTGGGCATCAACGGGTTTGGTCGCATTGGTCGGCTGGTCTACCGGATCGCCTCTGAAGATCCGGCGATTGAAATTGTCGCGGTCAACGATCTCGTACCGGCGGACAACCTGGCCTATCTGCTCAAGTATGACACCATGCACGGGCGGTTCCGGCTCGGGGGCAAGGAAGTCAGCGCCAGCGCGACGGAATCAAGCTTCACGATCAACGGGCGCACCACCCGCACGATGGCCGAGAAAGACCCCGCGAAGCTCCCGTGGAAGGACCTGGGCGTGCAATATGTGCTCGAGTCGACCGGGCTCTTCACCGACCTCGACAAGGCCGGTCTGCACATCCAGGCCGGCTGCCGGCGCGTGATCATCTCCGCCCCGACCAAGAGCGAGCCGGCCCAGGTGCCCACGCTCTGCTACAAGGTCAACCACGAGAACTATGACGCTTCCAAGCACGCCGTCATCAGCAACGCCAGTTGCACCACGAACTGCCTCGCCCCCGTCGCCAAGGTGATCAACGACAACTTCGGGCTCGAAGAGGGCCTGATGACCACGGTCCACGCCGCCACCGCCACGCAGCCCACCCAGGACGGCCCCTCCAAGAAGGACTGGCGCGGCGGGCGAAACGCCTACCAGAACATCATCCCTGCCAGCACCGGCGCCGCCAAGGCCGTGACGCTCTGCATCCCCGCGCTCAAGGGCAAGCTCACCGGCATGAGTTTCCGGGTTCCCACGGCGGACGTTTCAGCGGTTGATCTCACCTTCCGCACCGCCAAGCCGACCAGCCTCGCGGACATCAACGCGGCAATGAAGGCCGCGGCGGCGGGCTCCATGGCGGGGGTGCTCGCCTACACCGACGAAGAAGTCGTCTCCAGCGATTTCATCGGCGACCGCCACTCGTCGATCTTCGACGCCAAGGCGGGCATCCAGCTCAACGACCGATTCTTCAAGATCGTGTCGTGGTACGACAACGAGGCGGGTTACTCCGCCCGGTGCGTCGACATGATCCGGCTGCTCGCGGGCAAAGACGGCGTGAGGTAATCTGCGGCCGGCCCGCGAACCCGGCACGCCTCTGACCGACCGCCAATCGAGCCCGGGGGCCCGCGCCCTCGGGCTTCATGCTTGAACGGAAGCAGCGGTCGTCACGGCTCACGCGGGAAGAGGAACTTCAGCGCAGGTTCGAGGCGACGCGCCCAGGCGCTCTCGTGATGCGGGGCATCGGGTTCGAGTTCAAGGTGCACGCGCCCGGGGTCTCCCGAAGCGCGCAGAGATTCCGCCAGGGCCGTGGAGAACGCCGCGAACGCGGCATTCCGGTCATGGGCCTGCGGCCCGAGTTCGGCACCCCCGACGCCGATCCACACGCGCGCCCCGGGCAGGGCCGCGTCGCGCACTTCCTTCTCCCAAGGTTCGCCCGCTTCCGGGAGGTCGCTCAGGCTCTCAATGAGCACGCGCCCGAAGACATCGGGGTGCCGGGACGCGAGGCGCAGGCTGATCGCGGCGCCGAGCGACGATCCGCCGATCCCGGTCTTGCCGGGTTCGCGGCTCACGCGAAGCACCTCGCGCACGCGCGGCAGCACCGTGCCCATGAACCACGACTCAAACTCCGCGCCCGCCGCCGGCACATCCTTCAGAAATGGGTGGGGGGCGTACTCGGTGATGCGCAGGCGCTCGGCGTGCGGCACACCCACGATGATGAGGTCCGCGATCTGCTTTGCTTCGACGAGGCGAGAGACGGTCTCGTCGGCCTGCCAGTCCCCGCCCGCCGGAGGTGAGTAACTGAACAGATTCTGGCCGTCCATCAGGAATAACACCGGGTAGCGGCGCGCGCCGTTCGCCGGGTCGAAGTACCCGGGGGGCAGCCAGACGCGGAGATCGCGCTGAAGATCAGCGGGCGTCCCGCCGCCGCCGGTTACACGGATGGCGCGCACATCTCCCGTAAACTCCCCCGGGCGACCGGGAGCGGGCGCATCGATCAGGCCGGGTTGGGTTGGCGGGTTTAAGCCGGCATCGGCGCCGTCAACCGGAGGCGCTCCCGCGCCCGTCGCCGGAGGCGCGGCGCTGGGCCGCTCCGGCCCGGTCGCGCGGTTCCCGGCCATGAGCTCGCCGATCGCGTTCGCGCCGCCGGTTTCATTCGCCCCCGCCCCGATCCGCGGAGCGCGATCCATCTCGGTCCGCCGGTCAGCGCGGCTGTCGTAAGCCACCGCCCAGAAAATCGCGACCAGCCCCAGAAAGGGGGTTATCAAGAACGCTGTCAGCAGCAGGTTCTTGCGCGTCATGCCCCATGATATCGCGGGCAGGCCCGCCCCCAATGTCACGGTCGGGAAACGCCCGGGCGCCCGCGCGGGCGCACCGCGCGGCGGCACATCGTCCGGGCCGCGAAGGCTGCGCCATCATCGCATCCGGCAGCCTGCGAATCCTCCGCGCGACGCCCGGCGGGAGGTTCCGCGCCGGCCCGGGATCACGCGGCCCCGAAGTGCTCGACTTCCGCGGGACGATTCATGGGCAACCGTTCACGAACAGATCGAGGTAATAGAAGAAATCCGCCGCGTCGATCATGCCGTCGGGGACGCCGTAGGCCGGGTCGTTGGGGTCGCTGCTGCCAGAGAGGTCGGCGACCGCAACGTTTCCGCCGACGAACTGATCGAGGTAGTAAAAGAAATCGGCGCTGTCCACTGCGCCGTCGGGCTGGCCGTAGGCGGGATCGTTGGGATCGCTGCTGCCTGAGAGGTCGGCCGGGCAGGCATTCGCCGTGGAAATGCGGAGGAATGCGCTCGGGGTGCCGAAGGCGGGGTCGGACCCGAGATCGACGCCGGAGTCGTCTGGAGCGCTGCGGAGATTGACAAAGACGTAGACCTCGCCGCTTGCGGTGATGAACAGGTCATTCGGCTCGAAGGCGCTCAGCGCGACGTTGCCGCGCCCGATGTACGCGCCGTCGTCGAAGATGCCGTTGTTGTCGAGGTCCACGGGGTCGCCTTCGCGGAGCAGGACCCGTGCGCCGTTGAGCACGAGCATGTCATCGGTGTCGGGGGAGCCGTCGGGGTCCACGGTGTTGCCCGCGAGCACCCAGTCGCCGGCGTGATTGGTGTTGAAGGACAGGAAGACCGAGCCCCATGCGGTGAATGACGCAGGCACGATCGGGTCGCCGGTCTTGACGACCACATCGCCGTTGATCGCCGCCCAGTCGTTGTCGCTCAGGTCGTCGCCCCGGGCGTACCACCTACCGTTGGTGAGCATGCCGTGGTGGAAGACGGCCGCGAAGGTCACCGTGCTCCCGGGGATCAGCGACCCCTCCTGCATCACCACTTCATCGTCAACCACGAGCACATCATCCGTGGTGCTCGTGAAGCCGTTGATTCGCCCCGCGAACACGCGGTGGCCGCCGTCGGCGCTGGAGTAGAACGAGTTGGCGTTGATCGTCGCCAGGGTGGGGGTGCCCGCGCCCCCCAGCCCCGCGACCGACGAGACGTTGGCCTGGTGGATCGCCGCGTCGTCGTACATGATCGCGGGCCGCCGCAACGAACTAATGTTCTGGATCGTCGAATCCTGGCTGCCGATCGTGCCGTCGTCGAGCAGGTGCACGGAGCCGATCGAGTTGCCGAACGTCTCGTCACCCGACGGGTTGGGATCGGCGTCCGCCAGGCCCAGGATCGGATCGCCCATCTGGATGGCGATGGTGGTCGTCGATGTCGACGCATCTCGGTGCAGCACCTTCTGGAAGGTCGATGGTGAGCCTCCGCGGGCCCGCGCGGTGTACACGAAGTTGTTGTGCGAGTCGAAGCGCCCGAAGCTCGATCCGAGGAAGTCCATCAGTTCGCCCGGCGCTCCGCCGGGGATCGGCCGCCCCTCCTGCAGTTCGGTCGTGCCGGCGAGCCCGGACCCCAGCACGAACGTGGATTCGAGATCGCTTCCCAGTTGCGTACGCCCCTTGATGCCCCACATCGAGCCGTCCGGGCTCACGATCAGGTCTTCAAGCGCGCGCCACTCGGTGGTCGCGGGGTTCCCGTCGAGGTCAACCGCGCCGGGCACAACGGCTGACGGATGCCGGGCAACCTTGCTGTAGATGACCGTCACGGTGTCCCCAAGGGCCCACGTTGAACCGACCAGGGCCGCAAGGACCGCGCACAAACTGTGAGTCTTCATACCAGCTCCTTCAGGCATTCCGTCCAGGCTTCAAACGCCCCACACCGGGCACCGGGTCTCAGGGCGCCCGTGACGCCCGGCGCGCACCACCGCGCCCTCCGAGGCCTCCGGCACACTCGTCCCCAGAATACTCTCCGGCCGATCGCGTTCAAAGCGTGCGACGGCAAACGGACACGCCGGGGCCCCGAGCGAACCCCGCCTCGCGGACCCCTACGCGCATCCCTCCACGAACCTGTCGAGGTAGTAGAAGAAATCTGCCGCGTCGATCGACCCGTCCGGTGCGCCGTAGGTCGGGTCGTTCGGATCGCTGCTGCCGGTCAGGTCGCTCACGCTGGCGTTCCCGGTCACGAACTGGTCCAGATAATAGAAGAAGTCCGCCGCGTCCACGAGCCCGTCCGGCGCTCCGTATCCGGGGTCGTTCGGGTCACTCGATGCGGACAGGTCAGCGGGGCAGGGCACCACCGGGGTGGCGACAAAGACCCCGATCGAGTCGTACTCCAGGAACGCCGCGAAGGCGATCTGCCCGGCATCGTTGATGACGACGCGGCCGCTGAGCGTCTGTCGTCCTGTCGGCGGGCCGAAGTCAAGCCCGAGCGCGACGGGGCCGAGATCGGTGTCCACGACATCTCCGTCGCCCGCGACCCGCACGAGGCTTTCGCCGTCACCCACGAAGACCGCGTGCCCCGTCGCCGTCTTCGCCCGGAACACCACCCAGCCCTCGCCATTGACATCCGGCCCGAAGTTTCCGAACTCGCTGGAGAGAATGCCGAGGTCGCCGGGCCGGGCGATGATCTGCATCGCGGCGCCGTCACCCCGCACGAGGCGCCACTCGTTGCCGGCGCGGTCGCGGGCGAAGCACGCGACATCGCCCGAAGCGCCGATGGCGACCCCGTTGAGGATCGCATTGAACGGTGCGCCCGGGCGAGCATCCGCGATCAGGGTTCGCGCCCCGCCCGGTTCAAATCGGTACACCAGGCTGTTGCTGGAGGCATCGAACACCTTCGCCGCGAGCTGGCGGCTGTCATTGATGCTCGGCGTGAACAGGTAGCCGTACTGCCCGGCGCCGCTCTGCGCGACAAGGGTCTGGGTCCGGGTGGGGCCGTCGAACGAATCGAACACGAACTTCTTGTTCGCGCCCGAATCGCCGCGGTACCCGATCGCGCCATCCGCAGTGAGCTGTACGCCGCTGAAGTTGCTGACCCCCTGCGGCCCGCCCGCCGGAAACGCCTGCACGAGCGAGCCCGCGGTGTCGAGCACGATGGCCCCCGTGCCCGTGGTCAGGTAACTGAGCGCCAGCCGCCCGGCGCGCAGATCGATGTCCGTGCTGAAGACCGGGTCGTCGGGGTTGTTCACCGACCAGATCGTGCTCCCTGCGCCCCCGGACCCGAAGAAGAACCCCTCCGTGGCGCTCCCCGCCGTCACGTAGCGGATCGCCACCCTCCCGTCTTCACCCAGCGCCACGTACTGGCTCGACAGCGAGGACGGGAAGGGCAGATTGAAGGGCGGCACGCCTGGGTTCAGCGACGACCGGCACTGGAGTTCCAGCCTCCACGCCGCCGGCACATCGCCCAGCGACACGGCCGTGAGCCACGCGATCGCGAGAGGGTTCATCACCATGCGCACATCCTCCGCGGTGGAGTCCGCATCCGTCCCCCAAACGGGTCCTGAAATCAAGAAAACTCCGGCGCACCCTGTACCGACGCTCCGCCGGATCGGGCCCTCGCACGGTATGCTCTGGACGTGCGGGCCTTCACGCTCATCGAGTTGCTCGTCGTGATCGCCATCGTGGCGATCCTCGTCGCGATTGCCCTGCCGGCGCTCTCCGGGGCCCGCAAGAGCGGCAAGATGGTCCGCTGCACCGCCAATCTCCGCCAACTCATCCACGCCGTCAACGACTACGCCACCGCTTCCGACGACCGCGTGCCCGACCCGAACTGGCAGCCGTCTCCCCCGCAGGTCCGCGGCTGGCTCTATTACGGCGATCCTGCGAACCCGATCGTCCGCGGTATCGGACCTTCCACCGGCATCCTCTGGAACTACCTCGGGGGCGAGCGTTCCGTCGCGCACCCGGGAATCGCCTCGGTCTATCGGTGTCCCGACCACCACGGAGACCCCTTCCCCGGCACAAGCGCCCTGACCAGCTACCTCATGAACGGCGCTGCCCGGCGTTTCGGACGCCAGGATCCGACCTACCGGATCGATGAGTTCATGCCCGGGTCAATCCTGTTCTGGGAAACAGACGAAGCGGGGGGGCGCAACACCGGCGCCCCGTGGAATGACGGGTCGAGCTTCCCGACTGAAGGGCTGACGCGCCGGCACGGTCCGGGGGCCACCGTCGCGCAGCCCGACGGGGCGTGCGTCTGGATTTCCAACGCCGAGTACGACCACGAACTCAACCGGCGACCGGGGCGGCTCTGGTGCGCTCCGAACTCACCGAACGGGCAATGAGGCGTCCGAGGGGTGTGCGATGGGTCGGTATTCGGCGGCCGGGTATTACGGCCCTCGCCGGTGGCCCATTCGACACCGATAACGGGCCGCCGGGCCGAGTTCCGCCCCCCGCGCTTGAGTTCGGTATTGCGCATCGTCACAATGCGGCAGTGCGAGCCGGGACGCCGCCGGATGGGCTTCGGCGCCGCGCAAGGTCAAGCGAATGAATGAAGGAGAAGCCGTGCATACCCATGCCCGTTCCATGACGTTTGCGATCGTTGCCCTCTGCGGGCTCGCGCACGCCGACAATCGCACCATCGACGGGTCGGCCAACAACCTCCTGCACCTCGACATGGGGCGGGCGGGCACGCTTCTGATTCGCGGGGCGAGCGGCAGTCATTACGCGGATGGGATCGGCGCGATGGTGAACCGGGCCTCGCCCCGCGCCGTCTCCAACGCGCTCTCTCCCCAGAACGGCCTTCGAGGCAATGCCCGTCAACTCAGCAGCATGCACTGGCAATGGGGTCAGTTCATCGACCACGACTTTGCGTTGGTCGCCGAGGGCTCGGAGAACGCCCCGATCGCCGTGCCCGCCGGGGACCCCTGGTTTGACCCCGCGAACACCGGCACGCAGACGATCGCCTTCAAACGCTCGCAGTTCGACCTCAGCGGCCCATCCCGCGAACACGCCAACCTGCCGACCCATTGGCTCGACGGCTCCATGGTGTACGGGTCCGACGCGACGCGTGCCGCGGCGCTCCGCGATGCGACTGGAGGTCGCCTGCTGATGGACCCGGGCGGCTACATGCCGCGCAACACCGGAGGGCTGCCCAATGCGGGCGGCCCCGACCCGACGTTCTTTCTCGCCGGCGACATCCGCTCGAATGAGCAGGTCGGCCTGACCACCATGCACACGCTCTTTGTGCGGGAACACAACTTCTGGGCGGACCGCCTCGCCGGCGAGAATCCCACGTGGACGCACGACGAACTGTACGAGCGGGCCCGCAAGGTGGTCGGCGCCGAGATTCAGGCGATCACTTACAACGAGTACCTCCCGGCGCTCCTCGGCGCCCACGCCCCCGGCGC
Source organism: Phycisphaerales bacterium (assembly GCA_020847175.1). Classification (GTDB taxonomy): domain Bacteria; phylum Planctomycetota; class Phycisphaerae; order Phycisphaerales; family UBA1924; genus JADLCM01. The sequence goes on from JADLCM010000002.1 coordinate 99,470, forward strand.
GAGCACCGGCTACGACGGGAGCATCGACGGGTCGATCTCCACCAGTTTTTCCACCGCGGCCTTCCGTCTTGGCCACACGATGCTCAACGACAGGCTGCTGCGGCGCAATGAGGACGGCACGCGCTTCGCCGGCGGGCACCTCAATCTCTTCGAACAGTTCTTCAACCCCGACATCATCACCGAGGCGGGCAGCATGGATGCCATCCTTCGCGGGCTCGTGACCCAGGAGGCCAACGAGCTGGACACCCGTGTTGTCGACGATGTGCGCAACATGCTCTTCGGGCCCCCCGGCGCCGGCGGGCTCGACCTCATCTCGCTGAACCTTCAGCGGGGCAGAGATCACGGGCTTCCCGATTACAACACCATGCGCCAGGACTTCGGCCTCGCCCCGGTGACCGGCTTCGATGACATCACCAGCGACCCGCTGCTCGCCGCTGCCCTCGGCACGGTCTACGCGGGTGTCAATGAGATCGACCCGTGGATCGGACTGCTCGCCGAAGACCATCTCGCGGGGGCCAGCGTGGGAGAAACCCTCGCGGCGATCCTGGTCGATCAGTTCACCCGTCTCCGAGACGCGGACCGCTACTTTTACGCCTGGGACGCCGACCTTGACAGCCTCCGCGCCGAGATCGACGGCACGCACCTCTCCGACATCATCCTTCGGAACACCGACATCGACGCGATCCGGGCCAACGTCTTCGTGGTGCCCGCCCCGGCGCCTCTGCTCGTCGTCCTAGGCGCTCTCGGCATGCGCGCATGCCGACGCCGCCGGGCCTGAGCGGGACGCACGCTACGCCGGATACTCCCAGGCCTCGCCCGGCGTGTAGCCGATGAGGTCGTAGAGTTCCTTCCGCGTCTGCATCTGTCCAAGTAGGCTCGCCACCGAGCCCTCGCGCCGCAGCGACTCGAGCGCCCGCGTCACGGCGCCCATCGCGACCCGAAGCAGGGACACGGGATAGATCACGCAGTGATACCCCATCGCCGCGAACCGCGCGAGCGGGATGATCGGTGTCTTGCCGAACTCGGTCATGTTCGCGAGCAGGTACGGCGGGCGGGGCAGGGCCCGCATGGCATGGGCGAACGCCTCAAACTCGGCTTCGCTCGTGAGCCCTTCAGGAAAGATCATCGACGCCCCGGCGTGGACATACGCGCCGGCGCGCTTCACCGCGGCGTCGAAGCCTTCCACACCCCGGGCGTCCGTCCGCGCGCACACCACGAACGAGCCGTCGCGCCACGCCTTGGAAGCTTCCGCCGCCCATCGCACCTTGCTGCACGCGTGCTCCAGCGGGACAAGCGACTTGCCGTCGAGGTGCCCGCAGCGTTTGGGGAACACCTGGTCCTCGATGTGCAGGCCCGCACCCCCGGCTCGGGCGTACTCCAGCACGGCGCGCCGGGTCATCTCCTCCTCACCGAATCCCGTGTCGGCATCGGCAATCACGGGCAGCCCCGACGCCTCGCTGACCTCGCGCACCACACGCGCAAAATGCTCCAGGGTGAGCAATCCCACGTCGGGCACGCCGGCGCACACGCTCGTCGCAGCGCCCGACACGTAGCACGCCTCAAAGCCCGCCTGTGCCGCCGCGCGTGCTGCCAGGGCGTTGAAAGCCCCCGGCGCCGCCACGCATCCGCGGTCCATCAGGTTTCTCAGACGCGCTCCGGGTTCCGTTCCGGTTTGCATGGTCCCATCCTCGCCCTGCGGGTCCGCAGCGATCGCGAACCCGGTCCCTCTCACGGCTCCTACCGGGGCTTCACGCCCCGTCTCGCCAGTTCCTGATCGATGATCCGCCTGTCCTTCACTCGCGTCGTCCCCACCGACTGCAGGAATCCGACGGGGTCGAACCGTGTGCCCGATGCTTCCATGAGCCGCGCCGCGTCCACGGCGTCAGTCCCGACCTGTCCCTCGCGCAGCCGTTGCATGAGGCATGCCACCAGCCGCTCCGCGTCCGCGGGCGAAGCCTGCCCGATCGCGCCGCGTACGCCCGCCCACAGCATGTCGCGCGTCAGGCCGTCGGCGTCCCGCGCCGGATCGAGCCGCTGCACCATCTCGATCAGCAGCAGCGCATCGCCGGCAAGGAATGCTGCCTCCACCGCGGGTTCGGCCATCGCGGGCGAGATCGCTCCCGGCTGGTCCTTCAGAAGGGCCCTTGCCAGCCGCGCCGCGTCCGTCTCGCGTCCTGACAGCATCATCTCGCGCAGGGCCTCATCGAACCGCCCCGCGCGAAGTGCTCCCGAAATCCGATCCTCCAGGGGCACCGCATCTTCAAGTGGCAGCGCGTCGGCCTCCGCCGGACCCGGGCCGGACGCGTCAACGCGCTCGCCGAGCCGGGCCATCGCATCCCCGAAGCACGCCAGTTTGCCCGCGGGCAAACCCGGGGCGCGGACCGCCGCCCCCCATGCCCACCCCGAGGCAAGACGCGACGCGACCCCGGCCCCCGTCGCGAAGGCCTGAAGGTAAGGCTCCTGCACGGACCCGAGGTACCCCCATGCGCCGTGCTCGATCCAGCGGCCGCCCACCGTGCCCGGCTCTCCCGGCTGGTTGGCGCTCCACGAGTGAATGAAATAGGCGGCGGCAGGCGTGCGCAGCACCGGAATGTCCCCGGGCGTGCCGCGCCCGGGGAAGAGATCGAAGAAGTCGCGGTTGCCCTTGGTGTTCACCATGACGAGCCCCGAGGCGAGGCCCGGCGCACACGCGTTCCGCCAATCGTCGAGCCCTCCGGGGCGCGGCGCATTGAGCCTCGCGCTCCACCCCGCGCGTTGCAGCACCCCGCCGGCCTCGCGCAGCGCGTAGAGGTTCCAGGGCGCTTCATCGGGGTACGAATCAAAGAGCCAGGCCTCACGTTCGCTGAGAAAGATCCCGCACATGGCGGTGTACGCCGCGCGCGGGCTGTCGCCCCACACCTGCGATGCCCACGCCCAGCGGGTGCCGTCCGCGAGGCGTCCCACCCGGTCGGAGAGCGCGAACAGGTCTTCGCCCACCTTGATCTTCGCCGGGATCGACCCGCAATAGGTCACCGCGTCGACCTCGTCTCCCAGGCCCCGCCAGCTCAGCCCAGTCTGCTGCGCGGCGAGCTCCACCTGCGCGCAGTACGCATCCGCGCCATCCGCCTCCCACGCCGCCGAAACTGCGCCGTGCCCATCCACCCACACGAGCGGCGCAGCGCGGGCCGAGGCAATCGCCAGCGCCGCCGCCCACGCCGGGTCGCCCGCATCGGCGACGACCATGCCCGCGGGTTCCGCCCCGGCCTTCCGCCACGTGTCACGCATCACGCCCGGATCATCCGTCGGCGCGCCATCCCATGCACGGCGCCAGGCGCCCTCGATCAGGTCACGCCGTGCCGCGGCCTGCGCCGGGAAGGGCGTTGCATCCGGGCTCGACCAGCGCACAACCCGGGCCGGCGCAAAGGCCCGCACGAACCGCGCGACATCTCGCGCACTTCGCACGGTGCCCGCATCCCACAGCACCGGAAAGCGCTGCGTCGGGGTCCATCGCTCGATCGCGCCCAGGTACGAGCGCGCATCCGGCACGATGACCACCACCGGGATCACCCGCGCCCCCGCCGCGGCCTTCTCCAGCCGCGCCGCGAGCGATTCACCCGCGCGCCGCTCGTCCTCCGGAGCTCCGGATGCGCCGAATGCCGGCATGCTCGCGCCGATTCCCGCCAGCACGGCGCACAACGCCGACGTGATGAATCGCCGCCCCTTCGTCGACGCGACGCGGCCCGCTCCGCGTGCAGGCGCTTCGCTCTCACGCCGCAGGCCGCCTCGGCAATACCCCGGGAGGGATTCGCGCCTCATGCGTCGAGTGTACGGCCCGTGTCTAAGGCAGACGCCTCGGCCCTCGCGCGGTACCATGCCCCGCACACAAGCCCCGCCCCCCGGGAGAACAGACTTCCGGGCGGGCCCGCGCGCGCTCCGAAACGCCCCAGATGCCGCCCCCGAGCCCACCCACGGTTCAACCCCACCTCTCCTCGCTCGTCACGGGCGCGGCGGGTTTCGGCGAGCTCGTCCACGCCCTCCGCGCCTCGCGCCGCGTTGTGGCGACCGGCGTCGCCGGCTCCGCCCCCGCCCTCCTCGCAGCGGCCCTTGCCGAACCCCTCGGCAAGCCCATCCTCCTCGTCACGGCTCACGTTGATGATGCCGACGAGGCCGCCGACGAGCTCGCCGCGCTCGACCCCATCCTTCTTCCCGCCCTTGAATCGCTCCCGGGCGAGAGCTCCGTCAGCCTGGAACTCTTCGCGGCGCGAATCCGGGCTCTGCATCGTCTGGGCGAGGGCGCCGCCCGCGTCATCATCGCGCCCATTCACGCGCTGATGCAGACCGCTCCGGACAGCGCCATGCTGGGCGCCCTTCACCTGCGGCTCGCGCCGGGTCTCGCGTTCGCCCCCGGGGCCCTCTTCGACTGGCTCGATCGTGCCGGCTACGCGCGGCGGGAGGCCATCGAAGAGCCCGGCGAGTTCGCGCGCCGCGGCGGCATCGTCGACATCTTCCCGGTCGGCGGTACACCCCCGCTCCGCGTCGAGTACTTCGGCGACGAGATCGAAAACCTTCATGAGATCGACCTCGATAGCATGGGCTCCGACGCCCGCCTGCCCCGGGCCGATCTGGTCGCCGCGCGCCCCGAGCTCGCCCGGCTCGACCGGGGTGGGCCTGTGACCGGCGTGCTGCCCCGTGCCGCGGTGGTGCTGCTCCATGAAACCCTTGAGCTCGCCGAGCAGGCGCGGGGCTACTACGAGCGCGTCTACGACGCGGGGCAGGGCGTCCTCAATCCGCGCGACGTCCTCAAGGTGCTCGAAACCCAGTTCGCCGCACTCGCCGAGATGAACCAGTTCTCGCACGGCGCAACCGGCGCCGACACGCGCATCACGCTGGGCCTCGGTCCGCTGCCCGAGTTCTCACGCGATGCCTCCGAGGCGGTCGCCTCGCTCGCCGAGATCGTCCGGGCAGGCACGTCGGTCCGAGTCCTCACGCAGAACGACGGCGAGCGCCAGCGCTTTGACGAACTCCGCCGCGAGTTCGCCCCCGGCGAAGGCGTGAGTGCCGAGGCCGCCTATCTCCACCGCGGCTTTGTCATCCGGCCCGGGTCCGGCGCTCCCCTCGCGCTCGTGCCCTACCACGAACTCCTGCATCGGTTCCAGGTCCGCCGCAGAAGCGTCCGCCTTGCGGCCGCGCGAACCATCGATGCCTTCCTCGATGTTCAGCCGGGTGACTACGTTGTCCATGCGGACCACGGCATTGCCAGGTTTGTCGCTCTGGCCTGGATCAGTCCCCGCGAGGGCGCCCGCCCGGCCCTTCGCCCGGGCCCCGCGCCCCCCGACGCGCTCGAGTACATGACCCTGGAGTTCGCCGACCGGGCCCGGCTCCACGTACCCTTGACGCAGATCGACCTGGTTCAGAAGTACGTCGGGAGTTTCCGGGGCAAGCCCACCCTCTCCACGCTCGGCGGGGCGCGCTGGAAGAACCAGAAGGACCGGGTCCGCGACTCCGTCAAAGACCTCGCCGCCGAACTCCTCCGCGTCCGCGCCGCCCGCGAGAGCCTTCCGGGCATCGCGTTCCCCGGCGACACCGCGTGGCAGCAGGAGTTTGAGGCCGAGTTTCCCTACGAAGAGACCGAGGACCAGCTCGCCGCCCTCGCCGCGATCAAGAAGGACATGCACGCCCCGCGCCCCATGGACCGCCTCGTCTGCGGCGATGTGGGCTTCGGCAAGACCGAACTCGCCATCCGCGCCGCGTTCAAGGCGTGTGAGAGCGGCAGGCAGGTCGCCGTCCTCGTGCCCACCACGCTCCTCGCCGAGCAGCACGAGCGCACCTTCCGCGCCCGCTTTTCCGGGTACCCGTTCTCCGTCGAAAGCCTCTCTCGCTTCAAGACCGGGAGCGAAGCCTCCGACGTGCTCCGTCGTCTCGCGCGGGGCCAGGTCGATGTCATCATCGGCACCCACCGCATCCTTTCCAAAGATGTCGCGTTTGCCGATCTCGGGCTCGTGGTGATCGACGAAGAGCAGCGCTTCGGCGTGGAGCACAAGGAGGAGCTGCTGCGCCTGCGCCTGACGGCCGATGTGCTCACGCTCTCAGCCACCCCCATCCCGCGCACGCTCCACATGGCGATGCTGGGCATCCGCGACATCTCCAGCCTCACCACCGCCCCGGCCGACCGGCGCGCCATCGTCACCGAGGTCGCGTCCTTCAGCGAGACCCGCATCGCCCGGGCCCTGGCGCGGGAGCTCGCCCGCGAGGGGCAGGCGTACATCGTGCACAATCGCATCAGCGACATCTTCTCCTTCGCCGACCGTATCCGCGCCTTGGCCCCGGGGGCGCGCGTCGTGGTCGGGCACGGCCAGATGCCGGGGCACGAACTCGAAGAGGTGATGGTCGAGTTTCTCCGCGGCCCGCGCGAGGGCGGCGCCCACATCCTCGTCTCCACCACGATCATCGAGAGCGGCATCGACATCCCCACCGCCAACACCATCATCATCAACGATGCCCACCGCTTCGGCCTCTCCGACCTTCACCAGCTCCGCGGCCGCGTCGGGCGACACAAGCACCGGGCCTACTGCTACCTGCTGCTGCCCGAGGGTTCCTCCATCAATGAAATCGCCAAGCGCCGCCTCAAGGCCATCGAAGAGTTCTCGATGCTCGGCGCCGGATTCAAGATCGCCATGCGCGATCTCGAGATCCGCGGCGCGGGCAACATTCTCGGCGCCGAGCAGAGCGGGCACATCGCCGCAGTCGGCTACGACATGTACTGCCGACTCCTGGAGCAGAGCGTCAAGCAGCTCCGCAACGAGAAGATCGTCGAGCCCCCCAGCGCCACGACCGTCGATCTCGGCGTCAGCGCCGTCATCCCCACGGGCTACATTGCCGCCGATCAGCGCCGCATGGAGGCGTATCGTCGGCTCGCCTCGGCAGCCTCACCCGCGGAACTTGATGCCGTGGAACGCGACCTGGCCGCGGCCTACGGCTCGGCCCCGCGCCAGGTCGAGCGACTCCTTGACCTCGCCCGCATCCGCGTCGCATCCTCGGCGCTCGGCGTCCGCTCGATCAACCGGCGAGACCCCGACATTCTCTTCCGCACCGACGCCCCGCAGCGCCTGGTCGACCACTTCAAGGGCGCTCCCGGCACGGTCACCGCCCTGCCCCCGCCGGCCAATGATCGGTTCTGCGAGGTGTACTTCCGTCCCCCTCCCAAGTACCTCGAAGGCGACACCCTGCTCACGGTGCTTCGCACCCGCCTCTGCGGCGGGCCCGCGTAGCGCGCCCGGCGTCCGCACCGGTGTGCCGCCCCGACGCCGGTCCGCCCTACCCTTCCGAATGCCCCTGTACGAGTACATCTGTGAGGCAGACGGCGAAGTCATCGAACTTCTTCGCCCCGCGAGCAGTGCAGACGACCCCGTGCAAGACCCCGCCGGGCGAGGGCGCACGTTCATCCGAGTCCACAGCACGTTTGCATCGCGCGCCGGCAGATCCGCCTCTTCAGGCGCCTCGGGCGACGTGTCGCTCGGCCAGTCCCACGCCTGCCGCTGCGGCAAAGGCAGTGCCTGCGGGCACTGACCTCACCCCCGGTCACGACGCGCGCGTTCCGGCGCCTCGCGGCCGCAGCCGCCGGTCAGTCTCGACGATGCCGTCCCGGAGCCGGATGATCCGCTCGCAGCGGTCCGCGATGCCGTCGGAGTGCGTGACCATGATGATGGTCATGCCCTTGGCGTGAAGTTCCTCGAACAGCGTGAGAATCGCCTCTCCCGTGGTTGAGTCGAGGTTGCCCGTGGGCTCGTCGGCCATGAGCACCACCGGGCGCGTCACCAGCGCCCGCGCAATCGCCACGCGCTGCTGCTGCCCGCCGCTCAGTTCGCTCGGCCGGTGTCCGAGGCGATCACCCAGCCCGACCATGCCCAGCGCCTCGATCGCCCGGGCACGGCGCTCGTGCTTGGAGACCCCCTGGTAGAACAGCGGCGTCTCCACGTTCTCCTCAATCCGCAACTGCGGGATCAGGTTGAACGCCTGGAACACAAAACCGATCTTCCGTCCCCGGTAGATGCTCAGCTGCGTATCAGTCATGTCCCGGATGTTCCGTCCGTCCAGCAGGTAGTCCCCCTCCGACGGCTGGTCGAGGCACCCGAGCACATTCAGCAGCGTGCTCTTGCCGGACCCGCTCGCCCCCATGATCGCGACGTACTCACCCGGCAGGATCGCAATATCCACACCCCTCAGGGCCTCGACCATCACCGACCCGTCGGGTTTGAAATATGTCTTTCGCACACCCCGCAACTCGACCACCGCCTGGGAAGGGGTCGAGGGTGTGCCGAGGCTCGTGTCTGGCATCGTGAGGGTACTCATTGGGGTGGTCTACCGCCCGGCGTCGGACCGGTGGCGGGCTGTGTCCGCGCGCCGCAAACCTTATCCCTCCGCCGATTGCCCGAACAGCAGGCCGACCTGCGGCTCATCCTCCGGGCGCATGAACACGTACGCATGGTCCCCGGCCCGAATCACCGTGTGCCCGCGCGCCGCGATGACCTGGCCCCCGCGCACCACCATCACCACGGAGGCCGATTCGGGCAGGCTCACTTCGCGCAGGGCGGCATCGCACACCGCCACATCGGGGCCGATCTGGTACATCCGAACTTCACCCTGCAGAGGCCGGAGCGAGAGCATCTCGATCGATGCTTCCGGCGCGGCCGGCGCGGGCTCACCCACCCGGCACATTCGCGCCGCCGCCCGGATCGTCGCCCCGGGGACCAGTGTGCTCACCACCACGATGAAGAACACGATGTTGAAGACCCGTTCTCCCCCGGGCACGCCGGCCATCACCGGAAACGTCGCCAGCACGATGGGGACCGCCCCGCGAAGCCCGGTCCATCCGAGAAACGTCACCTCCCGCGCTGAAAATCGGAAAGGGAGCAGGCACAGCACCGCGACCAGCGGCCGGGCCACCAGCGCGAGCACCAGGCCGAGCGCGAGGCCCGTACCCGCGACAGGCCACAGGCGCGACGGGAAGACCAACAGGCCCAGCATGAGGAACATCGACACCTGCGCCAGCCAGGCCAGCGCATCATGGACCCGCGTGACACCTCGTCGATACGGGATGTGGCCCTTCCCGAGCATCACCCCGGTGACGAACACCGCCAGAAACCCGCTGCCATCCAGCACCGTCGCCAGGCCGAAAGACGCAAACGCCGAGCCGAGCGTCACCACGGGCAGCAGGCCGATGGTGGTGACGCCCGACCAGCGCAGCAGCGTCACGCTCGCCCAACCCAGCGCCGCCCCAACCACTGCCCCGATGACCAGCTGCAGCGGAATCTCGTACAGAAGGCTCCACCCCGGCGTCGCGCCTCCCGCCACCCACGCGACCGCGGACGCCGTGAGAATCACCGCCAGCGGGTCGTTGAGGCACGATTCGACCTCCACCGTGCTCTGCACGCGCGGCTTCAGCCGCAGACGCCCGCCCCGGAGCACCGCAAAAACAGCCGCCGCATCGGTGGACGACACGATGGCGCCGACGAGGATCGCCTCGTGCCACGTGAGCCCGAGCGCACGGGCGCAGAGGGCGAACACTCCCGCCGTGCCCGCCACGCCCACCGTCGCGAGCGTCACAGACGGCCCGAGCGTCGATCGGATCGAACTCACGGACGTGTTCAGCCCGCCGTCCAGCAGGATCAACACCAGCGCGATCGTCCCCAGCCGGAACGCCAAGTGGTAGTTCTCGAACGGGATGCCCCCGATCCCTTCCGATCCTCCCAGGATGCCCAGGATCAGGAACAGCAGCACGATCGGGACGCCGCGCCTCTCAAAGGCGCGGCTGCCGAGCACGCTCAGGCACATCAGCACGCCGAAGACCAGCAGCGCCACCGCGATCGCCCCGGGCTCCGTCTGTGCCAAGGTCAGGCCGCCGCTGGCGATGGCCGGTGAGGTCATGCGCTGCGCGCCTCCGGAAGATTCATGACATGGCTTTGCTGGCGCCCTGAGCGGCAGTAGTCGAGTCTACCCGCCCCGCTGGTCCTGCTCAATCTGCAGACCCGCCAGGGCGGTCATCGGGTCCGGCGCGAACCGGAAGACCTTGTCCAGCCCTGTCACCAGGAAGACCGACCAGATCTCATCGTTGACCGAGCAGATCTTCATCGCCCGTCCCGCCGCCGCCATCCCCTTGCGCAACTTGAGCAGCGCAGCGATGTTCGACGAGTTGATGTACGACACCCGCCCGAAGTCCAGAACCAGGTGCGGATGGGGCCCCGGCCCGTCCAGCCGGTCCAGAACAATGGCGATCTCATCCGAGAGCGCCGGCTCGTCGGCGAGTTCGATCACCGAAATCGACTCGGACCAGTCCGCAGGCATGCCGCCCATGGTACTCGGTTTCGGGCTTGTCGGTTCGTCCCGTTCCGTGCCCAAAAAACCCCCAGAGAGGCAACCGCGTCGGCCCGCGACGGGCCATCTCATTCAAGATTCACTCATCCGTTATGACTTTGCGCTTGGCCCGCGTCCACTGGAACATCAGGCCGACCGTGGAAATCACCAGCCAGATGAAGGTCCATCCCATTGGTGAACGGTGGAGAAGGTCGTGCCCGGGGATGTCGAACCCGTGCCACAACCAGGTCATGGCGCACAGCCAGATGGCCGCCCCGCCGAGCGCCGTGATGACCGCCGCCGACTTGGTGGGCATCAGTACCCCGAGCAACAACCCGAAGGCCGCTCCGGAGAGCGTCGCAATCGCCAGCACGCGCTGGTCGGCGGCGCTGAGCGCATCCCATTGCTTCTCCAACTGCTTGCGCAGCCCGGCCGCGAACCGTCGCGCGCTCTCGGCCACCCCTTCCAGCACTTTGCGGCTGTCCTCGTCGATCTGCTCCCAGACGTCCTGTGCCGAGTCCTCAATCGCCTTTCGCGCGCGGTCGATGTCCTCCTGAGAAAGCGCTTCGCCCGGAACCAGCGAATCAGGGCGAAACCCTGAAGAGTCTGGTGCCGACGGCTCCGTGCCGGGTGGTGGGGCGTTCGCCGCGCCCGGCACCCGGAACTCCGCCGGTGCATACTGAAGGTAGATCGCACCGCCCATGAAGCCGCAGAACGCGAACGCCGCGCAACCGGCGACGACCATCGCAACCCGAAACAGCAGGCACGCGCCGACGAATCCAAGAATCGCTCCGACGGTCATCCCCACAAACGGGGACGGAATTCCGACCAGTTTGCCGACATCAAAGATCGGCAGCACGAAGTACCCCACGGCGCCGCCCAGGACGATTCCGAGGGCTGCGATCACGGGCTTGATAAACTTTCCGCCGCAGAGCCAGAGCACCAGGCCCGCAATGAGCGCCCCAAAGACCAGCGCGTGGGCCGAGAGGGGGAGGTCGCGGGCGTGGGCCCCCGTGTCCCGGATGAAGTCCGAGGTGAGGTCGCCGAGCAGGTGTTGGGCCAAGCTTAATTGCACGATAAACAAGCCCCGGACACGGAGTGTACTGGGAATCGGCCCGGCCCGGTTTGACATTTGCCCCTCGGAACCTCCAGCGGAAAGACCGGAAACATGGCGAAGAAGGTCACTGGTTCAGGGGGGAAGCCGAAGAAGGTTCGCGTGCCCGGGCCCGCCGCGTCCGGCAAATCCGAACCCGCGCCCCTAGCCTCGCTTCGCGAGCGGATCGACGCAATTGACCTGCGCCTGGTGGAACTCCTGAATGAGCGGGCCTCGCTCGTCGTGAAGGTAGGGGAGTCGAAACGCGCGACGGGTGTGCCGATCTACGCACCTCACCGCGAAGCCCAGGTGCTCAAGAATGTGCTCAGCGCCAACAAGGGCCCGCTGGGGAACCGGGCTGTTGAAGCAATCTACCGAGAGATGATGAGCGGCAGTTTCGCCTTGGAGCAGCCCCTGCGGATCGGCTACCTTGGCCCTCCCGGGTCGTACTCGCATCTCGCGGCGACGCGCCACTTCGGCTCAAGCGTGGCTTTCGAAGACCTGCACGAGATTCGAGGCGTCTTCACCGAAGTCCGTCGCGGGCACGTGGACTACGGCCTGGTGCCGATCGAGAACTCGACCGGGGGCGGCATCGCCGAAAGCCTCGACGCATTCCTTGATGGAGCGGGTGAAATCTCGATCTACGCCGAAGTGCAACTCTCTGTGCGGCATTGTCTTCTGGCCAATTCTGAGCCCAAGGACGTGCGCCGGATTCACTCCAAGCCCGAGGCGCTCGCCCAGTGCCGAGGATGGCTCTCCACCCAGTATCCGGGGGTAGAGCTCATTGCTTCCGCGAGTACGAGCAAGGCTGCGCAGGCGGCGGCGGAGGAGTGCCGCCTTGCGGTGTCCATCGGGGCGGTTCCCGGGTCAGCGGCCGTGGGTTCAGAACTCGCCGGGCCGATCTATGGCCTGAACCTCCTGTTTAGGGGCATTGAGGACAACCCCAACAACGTCACACGGTTCGTGGTGATCTCGCGCCAGAAGGCGAAGCGGTCGGGGGATGACAAGACCTCGCTCATGTTCAAGACCGCGGACAAGCCGGGGGCGCTGGTTGAAGTGCTGAACGTGCTCGCGCGCCAGGGGATCAACCTAAGCCACATCGACAAGCGTCCCAGCGGGCGGACCAACTGGGAATACACCTTCTTCGTCGATCTGCTCGGGCACCAGGACGACGAGGGCGTCGCCCGGGGGGTGGCAGAGGCGATGCAGCATTGCCGCGAACTCGTCGTGCTCGGGAGTTACCCGCGGAGCCAGCGGATTCTCTAGGCAAACCCCGGGGAAGTTCTGGGCTCCCTCGGGTGAGGTGACGGCATGAGGAAAGAATGGAACCGGCTTGACGCGCAGGGCGTCGAATCGGTTACAATGGAACCGTGGTGCCGGTGAAGCGTACCGGTACCGGACCGGCCTCCCTCCCCCAGGGTGGCAAGTCCTGAAGGCTTGGGAGTAGAGGCGACCCCCGCTCGTCGCCTGCCGACCGAGCCTGAAACATCCGGGTGAGCGAGGATCGGTTTCCGTCGCGAGCGATGTGTTTGTCAGCGTGGGCAAGCCATTGTCGAGCGGCGGAGGTCGGTTGAGAAATCCGCTCAGACCGGATAGGTTGATGCCCCTGCTGGCCCTGGGGAGGGCGAGCACGGGGAGGTCAACCGGGCCCGCAGCGCGGGCGAATCGCGATTGACCCACGCAGGCCCGGTCCGCGCGAGCGAGCCGGGGATCGGCGCGTTCCACGCACGCGTCGAGGCGGGAGTTCGGGGCGCGTGCCGGGCTGGATGCCTGCGGCGCGCCCGCCAGGGGACAGACGCCGGACCATGCCGGCGTGAGGAAGCAGACAGGCCGCGCCCCGAAAGGCGGCCAGCCGAGGAGTCACCATGAAGCCTTGCGTTCGCTCGAATCGTCCGTTCGCCCGTTCGCGTCAGGCGAGCATGAGGGGCGAGAGCCGTTGCGAGCGTCTGGCGTCGCTGTCAGGCGGCGCGGGCCGGGCCCTGGTCGAGAAACTTGAGCCGCGTCAGATGCTCTTCTCGCTCGCGGTGACCGCCGACGCGGTGGACGCGAGCACGGGCCTCGGCACTGTGGCGGCGATCTTCGGGTACACCATCCCGTACATCGGCAGCGACACGGAGATCGGCGACGGCGAAGTCACGAGCGTGATCGAGGACTTTGCCGAGGTGGGCACCGGCCTGGTGCCCAACGGCTTTGAGTTCGACGAGAGTTTCCTGCGCATCCGTCACAACATCACGCCGGGGTCGGACATCACCATCATCGCCAACCAGGGGCCCGATGGTCCGATCGAGGGTACCGAGCGCATGCGGACGCGCTTGAGCTCGATCGGCGAGTACTTCCAGTTCGAGTTTGACGCGGGCGACGACGTGAACGCCGACGACATCGACCGGGCCGCCATCGGCGCCTCGGTGACGTTCAATCGCTCCGGAGGGCTTCAGGGGCTGGACTACAACAACATCCGGGCGATTCTCTCGTACCGCGGCGCCACCATCGCGACCTTCACGGGTGCGTCCCTGCGTGACCTCAACACATCCACCGTCGCGGGCGACATCCTCGCGGGCGTGGGCGAGTTCACCTTCGATTCGACCAATCCGTCCATCGGCACGCCCTTCGACCGGATCCGCTTTGAAGCGATCGGCGTCATGACGCAGTTCTTCGAGGTGGACAACATCACGGCACGGATTCCGCCGGGCAACTTCGCGCAGTTGGTCGAGTCGAGGATCTTCGGCGCCGAGATCCGCTTCACGGGCCCGGTGGGCTCCTCGGTGCAGATTCTCGACCTCTACGGCCGGGAGATGGTCAACACCATCCGCCTCGGCAAGCCGCAGCAGATCGAGGTCGTTCTCGTCGACGGGAACGACGACGGCGTGCCCGACTTCAACGACGGCATCGGCTCGCTCATCATCCGCGGGGCCGACTCGCGCACCTCCGTGGTGATGACGGGCGGCACCCTCCAGGCGCAGGACGACCCCACCGCGGGCCGCAACCCCCTGAACCCCACCGGCGGGCGTTACCAGGAGGGCACGGGCCAGAACGCATTCGTGTACCAGCGTGCCGACTCGCTCCTGGGCATCTTCGACGCCTTCGAGGATGCGGGCTTCGGTTACGCCTTCGACTCGCAGGAGGGCGATGCGACCGGCCTCCCCCCCGGCTCCGGTGCGGTGGTGCTCGGCTCACCCTTCGTCCGCGACAACTCGTCAGCGGCGGCATACGCCCCCGCCTCGCCCGTCGGGTTCGGCGGGAGAGCGCTCTTCACCGATCCGACCCTCTTCAACAATCCAAGCCAGGGTGTGTTCGTCACCGACGGGTCATCGATGGGCTCCGTGCGCATCCACGGCGTGGTGCACGGTACATCCGACTTCACCGGCGCCGTTGAGACGATCAACATCGGGTACCTGCTCGGTTCGGTGCGGGTCGCGGGTGATCTCGGCGGGCTCATCGTGGCGAGCGACGCGGGCCAGTGGGTGCCGGACCCGGACTTCACCACCAATGACTTCTCGGTGCCGCAGATCAGCAAGACCGACGCCGAGGTTGTGATCGGGCGCACCGTGGGCGAGATCGCCATCGCAGGGCGTTCGCTCGTTGACCTGACGGTGCTCGGCGACCTCGACAGCCCGACGACCCGCCCGGCCCGCGACGTGCTCCGCTACAAGGAGCGTGAGCTTGTGTACCCGATCGACGAAGGCGCGCAGTTCTCCGAGGCGGCGTATGTCAACCTGCTGCTGACCACGGTCGGAAGCACGACCAACCCGGAGACCGGGTCGGGCATGTGGTTCGGCACGAGCAGTTGGCGTAACGACGGCATCCTCTCCGCCGAATGGGTCAACAGTTCAAGCACCGCGGTGGTCATCACCGGTGAGCTCGGGTTCGGCGACCCGACGGTGAACACGCTCGAGGACGGCGGCGATACCTTCGCCTTCGCCGCCGAGGCGGGCAATCTCATCGAAGTGCAGACGAGCGGCGAAGTGGGCCTGCGCATCGTGGACCAGGACGGACGCACGATGGGCGCGATCGAGCAGCTCTCCGGCGCCCGCAACAGCCAGACGCTGCGCGTCACGCCTGACGCCGACGGCGTGTACTACCTGATCGTCACCTACTTCACCGGGTTCGACGGCAACACCGACGACACAAGCACCAACTACGAGGTGCTGCTCTCGGGCATCGTGCCCACCACCATGGGCAGCTACCGCACGGGAGGCGGCAACGGCGGCCTGCAGGCCAACACGGCCAACGCGATCAACGTGCTGGGCGGACACGTGGGCGCGGTGCGCATCGGCACGGCGTTCATCGACGGCGCCGGCGCGGACGTCGACCCGCAGGAGGTCTTCAATACCGCCACGCCCGACCCTGACGACCTGCTCCGCTTCAGCGCGGGTTCGCTGACGACCGCCGGCAACCTCTACGCGCTCATCGCCGGCAGCGACATCGAAGGCTCCACGACGGTGACGGTGAACGTGAACATCGGGGGCAACCTCGGTGCGCTCTACACCGGCCTGTCACCCATCGCGGGGGTGGGCCCCACCGAGGGCGACATCGGCTACTTCGACCTGCGCGTGGGCGGGCGTGTCGGCAAGCTCGACGTGCGCGGCGCGATCGGCGTGGACCAGGACGGCGGCGGGTTCTTCCAGGCCCTCGGGGGCCTGAACCTCGTCACCGGCCTCGCGGGCGGCACGGGCGACATCGGCATGATCCGCGTCGGGTCGCACGTTCAGGGCGGCGCGCTCCGCGTGGACACCCCCGACGGCGCTGTCATCGGCGCCATGCTCATCAGCCAGGACATCGGCACTGCCGACGGGGCGGCGAGCACCGGCATCTACGGCGGCAGCATCTTCACCAGCCGCATGATCGCCACGGGCCTCGGTGCCGATGTGCGCTTCGTCAACTTCCCGCGCATCGACCTGCCCAACACGGTCAACAGCGTCATCAACCTCTTTGTGGGCACCACGGTTGAGATCACGGACGACTCGGGCGGCAAGGTGCGCGTGACCATCAACGGCCAGCCTTCGACCGTGCCGGTCGGGTTCATCCGCTTCCTCCCCATCGACAACTCCGAGGGCGTGGCGATCTCGACGATCTCCGCCAACCTCTCGGGCAACCGCACGCTCGACCTCGTGGGCGTGGGGGTGACGGGCGCGTCGCAGGCCGTGGCGATCGGCAGCATCGACATCACCGACGCGACGCCCGCCTCGGCGCTGAACATCACCGGCGCGCTCGAGGTGGACGTGTGGCGCGTCCGCACGCTCGGGGGCACGGGCTTCAACTCCATCATCAACAACACCCCCAACGGTGACCTCGTCGCAGTCGATGTGGTCGCCCTCAACACGCTGGCGATCCAGACCGGCGACCTGGGGCGCACGCAGATGCCCGGGGGCGCGCCCCGGCTCATCGGCCCCGCGCTGGGCTTCCAGGAAGGGCTCTCGGGTGAAGTCGGCGCGCCCCTCGGCATCGCCGGCAACACCATGGACACGAACCACAACGGGCAGCTCTACCGCCCGGCCAATGTCTACATCACTGACGACGGCTCGGCCTACGCCGACGATATCGGGGGCCCCTTCGACGACCGCCTCGACGGCCTCGTGGTCCGCACCGGCAACCTCGCCTCGGTGCGCGTGGGCGGGCAGATCGGCGACGTGATTCTCCAGGGCGGGGGAGCGGTGCTCACCGAGCTCGTCGCCAACGCCGACAACATCACGCCCCTGGGCGAGTTCGACGGCGTGGTCGGCGTCGTGTACGCCTCGATCCACAACATCATCAACCTCGGAGACGGTCTCGCCCGGGCGGACCAGAACCCCATCGCCAGCAGCGGCATCTTCGCCGACGACGAGATCCGGCAGATCACCGCCCGCGCGGGCGCGAGCATCCGCGGGCCGATCATCGCCGCCAACATCGTCGGGGCGGGCCAGCCGCTGGAGGCCGGAGGCATCGCCAGCATCACGCTCACCGGCGGAGGCGACTACATCGACGCCTACATCGGCGTGGAGGAGTTCGACGGCTTCTGGCGTTCGTTCGACTACCAGGACGACACCACCGTGCGCGGCGACATCGCCTCGATCACGGGAACCGGGGCCGATTTCTTCCGCTCCACGCTCGTCGCGACCAACCTCGCGACGTTCCGCCTCACCGACGGGTTCTTCGACGCCTCGACGATGTCGATCTCCAACCGCGCGGGGACCATCACCGCGCAGGGCTTCCGCAACTCGACGACCACCGGCACCAACCTCGAGTTCCGCCCGGCGAGCATCCTGATCGGCGAGAACGTGACGGCGATCTCCGCCGTCGGCACCACGGAAAACGACATCTCCGACATGCTCGTGGACGTGGTGGGCACCGTCACCGGGACGATCTCGGCTCGCAACTTCATCCGCGCCGACCTGCAGGT
This sequence comes from Phycisphaerales bacterium, assembly GCA_020847175.1. Taxonomy (GTDB): domain Bacteria; phylum Planctomycetota; class Phycisphaerae; order Phycisphaerales; family UBA1924; genus JADLCM01. Next base: position 117,268 of record JADLCM010000002.1, read on the forward strand.
GGACAACGAGCTGCGGGTGCTCACCGCGACCGGCAGCTTCACCGGCAGCAACGTCACCACCGGCTCGCTGCTCACCCTGACGGTGGGGGCCAACATCTCCGCGTCGCAGTTCACCGTCTCCGGACCGATCGGTTCGGTCACCGCGGGGGCAAACATCCTCAACACCGCCTTCCGCGCGGCGGGCCCCAACGGGCGGATTGACCTCGTGCAGGCCGCCCAGCTGCTCACGGGCACGTTCGAGTCATCGGGCCCGATCGGGACGGTCATCTCGACGACCAGCGACATCGACGCGGACATCCGCACCACGACCACCCGGGGCACCGTGCAGCTGCTCCAGGCCGCGCGTGACCTCAAGATCCGCACCGATATCAGCGCCGGCATCCGCACCCTGGTCGCGGGGCGCAACCTCGGCGATGCCTCCAAGGGAGGCATCCTGCTCGTCCGGGGCGATCTCACGAGCATCAGCATCCCCAACGGGCAGCTCTATTCTGAGATCCGCGTCGGCGGCACGGTGGGCATCAACATCGTCGCACCCGGCGGGGGCTCGGGCGGCGGTTCGGGCGGGGGCGGCAGCAGCGCCACGCCGGGCGTCGTCATCGGGCGCGGCTCCAACCTCGCCGGCAATGACACGCTCGGGCGCGGGTCCATCGTCGCCTTCGACCGTATCGGCAGCGTGACCGTCAACGGCGACTTCGCGGGCAGCGTCGTCAGTTCGTCCAAGGGCATCGCCAGCGTCGTCATCAACAACGGCTCGCTCCTTTCCGGCGGGAGCATCTCGGCCTTTGACGGCAGCATCGACAGCTTCGTCATCAACGGGGGGCACCTGCTGGGCGACGTGCACGCCGATTACGACATCACCTCGCTCCGCGTCGTCGCGTCGTCGAACGGCGTCTTCGGCGACATCGGCGTCAACCCGGCGCTCTCCGCGACGGTCAGCGCCGATGCGTTCCGCAACCAGCTCCCGCTGGGCGTCATCGCGACAACCGACGTGGACGGGCCGAGCATCACCGCCGGGCGCAACATCACGTCGCTCGTCGTGACCGGCGGCTCGGTCTTTGAGTCCTCGATCCACGCCGGCCGGTCCATCGTCGCCATGAGCATCAGCGGCGATGTGACCACAGATTCGCTGACGCCGGGCCAAGGGGTCTTCATTACCGCGGGCGACCTCATCTCCGGCATCAACATTTCCGGCCTGGTCAAGGGGGCCTTCTTCGGGGCCGGGCTCTTCAATCTCGGGGCCGACGGCCTGCCCGGCGGCGTCGATGCGGGCAAGAACCTCTTCGCCGACACCGTCCGCTCCGGCGCGATCACCGCGATCACCATCGGCGGCTCCGCCACGGATGTGGACGTGGTCGCCGGCAAACTCCCCGGCAAGGACGGCATCTACAACACGGTCGATGACCGGATCGCCATCGGCTCGTCCTCGATCTCCACGCTCACCGTGGGCGGGGCGGGCGCCGACGTGGTGGTCGCGGCCGAGAACCTGTCCGCGTCGATCCTCTCCAACTCCAAGCTCATTGCCAACAACGGCGGCTCCATCGAGTCGTTCTCCGGCGATCCCACGGTGGTCAGCGGCGCCGCGTCCGGGGTGTTCGTGCCCTCGGGCTCGGCCGTCAGCCACTCCGGAGCCAGCATCACCGTCACGCTCGTCGGAGCGGGCCAGGCGTTCTGGGATTCCGCGACCGGGCGCCTGACGCTCGCGGGGACCAACCTCACCAGCGCGCTCACGCTTTCCAGCAGCACCGGTGTCATCACCAACTTCGACGTGGTCTCGACCAACGAGTCCTCGCTGGGCCTGCTCACGGTCGCCGGCGATCTCGCCGGCGATTCCGACATCATCATCGACGGCTCGGGCACGACCTGGAGCCTCCGCAACGTCTCGGGCACCGGCACCATCCGCCTCGGCGGCGACGTGACCACGCTCGGGTTCACCAGCCTCACGGGCGGGTTCGTCTTCGGGCGCAGCGCGGGCGCTGTCTCCTTCACGGGCAACTTCGGGGCCACCTCACCCGGCACCAAGGGCGAAGCCTCGCTCAACTTCCTCAACGTCGGCTCGATCGTGGCCGGCGGCTCGGTCCGCGCGCTGGTCAACGTCGGGCGCGACCTCACCAGCATGACCGTGACTGGGGCGCTGGACAACGCCCAGCTCCGTGTTGGGTCGCGTTTCGGGCTCGCGGCCGCGGGCACCGGCAGCGGGACCGCCGCGCTCACCGCGGGCTCCATGCGCCAGACCCGCCTCTCGGCGGGAGATGAGCTCGGCGGCGTCGCCATCACCGGTGACATGTTTGACTCCGCCATCATGGTCGGGGCCGATCTCGGCGCCGACGGCGAGTTCGGCGGCACGGGCCTCGCGGCGGACACGGTGAGCACCGGCTTCGGCTCGGCGTTCACGATCGGCGGCAACTTCTTCGAGAGCGACATCATCGCCGGCGCGCTCCGCGGCGCCGACGGCTTCTTCGGCACCTCCGACGATTCGATCGCCGACGGGCGCTCCAGCCTCGGGGCGGTCACCATCGCGGGCTCGGGCGTCGGCTCCAACCGCAACACCGAGAGCTACCGCATCTTCTCGACGGGCACGCTGGGGGCGGTCACCATCGCCGGCCAGGCGGGGCGCGATATCGCCAACTTCCGGATCGTCGTGCCGGGCACGCTGCCCGCGCCGATCCAGGTCAACGAGATCCGCGTCTCCGAGTCCAGCCGCGTCTACACCGCGCGCATCTTCTTCAACCAGCCCATCGACGCGAGCACGCTCGCGGGCTCGCTCACGGTGCGCGAGGTCAGGGGAAACTCGGGCACGGTGGAGATCTTCCTCGTCAAGGACCTGGACTACACCCTCTCGTACGACAGCGTCAACAACGCGGCCGTCGTCACCTTCGACCGCACCATCACATCCCGCGATCTGCCCCAGCTCTCGGGCGTCCCCGGCCCCGGCGTTTACCGCTTCGTGCTCGATCACGAGGTGCTCCGGGCCCAGCTCGGCCGGGCACTGCTCGACGGCAACGGCAATGGTTTCGCGATCGCCAACGACGACTTCACCGAGGACGCGATCGTGGGCGACGCGGGCGACAAGCTCAACAGCACCATCGTCAACGTGTTCAACGGCTCGACGCAGGTGCACCGCGTTGACTTCTACGGCCCCGTCAACCTCGATGTCGTCTTCGACAACAACCGCACGCCCGACCAGCTGCCCGACCCCAACACGGTCTACACCGTGCGCGGCGTGATCGGCGACCACCCCGACAACGACATCAACTACTTCCGCTTCGCCGGCGACATGGATGTCTACCGCATGACGCTCCAGTCCGGGCAGGTGCTGCGGCTCGGCGATCTCCGCGGCGCCGCGATCAACGCCCAGGTCAGCCTGATCTCGCCCTCGGGCCAGGTCATCGGCGGGTTCGGCGGCGACACGGGCCAGGTCGTCAATCTCCCCGTCAACTCGCCTCCGCCGACGCAGGTCAATGTCGAGACGGCGTACCTCATTCTCGAAACCGGCGTTTACTTCATCGCCGTGGGCAACACCGTGGGGTCGATCAACGGCACGGCGATCCCCACCGTCGCCACCGCCCCCGGCAACGTCGGCGACTACGCCTTCACGCTCGAAGTCTTCGACGACGGGGACAGCGGCTTCCGCGACGTCACCGACGCGGGCAACGGCGATACGCTCATTGAAGCGCCCCTGCCCACCGCCTTCCCCTCGAACGGCACCACGCTCACGTCGCTCGGTTACACCTACACCCTGAACATCGGCGCCGACGGGATCCGCAACACCGCCGATGACGTCGTCACCGGCGGCAACGCCTTCGGCGTGTCCAGCACCCGGGCCGGCGGAGTCGTCACCACGACGGTCGCTTCGGCCATCGGGCCCAAGGGCCACGCGGGCATCCCGGGCGAGGTCTACTCCGATGTGGATGTCTTCCACCTCAACTCAGGCAATGTCATCGCGCCGGGCACCATGATCCAGGTCAAGATCAAGCTCGCTGCTGTGGGCGGCGACCTGGGCAGCCGAGGCGCTGACCTCGGTGATGACAGCCAGTTCTCCTTCCAGGACTTCATCGCCGCCGTGCAGTTCGGCGTCTTTGACACGACCGGGTCCAGCGACCTCCGCGACGCCCAGCTCGTGCTCTCACCCACGGACTTCACCCCCAACGGCGGGCGTCCGGGCACCCTCGCCGACAACGGCGAAACGTCGTACGGGTTCGACGCTTCGGGCGACTTCTTCGTCCGCTTCCCGGCGCCGGGCCGCATCGGATCGACCGGCGCGGTCTCCGCCTCCTACGCCGTCTATCTCCAGGGCGTGTTCAATACCGACTACACCCTCGAAGTCACCACCGGCGGCACCGGCACCCTGACCCGGGGCGTGCAGAACATCTTCATCGAGACCCAGGGCGGCGCCATCGACTGGCTCGAGGCCGGCGGCCTCACCACCGAGATCCAGGCCTTCGATCCGCGCGTGCTGGGTCTCTCCGGCAGCGCATCCAACGGCCAGGCCATCGCGGATTACCTCCTGCAGCGCGTCGTCTCCAATGTCGAGTCCGTCTTCGCGGCGCGCGGGCTCGATGTCAACGTGTCCTTTGACTCAAGCGACTTCGAGTTTGAAGATTTCTCCACCATCTTCCTCTCCAGCAGCAACGATCCCGTCAGCCAGATCTTCGGCACCTTCGACTTCTTCAACCTCGCCACCATCGACAACCTCATCACCCAGCCCTACGGCTTCTCTCAGCACTCCGACCCCTTCAACGCCGACAAGAACGACGAGGCCGTGGTCCTGCTCCCCGCCTTCGCGAGCCTCGGCTACACCGCCGGCCAGAACGACATCGACAACCTCGTCAACAGCCTGACCGCGGCCGTGGGCCGTCACGCCGGCGAGCTGATGGGCCTCCGCCTCACCACGGACAGCGGCGGCGCCTTCGATATCTTCTCCGCCGATGCGGTGGACAACATCCCCGAGAGCGCCGCGTCCTACCAGATTCCCACGATCGACCGCGTGCTCTCCGACAGCTTCGACTCGGTCAGCAACACCGACTTCTGGCTCGGCACGCAGAACGCGAACGGCCTGCTTTCGAAGGTTTTGAGCTGATTGACCGCGCAACGCGTCCAAACCGATGGGGCTTGGACCTTCACGGGCCGGGCCGGTTCCGCTCCTGCTCACGCATGACAGCCCCGCGCCCCGGCGCGGGGTTGTCGTTTTTGCGTTCACCCCCGCGACCTGCACGGCGGCGGCGTGCCCGAATCCGGTGCCTGGGGCGACCGCGTGCGTCGCGCTACTTCACGCCTTCGCGCATTGGCGAGCCCAAATCTGAGGCCCCTCCGGAAGGGTCCATCGCCGACCCGGCCTCGCTCGGCGCGACCACCACCTCGCCATGCTCCGAGGTTGTCAGCACGCCGAGCATCTGCAGGGCATTGAGGGCCGCCTGCTGTTCGGCGGCCTTCTTGCTTGCGCCCCATGCCGACTCGAACCGCTTGCCGCCCACTTCAACGGCCACCTTGAAGCACTTGGCATGGTCCGGGCCCTTCTCATCGAGCACCCGGTACGTGGGCGGCCCGCCGAAGGTCTGCAGCGCGTGCTGCTGCAACAGCGACTTGAAGTTCTGCTGGTGCCCGCTGCGGTGCGAGCGCTCGATCCGCGCCCCGCATATCCGCCGGATGAACGCCGCCGCGGGTTCGTACCCTGCGTCGAGATACAGGGCGGCGATGATCGCTTCCAGCACCGCCGCCGCCAGGCTCAGCGGGAGAGGCCCCGTGCCTTGCATGCCCTTGCCGAGCACCAGCCCGGAATCGAGGCCGAGCTCGCGGGCGATCTCGGCGCATGTGTTTCGCGAGACAACCGCGGACTTGATCTTCGTCATCTCACCTTCGAGAAGGTCCGGATAACGTTCAAAGATCATGTGACAGACGACCGCGCCGAGGATCGCATCGCCGAGGAACTCGAGCCGCTCGTTGGACTGTCGCCGGGACTGTGCGATGGAGGCGTGAAGAAGCGCCTGCTCCAGAACTCCCTCGCGCTGAAACGTGTACCCGATCGCGTGCTCAATGCGCTCGCGGACATCGATGTCCATGCTTGCCCCCCGGGCCATCGCTGACCCGAAACGCGGCGCATGGACCCAGGTAAACCCCGGGCAGTCGCGATCGCTCGGAGGTCGGCCTGGAGGGTGGACGACCACGGAGCAAGCGCGCCTCAACCAGCGCCCCCGCCAGTCTACCGGATCGGCTGGTCGGCGGCAAGACTTTGCCCGCACACGGCTTCCGGACGAGGCGACCGGCCGCCCCACGCCCGGGCTCACGTGCGTCAGGCCGTTGATGCCCGGCGCGCGGGGTTGACCCGCCGACGTGGCACGCTCGCGGCTCGCTTCGGGCGGACGAGTGGCCTATCCTTGGGGCCCGCGCTGGCGGGAGATCGGGAACCCACCCATGAGCACGCACTATCCCAAGCGAGTCAGCCGCCTGAAGCGCGTTCGGGCGATCGGGTTCCGGGCTCGCATGGCGACCCGGGCCGGGCGGAAGATGATCAACCGCAAGCGCCGCCTCGGGCGCCGGCTGAACACCGCAACGAAGATCTGAAGTATTGACCTGTCCGAATCGCTCGGCGCCGGCGCTCCAGTCGAGTGCCGCGGTCGCGCGCCGATCGGGGCCGCTGCGGGAGAGCCGGGAAGACGCCCAAGGTTGCCGTCCGCCGTTGATGCGCCAGATTGCGGCACGGCCCGTGGTGAGCCAGGCCCGCTCGCTCAGCACCCTTCGACGAACGCATCCAGGTAGAAGAAGAAGTCCGCGGCGTCGAGGGTGCCGTCGGGGATTCCGTACGCCGGGTCGTTGGGGTCGCTTGAGCCGGTGAGATCGGCGACGGCAAGGTTTCCCGCGACGAACTGGTCGAGGTAGTAGAAGAAATCGGCGGCGTCGAGAGTGCCGTCGGGCACGCCGTAGGCCGGGTCATTCGGATCGCTCGCGCCCGTCAGGTCGGCGGGGCACTGTTCACCCCGGTCGATGAGGAGCGCGGCGTCGATGGTCTGGCCGGCGCCGCCGAGAAGCTGCACACGGACGATGACGTAGCGCCCGTTGCTGCTCATCGCGTAGCCGTCCTGGATGCCGAAGATGCGCGTGACCGGGAAGCCGGCAACGGTGTCGCCCTCGCGGAGGAGCACTTCCTGCTCGACAAGCAGCGCCTCGTCTCCTGCGGCGTCGCCGGTGAAGTTGGCCAGGTAGAGCACCTCGCCCCGGTCGCTGATCCAGATCGGGCCGGTGCCGAAACTCTCGATCGCTTCGCCCGGGAACGTCGGGTGCGTGCCTCCTTCGCGGGCCACGATGCGGCCTTCGGAGTGCACGATGCAATCATCATCGGCGGTGTCGCCGTCGAGGTTGACGAGCGCCGCCCATGCGCCGGTGCTGCTGAGCGCGTGCGCGCGGCTGGAGAGCGATTCGTAGTTCCGGCCCGGGGCCGCGGGCGCCGGACGGCCCTCCTGCGCCGCGATCGCGCCCGTGACGAAGAGGAACCCGTCCTCGGCGGCGGCGCCGTCGCCGTCCACGAAGTACATCACGCCCCCCGCGTCGTTGACGGAGAGCTGATTCGGGTTCGTGCCGACCTCGACGATGCTCTGGCCGGTTGCGCCGATCGGCTGGCTCTCGAAGGCGAGGGCGGTTTCGAGGTGAACACCGAACATGGGCTCGTAGTCGGCACGCACCAGGACGCGATCGACCGAGCTCGCGATCGCGGGGTCATCGACCGAGCCGACGATGAAGATCTGGTTCAGGTCGTTGCCGCGGGTGGAGTTGAAGAAGCCGATCCAGCGCGCCGACGACGAGAGTTCGGGGGCGAGGGAGAAGTCGCCCTCCTGGATCACGAGATCGAGGTTGAAGAAGACGCCGGAGTCGTCATTGCCGCCCGAGGTGAAGTCGAGGTCGAGCCGGTGCCCGAGATTGCCGCTGTTGTCGAGGCGGGCGCCGCCGAAGAAGTCGATGGCGGAGCCCGGCGGATCAGCGAGGGTGACGTTCTCGCGCGCGACGCCCACCCCGTCGCGGACAAGCAGGGCATCGGAGGACGTGCGCACCTGCGCGAGCCAGGAGCCGCCGTTGTTCACGTCCACGCTGTCGAGCGAGGTGACGGTGAGAAGCGGGACGGGCTCGTCATCATCCTGGATGACGATGGAAACGCTCTGCGCTCCGGCTGAAGCCGCTATCCCGGAGACCGCAGAGACGCATGCGAGAATGCGGGCGTGCATGGCGCAACTCCTTGGTTGAGGGCCATCTCAGATTTTATCTGACTCGCGCGGAGTTCCCAACGCACTTTTCATGCTTCGGACGAGGAATCAGCCCCCGACGCCAGGTGAGGCAGGCTCAGGAACGTGGCGCGAGGCGGCCCGCTTGGCGATGACTCGCGCTCTGTCCGGGGTGCGGATGTCCCGGGCCAGCCCGACCACACCAAGGAGCCGGATGAACACGTAACTCGGGTCGAGTTCCCACCATCGCAGGCCGTGACGGGCGCTGGCGGGAAAGGCATGGTGATTGTTGTGCCAGCCTTCGCCGAGCGAAAGCACCGCGACGAGGGGGTTGTTGCGGCTTTCATCACGGACGGCGAAGGGCCGCGTTCCCCACAGGTGGCACACGGAGTTCACGCTCCAGGTGATGTGGTGGACCAGGAGGATGCGCACGAGGCCGCCCCAGAGAAAGCCGAGCAGCACCCCCATCCAGGACCAGGTGATCACGCCGCCCAGGACGGCGGGAATCCCCAGGCCCGCGAGCACAAGAAGCGGAAAGTGCCGGTTCGCTGCGCTCAGGGCGCGGTCCTGCTTCAGATCCGGAATGTACTTTCCGAGGCCACGTGACCGACCGCGGAAGAGCCACCCCACATGCGCGTGAAAGAACCCGCGCGCCGTCGCGAAGATTCCTTCGCCCCACGAACCGTCCGCGCTCTTGTGGGGCGAATGGGGGTCACCTTCGGTATCCGAGTGGTGGTGGTGGCGCCGGTGTTCGCCCGCCCAGCGGAACACCGCACCCTGAACCGCCATTGAGCCTGCGGCGGCAAGCGCGTAACGCACCCATGCCGGTGCGCTGAACGACCTGTGCGTGCAGAGCCGGTGGTAGCCGACGGTGATGCCCCCGGCGGTCACGGTTGCCATGGCCCAGAGCACGATCAGGTGGCTCCAGTCAAACCAGCGTCCCCACGCGAGGGTCATTGCCGCCACGAGGCCGATCAGGGGCACGACGACTGCGCACAGGTTGATGACCCGAAGCTTGCGGTCCGCGGGTGTGCGCTCTCGGGCGGGCCGGGCTTCGATCTCGGCGTCGCATGAGGTGGTGGACTGGATGGCCTGGGTCATGGGTGCCTCAACCGGGGATTCAGCGCACAGGAACTTCGCTCACCCATTCATGGGCGAGGTCCGCCGAACCCTCCGGAGGTGCGATGCCGGAGAGGAGTGAGACACCCGCGCGAGCACGTTCCGACACGAATCGATCGGGCATTCGGAGGGTGAAAGGTTGCAGAAGGTACCATGTCCCGGGGCCGGGCAAGCCTTCGGCCTGCCCGAACGTGGGTCAGGTCAGAACGGTCGAGACAAGGTCCGGGATGTCCACCGACGCGGCGGTCTTGGATCGCACCTCGTCCACGGTGACACCCGGGGCGACCTCGCGCAGCACGAAGCGGTTGCGGGCGCGGTCGCGCGTGAAGACGGCGAGGTCGGTGATGAGCATGTCTACGACGCCCCGCCCGGTCAGGGGGAGGGTGCAGGCCGGAACAAACTTGCTCTCGCCCTTCTTGGAGCAATGCTCCATGGTGACCACCACCTTGCGCACACCGGCGACGAGGTCCATGGCGCCGCCCATGCCCTTGACGAGCTTTCCGGGGACCATCCAGTTGGCGATATCGCCGCTCTCGGAGACTTCCATCGCGCCCAGGATGCACATGTCGATGTGCCCGCCGCGGATCATGCCGAAACTGTCGGCGGAGGAGAACGAGGCGGCCCCCCGGCGCGCGGTGATGGTCTGCTTGCCCGCGTTGATGAGGTCCGCGTCAATCTCGGCCTCGGTGGGGAAGGGCCCGATGCCCAGCAGCCCGTTTTCGGACTGAAGCCAGACGTCGATGCCCGCAGGGATGTGGTTGGCCACGAGTGTCGGAATGCCGATACCGAGGTTGACGATGTACCCATCGCGAAGTTCGGCGGCGGCACGTCGGGCGATCTGGTCGCGATCGAGCGGCATGATTCAGGATAGGGCGGGGGTGGGCGCCGGGCGCGGCCGCCCGGGGGCAGGCGGAGGGCGGCGGGGCTACCGTCAGCCCTTCGGTCAGGAGGCAGGGCATGGTTCATCCGTGGCACGACGTGACACCGGGCATCGAGGAACTTGCTCTGCCGGAGCACTTCCGGGCGGTGATCGAGATTCCGAAGGGTTCGAGCAACAAGTACGAGATCGACAAAAAGACCGGCCTGTTGATGCTCGACCGGGTGCTCTCCAGCGCCGTCTACTACCCCGCGAACTACGGGTTTATCCCGCAGACGCTGGCAGAAGACGACGACCCGCTCGACGTGCTCGTGTACTGCACCGAGGACATCCCCCCGATGACCGTGTGCCAGGCGCGTGCCGTGGGCATGATGACCATGGTGGACCAGGGCAAACCGGACCACAAGATCGTGAGCGTCCTCATCGGCGACCCGATCTACAACGAGTTCGCCAAGGCGAGCGACTTTCCCTCGCACATCTTCAAGATGCTCAAGCGGTTCTTCGAGGACTACAAGCAGCTGGAAGGCAAGGCCGTGGAGGTCGACGAGATTCTGCCCGCCGAGGCGGCCCACGCGGTCGTGGTTGACTCGCTCAACAGGTATTCGCAGCATCGGGTCCGGGGGCTGATGAAGGGCCTGGTCTGACCGTGTGCGCCCGTGCGAAGCGCCGGAACGCCGACCGTGGCCCGCGCTCCCGGGTACGCTCCGCCCGTGGCATCGGCCTTCGGACACGTTGACGCGGCGCAGGCCGGGCTTGCGGGCCGGCGCATCGAGGGGCTCGATGCGCTGCGCGTGTGGGCGATGCTCCTGGGAGTCGTCTTTCACGCGGCCCTCTGTCTCTGGCCCACGTTGCCCTTGAGCGACTGGCCGGTGCGCGACCCGGCGGGTGGGGCGGTGTACGGCATGGTCGCCGTCACCCTCCACGCCGTGCGCATGCCGGTTTTCTTCTTTGTCTCCGGGCTCCTCACTGGCCTCGCCTGCCGCCGCCGAGGTCTATCGCGCGTGGCGCGGTCGCGCCTGTCGCGCATCGGCTGGCCATTGGTGGTGGGGCTGGTCGTGCTCGTGCCGTTCGCTCCCCTCGCCGATGACTTTGCGTGGCGCATGATCTCGCCCGAGCGACCGGGCACGCCGGGCCTGCGATCGCTCCGACGCCACCTTGAGTCCCATCCGCTCCAGGAATGGGTGGACCCGTCGCACCTGTGGTTTCTCGAGTTTCTTCTGATCTACATCGGCCTCGCGGTGCTTGCCGGCCGCATCGTGGTCGGGCGGGCCCTGGGGGCTGCCGCCGGGCGCCTGTGGCGCCGGGGTGCGGAGAGTCTCGGAGGGTGGGGACTTGCGGTCATCCTCGGCGCATGCATCATGCCCTTTGCCTGGCACTCGGGGTCGAGTTTCATGCAGACGCCCCGTCATCTTCTCCCTGCTTGGCATGTGCTGGCGTACTACGGCGTGTTCTACTTCGCCGGGTGGGCGACCTCTGACGAGGTCGGGCTGCTCGCACGGTGGTTTCGCCGGCCCAGAACCGTCGCGCTGGCGGGCGTGGCTGCCTCCGGCGTGCTCGCCTGGCTGGGCCTCTCCGCCGATCCGCCCGGGCGCTGGGTTTACATGGCTGTGCTGCCGCCCACGGAGGCGGCGACCGTGCTGGCGCTCGTCCAGGCCTGCGCGGGGCTTGCGAAGCCCGTGGGACGCTCGATGCGGTTTCTCGCCGATGCTTCGTACTGGGTCTACCTCTGGCATCTCCCCATCATCATGGTGTTGTACCCGCTCCTCATGCGCGTAGACATGCCCGGATCGGTGAGATTCGCGGCGGTGATCGCAGCGGCGGCGGGTGCGCCGCTCCTCACGTTCGGACTCTTCGTGCGCCCGACGCGCCTGGGCGCGATGCTCGGCGCACGCGGGCATCTGCCGCCACCGGACATCGCCCGGCCTCAGGCGTGAGTACGACGCCGACACCTCCCGCACGCACCCGATGAACCAGGCGCGACCGCGCTCAGCCGGGCGTGCGCGAGCGCATCCGGCGCGCCACCGCCGCGACGGCCTTGGCGATCATGTCCGCTTCGATATTGACCGCGTCGCCCACCCCGAGCGCCCCGAGGGTGGTGCGGTCCAGCGTGGTCGGGATCAATGCCACTTCAAACCACGCGCCGGCGTCGTCCACCGCGGCGAGCGTCAGCGAGACGCCGTCCACCGCGATGGAGCCCTTGGGAATGAGGGAGTCCTGCACCCCGGCAGGGGGCGCGATGCGCAGACGCCGTTCGCCGTCCGTCCGAACGCTCAGCACGCGCCCCACTCCGTCCACGTGCCCCTGCACCAGGTGCCCGCCCAGGGGCGTGCCCGCGGTCGCGGCAAGTTCGAGATGAACCCGCCGCCCCGGCGTCCAGCATCCCAGGGTCGTCTTCGCGAGAGTCTCGGGGATCACGTCGAAGGTGAACCGCGTGTCTGCGGGGTCGAGCACGAGCGTCAGGCAGCACCCGTTGACGCTGACGCTGTCGCCGGCGCGCGGGGGCCGCATCGCGCCCGGGTCGAGTTCCGTGCGCACGACCAGCCGGCGTCCCGTCTCGCTGGGCGAGTTCTCCGCGACCAGCCCCAGATGTTCGATGATGCCGGTGAACACGCGCGATCCCGCTCCTCTCGATCAACCACGCAGCCATCGCCCGACCGCCCAGCCCGATGCGAACCCCGCGAGGCACAGCGCGACATTCAAGGCGACGTTCCCCGCCGCAGCGACCGATTCACCCTTGCGATGAAGCGCCATGGTCTCGGCGCTGAACGCGGAGAAGGTCGTAAACGCACCCAGGAAACCGACGACGATGAACGATCGGGTGCTCTCCGGCACCGGGCGGCCCTCCTGCTCTCCGGAGAGCACCAGCCCCGCGACGGCGCAGCCCGCCACGTTGACAAAGAGCGTTCCGAGCGGAAAGCCGGTCCCCAGCGCCTTGCCGAGAACGGACACGATGCCGAACCGGGTGACGGCTCCGAGTGCGCCGCCTGCCGCGACAAGCGAGACGTTCTGAAGGGTCAGGTCCGCCATGCCCGTACTCTACCCCACGCGGCGGCGCGGGCGCCGCCCCTGGGGCCGGGCCATGTGGGATGTGTGGATCGACACCGGAGGCACGTTCACCGACGCCCTCGCGCACGCCCCGAACGGTGAAACCCGGCGCGCCAAGGTGCTGAGCTCCTCGATGCTCCGCCTGCCGGTGGAGGCCGGGCCCGCCGCAGGCGTGCCCGGGCGCACGTTCCGCCTCGCGGCAGGGCAGGCGGGGGGGATGGCTCCGCTGCCCGACGGGTTTCTCGTGGGCGTGTCCGTCGGGCTGCCAGGCAAGGCCGCGTCAAGTGTCGTGAAACGCCACGTCGCGGGCGAGATCACGCTCACCGCGCCTCTGCCCGCCCGCGACGTGCTGGAGGGCCGCGCCCCGTGCGAGGCCCCGATCCTCGCGGCCCACGTGCTGCTCGGCGTGCCCTGCACGGAGGCCCTGCCGCCGCTTCACCTCCGGCTCGCGACGACGCGCGGCACCAACGCGCTCCTGGAAGGGCGACTCGCACCCGTCGCGCTCTTCATCACCCGAGGCTTTGAAGACCTGCTCACGATCGGCGACCAGACGCGCCCCGACTTGTTCGCCCTGGAGATCCGTCGCCCCGCGCCGCCGTACAGGGCGTGCTTCCCGCTCGCGCACCGGCTGGACGCCGCCGGGCGCGAGATCGTGCCCCTTGACGAGCGGCGGCTTCGCGCCGATGCACGCGACGCGATCGCCGCCGGGTGCACGCACGCGGCGGTGGCGATACTTCATGCTTGGAGAGCCCCCGAGTGCGAGTCGCACATCGCACAGGTGCTGCGCGAGGCCGGCTTCTCGCACGTGTCGACTTCGGCGGGGCTGACCCCGGAGATCGGGCTGTTGGCGCGGGCGCAGACCGCGGTGATCAACGCCGCCGTCGCTCCCGAGATCGAAGGCTTCGTGGAGCGCGTGCGCGCATCGCTCGCGCCGGGATCGACGCTCAGGGTGATGACGAGCGCGGGCGCTCTCGCGCTCCCCGAATCGCTCGCGCCCAAGGACACCCTGCTCTCGGGCCCGGCGGGGGGCTACATCGGCGCGATCGACGGGGCCGGGCGCTCGGGAACGCCCCGGGTGCTGACTTTCGACATGGGCGGCACGAGCACCGACGTGGCGCGATCCGAGGGCGACCGGCTGCTGGTCTCGCGTCACGGCGTGGGTACCTTGACCGTTCTCGCGCCGGCCGTCGCTGTCGAGAGCGTGGCAGCGGGGGGCGGGAGCATCTGCACCGTGCGCGCGGGCATGCTGCGCGTCGGGCCCGAGAGCGCCGGCGCCCGCCCCGGACCAGCGTGCTACGGCGCGGGCGGGCCGCTCGCGCTCACCGATGTGAACCTGCTGCTCGGACACCTCGACCCGGCGCGGTTTGCCTTTCCGCTGCGCGTCGGTGATGCCGAACGTGCCCTTGAAGTCGAGCTGGCCCGGGCGAGGGACGAGGTGGATGCCACGCTGTCGCGCGGGGCGTTGCTTCGCGCTTTTCGCGACCTGGCTGATGATGCGGTCGCCGGCGCGCTCCGCGCGATCTCCACGAGACAGGGCTGCGACCCGCGTGAGTACGCCCTGCTCGCTTTCGGAGGCGCGGGCGGGCAGCACGCGTGCGCCGTGGCGTCGCGCCTGGGCATGCGCGAGGTCATCATCCCGCCCGACCAGAGCCTGCTCTCGGCCCGCGGGCTCGGCGTCACGGGGCTGGAGCGCATCCGGCGCGTGCAGGTGCTGCGCCTGCTCGGGCCCCGTGACGCTTGGCTGGGCGCCGAAGTCGCCTCAGCGATCGAAGAGGTCACCCGCGAACTGGAGCGCGACGAAAGCGCCGCGGCGCTCGCGCACGGCGACGTGTCGGTCGACGCGACCGTGTTTGCTCGGGCTCCCGGGCAGGAGCACAGCCTACCCATCGAGCTCACTCCCGGCGAGTGCGGCCCCGGCATGCCGGCCGCGCGGGTGATCGACGCGTTCGTCGAGCGCTACACCCGGCTCTTCGCGCACCCGCCTTCGCTCGGGGGAGCAGGGGCGGACGCGGTCGAGGTCGAGGCGCTGCGGGTTCGCGCGACGCATGTTCGCCCAGGGGCGGGTGCGCCGCCGGAGGCCGCCGCACTGGTCGCCGCGATGCCGGCTCCCGGGGGCGCGGGTCCGCGCGTGGTCGAGCGTGCCGCGCTCACCGCCCCGGTGCAAGGACCGGCGCTCATCCGCGAGGAGCACACCCTGACGGTCGTGGAGCAGGGTTGGACCGCCGAACGGCTCGCCTGCGGGGCGCTGCGCCTTCGCCACGAGACAATCGCAGCAGACCATACCGCCCGCGACATGCCCCTTGATGTCTTCGCGGCGCGGCTGGGGGCCATCGCCACGGACATGGGCGAACTGCTCCGACGTACCGCGATCAGCGTCAACATCCGCGAGCGGGTCGATTACTCCTGCGCCGTGCTCGATGCGGAAGGCGAGCTCATCGTCAATGCGCCGCACGTTCCCGTGCACCTCGGCGGGCTCGGCGTGTGCGTGCGCGAGGTGGTGCGCACGCTGCCTCTGGGCCCCGGCGAGGTCGCGATCACCAACCACCCGGCATTCGGTGGCTCGCACCTGCCCGATGTCACCCTCATCGCGCCGGCGCACCGCGGGGGAGTGCTCCTGGGCTACGTGGCGGCGCGGGCGCACCACGCCGAGATCGGCGGCATCGCGCCTGGTTCGATGTCCGCCGCGGCCCGAACCCTGGCCGAGGAATCCTGCGTGATTCCCCCGATGCGACTGGTGACCTCCGGGGGGCACGCCTTCGGTGAGGTGGAGCGCGTGCTGTGCGCCGCGCCGTGGCCCACCCGCGCCCTGCGCGACAATCTCGCCGACGTGAAGGCGGCCCTGGCGGCGTGCGTGCGGGGCAGGGAAGGCATCGAAGCCCTTGGCTCGATGTTCACTCCGGAATTGCTCCAGGCCCGGTTTGAGGCGATCAAGCAGCGCGCGAGCGAGCGCCTCCGGCTGGCGCTGGTCCGGCGCGGCCCGTTCGATGTCGAAGTATGCGAGCAACTTGATGACGGCCCGCTCATGCGCGCGCGCCTCCGCAGTGACGGCGACGCACTCGACGTGGACTTCACCGGCACGGGCCCTGTCCACCCGAGCACGCTCAATGCCACGCCCGCGATCGTCCGATCGGTCGTGATGTACGCCCTTCGCGTGTTGCTCGGCGAAGATGCTCCTCTCAACGAGGGTCTCATGCGCCGGGCCCGGGTCGTGCTCCCGCCCTGCTTTCTGAGCCCGCACTTCGAGTCCGAACCCGCCTTCTGCCCGGCAGTGGGGGCGGGAAACGTCGAGACCAGCCAGCGCCTCGCGAACGCGCTCATCCGGGCCCTTAGCCTCTGCGCGGAGAGCCAAGGCACGATGAACAACGTGCTCATCGGGGGTGAAGGCTGGGCGACGTACGAAACCCTGGGCGGGGGAGCGGGCGCCGGTCCAGGATTTCACGGCGCATCCTGCGTCCACACCCACATGACCAACACCCGCCTGACCGATCCCGAAACCATCGAGCACCGCTTTCCGATCCAGATCATCCGCTTCGCCCGGCGGCACGGCTCAGGAGGCCGAGGCGCATTCACCGGCGGGGACGGGATTATTCGTGAATATTCTCTCCGTGCCAACGCCTGCATCACGCTGCTCACCCAGCGTCGCGCGCGGGGGGCCAGCGGCGCGCACGGAGGCGATGCGGGATCGGTCGGGCGACAGTGTGTGATCGACCCTCACGGCCTGGTCACGCACCTCGGTGCTCGCACAACGCTCTGGGCCAATGCGGGCGATCGACTGGTGATCGAAACGCCCGGAGGCGGGGGGTGGGGAACACCGTCCGAATAACCGGGCTGCCTTCGAACGAGGCGGCCAATGCCCACCTTTTCCCACGATACCATCGGATGATCGCGCCGAACCCCCCGGGGAAACTTCCGGTATTTCGCTGCGGAGCGTGGAACCCCCCGCCCGCCGCGCGGCGAAATGACTTGTGGGTCCCCGCGCTGCGGGAAGCACACGCGCTCGATCCGCTGCGTTCTGTTTCGCGGCCCGTCCGGCGCCTGAGGAGAAGACTCGTGGTTGAAGCACTTGAACGTGACACGGGCGCCAAGGCGCTCTGGGAGATTCTGGCGCACGCAACCGACCTGCCCGTGGTGCTCGTGGACGTCCAGGGGCGCGTCCACTTCGCGAACGATGCGGCGGCAGAGCACATGGGGCTGGAACGCGGCGCGCAACTGGCCGGGCACTCGCTCGAGGAGTTCTGCGACGCCGACTTCGCCAGGGAGCGACTCGCCCTTGTGCGCGAGGCGGCACGTTCGCACGGCACCGTCGTGGTCGAAGGCATGAGCTTCGGCAAGTGGCGCCGCACCATCATTCGGGCGCTGGAGAGCGGATCAGCGGATCAATCATGCGTACTCATGGTCTGCCTTCCCGCGTCGCGGTACGGGCGCAACCCTGAGCACGTGCTCGGCCAGCCCGTCCGGCGGGCGCGCGTGGATGCGCCCGGGGTGCTGGGTGACCTCAGCGACCGGGAGATGGAAGTGCTCAAGCTCATCTCGCTCGGGCTTTCGACCGCCAACATCGCCAAGGCAATGGGCCGCAGCGTGAAGACGGTGGAATGGCACCGGGTTTCGCTCGGAGACAAGCTCGGCGTCACCAACCGCGTGGAGCTCGCCCGAATCGCCATCCGCGCCGGGATCGTCTCCGTCGATGATGCAGCGCCGGATCTCGACGAGGCCGACGCACGCGACTGACCCCAGGTTGACCTTCACGTGGCAGGTCTCACGCTCGGGCTTCCGGGCACGCGTGCGCTTGCCCGGGTGTGCCGCGCCGCACGTTCGCGTGCGCGGCACTCACGGGTGCCCGACTTCTCCCACGAGTTCGTCGTACGCCGCGCCCAGGGCCCTCGGGCGTGCCTGCGGGAAGCCCAGGCCGTCCATGAACGGCCAGGACATCTGCACCACTTCGTCGCGGGTCTTTCCGGCGCGAATCTCGCGCGTGACGTGCTCGATCAGGGCTTCGAGGTAGACGCGCTGCGCATCCAGAATCGCGCGGTCGCCGACCGGACCGTGTCCCGGAATCACCACCGTCTTCTCCCCGCAGAGTTCGCGGGCCTTGATGATTGAAGCGACCCATCCGCGTGCGGAGGCCCCTCCAGGGGGGTCGAAGAAGGGGTGCAGACCGTGGAAGCACAGGTCGCCGGCGTGAAGCACGTCGTGGCGATCGAGCATGACGAGCAGATCGTTGTCGGTGTGCCCCGGTCCGAATCGGTGGAACGTCACTTCGCCCTCCAGCGGGTTCTTGAAGTGCTCCCTGCAGACGAGCACGGCGGGGCGCCAGTCATCGGCCTTCAGTTCAGCCTCGCGTGCCAGCAGAGATTCGACGCCCGCCTGGATCGCCGGGTTTACCTCGCCCCGCTCGTTGCCGAACTGGCGCATCGTGCCGCGGAGTTGATCCAAGTATCGGTCGCGGGATTCCGCGATGCGCGGGGCGGCGTTCTCATGTGCGATCCGAACCACGCCCGCGCCGAACGCGACGTTGCCGCCGGTGTGGTCGCCGTGGTGGTGGGTGTTGACCAGGTGCGTCACGCTGCCGACCCGATCGGTCGCCTCGGCGTGCAGGGCAGGGCCGACGCCGGCAAAGGAGGCGTCGATGACGAATCCGCCGCGCTCCGACTTGCTTGCCACGACATTGCCGCCCAGGCGCTGCGAGACCGAGACAAAGAGTCCCGGGCGGAGTTCAGCCCAGGAGAACACCGGGTCTTCCGATCGACGCCTGCGCCGAGCGCCGGAGGCCGGGGCCCACGCGCCTGCCAGGGTCAGCCCGGCGACCCCCAGAAAGCCGCGTCTCGAGAGCGCGAGCCTTTGAGACTCGTCGAAGTGATTTCGCATCGACGATTGTTGGCGACCCCGGCGACGGCGTGTGCCCCGCGCCCGGGTTGGCGTGCTCCGTTCGTGGGCCTACCATTGGCCCCTTGGCGTCAGACGCGCCGGGGCAACCACGATGCGGGGATATTGCGATGAAGGCGACTGAAATCCGCCCGGGTCTGGGCGTCAAGATCGATGGCAAGCTCGCGGTGCTCACCGCCGTGGACCACCGGACCCCGGGGAATCTCCGGGCGTTCATCCAGATCAAGTACAAGGAAGTGGTGTCGGGCAAGACGCTGGAGCGGCGCCTGGGTTCCAGCGATGAAGTGGAGACCGTCGACCTCGACCGGCGCGAGATGGAGTACCTCTACAGTGACTCCGCCGGCGCGACCTTCATGGACAGCGAGAACTACGACCAGTTCGTCCTGCCCGAAGACGTGCTCGGCAATGCCCTGCTCTACCTGACCCCGAACACCAAGATCATCGTGCTGATGCACGGCTCCAATCCGGTCTCGCTTGAACTCCCCGCCTCGGTTGAACTCACGATCACGGACACCCCTCCGGGCATCAAGGGGGCGACGGCGACCAATCAACTCAAGGAAGCAACCTGCGAGACCGGCCTCAAGACCCGCGTGCCGCCTTTCATCGCGACGGGTGAGCGGATTCGGGTTTCGACCGCAGACGGGGCGTATCAGTCCCGGGCCTGAGCGCGCGTCGCGCTACCATCGCCCCACATGTCGCGTATTCCCAAGGTTGTTGGCGCAGATGCCGACGCGGCGGCTGAGGCCGCGGCGCTGGTGGTGGAGACTCACGCGCGCCTCTCGCGCTGGCTTCAGCCCGGCCAGACGCTGGCCCAGATCGATGCATTCGTGGCGCAGACGCTGGAGTCGCTCCGGTGCCGCTCGTGCTTCCTCGGCTATCGTCCGGGGGGCGCGCCTGCCTTCCCCTCTCACGCCTGCCTGAGCGTCAACGAGTGCGTCGTGCACGGCACCGCCGGCTACGCGCCGGCCCCGATCAAGCTCGGCGATGTGCTCAAGATTGACATCGGCGTGACCTACAGGGGCTGGATCGGCGATGCAGCGTGGACCTACGTCTTCGGCACGCCGACCCCTGAAGTCGCGCGGCTCTGCGAGGCGGGCAAGGCGTCGCTGAGGCGCGGCGTCGAGGCCCTCCGCCCGGGCAATCGTTACATGGCGTGGGCCCGCGCGGTCCAGGGCTGCGTCGAAGACGAGTTCGGCCTTCACCTGATCCGCGGCCTCGGCGGGCACGGATACGGCCGTCGCCTGCACGGGCCGCCATTCATCGCCAACACCGTGCCCACGTATCCCGGCGAATGGCCCGACGGCGCACTCTTCTGCGAGCCCGGCGTGCTCGTCGCGGTTGAGCCCATGCTCGCGATCGGCACCGGCGAGACGCGCCAGAAGCGCGGCACGTGGCCGGTCTTCACCGCGGACGGATCGCTCAGTGCGCACTACGAGCACGACGTGCTCATCACCGACGCCGGGCCGCGCGTGCTGACTCTCGGGCTCGAGTCGATCCGCGATGTCATCGTGTGAACCTGGGTGCGCTCGGTCGGTGCGTGCCGCTCCCAACGCCCGCAGGCCACCCGAAGGCGGCCCGCGCGGCGCTCTCTCATGTCCGGATCGTCACGGCGTGGTGTCAGGCGTGGCGCCGGCGCCGGCCCGCGCACATCAGCGCGCCCCCGCCCAGGAGTGCCGCGCTCGCCGGGGTTGGCGTCACGCGGATGTCGTAGTGATGCTCGACGAGCATCTCACCCGAACTCCAGAGCGGGCTCAGGATCGCGCCCGACCCGTCGCGCTGGACGAATCCGTCGTTCGCGCTCGCGTCATAGAAGGTGATCCAGTCATACTGCGGGTCGGCGAACTTTCCCGCGAGCACCGGCAGGATCGCGCCGATCGCCGGCAGCGGGCCCCCGGCGTCATCGAAGACCACCGCGACATCGGGGTTGGCCCCCATCGGCGTCATGTACGCGAGGTCGATCGGCAGCGTCCCCACGTTGATGTCCGACTCGATCTCCTTTCCCTTCTTGCGCATGGAGACCGTCACGCTGCGCGTGCCGTCGGGCACGGTGATGCTCTTGCGCCCGTTGATGGCGATGTTCACGTCGTCGGCGTTGTTGTTCTTGCGCATCACCGCGGTGCGTGTGCCCGTGTTGTTGGGGCCGGAGAAGGCGTAGAGATCGGAGAGCCGGATGTGATTCGTCCCCTTGTTGCGGATGATCACCGTGTCACCCATCGCTCCCGCCGCCATCCCCGCGATCACCAGCCCGCACCATGCGACCTTCATCGTTCCTGCGTTCATGGGTCTCTCCTTGGTTGCGCGTCCGTGACGGACGCTGATTGACAAAGAGAGGGCGTGACATGAAGGCCCGGCGCGCGACACGGATTCTCGCCAACATGCCGGCTTCGATGCAGTTTCACCAGGTGTGCGCGCCGAATACCCTTCGTGATGCCCTCGGAGCACGAACTTCTTGCCGCCATCGCTGCGCGCGACGCTTCCATGAACCGGCGCCATCCGCACGTGCTCATCGGCCCTGGCGATGACTGCGCGCTCGTGACCTGCTCGGGCGAAACGATCCTGACCGTCGATCAGGTCATCGAGGGGCGGCATGTTGTCGCCGCGCTGGGGCCTTCCCTCATCGCGCGCAAGGCGCTCGCGCGTTCGCTCAGCGATATCGCCGCGATGGCAGGCACGCCGCGCTGGGCGCTCGTCACCGGCGCGCTCCCGGCAGACCTCGCCTCGCGCGCCGGCTTCGGCGCTGCGGATCTCTGCGATGCGCTGCACCACTGGGCCGAGCACTTCAGCGTGCCGGTGGTCGGGGGTGACCTGGCCGGCACTTCGGGGCCGCTCGTGCTCACGGTGACGGTGGGGGGCGCCCCGCACGTGGCTCGCGGGCCGGTGCGGCGTTCCGGCGCGGCCCCGGGCGATGGGCTCTACGTCACGGGCGCGCTGGGGGGCAGCCTGGAATCGGGGCGGCACGCGACATTTGCACCCCGGCTGTCCGAGGCGCAGGCGCTCGCCGACCTGCTCGGGCCTCGCCTCACGTCGATGATCGACATCTCCGACGGCCTGGGGCGAGACGCCGCGCACCTCGCCCGTGCGTCGGGTGTGGGCATCGAGATCGACGCGGAGCGGCTGCCGGTACACGGCGATGTGCATTCCCCCGCTCCGGGCTCGGCCTGGCGCTGCGCCGCGGAGGATGGCGAGGATTACGAACTCTGCTTCACCGCGCGAGGCGATGTGCCCGCGCTCATCTGCGGCACCCCGGTGACCCGCGTGGGCGCTGTCGTCCGGGGTGAGGGCTGCCGCATTCGCACGCCTGACGGCGCGCTGTACGACGCGGCGAAGAGCGGCTGGGATCATCCCCTCGGCGAGTGATCTGTCATTGATGCTGCGTCGCACTGACCTTCGGGAGCGCGCGCCGCCGACACTCGCTGAGGCCGTACACGGCCACGGGCTCGCTCCGCACGAGCATCGCGCGAGCGCCGGCGAAACCAGATGAAGTGAAATCGCGTTACGACCGTGAATCGAACGCTTCGGCCCTCGCGGTCCGCCGGAGAGTCACGCTCTGCCCGCTGCTCGCGTCAGGCCCCGTGCGCTGCCGCGCCCGGGCCGATGGCGATCGCGTTCTTGCCTTGCATCTTGCTCGCCCGCGCCAGGGCGTCCGCCACGCGCACGAGCTCAATGGGGTCGCGCCCGTCCCACGGAAAGCTCGCGAGCCCGCCGCTGATGGTCAGCCGTCCCGGCGCATCGATGCCGAGCTTGGGGAACCGCGAACGCGCGATCTGGTCTTGAAAGCGCCGGCTGATCGCAAAGACACTCTCCGGCGGGCGGCTGCCCGGCTCGCGCGGCGGATCACTGAACACCACCGCGAACTCATCGCCCCCGATTCGGCAGACCCGATCAGTGGGGCGCACGACCGAGGACATCAGGCGGACCGTCTCGCGCAGAATCTCATCGCCCGCCTCGTGCCCGTATCGTTCGTTGAAACTCTTGAAGTCGTCGATGTCAAAAAGGAGCAGCGTCACGCTCCGGCGCCCGGCGCGCGCCTCCGCGATGCGGGCGCCCAGGTCGCGGTCGAAGTAGCGCCGATTCCACGCCCCGGTGAGCGGGTCGGTGAGCGCCGCGCGGCGCAGTTCTTCCTGCTGTCGATCCAGGGCCAGCCACGCGCCCAGCCACGCGGCGGTCGCGCGCAGATCTCCACGCCCCGTCAATCGGCCCAGCACGTGCCCGCGCCATGACACGGTCTCGCCCTCGGTCCCGCCCGGCTCGAACCGCAGCGACTCGTCCCCGGTTCGCGCCCTCGCCAGGTCCAGCGCGGCGGGGGCGATCGGCTCGCCCCGCAGCAGCGCCCGAACCAGCGGCGCATCGCCCGGTTCCGTCGGCGCACCCTCCGCGGGCGGCGCCGTCTTCGCTGATCCCGCGTCGGGCCGCGGGCGTGTCGCCGGTTCGCCCCGGCCCGCCGGCCCGGACGCGGCGCAATGCCCGTTGTGCCCGGCCGGCGCTGCGCCGGCGCCGCACTCGCCCGCCGCGCGGGGGCCGCTCTCACGGACGATCATGACATCGGGCATGACGCGCCGAAGGCTCGCGATCCAGTCGCTCTCCATCTCCGGATCAATCGATCCGTTGAAGACCACGATGCTCGCCTTGCCGGTTGCCCGCGCGCAGGCCACAGCGCTGATGGCTTCAAGCGCGGAGCCGACGCGCACGCGGTCCGTGACGGAGCCCGCCGCCTCGCCCGTCGCATCGCCCACCAGGATGACCCGTGCTTCCTGCATCGAAAGTTCCGCTTCGCGTGCGGGCCGGGGTGACCACGCCGCCTCAATCCGCTTGTACTCCGCGCAACAAGGGCGAGTTCTGCTCCCGGATCATCAGCCCTCGGCGCCGCGTCCCAAAAGAATGTCAAGCTCTTCGCGCGAAAGCAACCCCGCCTCGTCGTCCGGTGCGGAAGGGCTGCCGCTCCTCGTGTCCACGTTCGGCGCGTGCCCGTTGGTCGCCCGGTCTGGGGAGACGGGGCGGAGTCCTTCGTCTGTGGGGTTGTCCGACACCCCACGCGCCGCGTCCGGTGCCCGATCAGGCAAGCCGAGCTTCGCATGCAGTCCGTCCACAACCACGACCTGCGCCGGAGCGGGCGGCGCCGCTGGCGAGCGTGGGGCTTCCGGGCTCAGGGTATGAGGTCCCCTTCGGCCGGCGGACGGGGGCGGCTCCGCCTCCGCTCGGCTTGCGGGGGCCGCGGCACGCAGCTGTACCGGCGCGCTCGCTTCGTAGACCCAGACCGACGCTCGGTGCCCCGCCTTCGGAACGATGGCACGCACTTCGTCCGAGCCGGGCAGGCGGCTCGGTTCGACCATCAAGAGCACGCACCGGTCAGCCGGGCCTTCGAGGGAAAGCGCACATGCTTCAGCCAGGGCTCGGTTGGCGGTGGTGCGGGCGACGAAGCCGATGCCGCGCCGCGCAAGGGCCGATAACAGCGATTCGGGTACGGGGACACCGGGCTCGTGCCAGAGCACGCAGCGCACCCGCGATTCCAGTCTGCCGCCATCCATGACCCGATTCTACCAGCGCACCAGGCCAAACCTGCGCGAAGGCTCCAAGTCCGGCCCCTGAATCCTTGCGGAAGCGTCCCAATACGCACGCTCCATGCTTGCGGGGCCTTGTAGTTCGCCGAATGGTGAACGGGTGCCTCGAACGCGGAACCCGAACTCTCGATGCCTGCTGCCGGTCCTTTGACGTGCGGGCTCCCGCGCCCGCGTTTCAATCGAGGTCTGCCCAACGGGCCCATTGGGCCTTGGGGCCTTCGGTATCTCAGGCGCTACGCGACTCCGCCCCCAAAAACACATCCCCCGGCCTTGCGGGCCGGGGGATGCGAGAGTCAAACATTCTCACTGTTCAAGTCGCTGCGTGTGCAGCCGGACGCGATTAGGCGCGGCGGCGGCGGGCAGCGGCGAGGCCGCCGAGGCCGAGGAGGGCCAGGCTGGCGGGCGCCGGGGTGATGGTCACGCCGGAGCCGACGGTCGGAGCGGAGACGCTCTGGCCGTTGCCGTCGGTGCTGCTGCGGTAGACGCGGCCAGCGCCACGGACCACGACGCTCATGTCAACCACGCCGCCCTGGTAGATGAAATCGAAGGCGAAGAACTGCTCGCCCGAGGCGATGGGGAAGAGGCCGATGAGGGGGTTGAAGGTGGGGGGGAAGGTGCCCAGGTCGATGCCGCTGGACGCGGCGTCGGAGAGGGTGACGGTGTCGCCATCGGTGGCGAATGCCGTCATGAGGCTCGCGCCCGACGCGCCCGCGGTGGGCTTGTCAGAGGTCGCCTGACGCATGTGGGGGTGACGGCCGAGGAGGTCGTCAGTCAGATCGAAGCCGGCGGTCGCCGTCTCGTCGAGGTGCACCTGAGCGGGGGTCGCGCCGCCATCCATGAGGATGTCGAACTTGGCGAGACCGATCGAGAGACCGTTGTGGTCAGAGGAGAGCCAGACGCGAACGGTGTCACCGACGTTGGCAGCGACCGCGGTGCCGCGGGCCGTGCCCTGGGTGAGGTTCTGGGCCGACAGGTTGAAGGCAATCGTGGACTGAGCCGACGCGCCCGCCGCCAGACCCGCAACCGTGAACATGACGATCTTCTTCATCTTCAGTCTCCTCGCAAAGTTTCCGGTGTGAGGGGCAAGCGCCCCGAAGACACTGTGGTTTGAACGAAACACTCGTTCCTGACCCGAAGTGAAAGATGAACCCAGTTCGGGATGGTGCAAACCCATTTGACGGCGCAAAGTGCAATTTTTTCGCGTCCTGCCGAACCCGCACGCGCCGAAAGCGTTCTCCAGGTTGCCATCCAAGGGAAACACCAGCGCGTTGCAGCCCGCCCACGCCGAGAAAGCGTCAGGCATGTTTATCGAAAATCCTGAGCGTTGCCCGCGCGCGGCGGGCTTCGGCTCGTTTGAGGCTCCCTTTTTGGAGGCACGAATGAAGAACACGAGAATCGCGTTGGGGCTGAGCGTGTGCGCCCTCGCCGGACTCGGGCTTATCGCCTTAGGTCAGCCAGGGGAAACTCGGGGGGTGCAGCCAAACTCCACCCGCAACGCCCAGCCCGGAGGCCCGGACATCGGCAAGGCCCTCATTGAGGGACTGCTCCAGACGCCCGGATGTCTGGGGGCCGACGCCGCCCAGTTCAAGAGCGGCAAGAACGCGATCTTCGCGTGGTTCAAGGACAAGGCGGCAGCGGAGGCGTGGTACTACAGCCCGATGCACAAGTCCCTGATGAAGAGCGTTGGTGCGACCGTGGTCCCCAAGCCCATGGAACACATCGAGGAGGGCACGGGCCCGATCTTGATCATCGCGGCGATCACGCCATCGGCGGAGCAGAAGGTCCCGGGGTTCCCGGCGCCGATCAGCCAGATCTCGATTGAACTGTTCGCCCCCCTGCCCGGCGGAGCGTACGTGAACGGGCGCCTGTCGCCCGACGCCTTTGAAGTGCCGCACATGAAGAACCTCTCCGAGGAGGCCGAGGAAATGGGAGGCTGACCGACTCTGCGGCGGCGCCGTGGAGTCCGAAGCGTCGGCCAAGGCGTGACCTCCTTCGTGTAGTTCATGGATAGGAAACGGGGCGGCGCAGGCCGCCCTTTTTTGTCTGGTGCGCGGGGCATGCCCGGCGGGTGATCTCTCGCGGGGTCAGGCCCGGCGCCAGGTCAGCGCCTGGCGCGCCCGGAGGGCGTGATCTGCACCGGCTCGGAGGAGGGCTGGACGGCGACGGGGGTGCACTCACCCGCCGGGTCGAGTGAATATCCGAGCATGGTGAGGGCGTCTGCGGGTTCGCGGGCAAGTTCGGCGAGCATGTCGCCCAAGGCCGCGAAGACCGGCTGCGGATTCAGAGAGGGAGAAGGCTGGAGCGCGATGGTGTGGATCGCGCCCGCGCGGGCGGTGGAGGCGGGTTGGCCCCGGTAGACGACGAGCAGGCGAGCGGGTGATCCCACGCCGCCGATGACAAGCCAGTCGCCCGGGTCGGTGCCGGGTAACGCGAGTTGGTCGAGCCCCGGGAGCCGTCGAATTGACTTCCACTGGTTGATGCGAGCCAGGGTCAGCGCGGCGCGGAGCCTCTGCGCTTCGTCGAGCACGGCGTAGAGCGTGGCGCCGTCGTACTTCTTGAAGAAGGTGATGAAGTCGTCGAGATGGTCGGCGGGGAGGAGCCGGAGATGCTTCTTGAGCGTGCGCAGGGCCCAGACGAGGGCGCGCGGGCCGAGCGCGTTGAGGTATCGCAGTTCGGCGCCATCCGGGTAGGGGTCGGCAGGCGCGAAGGTGATTGTGCCCTGGACCGAGCGCTCGAGGGCGAGGATGTCGGGGGGAAGGGGCATGGGAGAAGTCAAACCGCCGAATGGGGAAACGGGCGAATGGCCAAATGGATAAGAGGGCAAATCGGGGAGAGCGGCAAACGGGAACGGGACAGAGAGCAGTGGGGTGCAGGCGTCGCCGGCACATGCAGAGTCGGAACATGGAAAGCGAAGGGCGGGAAGTGGAGCAAGGTCGGGCAGGGAGAGAAGGGCAGGAGGGAAGCGCGGGAAAGTGGGACGGGCGGAACGGGAGGGGAGGAAGGGGGATGAGCCGTGGCGGTTGGTGGGGTAGACGCGGCACCCCTATTGTTGCGTGTCGGCGGCCCTGTGAAGGCCGCTGCGGGAGGAAAGGCCATGACGCAGGTTGCGCTTCGTCCGAGTTGCATGCCCGAGGCCCCGACCCGCGCGGCCCTTGACGCGATGGCTGACCTTTCGGCCCACGACCTGATCGCTCGCTATCGCTGGGGTGTGGAGTGCTTTGATCGGCGCGTGTTCTCGCTGCGCGATGAGCAGTTGGACATGGCCTGGCTGGCGGACGCGAACGTGGGTCAGTGGCCCGTCCGCGTGCTGCTGGGGCACCTTGCCGATGCGGAGATCGCGTACACCTTCCGGGTGCGCAAGGCGCTGGCCGAAGAGAACCCGGTGGTGGAGCAGTGGGACGAGCACGCCTTCATCGACGCGAAACTGTACTCGGCGGGCACGCCCAGCATCGGCGGGTTCGTGGCGGTGATCTACACCCTGCGCACGTGGATGGGCGAGCTGCTCTCGCACCTTTCACCCGAGCAGTGGCAGCGCAAGGTGATGCACCCTGCCTACGGCGAGATCAGCGTGCGCCGGCTCATCGAGATGAGCACGTGGCACCTTGAGCGCCACGGCTGGTTCCTCAACGCCAAGGTCGAGCGCCTGCTCGGCCCGGCGCCCGACATCGGCCCCGAGGGCACCAAGTGCGGGCGCGGCTGCGGCTGCCACGGGCACTGAGCACGGTCGGGCCGGGGTGCCTAGTACTCGGACGGATAGCCGTCGCATTTCGGGATCAGCACGCGCTCGAAGAACGAGTGGCCTTCGGGATCTTCGCCGAGCGTTTCGTTGAGGTATGCCGTGAGCAGGCGGCTCACGGTCTGGAGGCCGGGTTCGCGCAGGTGGCTGTGCAACGCCTGGCGGAAGATCTTGGCGATGCCGTCGCTGATCTCCGCCTTGCGCTGCTCGAGCTGCGCCTTGACGCCCTCGCTCTTGGACTCGCGGACCTTCACGAAGACTTCCACGTCCCAGTCCCAGGTCTTGCCGCTGGAGGCGTTCTGGAAGTGGGCTTGGATGACCTGGAGTTCGACCGTGGCGTCGGCGTGGGCTTCTTCGGCGCCGACGATCTCGGCGGCATGAGCCTTGTTGGCCCCCATGGTCTTGGAGACGAAAAGAAAGACCGCCGCACCTTCGACGGCCATCATCCCGGCGACGGCGAGGAGGAAGATCGGGGGCTTCTTCTTCTTCGTGGTCGGCTCAGCGCCCGCAGAGGGCTTGGCTTCGTCGGACATGGAGAGGCCTCATGTGCCGCGCGCGTCGCGGCCTTGCCAGTTGGGATCCGGGTGGAGCTCCTCCAGCAGCACCTC
Organism: Phycisphaerales bacterium; assembly: GCA_020847175.1. GTDB lineage: Bacteria > Planctomycetota > Phycisphaerae > Phycisphaerales > UBA1924 > JADLCM01. The sequence goes on from JADLCM010000002.1 coordinate 146,301, forward strand.
GGTCACCATGACCTCAACTCGGCGATTCGCCTGGGTGCCTGCACTATTTGCGCGATTGGCGACGTGGGGTTCGGAGTTCCCAACCGCCACAGGCATCAAGAGTTCGCGCCGGATGCCGCACTCGTCGGCGAGAAAGTCCGCGGCGGCGCGGGCGCGTTTGAAGGAAAGGTCCGTGTAATCGAGCCCGGTGCTCTTGTCTTCGATGCCCCAGGCGTGCCCGCGGACCATCACCTTGTAGTTCTGGCCCCTGATCTTTTCGGCGAAGTCGCGGAGCGCGTCCTTGTCGCTCTCGGCGAGGGCCCACGCGCCGGCCTCGAAGCCGGCGACGCCGCCCACGGCGAAGAGTTTGCCCTCGTGGATGCGTGAAACCAGTTCATCCCGTCCGGCGGTGCCGGCGGCATTGGTATCGGACGCACTGCGTTCGTCGCCGGGCCCGGTGCGGGGGGCATTCGCCGGGTTGGGGTCGCGCCGGGTCTGTCCGCCGCGGATGATGCCGCGCCCGCCGCTGATGCTCAGCGCCTGCTGCATCGACTGGACGGCCTGGGCGTACTCGCGGGGCTTCTTGATCTCGGAAAATGCGGCGAGGAGGATGAAGAAGCAGAGCAGGAGCGACATGAGGTCGCCGTAGGTGAGGACCCATTCGGGCACCGTCGGGTCCGGGGGCGGGGTGCGCTTGGGCATGAGGGGACTCCTACGCGGCCTGGGCGGCTTGCTCAAAGTCGCGCCGGACACCGGGGGGCAGGTAGGTCAGGAGTTTGCTCTCGACGATTCGGGGGTTGTCGCCGGACTGGATGCTCATGACGCCGGCGATCACGAGGTTCTTGATGAGCACCTCTTCGCCGTCGCGGGCGACGAGCTTCTCGGCGAGGGGGCCGGTGCAGCAGTTGGCGATGAGCGCGCCGTAGAGCGTGGTGAGCAGGGCGACGGCCATGCCCGGGCCGATCTTGGAGGGGTCATCCATGGAGCCGAGCATGAACACGAGGCCCATGAGCGTGCCGATCATGCCGAAGGCGGGGGCCATGCGCCCGATGGTGTCGAGGATCTTCTTGGCGTTGATGTGACGCTCGATCGAGGTCTCGACCTCGGTGTCGAGGATGGTCTTGATGAGTTCGGGGTCGGTGCCGTCCACGGCCATCTTGATGCCGCGCACGAGGAACGGATCGCGCATGTCCTTGACGTGGTTCTCCAGGGCGAGGATGCCCTCGCGCCGGGCAACTTCGGCGAACTTCACGATGTCCTTGATGAGCTCGGCGGGGTTGAGGGGCTTGTGCAGGACGGTCTTGAGCACGACCTTGTGCAGCTTGAAGACGTTGCCGAGCGGGTAGCAGATGATGATCGCCCCGAGGGTGCCGCCGAAGACGATGATGATGCTCGGCACGTCGATCAGGGCGACGAGATCGCCCCCGCCCATGACGGCGGAGACAAGCATCGCGACCACCGCGATGACGAGCCCGGCGATAGTTCCGATATCCACGGGTGCTCTCCTCGCGACCTAAACGGCGTGGCGGGTATCGACCCCCGGCGGCGCGGGGTTGACGGCGAGGGGCGGGTTGGCGGGCATGAGGGTGCGGAGGCTGCGGCGGTAGTCGAGCACCCGGCGCACCACCTCGTCGAGGGGTTCGCGCACCACGTTGTGGTCGCCGTTGATGAGCGTGATGACGGTGTCGGGGTGCTGCTCGATGGAGCGGATCAGCTCGGCATTGAGGACGAACCCCTGGCCGTTGAGTCGGCTGAGATGGATCACGCCTGGCCCTCCCGAGAACCCCGGGGGCTATCGGCGAGCGCGGGGCGGGGCTGAAGGCGGGCCGGACGCGCGGCTAGCGGATGAGGCTGAGCAGTTCGTCCATGAGGTCGGAGGTGGTGCGGATCACGCGCGAAGACGCGTTGTAGCCCGTGGAGGCGAGAACCAGGTTGATGAACTCGCGTCCGATATCGACGTTGGAGAGCTCGAGCGCGCCCGAAACAATCTCTCCCGAGCCCAGCAATCCGGGCTCGGTGACGGTGGGCTGGCCGGAGTCGGCGCCCACGCGGTAGAGGTTGCCGCCCTCGTCCACGAGGCCTTCCTTGTTCTGAAAGACCGCCATGAGCACCTGCCCGAGTGGACGGATGGCGGTGTTGCTGAACGAGCCGTAGATGATGCCGTCGCGCCCGATGGAGAACGACTCCAGGGTGCCGATGGGGGCGCCGTCGCGGAAGACCGCCGCCACCTGGCTGGTGGAGTCTGCGAGGGCGGTAACCCCCCCGTTCTCGTAGACGAAGGCAAGGTTGAAGGCGAGCGGAGATTCCGCGCCGGTGCCGTCGCGCGCCACCGAGACCGAAACCGGCGCGGAGTCGCTCAGTCGCCCGGACGAATCGAAGGAGAGTTCCCCGGTGCCGATGGAGAGCGCGGTGCCGGTGTCGTCGGCGCTGGAGAGGTCGTAGCGCCAGGTGGTGCCGCCCCCGTCCTTGGAGACCAGCGTGAGCGTGACGTCCACCTCCACCTGGTTGCCGAGAGAGTCAAAGGCGGTGAAAGTCGTGCGGACGCTCTCTCCGTCTGCGGCGGCGGTGGTGGAGAGATCGAAGGGGGCGCGGACGAACGTGCCGGAATCGTCGAAGAGGCGCAGATCGGCGGACTCGATATCGAGGTCGCTGCTCGCCCCGGTGTTCCCCACGAGGGTGAGTTCGCCGGTCTCGGTATCGAGGGAGAGCCCGGAAGTGTTGCCGTCGGGGTTGGCGGCGCCGGCCTGGATTCCGAGCGCACCTTCGAGAAACGACATGAGGTCGGCGAGCGTGGTCGCGGCCTCGATGAGCAGGCTGGCCGACGGGACGGTCTGGCCGCCCTTGCGCGCGCCGGTGAGGGTGAGGGTCTGCCCTTCGGCGAAGAGGGGCGTGTCGGAGCCGGGGAGGAGCGGATCTTCGATTTCGACGAGCAGGCTGGCTTCCTCCAGCACGTTGGGCGCGGTCGGGGGCACGGTGGCGGTCGAGATGAGCGTGAAGCCGCCGGATTCGCTGGCGCCGAGGCGGGCGATGGTGCCGCGCTGGGCGACGTCGCCCGAGGCGTTGAGATTGCCCGCGAGGCGGACCTCCGTGGTGGATTCGGCGAGCGTGACCTGCCCGATCGGGATGGAGAGCGTCGTGGGTTCGCCCACGAGAAGGTCGTAGTTCTCATCGACCGGGTAGCCGAGAACCTGGTCTCCGGAGACGGTCGTGAGGTGGTAGTTGGAATCAAAGGTGAAGTTGCCGGCGCGCGAGTAGCGCGTGTTTCCGTCGCGGTTGATGATGAAAAAGCCCTCGCCGTCGATGGCGAGGTCTCGCGGGTTTCCGGTGGCGGAGATGGTGCCGCCGGTGAAGTCGCGCTGCGTGGCGGAGACCTGGACGCCCATGCCGATCTGCGTGGGGTTGGTGCCGCCGGACGTGTCGCTGGGCGGGGCGCCGATGGACACGGTGCGCGAGATGGCGCTGGAAAAGGCGAGCCGGGCCGACTTGTAGCCCGTCGTGTTGACGTTGGCGATGTTGTTGCCGATCACGTCAATGGCGCGGGCCTGGGCATTGAGCCCGCTGAGGCCGGTGAAGAGAGCAACGGTGGAAGCCATGAGAACTCCGGCTTGGGGTTGGGCGACCTGGGCGATTCCTCGCCGCCTTCGCCCCGGGATGCGGTTCAGGCGCTCCGCGCCGCGGCGAGCGCACGGATCAGCGATGCGCTCAGAGGAGACTGGGGACCGGCGAGCACCTCGGCGTCGCCCGGCGCGGCGGCGGACTGGGCGCCCGCGTCCACCAGCGCATCGATGCCGGTGGTGACATCGCCGAGCCGCGAGTCAACGACACCGGTGATGCGCCGGGCCGCCACGTCGAGGCGCAGCAGCAGGCCGTCAAGACGCACGAGCGCCTGGCTCGCGCCGGCCCCGGCGGCCCGGTCGGCGGCGTCCTGGAGCCGGGACATCTGCTCCGCGGTGAGTGCGAGGGGAAGGGCGGGGTCGATCTCCACGGGATCGCCGGTCGTGAGTTCACCCTCCTGCGCCTGGCGCAGAAGGCTCTCGAATGAGGGCGCCGCACCCGCGGCGGGCGCGGCGGGTGTACCCGTGACGCGCTCGATGAGCCGCGCGCCGGCGCCGATGAGTTTGAGGGCCGAGAATGGGTCCACGGCTTACGCCTCCTCGTCAGAGGCGCCCAGGGCGCCGACGATCTCGTCCACGCCGCTCATGGGCACGCGGTCGCCCGAGTCGAGCATGAGCACCGCGCCGCTGCCGGTCTTGGAGACGCTCACGACCTCACCCGTGACTCGGCTCTGCGACTCGCTGACCCCGGAGATGAACTTGCCGATGAGTCCGCTCGCCGCGGAGAGTTCGCTCTGGCCCACCAAGGCGGTGAGGCGGTCCTGGAGGTCAACATCGGACTGGATCGAGCGGATATCGGAGAGCTGGTTGAGCAGCGTGGTGGTGTCGTTGGGCTTGAGGGGGTCCTGGGCCGAGAGCTCGGCGAAGATGATCTTCATGAACTCATCCGAGGAGAGTGCGGAAAAGCCCTGTCCGGTGACGCCGGCGGCGCTGGACGAGGCGGAGATGGCGCTCATGGCGGGCCTTTCGAGTGGTGGGGTGCTTCAGACGAGCGCATCGACGCGGATCGCGCCGGAGGCGTCAACCGTGAGGGGCATGGAAACCTCAGCGCCGACGTGGAGCGGCCCCGCGTCATCCTCGGAAGCATGACCCGAGCCGGCGCGCTCCCGGGGAGTGTGCGAACCCTCGCCCGGGTGTCCCTGCGCATCGGCGCCGAGACTCCTGGCCTCGGCGTCCCCCGAGGCGACGACATCGACGCTCGCGACCTCAAGTCCCTTGGCGGTCAGCGCCTGGTGCAGTGCCGGGGCCGCGCTCCGCAGCAGCCGGGCCGCGTCCTCGCTCGACGCCTCGATTCGGGCGCGGACCGTCGAGTCGCGCACGTCGAGGCGGACGTGGACCGCGCCGAGGGACTCGGGACGCAGCGTGATCGATGCGCCGCCCTGTCCGGCCCGGAGCGCCGTCGCGAGCGCCCGCGCAAGTTGAACCTCCACGGTTTCGGTCGTGCGCGGGGCGGCGTGCGGCCTGGCCTCGGCGGCGCGGGCCGCTCGGCGCGAAGCGCCGGCGCCGCGGATGTCGGGGGCGGGGCCGCTCGCCGGGTGCACCGTCTTGGCGGACGTGGGGGCGCCGGCCGCGGCGCGTGATGCAGCCTGCACGGCGGGTCCGGTGCGCGATGCCGGGGCCACCGGAACGCCGGCCTGCGGGGGCGGGTTCACGGCCCCCGCGCTGCGGGCGGCGCCCTGCCCGAACGTTGCCGGCGCGGACTGCGCGGGAGCTGCGGGTGAGGACAGGGCCGCGTGCGCACGGGCGGGAGCGGGGCTTGACGCGGCGCGAGTCTCTGCGACCTTGCCCGTGACCGGGCCGGCCCGGTCCGAGCTTCCCCGGGCACGCGGAGCAACGCGCGGCGCGGGGCGATCAGACTCCTGGGGCGGGGGCTTGGGGGCATCGTCCGCGCGCAGCGGGTTCGGGTCGATTGAACCCGGCGCGAGGTCGCGTTCGTCGCGCAATGGTGATTCCGGGGCCGGATCGGCGGGCTCATCGCGCCTGGGCTTGTGCGATTCGGGGTCGGCGGGCCTGGCGACGCTCTGCACCGCGCTGGCCTTCTGGGCTCGCGTCGCATCGGGGCTGGTAAAGGCGGCGAAGAGGCTGCTCAGGAACGCGCCCGTCACGTCCTCCAAGGGGCGCTCGTCAGGGCGGCTCTGGGGCCGAGGCAGACTCGGCGCACGGCCTGATGGAGCGGTTTGAATGCCGGTCGTCATGTCCGCGGGCTTTCCGGGGCGCGGTCGAGCATGCCGCGCGTCCGGATGCGTTCCAGCAATTCGGCTGCCAAGCGAGGCTGGTCCTTGGCGATCTCTGCGATGATCTTGACCCGGGTGCGGTCGGGCAGCGCGTTGAGGTAGGCGACCGCGCGAACCATGCCGTCTTCGCGCAGTTCCCGCCCGTCAACGGGCGCAGCACCGGCGCTCACGCCGGTGAGTTCGGGGGCCTTGGCCGGCCCGCCGTCGATGAGGGCGAGAAGAAGCGAGGCCGCGTCTGACGCCTTGAGGCCTTCGAGAGTCTTGACCGCCTTGCGGAACTGTCGCCCGCCGTCGATCTCTGCGATGCGTCGGTTCTCGGCCTCAAACGACTGGCGCTCGGCAAGAAACTGGCTGCGATCGCGCTCAAAGGTCGCGATCTCGCGGAGCAGGCTTTGGCGCAGGTCCTGCGTCTGGCGCTGCAGCATCTGCGCGCGCTGGCGGTCGATTTCGCTCATCTCCAGGCGGACGGAGAGCAACTCGGCGCTGCTCAGGGCGATGCCCCGGTCGCCTTCGGCGCTGGCGGCGGCGGTCCGGCCTTCCGCCTCGGCAGCCTCGGCCGCTTCGCGGGCCTTCTGAGCGGCAGTTGTCTCGCCGAGCAGCACTTTCACCGCCCGAAGCCGGTCGGCATCGAGTCGTCCGCTCGAAACAAGCCATCCCACCAGCCCGGCAATGGCCATGAGGTTGGCCAGGGCGAGGATGCAGATCAGGGTCCAGAGCTTCTTCATGGCTTCAACTCGTTCAGTTCGGGGCGGCCAGCCCGCATCGTCGAGAGGTCATCCTGGCCTGCCTGCTCGCGCCGCGCGCCGTCCGCGAGCCATTCCGCGAAGCGGCGTTCGCGGAGCAGCTCCACCGCCTTGCGCCGGGCTGCGGCGTGGGCGAGCTCGCTCCGGGCCCGCGCCAGGCGTTCCATCACGCCCGAAAGGTCGAGCGCCAGCCGCCGGAGGCGGCGCACCGCATCCACGGAAGCGGCGGCCTGCGCCCGAACCGCAGCGAATGCCGTGCCGGACGATCCGGCCCCGGGGGCGAGCCGGTCGCGAAGGTCCCCCCGCTCGGCGCTCAGCATCGACTCGTGCCGCTCCACCTGGGCCTCAATGTCGAGGCGCTGCCGTTCGAGCTCGGCGACGCGGCGCTGGTGCTCGCGCTCTTCGCGGCGACGCATCTCCAGAACCGGCTCAAGGGTGAAGCGGAACCTGGCCATGGGGGGTGGAGGGGGCGGTGTGACGACGATGCAGGGAGACTGACGGGGGGCGGGATGACGCCGGTGCGTATCTCAGGACAATTCAGGGGGCGGGCAGAGTGGGACGGCTCACGGGCCGGGCTGAGGCCTTGCGAACGAGGGGTTCAGGAGGCCTTGGCCCTTGACCGGGGACCGGCCGCCCGTCGCATACGCAGGCTCTCTCCCGCCTGCTGGGCGACCTTGACGAGGCGCGAGCGGGCCGCCTCGAACGGGTCTCCTTCAGCCAGGTTCTGGCGGAGGAGTTCAGTCAGGGCAGGCTCGAACTCGATGGCGGTGTCGGCGAGCGCATCGGCCCCCGATGCATACGCCCCGATCTGGACGAGCTCCTCGATCTCACGGTGCTTCGCGAGCAGGGCGATCGCCTGCCGGCGCGCTTCGAGGTGGGCGTCGTCGCTGACTTCGCCGGCAACGCGGGAGATGCTGTCGAGCACGTCGATGGCGGGGTAGTGCCCGCGCTGGGCGAGTTTGCGGGAGAGGATGATGTGACCGTCGAGGATGCCCCGTGCGGCGTCGGCGACGGGTTCGGTCATGTCGTCACCCTCGACGAGAATGGTGTAAAGGCCGGTGACGCTGCCTCCGGAGCCTTCCATGCTGCCCGCGCGTTCGAGGAGTCGCGCGAGCTCGGCGAAGACGCTGGGCGTGTAGCCGCGCGTCGCCGGGGGTTCGCCGGCCGAGAGCCCGACCTGGCGCTGGGCATGGGCGAAGCGTGTGACCGAGTCCATCATCAGCATCACGGCCCGGCCCCGCGCGCGGAAGTACTCGCTGACGCAGCATGCGGCCTTGGCGGCCCGGATGCGCATCAGCGGCGACTCATCACCCGTGGCGACGATGACGACCGAGCGGGCGAGCCCCGCAGGGCCAAGGCTGTGCTCGATGAACTCGCGGACTTCGCGTCCGCGCTCGCCGATGAGCGCGATGACGTTGACGTCCGCCTCGGTGCCCCGGGCGATCGCCCCGAGAAGGGTGCTCTTGCCCACGCCCGGTCCCGCAAAGACGCCCATGCGCTGGCCCCGCCCGAGGGGGGTCATCAGGTCGATCGCGCGCACGCCCGTTCCGAGCCGCGTGCGGATCACGTCTCGCGCCATGGCGCTCACCGGGTCGGGGCTCAGGGGCGTCGGGGAGAGCCCGCGGGCCGGGGCAAGGCCATCCAGGGGCCGCAGAAGGCCATCCAGGACGCGCCCCAGCATCGAGGGGCCGACGGCGACGCTCGCGGAGGCGTCTCCCGCGAGCACCGGGTCACCCGGGCGGATGCCGTGCGTCTGTCCCAGCAGCATCACGATCGCCCGATCGCGGGTGAAGCCGACGACCTCGCCGGGGCGGGGCGGGTCGCCAGGGCCCCGTCCGCCAACCTCGACCAGCGAGCCCACCGGAAGGGGCAGGTCTTCGACCAGGAGCGTCAACCCCCGGAGTTCGCTGACGCGCCCCTGCACGCCGATCGACTGCCAGCGCGCGATCGACGCCAGGGTGGAAGAGAGAAAGGTCACGCGGCCCGCCCTTGCTGACCCGGGGCGAGCCGGGGGCCCGCGGGGGGAGCGCCGTGGACGGGGCCGGCCGGAATGGCGCCGGCGTCGGCGCTGGGCACGCCCTCGCCGGCCGATTCGCCCAGGAGTGACTGGGCGATGCGGTCGAGTTGCGTGCTGATCGACGCATCGATCCGTCCTCCTGCGGGGGTGCGCACCAGGCACGAACCCGGGGGCAGGGCGGGATCGACTTCCAACTCCAGGTGCCCGCCTCCCAGGGTGCGAGCCAGCTCAGGGATCGAATCGCGGAGGCGGTCCGCCGAGGCCGGATCGACGGAGATCACGGCGCGGCTGCCGCGTGCGAGAAGGTCCAGGGCCGCTTCGACCTGGCGCTGGACCAGGCCCGGGTCGCCGTGGAGCGTTCGGCGGGTGATCTTCTCGGCCAGCGCGAGGGCGAGCGAGAGGACCGAGGCGCGGGCCTCGCTGAGCAGCCGGTCGCGCTCGGCCTCGAAGGTTTCGCGGGTGCGCGCCCAGTCCTTGAGCAGGAGTTCGATCTCGGCCCGCTTTTCGTCGAGCGCCTGGGCGGCCCCCTCGTCGCGCCCCTTGCGCAGGCCCTCGGCGTGCCCCTTGGCGCGACCTTCGGCCAGCCCCTTCTCGCTGGCGCCGCAGAGGAGCGACGATCGCTCTCTGCGGGCCGCGTCGATGACCCGTTCAGCCTCGGCTCGCGAGCGGGCGGCGAGTTCCTCTCCCGCGCGGGCGATGTCGGCAAGGTTGACGGGAGCGGCTCGGCGGATCGCGGTCTCGGCCTGGTCGCCTCGGATGAGTGGCATGGTGACGGGTCCTGGCGGGAGGTGGGAGGAGGGGACCGGACTCAGACGAGAAGCTCGGAGTCGCCGCCCCGGCCCTGGATCACGACTTCGCCGGCCTCTTCGAGGCGCCGGACGATATCGACGATGCGCTGCTGCGCGCTCTCGACATCGCTGACGCGGACCGGGCCCATGAACTCCATGTCCTCCTTGATGAGCTGGGCGGCGCGCTCGGACATGTTCTTGAAGATCTTGCCCTTGAGGTCGTCGCTGGCGGTCTTGAGGGCAAGGGCGAGCTCGCTGTTGTCCACTTCCTTGAGGACGGCCTGGATGCCCTTGTCATTGACGAGCTTGATGTCCTCGAAGACGAACATGAGGCGGCGGATCTGCTCGACGAGGTCCGGGTCGTCGGCCTCCAGCCCCTCCATGATCGTCTTCTCGGTGCTGCGGTCGGCGAGGTTGAGAATCTCCGCGACCGTGGGCACGCCGCCGGCCTTCTCGGTGCTCTGCGTGAGCATGTTGGCGAGGCGGCTCTCGAGCCCGCGCTCGACCTCGCGGATCACTTCAGGGCTCGTCTGGTCCATGTTGGCGATGCGCTTGATGACCTCGATCTGCTTGGCCATCGGCAGCCCGCCGATGATCTCGGCCGCCTTGTGATGGGGCAGGTGGCTGGCGATGAGGGCGATGGTCTGGGGGTGCTCCTCCTGGAGGAATGTGAGCAGGTTCTCGCTCTCGGCCTTCTGGAGGAACGCGAAGGGCGTCTTCTGCACCTGGGTCTGAATCTGGGCGAGCACGCGGTCGGCGATCTTGGGGTCCATCGCCTGCGAGAGCACCTGCTTGGCGAAGTTCAGGCCACCCTCGTTCAGGTGGTTCTGTCCGATGGACAGGTGGTAGAACTCCTGGACAACGGCGAATGTCAACGCGGGAGGGACGCGTCCCAGCGCAGCGACTTCACGCATCACCTCTTCGACCGACTCGCCGTTCATCTGCTTGAGGACAATGCTGGAGTTCTCCTGCCCCAGGGCGAGCAGGAGAATGGCCGCCTTCGTCAGCGGCGCCAACTGGTCGGGATCGTCGGGGAGTTTGTCGTTGGGTCGCCTCGCCATGATTCATGCGTCCGGGGTCACCCAGCGGCCGACCAGCTTCGCGGCCGCCTCGGGATTGCTCTTCACGAGTTCGTGCACCTGTTCGAGTATCTTCTGGTTCGCCATGTCGCCCTCGGCGAGCTCGATCCCGGCCATCGGAGAGTCCGTCTCGTCGGCCTCGCCGATGACCTCGCTGTAGGCCTCAAGCGGCGGCGGAATGCCGACGAGCTCGTCGGCGGTCGGCAGCTTCACGCTCTTGCCCGCCCTGCGCACCATCGAGAACATCAGCCCCAGCGACACCACCCCGAGGACCGCGAGCATGATCTTGTCGATCAGCCCTTCACCGAGGCCCAGCACGCCGCCGCCCCCGCCCCCGCCGGCCCACGAGCCGAACAGCCCCGCCTGCGACGAGCCCGGCGGAAGGGCCGGAAGGTCGATGGGCATCATCGAGACATTGACTTCACCCGAGTCCTCTTCGGCCTTGAGATGGGGCGTGACCGACTTGGTGATCTGGTCGCTGATCTCGGCGAACTTGGCGTTGACCGCCGCCTCATCGGGTTCTTCCGCGTTCTCGTCACCCCCCTTGAGCACCGCGACGACGTAGCTCCGGGGCACCGCGACGCTGGCCGCGATGTGCGTGGGCATGCCCTTGGGGTCGATCCGCTGCGTCACCACCGAGCCGACCTTGTTCTCCATCTCCGTGGTCGATTCGCTGGTCTCGGTGCTGCTCCCGGCGCTCGACCCGGTGCTGATATCGGCCCCCACGTTGGAGCGCAGGCCGGGCTCGGCCCCCGCGCCGGCGTTCTGCATCGTGGAAGTGTTGGTGCGCTCGCTGGCCATCAGCGACACGGTGCCGCCCTCATCGGCGGAGCGGTAGAGCGTGGTCTGGGAGTTCTCCCTCGCGATATCGACGTGCGCCGTGACGGCGACGACCACCCCGGGAACTCCCTGCAGCAGGGCGAGGAGCTTTTCGCGGGTCTTGTTCTCGATCGCCGTCTGGTACTCCAGATAGCTGCTTGCCGAGAAGTCTTCCGCCCGGCGCGCCGTGTGCTGGCGTCCGTTGGCGCCGTCGATCACCCGCACGTTGGAGATGTCCATTCCTGCCCGGGCACTGGCGACCAGCGCCGCGATCGCATCAACCTGCGGCTGCGTGAGTCCCACGCCGTTGCGGGGGTGAACCGTCGCGGATCCGCTTGGCGGGATGGTCGCCGCGCCGATGCCCACCGGCCTCGGGGCATCGAGGATCACCGTCGCGCTCTTGACATATGAGAACCCGGAGATCACGCGCGAGAGTTCGTTCTGCAGCGCGACGATGTACAGCTGCTCGTTCTGCTCCCGCGAGTTGGTCCACTTCTGGCGGTCGATGAGCGAGTTGAAGAGCACCGCCGCGTCGTCGGGCAACTTGCCTGCCTCGGCCATGCTTGAGAGCGCCCGGGTCTTCGAATCCGGGGGGACCATCACGCGGCCGTTCTGCTCGCGGGCCGGGATCCCGCTCGCCCGCAGGAAGGCGACTGTCTCGGCCTGGCCGTCGGCGGCCATGAGATCAACCAGCTTTGACCGCCCGGCGTACTGCGTCACCATGAACAGGGTCATCAGCAGGATGACGGCGATCGAGCCGATCAGCAGCTTCTGGGTCGCGCCCAGGCGCCCAAGGTACTTCCGAATGTGCTCCAGCACCTTGCGAAGCGCGTCCATCCGCCGGCCTCCCTGCCGCTGTCGCGCACTCCTTGCGCGGCCGGGGCGCGCCAGGCGCGCCTCGACGGGCCAGCATCGGACCGGGGCCCGGCGCCGCTTGAATCAGCACGACGGAACCCGGACCGGCGGGCGACCGACCGGCACAAACTGCGCCGCCCCCCGCGCACGGTCCGGCTCCGAGGCCGCGTCAGTCCGCGCCGGTGGGGGTGCCGAGCGACACGAAGCGCCGCCCGCGGATGTGCTCGCTGCCGAGTTGGCCGCACGCACTCATGGTGTCTCGCCCCTTGGTGCGCCTGCGCTTGCAATACTGGCCGCTCGTCCGGAGCGTGTCCATGAAACGGTCCACGCTCGCCTCGTCGGGCGCCGGCCAGGGAGACCCACGGCGCGGGTTGTACGGGATCACGTTGACGCAGCATCGCACCTTGCGGAGGAGCGCGGCGAGCTCCCTGGCGTGCTCCGGCTCGTCGTTGACGCCGGGAATCAGGACGTACTCGGCGCAGATCGCCGCGGATGATCGGAGCGGCCAGTCCTCCATCACGCGCACGAGTTCGCCCAGCGGCATGGCGCGGTTGATGGGCATGATCTGCGAGCGGATCTCGTCATTGGGCGCATTGATCGACACCGCCAGACCAAGCCTGCGCCATCCGGGCTGCTGCACCTGCTCGCGCAGGCGCGCCAGGCCGTCCAGGCGGCCCACCGTGGACACCGCGATGTGGCTCATCGCGAGCGCCGGCCCCCGGTGGTCGGTCAGCACGTGGATGGCGCCCAGGACCGCATCCAGGTTGTCCAGGGGCTCGCCCATGCCCATGAACACGATGTTGCTGATCTCGTGCCCGAGGTGCCAGCGGGCGGCCCACCACTGCGCCACGATCTCGGCAACGGAGAGCGAGCGCATGAGCCCCATGCGCGCGGTCTCGCAGAAGGCGCACCCCATCGCGCAGCCCACCTGCGAACTCACGCAGAGCGTCCAGCGGCTGCGGGCCCGCCCGCGCATCGGGATCACGACCGACTCGGTCGCGAGTTCCGGCCTCGGGGCGCCGGTCGCACGATCGACCGCGCCCGGCACCGGGAGCAGAAACTTGTGGACAGGCCCCTCGTCGCTCTCGCTCGTCTGGATGTTGGCAGGCCGAGGCACCCCCGCGCCGAGGTCGCCGGCGCGATGCACGCGCTCGTAGCGCGCGGCGGCAGCGGGGGCGCGCAGGTCGCCGCGTGCGCGAATGAATCCTTCGCACGTCAGGCCGAGGGAGAGTTGGTCTGGCGCAGTGCCGGGCACCCCGAAGGGTAGGGGCAGGGTGAGGCGCGGCATCGTTCAGGTCAAGCCCGGCCCCGGCAGGCGCGCGAGCCACTTAGTCCAGATGCTGAGCACCAGCAGCAGGTAAAGCCGTTGGCTCTGATCGCGCCCGTGCCACGGGTTCGCGCTTCGCTCCCCTGCGGCATCGTGAGAACGCAGGAGACGCCGCACGCACGCCATGTCTATCTCCAGCGGCAGACCGGGGAAGGGGTCCGGCCCCCCGAGGTGGTCGTGGAGGAGTTGACGCATGCCCCCGTAATCGGTGCGGAACCACGCGCCGACCGGGATGGCGAAGCCTCGCTTGGGGCGGTCCACGAGGTTGCAGGGGAGGTGCATGCGGGCGACCTGCCGGAGCAGGCCTTTGCGCTCGCCCCCCGGCATGAGGCTTGACAGCGGAGCGCCGAGGCACGCGGCGACCAGTTCACGGGCGAGGAAGGGCGCGCGGACTTCGAGCCCCACGGACATCGACGCCGTGTCGGTCTTGCGGAGAATGTCGCCGGGGAGGTACGACAGAAAGTCGTGGCGCAGCGGGTCGTTGACCCGGGCGCCGGCGGGCTTGCGTTGGGGGTCCGGGCCAAGCAAGTGGCGGGCATAACACTGCGAAAAAACCCGAAGCAGGTCGGGGTAGCCGTCGGCGCGGGCCGCCTGGATGAGCCGCCGCACCCGGGCGGAGCGCGAGCCCGCATCGCGTGACGGCGCCAGCCGAGCCGGAAGAAGCCGGATCAACCACCCCCATCTTGCGAGCGTTCCGGCGATGGTGTGGCGTTGGTAACCGCCGAAGAGTTCATCGCCCCCATCGCCCGACAGCGCAACGCGCACGTGCGATCCGACGGCGCGCGAAACCCACATCGTGGGCAGGAGCGAACTGTCGCCGAAGGGCAACCCCACCTGCTCAATGAGGCCCACGAGGTCTGCGGCGGGGTCCGGGTGGCAGTCGAGCACCACGTGCCGGATGCCCAGGCGCCGCGCGGTCTCTGCCGCGGCGGGCGATTCGTCGTGCCCGGGTGCGGGCATGCGCACCGTGAAGGCCTGCATCTCTCCCACGCGTCGTTGCGCCGCGGCGGCGGTGAGCGCCGAATCGATGCCCCCGGAGAGAAAGCAGGCGAGGGGAACATCGGCGTCAAGGCGCGACTCGACGGCCCGCGTCACCATCGCATCCACCTCGTGGGCGGAGAGGGCCGGTCCCGAACCGCGCCGCGGCCATAGGTCGGGGTCGGCATCGGCACGGGCTTGGCCGATCCCCGCGGATGCCCACGGCGCACTTCGGCTGATCTCCCGCACCCCCGCGAGGGCGGTGCCCGCGCCCGCTGTCCATCCGGTCTCGATGCACTCCCGCAGCACATCACCGGGCGCAATGCGTGTGGCCCGTGGGCCGACGTGCGCCGACAGCCGGGCCAGGCCCGCCGGCACCGACCCAAGCGCCTCGGTGCGCCCGCTCCCCGAACCGGGCTCCAGCAGCGTGTGATAGAGCGGCTTCTCGCCGGGGGCATCGCGCACCCCGTGCAGCGTCGCTGCTTCGCCCTCCCAGATCAGCGCGGCGTACATGCCGTCGAGATGCCGCCCGAGATCGGGCCCCCACGCCGCCCACCCGTGCAGCAGCACCTCCGTGTCGCTGTGGTCGGTGTGGAACTCGTGCCCCAGGGCCTGGAGCTCGCGTCGCAGTTCGCGGTGGTTGTAGATGCACCCGTTGAAGACCACCGCCGCCGGCCCGCATCGTGGGCACACATGCGCCCGCGCAGGGCGGTACTCTCCCGGCCCCCCTGGCGGCGGAGCCGTCGGACGTGCCATCCAGATCAGCGGCCCGGCTGCCGGGTTCGCGATCGGTCGGTCGTGCGGCCAGCCGAGCACCGTGGCCGAGCGCTCGCCCCGAACCCCCGGCGTATCGGTGGCCACCGTTGCGCCCAGGAGCATCGGTTGTCCGCCCCCGGAGTGGTCGATGATGCTCAGGCGCCGATGCACCAGCGCCACATCCACAATGGCGCCGTCGCGTCGAAGTGCGCGCTGGCGGAAGCGTCCCTGGCCGTCCGGGCCGCGGTGGCGGATCGAGCCATCGATGATGTTCAGCCAGGCCTCGGGGATCGATTCATGCAGCGGAGGCGGGGCTTCGCCCGCAGTCCAGACGCGCACGATGCCTCCGATGCCGCACATGCCGTCGATGGTAACGGTGCGGCCGGGCCCTCGGCGTGTCATCGGCAGTCCAGCGCGCAACAATCGTGCATGATCCGCCCTTCAATCCGCGCCGCGTCGGTATGCTGCTTCGGGGTTGTCGGCGCGTGCGCTGCGCAACCGGCGCCCCCGCAGACCGGACAGGCATCACCCGTGGCGCACGAGCCCATCACCATCCGCGTCGCCGCGTTCAACGTGGAGGACATCCGCACCGAAGACCTTCTTCGGGACGATCAGCCTCGTCTCAAGCGCCTCGCCGAGATACTTCAGCGCATCCGTCCAAACATCGTGCTGATCAGCGAGATCACCTACGACATGCCCGGCGGCCCGGATGTCGAGGAGGGCTGGGAGCCCGGCCAGAACGCGAAGCGCTTCGTGGACCGCTACCTCGGTGTGCCCCAGGCCGACGGGCTCGCACCCCTGCGCTTCGAGGTCTTCATGGCCCCGGCCAACACGGGCATGCCGAGCGGATTCGACCTTGACAACGACGGGTCGATGGTCGGTTCGTTTCCGCCGCCGCCTCGATCACGGCCCGACGGGTCGCCCGGCCCGCAGACCAGCGCCGGGCGAGCGTACGGCAACGACTGCTGGGGCTTCGGAACTTTTCCGGGTCAGTACGCCATGGCCCTGCTCGTCGATCCTCGCCTCACGATTGAGCGGGATCTGGCCCGGACCTTCCGCCTGATGCCCTGGGACTATCAGCCCGGCGCGGCTCTGCCCACCGTGCCGGAGACCGGCGCACCTTGGTTCAGCGACGACGAGAAGGCGATCTTCCGCCTCAGCAGCAAGAGCCACTGGGATGTGCCCGTGCGCCTGCCCAACGGCAGCGTGCTCCACATGCTGTGTTCGCACCCCACACCGCCGGCCTTCGACGGCCCGGAGCAGCGCAACGCGCGCCGGAACTTCGACGAGATCCGATTCTGGGCCGACTATGTCGAAGGGGCGCGCTACATGGTGGATGACCAGAACCGAGAGGGGCCGCTCGCGCGGGGTGAACTCTTCATCGTGCTCGGCGACCTCAACTGCGATGTCCGTGAGGGCACATCGTTCAAGAACGGCATTGAACTCCTCCTCCGATCCCCGCGCCTCGCGCCCGATCCCGCCCCGAGGTCCGACATCCCCGTGGCGGACCTTGACGACACCGATACTGCCTTCTGGGGCAAGCGCGCGGACTACGTGCTGCCCTCCAAGGGTCTCGGCGTCGAGGCGACCGGCGTCTGGCGGCACCCACCCCCGGACGGCAAGGCTTTTCCCAGCGATCACTTCCCCGTCTGGGCGGATATCAGCGTGCCGCCTCCTCCGGCTGACGGTCCCGCCCGGCCCTGACGCGTGCGGGGGTCGGGCACAGAGTAAGCCGGCTACCATGCGACGTTCCTGTCCCGTCGGAGTCCGTGCGGTCTGGCAGGAGGCGGAGGCCCTGTGACGGTTGTGGACCCCAGCGCTGAGGCCGGCGTGCTGCTGAATCCGCAGCGAGCCGAAACGTGTGTCGCCAAGGCCCGCGCCATCATTGAGACGACCAAGCCCGGCATCACCCGGATGGTCACGATCACCGCGATCGTCGGGTTCATTGCCGCCGCGGTTGATCGTTCGTGGACGACGTGGTCGCTCGTCGGGTCGCTGGGCTGGTGCATCCTGGGCACGGCGCTCTCGTCTTCAGGGGCCAACGCGCTGAACCAGTGGTGGGAGCGGGCGCGCGATGCACGAATGGCACGCACGGCCGGACGCCCTCTGCCCCGCGGCGCGGTCGAGCCCGGCCTCGTGCTCGCGTGCAGCCTGCTGATGTGCGTGCTGGGCGTGGGTGTGCTGGCGCTCGCCAACGGCCCGGCGGCGGCGTGCGTCTCGCTCGCCAGCATTACCTCTTACGTGCTCGTCTATACCCCCCTCAAGCCCATCACCAGCTTTTCGACGCTCGTGGGGGCCGTGCCCGGCGCCTTACCCCCGCTCATCGGCTGGGCGGCGGTCACCGGTACGTGGCAGGGGCTGATGATGGGCGGCGGGTGGAGCCTCTTCGGCCTCATGTTCGTCTGGCAACTGCCGCACTTTCTCGCCATCGCCTGGATGTGCCGCGAGGACTACCGCCTTGGCGGGTACAAGGTGCTGCCGGTGCTGGACCCCAGCGGCGTCGCAACCAGCGGCGCCATGCTGGGCACCGCGATTTTGCAGATCCCCGCCACGCTGCTGCCCATGATGACCCTTGACCGCCTCGGACTGATGTATCTGCTCGCGGCGTTGCTGACGGGGGCGGGCTATCTGTGGCTCTCGGTGCGGCTGGCCCGGCTGCGGACCCGTTCCGCCGCCCGGGTGGTCTTCTTCGCCTCCATCGCGCACCTCCCGCTGCTGCTGATCGCGCTGGTGCTCGACCTGATCTGGATCTGACGCGGAGTGATCTGATGCCGGACTCGCGGGGCCTGCCCAAGATCGTTCTCGCCCTGGCCCTGGTCGCCGTCGCAGGAATGGCCGTCTCCGGCGTCATGCTGATCCGGGGCGCCGGGGCTGCGCCCGACGGGCGATCTCCCTCTGAACCCGATCCGCGCGAACCCGACCCGGGGCTGGAGGGCATCCGCATTCCCGCCTTCAGTCTGGTCGATCAATCCGGCGCGCGTGTGGATGAGCGCCTGCTCCTCGGCCACGTGACCATCGTCGCCTTCATCTTCACAAACTGCCGGCTGATCTGCCCGGGCATGTCGGCGCGGATGGTCCAGTTGCAGAACGACCTGAAAGACACCCCGGTGCGGTTGCTCTCGCTGAGCGTCGACTCGGCCCACGACACGCCGGAGGTGCTGGCGGCCTACGCCGCGCGGATCGGCGCGGACCTCGACCGATGGACATTCGTGAGCGACGATGGCGCCACAACCCGCACCATGCTGCGACAGATCGGCTTTGACGTGAGCGACACCGGGGGCGAGGAGATTGCGCTCCCTGACGGCTCGCGCATGAGCGACATCAATCACCCTGCCAAACTCATGCTCGTGGATGAGTCCGGGCGGGTCCTCGGGCTGTACGGTTACGCCGATGCCGAGGCCATGACCCGGCTCGCCGCGCGGGCCCGCGCGCTCTGTGATTGAGTCCGGGCCATCGGGCGCAGCATCCGCTTCGATTCTCGGCGCGACAGGAAGGCGCCGGGTATCGGCCACCCGCTCATAAGGTGCGGCGGGCCGCCGGGCTTCTTCAAAAACTTCGGGATTCTGTGAGAAGCCGAGCCCCGGCCGCGCAAGTCGTCATGGACGACCTTTCGAAAGGATGCGCCATGCGCTCGAGAAACAAGGGCGGCAGCCATTATCGGGTCGGCGGGTTGAGGTGTGGCGCCGGTGCGGACGCAAGTCTGCAAGCCGGGCGGGGCCCGGCGACATCCCTGCGGGCCGGCGCTCTGCCGGCCCGCCAGGGGGGACGATCAATGGTGCGACTGGTCTGCTTCGCCGCGCTCGGCGCGGCCGTGTTGCCCGCGAGTGCTTCGGACGTGCCCTTCGAGCCAGAACGCGCGCTCTCCACAACGACCGACAGCGCCCGCGCGGTCGTCTGCGGCGACATCGACCGCGACGGTGATCTCGACATCGTGGTCGCGAGCGCGGCGGACAGTTTCGTCCGGGTCTTCCGCAACAACAACGGCACCATCCCGTCGTTCACGGCCCAGACCGCCGCCACGTCCATCAATACGCCCGTGTGCGTCAGCCTCGCGGACATCGACGGTGACGGCGACCCGGACACCGGGCTCATCTTCGTCACGTGCCCGGCCGATCTCTCCGGTTCGTCTGATCCCGGCGACCCGGCCTACGGCGTCTCCGACGGCGGTGCCGACTCCTCCGACTTCTTCTTCTTCCTCGACCAGTTCGAGGGCGGCAATGCCCTCATCGCCGACTACACCTCCACCAGCGACCCGCAGGCGCCCGGCTACGGCGTGCCCGACGGCATCGTCGACGCCTCCGACTTCTTCTTCTACCTCGACCTCTTCGCCCTCGGGTGCGACTGAGCCCGTCGGGCGCGCCGCGGATCTCCACAGGCGAACGCCGGAACCGCGCCGCCGGGATCGGCGCGCGGCTCCGGCGCTTTGATCTGCGCGGGGGCGCCCGCCCCGCCGGCTGATCGCGCCCCTCGCGACCCTCGGTCTTACGCGAGGTTGCCCGGCAGGCCCGGCCCGACGATCCCGCCCGGCGCGCCGCCGCCTTCCGGCGTCCCGCCCGAGGCCGAGCCCGCCGGCGCCGCGGGCGTGCTCTCCGCGAGCGCTGCCCGGGCCGCCTGGGCGGCCCGCTGGCGGGCGATCATCGCGGCCTGGGCCTGCTGCTGCTGAATGGCGGCCTGGGGGCTGAGCTTGGCGATGAAGATCAGTTCGCACACGCGCTCCTTGACCCGCGCGAGCATGTCCTTGAACATGCGCGAGCCTTCCTTCTTGTAGGCGATGCGCGGGTCCTGCTGGCTGAAGGAGCGGAAGTTGATCGTGTCGCGCAGCTGGTCCATCGCGTAGAGGTGGTCCTTCCACTGCGCATCGAGCGTGTCGAGCAGCACGGCCCGCTCCAGCTCCAAGAGGTCCGCCCGCAGCAGGTTTTCGATCCGCGCCCGGATCGCGTCCGCCCGCTCGTCGGCATCGAGCCAGCGCATCCGGTCGGGCAGGCCCACGCCGAACCGCTTGGTGAGGTGGGCGTCAAGCTCGTCGTCGGTGCCGCACGCCAGGGCCGCGTCGGTCTCCTTCTGCAGGTGGTCCTCTTCGTAGTAGGTCTGCGCGGCCTTGAGCAGCTCGTCCTTGACGCGCCCCGGGGGCGTGCTCTTGAGGCGGGCCGAGTCCCACCCGAGTTGGAAGCGCCGGTTCGCCCACCCGCAGAGACTGTCGGCGGCCTGCGCCGGGTTGTGACGCATCAGGGCCATGGTCATCTCCATGGCGTACTCCACCGGGTACTCCACCTCGCGCTTGCGGTAGAGCTCGCGCACCTTCTCCATGACCACGGTGGTGGGGGTGGTGGTCGGGTCTTCGTCCTCGACCACGCGCATGATGGCTGCCGGGTCAACCTCGAACCGGAAGCTCTCCTTCACCCAGGCCGCGAGCTGCCTCGCCCCGAAGTCCGCGGCGAAGTACTCGCCGATGCCCCCCAGGTCGCACTGGTCGATCCGCTCCTCCGCCGCCTGGCTCAGGCGGTCGAGGATCTTGCGTCGCTCGATCGCGCCTCCTTCGCGCAGGTCCGCGGCGTCGAGATCGACGCCGAAACGGCTCTTCGCCCAGTTGATGAGCCCCGCCGAGTCGAAATCGACCGAGACCTCCGAGCCCTCCATGGGCATGAACTCACCGATGGTGAGGTCGATGTTGTGGCGAGCCTCGGCCTTGGCCTCGCGCCGCACGAACGCCATCGCTTCGTCGTGGTCGCGCCCCTTGATCTTGTCAGGCACGATCGAGCACTCGAGCCTGTCCTTCACGAACTCCGCCACACACTCGCCCGGGTAGGCCGGGTCGAGGAATCGGTCCGCCGCTTCGGTCACGGCGTCGTCGACGAACTCGAAGATGAGGCCGCGCACATCGCGCCCCTCGAGCACCCGCTGCCGAAGGCCGTAGAACGTCTGGCGCTGGTGCTCCATCACCTCGTCGTACTCCAGGATGTTCTTGCGGACCTGGAAGTTCCGCTCTTCGACCTTGCGCTGCGCGCCCTCGATCCGGTTCGAGAGCATCCGGCTCTCGATCGCGTCGCCCTCCTTGAGCCCCAGGCGCGGCAGGATCTTCATCATCGTCTCGCCCCCGAACATCTTCATCAGGTCGTCTTCCAGCGACACGTAGAACCGGCTGGAGCCGCTGTCGCCTTGCCGGCCCGAGCGTCCGCGCAGCTGGTTGTCGATGCGCCGCGACTCGTGGCGTTCGGTGCCGATGACGTGCAGCCCGCCGAGGTCTTCGACGTTCGCGTACCAGCGCGGGGCGTGCAGCAGCAACTTGCCGGTCCGGGTGAGTTCGGCTCGAAGATCGTCGGCACTCATCGAATCAATGCTCTTGGCCGAGTGGAGCGTGTAGCGCCCCGCCCAGTGACGCAGCAGGCGCAGCTCCAGCTCGCCGGCCTCCAGTTCCTCGGCCTCGCGCTTGTTCATCTGGAGCTCGGCGGGGGCCAGCTTCCGGTACATGTCGGCCCGGATCGCCGCCTCGTCGGCCTCCAGCGACAGGTTCCGCGAGCAGACGCCGCGCTTGAGCCAGTGGTCGAGCAGCTGCTTGCGCCCGAAGGAGCCGAGCTTGATGTCGGTGCCGCGCCCCGCCATGTTTGTCGCGATCATCACCGCGCCGAGCTGCCCGGCGTTCTCCACGATCTGGGCCTCGCGCTCGTGCTGCTTGGCATTGAGCACCTCGTGCTTGACGCCGTGCTTGCGGGTGAGCATCTGGCTGAGCATTTCGCTCTTCGAGACGCTGGTGGTGCCCACGAGAATCGGCCGCCCCGCGTCGTGGAAGGCCTTGATCTCGTCGACGATCGCCTCCCACTTGTCCTTGGCGCGCAGGTACACGAGGTCCGCGAAGTCGTCGCGGCGCACCGCCTTGTTCGTAGGGATCGAGACCACGTCGAGCTGGTAGATGTCGTGGAACTCCTGCGCCTCGGTGTCGGCGGTGCCGGTCATGCCCGCCAGGCGCTTGTACATCTTGAAGAAGTTCTGGATCGTGATCGTCGCGACCGTCTGCGTCTCTTCCTTGATCGGCACCCCCTCCTTCGCCTCGATCGCCTGGTGCAGGCCGTCCGACCACTGGCGCCCGATCATCGGTCGCCCCGTGTTTACGTCCACGATCACGATGCTCGGCACCGGGCGTCCGAACTGCTGGTCGGGCACCTCCATCACCACGTAGTCCTTGTCCAGCTCGTACACCGCGTGCGCCCGCACGCTCTGCTCGATCAGGTGCGGCAGGTCCATGTTCTGATCGACATACAGCGAACCCACCCCCGCGAACCGCTGCGCCTCGGCGATCCCCTCGTGCGTCAGGTGGCAGCTCTTCCGTTCCGGGTGCGTCTCGAAATACTGCTTGTGCTGGTCGCGTCCGCGCTCCAGCTCCGGCAGCTGCTTCTTGGCCTCGGCGAGCCCGGCCTGCAGCTCGGGTATCTTGGCCTTGTCCTTCGCCTGCCGCACGTCGCCCTCGAGGCCCTTGATCCGCTCCTTGCACGCCCGGACATCGACCTCGCACTTCTCCCACGGCGCCTGCTTTGCCACGAGATGCCGCGCCACCTTGTCCGCAAGGTCATAGCGAGGCCGGTCCTCGTGCGCAGCGCCCGAGATGATGAGCGGCGTGCGCGCCTCGTCGATCAGGATCGAGTCCACCTCGTCCACGATCGCGAACTGCCGCTTCCGCTGCACCTGCTGGTCCGCCGAACGCTTCATGTTGTCGCGCAGGTAGTCAAAGCCGAACTCGCTGGTCGTGCCGTACACCACGTCGCAGCGGTACATCTGGCGCTTCATCTCCTCCGGCTGCATGTGCGTGGGGTGAATCGCGCCCACGGTCAGCCCGAGGGCATGGAAGAACGGGAAGGTCCAGTCCCGGTCGCGCTGCACCAGGTAGTCGTTCACCGTCACCACGTGCACCTGCTGGCGCATCACGCAGGCGAGGTAGCACGCGAGCGGGGCCACGATCGTCTTGCCTTCGCCCGTCTTCATCTCCGAGATCTTTCCGCTCGCCAGCACCATCGCGCCGATCAACTGCACATCGAAGGGCCGGGCGCGGAAGGGCGGCCGGCTCTCCGGGTGAATCTCGCGCACCGCCTCGTAGAAGTCCTGCGGAATCTCCTCCCACACGAACGACGGCACCGGCGCGGTGTTGCCCAGCAGGTCGCCCGCCGGCGGCCGGGCCGGGGTCGCGTCCAGCCGCGTTCTGGTCTCGACGTACAGCCCGCGCAGCCGCTCCGGCAGTTTCGAGGCGTCAAACCCGGCTCCGTGCACCGGGCTGAAGATGTTGCGGATGCCCACGGCCCGGTCCATCGCCTCGCGCCCCACCGCCAGCACCTCGACGAGCAGGTCATCTACCGTCGCGCCCTTGTCCCGGCGCGCCCGGAACTCGCCGAGCATTGCCTTGATCTGCGCGTCGCTGAGCTGCCGGATCTTCGGCTCCAGCGCGTTGATCGCCTCCACCCGCGCCCAGTACTTCTTCACGAACCGTTCGTTCCGCGTGCCGATCAGCTTGTTCAGCACCGGGCCGATCAACGGGATTCCTTCAGCCATGAGTCTGTCCTTCTTTCCGCGCGCCGGGCGCGCCGGGCGCGATCACGGCACCGCCGTCTCGCGCACTCCTGAATATGAGTGTTCCGCTGTTGAATCGAGCGACCCGCCCGTCCGGGCAGGCGGCACAACGCCTCGCCGCCCCTGATGCGCAAAAATGCGCCGAACTCCCGTCATCCCCTGTTCCGCGCTCGCCCGGGGCTGTTCTTCCCCCGGACGCGGCCCACAGGGCGCGGGAATCGCGCGGGGCTCAACGCGCAGGCGGGGGCAGATCAAGAAGCGTCACCAACAGCAGGCGTGCCGTGCGTCGCCCTTCCGCGTGCACCAGGATCAAAGCTGGAGCCTCGCCGGACGCGCCCGCCCCCGGTCTGGCTTCGGCAGGGGCTTCTTCACGCTCGACGATGCCGCGCACTACGCGAGCCACGGCGCTCGTCAGCGCCCGCGCCCTGTGAAGGGCGAGCACGCGGGCATCGCGACCGAGGCGGGTCTCCGCCGCCAGCGCCGGCGTCGCCAGCACGATCGCGAGCGTGCAGGCGGCGACGATCCGGGCACCCAACGTGCCCGGGTTTCGTTCGTGCCTAGTCTCGGCTTTGCGCGAAGTCACGACGCCAGAAGTATCGGCCCGCGACTCCCCCGGGGCAACTGGCGAGGCGAATCCGCCGGGAGATTCCCGGGCACGCAGCACCCCAGGTCCGCAACCCTTCAATGGCACCCCCTTCTCGCGTCCTCTCCCTCCCCGGGGCGAGGTCGAAAGTCAAGCCCCGCGCCGGGCTGCGTCCGATAGTTCCGCCCGCCGACTCGATGGGCGCGGGCCTCTACAGTGCCCCATGCCCGAAGGAAAGGACGACGTGCCGATGGTCGCCACCCGACAGGCATTGCCCACCACCCGCGACTCCCTGACCCACAAGTTCAGCGTCGATCGCCACGAGGGGTACCTCACCATCGGCCTCTACCCCGACGGTCGCCCGGGCGAGATCTTCATCAAGATTGCCAAGGAGGGGTCCGCGATCAGCGGCATGTGCCAGGCGTTCTGCCGCGCTTTCAGCCTGGCGCTGCAGTTCGGTCTTTCGATCGAAGAGGCCGTCGCCCGGTTCAAGGGCATGCGCTTCGAGCCGATGGGCGCGACGAGCAATCCCGACATCCCCGAAGCCTCCAGCATCGTCGATTACGTCGCCTGCTACCTCGAACGCGAGTTCGGGTCCCCGGTCCGGCGTGCCTGACCTTCATCCGAGCCGTCCGCTTCGGCGCGCCTCTAGACTCGCCCATGCCCGCCATCGAGCTCACGCTGGGTCACTCTCCCGACAGCGATGACATGGTCATGTGGTGGCCCCTGACCGGCGTGCGAGGGCCGGACGGCCGACCCGTGCCCGGTCTGCCTTCGGGACCGATTCTCGACACCGGCCCGTTTCGATTCCGGGCCTTCGCCCACGACGTGCAGAGGCTGAACCGGCGCGCCATCGACCGGGGCGATCTCGATGTTTCCGCGATCTCCGCGCACGCCTACCCGTACGTGTGCGCCCAATACGCCATCACCCGATCCGGGGCCTCGATGGGCGAGGGATACGGGCCCAAGGTCGTGGTCCGCCAAAGGGGCGGCCCGAGTTCGCTTTCCGATCTCTGGGCTCGCCTGCGGGCCGACCCCGAACTGACCGTGGCGATTCCCGGTCGCCAGACCACCGCCTACCTGGTGCTCCGGCTCCTGGCGGGCCGCGATGTGCCGGTCCGCGAAATGCTCTTCTCCGATATTCCCTCTGCCGTCTCCCGTGGCGAGGCGGAAGCCGGGGTTCTCATCCACGAGGCCCAGTTGACCTTCGAGGCCCTGGGCCTTGCACCCATCGCAGACCTGGGCCGGGCGTGGACCGACCGCACCGGCCTGCCTCTCCCCCTCGGGCTGAACGTCATCCGGCGAGACCTCGACTCCCGCTTCGGCGCGGGGACACTCCACGCCGTCGCCCGGATGCTCGGCGACTCGGTGCGGGCGGCAGTCGCCCACCCGGAGATCAGCCGCGCCCTGCTGCTCGCCCACTCCGGTGACCGCCCCGAATGGCGCGATGACGACCTGGTGAAACAGTACCTTCGGATGTACGTGAGCCCCCTGACCGTGGACTTGGGCGACCGGGGTGTGCTCGCCCTCACCCGGCTCTTCGGCGAAGCCGCCGAGGCCGGCCTCTGCCCCGCAACCGGAGGTATCGAAATCGTCGGATAGGTGATCCGGTACCGCCCCTCGGGCAATCTGGTATCATCTCCGCGGGTCAGGATGGCCCGTTGTGCCCGAGCCTCGTGACGAGGAGCCAAGGATGGCGTCGCCTCAGTCGCCCCCGCAAAGACAGCCCGCCGCCGAGAGCGCGCCCACGACGCTCAAGACATTCCGCGCGCCCAGCATGGCGCTCGCGCTCGCTCAGCTCAAGAACGAGCTTGGGCCCGAAGCCGTCATTCTTCACACCCGCACCTTCAAGACCGGCGGCGTCATGGGTCTGGGCGCCAAGACCATGGTGGAGATCACCGCGACATCGGATTCCCGCGTTCCCCGGCGCACCGTCGCGGGGGCAGCGCGGGCCGCTCCCGCGCAGGTGGGCCAGGTCGTCACCCGCGCGCCCGTTCAGATCGCCCCCGAACGTCCCGCGCACCAGGCCCGAAACGCGGCGCCCGCGGACCGTGAAGGCGGGGGCCCGGCCCGGCCGGCGAGCGCGCGTGAGACATACGGACTCCCGCCTGGCGCATCGCGCTCGGCCTCGAATGACGGACTCGCCACCGGAACGGATCGCGAGCGTCCGCGCACCCTGCCCGTGATCCCGGTCGAAGTCTCCGCCCCCGACGTGGAGGCGGACCGTCTTGGCCGCCCGGCCCGCGTTCGCGACGAGCGGGTGCGCACGGTGCGGCCTGCGCGCCCCCGCGAACTTTCCCGCGAGTTCGACGCCGCCCCGGCAGCGGAGTCGCCCGGGCCGACCCCCCGCTCCGAGCGCATCGCCCGTCTCGCTGTGCACGCGGAGCCCCGGCCCGTCGATTCCGCCGCCGCCGGCGCGCTGGAACAGGAACTCGCGTCGATCAAGCGGCTCATGGGCCAGGTGCTCCAGGTTTCGCGCCAGGCGATCTCATCGGGCGCGAGGCCCCCCGAGGGCGGCCCGATGCGGCTGGGCTCGATGCCCGATGCGCTCTTCTCGCTGTACTTGCGATTGCTCGAGGCCGGCCTCTCCCCCGAAGCCGCCGACGACATTGCATCGTGCGTGCGAGATGAGCTGCGCGGCGCGGAGCTCGGCGACGAAGAGATCGTGCGTCAGACTCTGCTCCGCCGGGTTGCTGCGATGATCCCCGTCGCCTCCGAACCGCCGCGGCCCGCCCGTGCCCCGGACGGACGCCCGCTGACGCTCGCGCTCGTGGGGCCGACGGGCGTGGGCAAGACCACGACGCTCGCCAAGCTCGCCGCGGCGTACAAGCTGCGCCACGGCAAGCGTGTCGGGCTGGTCACCTGCGACACCTACCGCATCGCCGCGGTCGAGCAGCTCCGCACCTACGCCACGATCATCGGCCTGCCCCTCCGCGTGGCGACGGGGCCCGATGATCTCGCCGTCGCGCTCGAGGCGCAGGCGGATTGCGACATGGTGCTCATCGACACCCCCGGGCGCAGCCAGCACGATGCCGGGCGCCTCGGTGAGCTGCAGGCCCTGGTGCATGTCGCTCGCCCCCATGAAACCCACCTCGTGCTCAGCGCCACGTCGTCGGACGCCGTGCTGGAGCGCGCGGCATCGCGGTTCGCCGCCGCCGATCCGCGGCGGGTTCTCTTCACCAAGCTTGACGAGGCAGTTCACCTCGGCCCCATGTTCAACGTGCTGCGCCGCATCAACCTGCCCCTGAGTTTCGTGACCACCGGGCAGGACGTGCCCGACGACATCGAGCGGGCCAACGCCGAGCGCCTGGCCCGCCTGCTGCTGGAGGGCCCCGAGACGCTCGCGGCGCGCCTGGTCTCGGGCGAGGCATGACCCGCGCCGCCTCCATTCCGCCCGTGGACCAGGCCGCTCGCCTGCGGGCCTTGGTGTCATCGCTCCGGACCGTCGGGTCGGCGTCGCCCGCGGGGCGCGAAGCGCCGCCCCCGGCCTGGGCCTGCCCATTCATCGTCGTCGCCTCCGGGAAGGGGGGCGTCGGCAAGAGCTGTCTCAGCATCCTGCTCGCCGGGGCCTGTGCGAGGGCAGGAGAACGCGTGCTCCTCACCGACGCCGACCTCGGGGCCGCGAACCTCGATGTGCTGCTGCGTCTCACCCCCCGGCGCCGCATCGATGCGCTCTGGAATGGCGCCGACCACGCCATTGCGATCCCGGCCCCGGCAGGCGATGGGCACACCTTCGGGCTCATCGCCGGCCTCAGCGGCGGGGCCTCCCCCGGCGCGGATGAACGCCGGCGCATGATCGCGTCGCTTGCCCGGCTCGGGGCCGGCGCCGACCTCGTGTTCGCCGACGCGGGCGCGGGCCTTGGTCCCGGCGTCATCGAGCTCGCGCACGCGGCCCACCTCGTCGTCATCGTGGTCACGCCCGATCCCGCCTCAATCACCGATGCGTACGCCCTCTTCAAGACCATCGCCCCGCGCGCGCCGGACCGGATCGGCGTCATCGTGAACCAGGCGCGAACCGATGACGAAGGCGTCGAGATTCACCGGCGCATGGCGCTCGCCGGCGAGCGCTTCGTCGGCGCGCGCCCCGCCCTGCTCGGGGTGATGACCGAGGAGCCGTCCATCCGGCACGCCGCCCGAACGCAGTCTCTCGCGGCGCCGGGCGCGCTGGAGGAGGGTGCGCGCAGCCGGGCCCTCGCGTGCAGCGCCAAGGTCACGCGGCTGGCACGCCTCGCCTTCGCGGCCCCGCGTACGTCCGAGTAGTCCACCTGTTGTCCACATGGCCCGTCTGAATCACCGGCGCCCGCACGCGCAATTCCGGCGCGTCGGAAGAACGCTGGTGAAAGTTGAACCAATTTCACAGTCTTTCCACAGATGCCGTCGCCCCCGACCGATATCGCGAGGCTGGTCCGGGCTCAATCGCGGAGAGATGCCTTGCAGTCACCGGCTCGAGTTATCTCGGCCTCGTTCGCGCTCACGGGGTTTTCCACCGCCGTGCTCGCCGGGCTCGCCGCGCACAACCCCGGCACGACCGTGCTGTCGCGGGCCATTCTGTGCATGGCGGCCTGCTACATCCTCGGAATGTTCGCGGGCCTGATCGTCGAGCGCGTGATTCGCGAGCATGTGGAATCGCACCGCAAGTCCAATCCGCTGCCGGAGGATCCGGCCGCGTTCCCGGAGAAATCCACAGACGTGGAGGTCGTTGGTGGATAAACGCATGTTCGCTTGAGCCTCGGGACGAGAGCAGGTAGAGTGCCGCTCTCGGCCAAGGATGGCCGGTGTTCATGCAGCTCGGTGCCGGTGACCGGGCGATCAGGGTCAAGGAGCGGACCATGGCTTCAGGCAAGTCGTCGAGGGCGATCTCGTCTGCCCGCGCCCGTCAGCAGGTGCGCGAGGCGGAACAATCCTGCGCGCGTTCACCCTACGATGCGCTGCCGATTGAGGAGGTCTGGGTCGAGTACCAGCGCTCGCACCCGACCGACATCCGCAACTACCTGATGGAGCGATTCCTCCCCCTCGTGCGGTACAACGCCGAGCGGATCTATGCCCGCCTGCCCGACGAGGTGGACATCGAAGATCTCATGTCCGCCGGGCTCTTCGGCCTGATGGACGCGATCGATGCCTTCGAGCTCGAGCGCAAGGTCAAGTTCGAGACGTACTGCGCCCCGCGCATCCGCGGCGCCATCCTCGACGAACTCCGCTCGATGGACTGGGTGCCCCGCCTCGTCCGCCACCGCACCGCGAAGATCGAGCAGGCGAAGCAGCGCATCTCGATGGAGCACGGGCGAGCCGCGACGGAGGACGAGGTCGCCCAGCGTCTCGGCCTGCCCGACGAAGAGTTCGACAAGTACAAGCGCGACGGGCAGCCCGTGGCGACCATCAGCATCACCCGCAAGGCCTTCAACTCCGACGGCGGGCGCGATGTGCGCGAGATTGACGTCATCAACGACGAGACCGCCACCAGCCCCCTCAGCCACGTGCAGCGCCGCGATCTCAAGGACCTGATGACCAAGGGCCTCACGCGGGCCGAGCGCCTCATCATCACGCTCTACTACTACGAGGGCATGACGATGAAGGAGATCGGGGCGACCCTCGACCTCTCCGAGAGCCGCGTCAGCCAGATGCACAGCAGCATCCTCGCCCGCCTCAAGGCCCAGATGCAGCACCGCATGCGCGAACTCGAACCCATGCACTGAGGCGTTCCGGGCCGATACCATCGGGCATGACGGCGATCAGCGATACCCTTGCCACCGCCTTCGATCTCCTCCTGGTCGTCGCGGGGTTCACGCTCATCATCGTGGTGCATGAGCTCGGGCACTTCGTCGCCGCCCGCTGGGCGGGCATCCGGGTGCTCGCATTCGCGGTCGGCTTCGGCAGGGCCGCGGTGAGCTACCGCGCGGGCCTGGGCTGGCGCCGGGGCAGCAGCGAGCGCGAGTTCCTCGCCCTGGTCGGCCGTGGGAAGGCGCACGGCCTCAGCCACACCGAGTATCGCCTCAACTGGCTCCCCTTCGGCGGGTATGTCAAGATGCTGGGGCAAGACGACGCCGACCCCGGCGCCCGCAGCGATGCCCCCGACAGCTACCAGTCGTGCCCCCCGTGGAAGCGCATGGTGGTGATCTCCGCCGGCGTGGTGATGAACATCATCCTCGCGGTCGTGCTCTTCATGGTGGTGTTCATGCTCGGGCTCCGCAGCGAGCCCGCCCTCGTGGGCTCGGTGCGGGCGGGGTCGCCGGCGGCGACCGCCGTCGCGCTCAACGGGCCCGCGTCGGGCGTCACCGAGCCGGGGCTCCGGACGGGCGATGAGATCATCGAAGTCAACGGGCGTCCGCCGCGCCACTTCAACGACCTGATGATGAGCGTGGTGATGAGCCGCAAGGGTGACCCGGTGCGCCTGCGTGTGCGCCGCCCGGGCGTTGAGCCGCCCCTTGGGTTCTCGGTGCTGCCCGTGCTTGATCCGGGTTCCAGGCTCCTCGAGATCGGGGTCGCCCCGGCGCTCAGCCTGACGGTCGTGAACCCGAGGTCCGGGCGCGATCGCGCGGCGCTCGCGGCGGGGCTGGAGCGGATGGGCCTCAAGGGGGTTGAACCGGGGATGGCGCTCGTGTCGGTCGCGGGCCGAACTGACCTTCGCGACCCGCAGCAGATCGCGGCGATGCTCGACGCGGGGCACGGGGCGGGCATGGAGTTTGTGTTCGCCGCCCCCGGGGGGGGGCGTGAAGTGCGCCGCCTGCTGACCCCGGACGCCAACCTCGACCTCGCGCTCGTCGGCGATGACGAAGCCCCGATCGCGGTCGAGCATCTGCTCGGCCTTTCGCCAGTGCTCGCGGCGCGCCGGGTGGTGTCGCCCGGGGCGAAGGCCGCCGGGCTCCGGGACGGCGATGTGTTTGTGCGCCTCGGCGGGGTTGACTTCCCGAGCGTGCCTGCCGGCATCACCGAGATCCGCGCCCACAAGCGCCGCTCCGTCGATGCTGAAGTGGAGCGGGACGGCCCCGGGGGGCGCGAGCGGGTCACCCTCTCGCTGCCCGTGAACCGCAAGGGCCAGGTGGGCTTTGACGCGGGCGACACGGCCGTCGGTTCCACGCTCCTCAGCCGCACGCCGGAAGATCTTCGGGCCCGCTCCGGCGGTCCGCTCTCCGTGGCGCTCGGTGAGGCCATGCCCGGGCCCGGAGTGACCATCGAGAGCCTGAACGGCCACCCCACGCCGACATTTGCGGCGCTTCGTGAAGCGCTCATCGAGTCAACGCGAGAAGCCGTTGACTCCGGCGCAGCGCGCGTGAATGTCGAGATTGTCTTCACGCGCCCGGGCCCGCTCGACCAGCCCCCCGTCCCGGAGACCATGCGTGTGAGCCTGGCGCGGGAAGACCTCCTACCCCTGCGCGAGCTCGGCTGGGGGCTCGATCTCGACCTCGCGATCTTCGAGCCGCGCTGGACGACCGTGAAAGCCGGCACGCCCTGGGCGGCGGTGGGGGTGGGCCTCGCCGAGACGCACCGGGTGATGATGTCCACCTACCTGACCTTCGCCCGGCTCTTCCAGGGCACCGTGCGCGTCGAGCACCTCAAGGGGCCGGTGGGCATCGCTCACCTCGGCACACGCATCGCCGAGCGCGGGTTCATCTGGCTCATGTTTTTCCTCGCGCTCATCAGCGTCAACCTCGCGGTCATCAACTTCCTGCCCCTGCCCATCGTGGACGGCGGCCAGTTCCTGATGATCCTCTACGAGCAGGTGCGCGGGCGGGCCATGCCCATTGCCGTCCAGAACCTCATGGGCCTCGCCGGCCTCGCGCTGGTGGGGGTGATGTTCCTGGTGGTGACGTACAACGACCTGGCGCGGCTCTTCGGCGGGTGAGCGGGTGACCACGCGGGCCTGAGCGGGCGTGCAGAGTCCGGGTGCCGCGACTCCGCCGTCCTCGGCGCGGTTCGTGCCGTGCAAATGAGCTTCACAGGGGACACGCAGACGCCGAACCGTGTCGGGCCGCCTCGGCCCGTTCCCCGGGAGGCGTGCGGCCCGACCTCCGCGAACGCCCGGGCCAATCCTTCCGCGCGTCACGGTCAGCCCGCGCCCGCCTCACGGCTCCCGGTTCGCGAGTTCAACCAGCCTGCGCAGCGTCTCGAACGCCTCGAGGGGTGACGTCGACTCGATCTTCATCTCCTTGAGCACGCCGACCGCCGGGTGAGGCAGGTACTCCTTGAAGAGCGCGAGCTGGGCATCGCCCGCCGGCGCGCCCCGGCCCCGCCCGGGCGAGCGGCGCTCCTGCTCCACCGAGAGCGAGGCCAGGATCGCCCTGGCCCGCTCCACGACCTCACGCGGCACGCCCGCCAGGCGCGCCACCTGGATGCCGTACGAACGGTCCGTGCGCCCGGGCTCGATGTGGTGCAGGAACACCACCTCGTCGCCCAGTTCCCGCACCCGCACGTTCAGGTTGTGCACGCGCCCCGGCAGGTCGTCCTCGAGCCGGGTGAGCTCGTGGTAGTGCGTCGCGAACAGGGCCCGGCAGCGCAGCGCCGCCAGACGCTCCGCGATCGCCCACGCGAGCGAGAGCCCGTCCAGCGTGCTCGTGCCCCGTCCGATCTCGTCGAGGATCACCAGGCTGCGCGGGCCCGCGTGGTTCAGGATGTTCGCGGTCTCGGTCATCTCGACCATGAAGGTCGATTGTCCCTGGTGCAGCGCATCGTCGGCGCCGACCCGCGTGAAGATGCGGTCGCACGCGCCCACCGAGGCCCGATCCGCGGGCACGTAGCTCCCCGCGAGCGCGAGCGCCGCGATGAGCGCGCTCTGGCGGATGTACGTGCTCTTGCCCGCCATGTTGGGCCCCGTGATGAGCACAAGCGACGGCCCTTCGCCGCCGAGGAGCGTGTCGTTGGGCACGAACGCGCCTGGCAACGACTCATCGAGCACCGGGTGCCGCCCGGCGACAATCTCCAGCCTCGCCCCGGCGACGATCTCGGGGCGCGTCCACGAGCGCTCGCGGGCCTTTTCGGCGAACGTGAGTGTCGCGTCGAGTTCGGACGCGAGCTCGGCGAAGGTGAGCATCGCCCCGATCGCGCCCGCGCCCATCGCGCACAGGTCGCGGAAAATCGCCTGCTCGCGTTCCACGGCCCGGGCCTGGGCGCTCGTCACCCGGTCTTCAAAGTCCTTCAGTTCCGGGGTGATGTACCGCTCCGCGTTCTTGAGCGTCTGCTTGCGGGTGAGTCGATCGGGCGCGCGCCGCGCCTGCGCCGCCGGCAGTTCGATGTAGTACCCGAACACCGAGTTGAACCCGACCTTCAGGCTCGGCAGGTCAAACTCGGCGATCAGCCTCGCCTGGTACTCCGCCAGCCACGCGCCCGCATCGCGCTGCAGCAGGCGCATCTCGTCCAGCGCCGCATCCACGCCGTCGCGGATCAACCCCCCTTCGCGAAGGTGCGCCGGCGGCGCATCCACGCAGCGCGACATGATCGCCTCGCAGAGCGGCGCGAACTCCTCCGCCGCCTCGCGAAGCCCCGCGAGGTGCGATTCAAACGCGGTCGCGCCCTCCAGGGCCGACGTGATCCCCTCCCACGCGCCCAGGCTGCGCCCCAGGGCCACAAGATCGCGGGGCGAGGCACGCCCGAGCATCACCCGCGCCCCGATCCGCGGCACATCCTGCACGCGCTCCAGCGCATCCCCGAGCGCCGCGCCCGTGCGCGGATCTTCGACCAGTGTCGCCACGCGCCTCTGGCGGGCGTCAATGTCCTCCGCGCGGGCCAGCGGGCGCTTCAGCCATTCGCGGATCAGGCGCTTGCCCATCGGGGTGCGGCAGCGGGTCCGCCCCTGCACAAACAACCCCAGCAGCGAACCCTCGACCCCGCCCCCGCGCATCGTGCGCTCGATCTCCAGCGCCCGCAGGCTCACGCTGTCAATGACGCAGACGCCCGAGGCATCCTCGCGCCGGGGCGGTCGGAGGTGCGCGAGCGAGGCGCCCGCCATCGCCGCCAGGCCCGGCGGGGCCCCGGCGCTGCGCGCCTCCTCGCGGGCTGCCAGCTGCGTCTCGCCCAGGTACCGCAGCACCGCGCCGATGGCCCCGATGCACGGTTCATCATCGCCGAGGCCGAACCCCGCCGGCGACGACACCCGGTAATGCGAGCGGATCGCCTCCAGCGCCTCCTCGCGCCGGAAGTGCCACCCCGGGCGGGGCGTGCCCGGCGCGCGGGCAGACTCCAGCACCCGGCGCACGCGCAGCGGCGGCCCGGCGCCATCCGAGCGCGGACCCGCCTCGGCATACAGCACTTCGTTGACGCCGAGCCGCGCCAGTTCTTCACCCACCGCCTCGGCAGGCGCATCGAAGACGCTGAAGGCCCCGGTGCCCAGTTCCGCCACCGCGACGCCCGCGCGCCCCTCGTCACCCGATTCCACAAACGTGACCGCCGCCAGCCGAACCGGCGCATCGTCGCTCACCAGCCCCTCGTCCAGCAGCGTGCCCGGGGTCAGCACCTGCGTCACCGCCCGGGCCACCACGCCCTTGGCATCCTTGGGGTCCTGCACCTGCTCCGCGACGGCCACCCGGAACCCCGCCGCGACCGCCCGCCGGAGGTAGTTCTCCAACTGGTGGTAGGGCACGCCCGCCATCGGCACGCCCTCGGTCCGTTGCGTGAGGGTCAGGCCCAGCGCCTTGGAGAGCCGCACCGCGTCGTCATCGAACGTCTCGTAGAAGTCGCCCATGCGGAAGAGCAGCACGCAATCCGGGTGCTTCGCCTTGAAGGCGTAGAACTGGCGCATCGCCGGGGTGTCGCGCGGGTCGGGCATGCAGGCAGCAGGGTACCCGCGCGCGGGCGCGGCACGCCTACAAAACACGATGATCCGGCGCGACCGCCTCAGCCTCGCCCTCGCGGCCCTCCCGGGTCTGCCCGCGCGCCAGGCGCTCTCCTGGGCGGGCGAGTCCGGCTTTCGGGCCGTTCAACTCGATGTCGCGGCCCCGGGACTGCGTCCGCGCGACCTCGACCGTTCCGCCCGGCGTGACCTGGCGGCCACCCTGCGACGCCTCGAACTCGCCTGCTCCGGCCTCGACCTGTGGATTCCGCCGGCCCACTTCGCCGACGCGTCCCGGGTCGAGCGGGCCTGTGAGGCGGTCGAGCGGGCGTGCGAAATGGCAGATGAACTCGCGCGCCTGGGTGAGAGCGCCCGGGTGGTGTCACTCATGCTCCCTCCGAGCCCTCTCGCCGGTGCTCCCGAGCGACTCGGGGCCGCCGCCGCGCTTCACGGTGTCGCGCTTGCCGACCACCGGCACCCCGCCGCGGCGCTGCAGATCGAATCGATCGCCGTCGGCATCGATCCGGCCTCGGTGCTCGCGGCGGGGGGAGACCCGCTCCGCGCGCTTGCGGGGGCGGGGGCGCGGCTCATCGCGGCGCGCCTGAGCGACCTGACCGGCGCGGGCCGCGCGAGCCCCGGGCTCCCGGGCGGACGGCTCGACGTCCGGGCCTACCTCGCGACTCTCGCGCTCGCGCCCGGCGTCCGGCACATCACCCTCGACCTCCGCCAGGTCCACGATGCTCCCTCTGCGGCGCGCGAAACCTTGGGCCGCCTGATCGGGAACGATGCGGAGTCAACCTGACGCGTTCGACCGGCCCTCGGGGTTCGCGCCCCTCGTGGGGCCCGTCCCGCGCCCGTCATGCGGGCGCTTCCGCCATCCGGTCTGAGATGGCCGCCCACGCCGGCATCGAGGCGATCGCCCCCGCGCGCTCCACGCACACCGATGCGCCGGCCTGGGCGATGCGCAGCGCGCGCGAATCGGGCACGCGCCCCCAGAATGCCGCGAGAATCCCCGTGAACGCATCTCCCGCGCCCACGGTGTCCACCGCGCGCACGCCGAACGCCTGCTGATGCTCCGGGGCGCCGCCGATGCAGGCGACCAGCCCGTGCTCGCCGAGCGTGACCACCACTGCCGGCACCAGCCCCCCCAGCACCTCGGCGGCGCGGGCGGGGTCGCGTCGTCCCGAGAGGGCGGCGGCCTCGACCTCGTTCACCACCAGCACGTCGGAGAGCGTCAGAAACTCCCTCGCCCACGGGCAGGCCGGAGCCGCGGTGAAGATCACGCGCCCGCCGAACGCGCGCGCACGCTCCGCGGCAGCGCGATTCGCCTCCGCCGGCACCTCGCACTGGAGGACGAGCACGTCGGCCCCGCGCAGCGCGTCTTCGGTGACATGCCCCGGCCCAAGGGCCATGTTCGCCCCCGGCGCAACGAGAATCTGGTTCTCGCCGCGCTCGCTCAGCGCGATGAGCCCGACGCCCGTGGGCTCGGCGGGGTCGATGGAGAGGTGTAAATCGTCGATACCCTCGCCGCGCAGCGCCGTGCGGAAGGCGCGCCCGAAGTCGTCGTCGCCGACTCTCCCCACGAAGGCGACTCGCGCCCCGGCACGCCGGGCCGCGACCGCCTGGTTGATGCCCTTCCCCCCCGGCCCGCGCCGGAAGTCGCCCCCCAGCACGGTCTCGCCGGGGGTCGGGAGGCGTTCCGCCCGCGCGGAAAGATCGTAGTTCAGCGAGCCCACCACGCAGACGCGGTTCAACGCCGGGCGTGACTCCCCGGTGTCCGGCGGGCGCAGCGCGCTCCCGAGCGTCACGGCAGTCCCCCGCCTCGCAGCCGCGGCGCGGCCGCCCAGTGCAGTTTCTCGCCCAGCGTCGCCCAGTAGTCCCGCGCCGCGTTGGTGATGAACCGCACACCCGGCCCGCGCGTGATCGCCACCCGGTCGCCCGCGTGCAGCGACGCGGCGACGTGTCCGTCCACGACCAGGGCGCTTCCCGCGTCATTGGCCCGCACCACCTCCACTTCGACCCGGCTCGCCGAGGGCACGATGATGGGCCGGAACGCGAGCGAGTGGGCCGCGATCGGGGTGATCGCGATCGCGTCGACGGTGGGGGCGATGATCGGCCCGCCCGCGGAGAGGTTGTACGCGGTCGATCCCGTCGACGTGGAGATGATCAGGCCGTCGCCTCCCACCTCGGCCGGCGCGCCGCCGTCAATCCGGATGCGCAGCAGGATCATCCTGTACGGCGGTCCGGCGGTGATGACGACCTCATTGAGCGCGCACTCCCGCGCGGCGACCCCGGCCCCCGCCCGCACGAGTTCGGCGGAGACATCGGCGAGCCGGCGCAGCGGCAGCGGGCCGCTCCCGAAGAGCGAGGGCGCCTGGGCCCCCAGCGCCGGCATGTCGAACTCCGCCATGAACCCCAGTTTGCCGAAGTTGACCCCGAGCAGCGGCAGGTCAAGGTCGCGGCAGCGCCGCGCCTGGTTCAAGAGTGTGCCGTCGCCCCCGAGCACCACCGCCAGGTCCGCCTTCACCGGCGCGAGGGGCGCGCGTTCGTCCGTCGCAGGCTGCTCCCCGGCGCACTGGCCGTACCGGTCGATCAGCGCGCGAACCGCGCGAGCCTCTCCCAGGGCTTCGGGCTTGTCCGGGTTGACCAGGAGCAGGATGCGCCGCGCCATGGTTGCGACTGTAGCCCACGGGGCAAGCCCGGCATCCGCCCCGACCACTCCGTCCTACCCTCCAGCATGTTCGTCGATCGCGCGCTCATCACGGTCAAGGCGGGAGACGGCGGCGATGGCTGCGTCTCCTTTCGGCGCGCCAAGGCCGAACCCAAGGGCGGCCCCAACGGCGGGGACGGAGGTCGCGGGGGCGATGTCGTCTTCTGGGCCGATACAGGGCTCAACACCCTCTACGAGTTCCGCGGCCTGCGCGACTGGAAGGCCCAGAACGGCGAGTCCGGGCGCGGCAAGCAGCAGTTCGGGGCCGGAGCGCCCGACCTCGTCGTGCGCGTTCCGCCCGGCACCATGGTCTTCAACGACGAGACAGGCGACCTCATCCACGACCTCCGCCCCGACGAGCGCGTCGTCATCGCGCGGGGGGGCAGGGGCGGCTACGGCAACGAGCACTTCAAGACCAGCGTCCACCAGACTCCCTTCGAGTTCACCCCCGGCCAGCCCGGCGAGTTCTACAGGCTGCGCCTCGAACTCAAACTGATCGCCGATGTCGGGCTCGTGGGCAAGCCCAACGCGGGCAAGAGCACGCTCCTCAAGGCGCTGACCCGCGCCGACCCCAAGATCGCCAACTACCCCTTCACCACGCTCGCGCCTCAACTCGGCATCGCCGAACTTGACCCCGAGCGGCGCCTCGTGCTCGCCGACCTGCCCGGGCTGATCGAGGGCGCGAGCGCCGGCGCCGGGCTGGGGCTGGACTTCCTGCGCCACATCGAGCGCACCCGGGTCATCCTGCACGTGCTCGACGCCGCGCCCGAAGACGGCCTGACGCCCGCGCAGAACTACAGGGCCATCCGCGAAGAACTCGCCGGCCATTCGCATGCCCTCGCCGAGAAGACCGAACTCATCGTGCTCAACAAGGCTGATCTCCTCGACGATGACGAGCAGCGCGATGCCCTCAAGGCGCTGCGCCGCGCGGTCCCCCGTGATACTGAAGTGCTCATCACCAGCGGCGGCGCGCGCGTGGGCCTCCGCCCCATGCTCGAAAGACTCTGGGCGATGCTCCACGGCGAGGCTGCGCGCCCGCCGGGGTGGACCGATGCGCCCCTGCCCGCCGCAGGCGGATAGCGGGAACCGGCCGGGGCGCGCCGGTGTAGACTCCGCTCCCCGGAGAACGCCCCCCATGAAGACCCTGGTCCCGATGCTGGCGTTGGTCGCGCTCACCCTCCCCGCGTGCGCGGCGGTCATGGTCGCCGGGCGCCGGCCCGTGCAGCCACCGGGCACCGACTACACCATCCGCGTCGCCCAGCCCCAGACCCAGATGCTTGACGTCACCGTCGAGCTGCGCGACCTCACGGCGGGCGAAGTCGAACTCTCGCTGCCGGTCTGGAGGCCGGGACGCTACCACGTCCTCGACCTCGCCGGCGCGGTCCAGGAAGAACACGCCGCGGACCTTGAGGGCCGCGCCCTCCCCGTGCGCAAGTCCGACAAGGCCACGTGGGTGATTGACACGCGAGGCGCATCTGCGATCCGGTTTTCATACCGCGTCTACTGCAACGAACTCCGCACCCGGCTTCGTCACGTCGATGATTCGCACGCCTTCATCAGCCCTTCGGCGGTGATGGTCTACATGCCGGGTCGGCGCGATCAGCCGGTGCGCGTGACGCTCGACCTGCCTGAAGGCTGGCGCGTCGCGACGGGGTTGTCCCCCGAAGGCACCGACCCGCGAGTGCTCGTCGCCTCGAACTACGACGTGCTCGTTGATTCGCCCATCGAGGCGGGCGAGCACGAGCTCATCCGCTTCGACGTGGACGGCGTGCCGCACGAGATCGCGATCTGGGGGCGCGGACATTGGGACGCGGGCGCCCTGGCGCGAGACTTCGGCGCGATCGTGCGCGAAGAAGCACGGATCTTCGGGCGCATGCCCTACGAGCGGTTCGTCTACATCATCCACGCCCAGCCCGGTTCGGGCGGGGGCACCGAGCACCTCAACTCCACCGTCATGGGGGCCGACCCCGGCGCATTTGACGATCCCGACCGCTACAAGAACTTTCTCGGCCTCGTCAGCCACGAAATGTTCCACACCTGGAACGTCAAGCAGCTCCGGCCCCGCGGGATCCACCCCTACGACTACCAGCACGAAAACTACACCGACCTGCTCTGGGTCGCCGAGGGCACGACAAGCTACTTCGACGATCTCGTCCTCGCGCGCACCGGGCAGATCACCGTCACGGAGTATCTCTCCCGGCTCGCCGGCGCGATCAACGCCAACGCCGAGACGCCCGGGCGGCACGTCCAGTCCGTCGCGCAATCCTCCTTCGACGCCTGGATCAAGTTCAACAAGCCCACGCCCAACTCCCGCAACGCCACCGTCGACTTCTACCGCGAAGGGTCCCTGGTCAGCCTCGCGATCGACCTCGAACTGCGACGCCGCACCGCCGGAGAAGTGGCCCTCGACGACGCCATGCGCGTGATGTTTGAGAAGTTCCCCCTCAGCGGCACCGGATACACCCGCGACGATCTCGTCGAATGCCTGGAGACCCTGAGTGGCGGGTCATTCGCCGACTTCTTTTCCCGCCATGTC
This sequence comes from Phycisphaerales bacterium, assembly GCA_020847175.1. Taxonomy (GTDB): domain Bacteria; phylum Planctomycetota; class Phycisphaerae; order Phycisphaerales; family UBA1924; genus JADLCM01. The sequence goes on from JADLCM010000002.1 coordinate 186,631, forward strand.
GAAGGCACCGAACCCATTGACTTCGCGAGTCTTCTCGCGGGTGTGGGTGTGGTGCTCGAACGCGACAAGGAGGGCGAAGAGCCCTGGCTCGGCGCAGACCTCGAAGACAGCGCCGGCCTCGCCCGGGTGAGGAGCCTTTCGAGCGAGGGGCCGGCCTTTGCCGCGGGGCTCATCGTCGATGATCTCCTCGTCGCGCTCGACGGCGAACGCCTCCGCGCTTCAGACCTCACCGCCCGGCTCAAGGGCCTCAAGCCCGGCGACCGTGTGCACATCACGTACTTCCGCTACGACCTGCTCCGCGAGATCGACCTCGACCTCGGCGCCAAGCCCGCGGGCAGGTGGGTGCTCAAGCAGGCCGACGAACCCGGTGACGACCAGCGCCGCGCCTTTGAAGCGTGGCTCCGGCGCGGATGGGACGGCGCCGCGCCCGCCGCGGCCCCCGCGAACCCGTAGCGCCCCGTCTGTCGAAACGCCGCCATCCCTTCGCCCCGCGCGAGGGGGCGGTCCCGTCTCAGGGCGTGCGCGGCGCGCCCGGCTCACCATACCCGCCGAGCGCCAGCACGAGCATCACGAACGCCGCCGCCACGATGAGCAGCACGACGAACGTCCGAAAGCGCAGGCTCGATCCGTCGGCGTCCTCCGGGTGCGCCTCTCCCCCCTCGGGTCCCAGATTCTCTCCCACATCCACATCGTCCCAATCAATCTCGGTCGAATCGAGCCGCATGTCCTGGAGCGCCGCACGGGCCAGCGGCAGGTCCGCCCGCCTCACCTGCACCTTGATCGGGTCAGTCATCGCGACTTCCCACGTGAGCGTGCTCGCCGCAGTCGAAAACGCCCGCGCCGCGATTCCCTTCGCCTCCAGCGCCTGCACGATCACATCCGCTTCGAACGGGTCCTTTGCCGAGGTCAGCGTGACGAGGATGTCGGGGTCTTTCCCCATCGGGTTCCTCCGCGCCGTCGCGCCCGCACTCTACGCCCGGCCCGCCGGACGCAGGAAACCGAGTTGGCGCGGCAGCATTGCCTCGTACACCACGACCGGGCGGTTCCCCGCGGCCCGGCGCACCGCGCGCCCCACCACGTCCGGGTCAAGGTCGCCCTCGCAGAGCGACACCGCGCTCAGCTCATCATCGGGCCTCGTCCGTGCGACGCCCCCGGCGAGAAAGCCCCACACGCACGCGATCTCCGACGCCGCGCTCACGATCCGTCCGATGTGCTCCTCCGCGTCCCGCAGGGTCTCCGGGGTCAGGAGCGCCCCGGGCTCGATGAGCAGTTCGAAGGGCTGCCCGGCCCGGGCCTTCGCAAACGACACGCACGAGGGGATGTCGCTGAGCACGTGGCGCGCGTGGGGCCGCAGCACCAGCGTGTGCCCCGCCTCGCGCAGTCGCGGGCCGAGCCAGTCGCACAGGTCTTCAAACTTCTTGCGCCCCTCGGGGCCCCAGGTCTCAAAGCCGGTGCGGAAGCACCCGTCCTCCGGCGATGCGTCCTCGGGCAGCCATCCGCTCCACGCGACGAGCCGCGCGGGCCGCGACACGCCCGGCAACTCCGGCACCGCCCCGGCGAGGAGGTTCAACGTGCCCAGCGCGGCGCGAGCGGTCTTGTCCTTCCCTTCCAGGGGCATGAGCATCCGCTCGCACCAGGGCGAGGCACGCCGCGCAGGCTCCTGCGTCTCGGGGCGCCGGATGACCAGGATTTCCATGCTCGTAGCGTAGTGTCGCCGCCCGCGCACGACGGGGGCCGCGCAGCGTTTGCGCCCGGCCCCCCGGTTCGGACCGCGCGCTGAAGAGAAACCGCGCGTGCAACCGATGCTTCAGCCCCACGCCCCGCCAGGGATGGCCGGGCCGGAGCAAGTCATGCCCGTAGACCCACGGATCGGATTCGTGGGGACGCCGGAGCGCGTTTCCGAAACCAGCCGATTGACCCGGGAGCAGGTCGTCAATCGGATTCTCTCGCTCAACCCGAGCGCAGACCCGGAGTTCCTGGGCGCATTCGACGACACCCAGCTCGATTCATACCTCCGCCGCCTCGATGCGATCCAGGAGCCGCGCGGCAGGCGCGCCGTCTGGGTCCGGGCGACCACCGATCCCGGCATTTCCTCACGCCGGCGCAGCGCCTGAGCCCGCGAGCAGAAACCCGTTCTCAATGAACCGGCGCGCCACCGGGGCGACCGCGTGCCACAGCTCGTCCGGCGAGACGCCCACGCCCGGGGCCAGTTCCTCCACGAGCACCCCGAGCGGGCGTGTGCCGTCGCACATCGTCACCAGCCGCGAACCCACGCCGTCCAGCGAACCGCTGCTCGCCATGCCCGCCGCGAGCCGGATGCGTGCCGCAGAGACTTGCCAGGTCCCGTCGGCCGAGGGCGAGAGCTCGTGCTGGATCCTCGCATCCGGCGCCGCCCGCAGGGGCGTCGCCCGCAGGCGTTCATCGCTGGTGTGACGAAGGAACATCTGCGCATCCATCCGCCGCTCCACGTGCTCCCACGCGGGGCCGAGAAAGCTCATCCGCTCCGGGTTCTGGTCCATGTGGACCCAGTTCGGCGCTTCGGGCGTGCCGGGCCGGCGGCGCAGCGTGAGCACGCCGAAACTGATGCTCTCAACGCCGTGCTCCCGGTAGTAGGACATCCAGCGGCTCATCGCGTCGCGCAGGGCGGGCGGGTCCGGCGTCCCGGTCGAGGTGATCCACGAGTGCGCGTACTGCTCCGGAGAGGTCGATTGCCCGACGTGGATCCACGCGTCGCACGAGAGCCCCGCGAACCAGCGTGCCAGGCGCTCCGGCGTGGGTTGCCCGCTGATGTTGCACCAGTTGCAGAGCACCTGCGCGTAGCCCCCGTCGCGCAGCAGGCCCGCGCCACGGCGCACCACCTCGGGCACCACCCCGTCGAGCGGGAAGGGGCTGTCCCGGTAGACGTACTTGCGCTCCGGAGAAACGACATACGGCGGGTTGCTCACCACCAGGTCAAACCGCCGGTCAGCCACAGGGTCGGTGAAGTTGCCGAGATGAAAGCGCGCGTTCGTCAGCCCGTTCAGCGCCGCGTTGAACATCGCGATCGCGTGGGCGCGGGGGTTGATGTCCACGCCGTGCGCCTCATCCGCGTGCCGGGCGCCCAGCAGCGTGTGCACCCCCGAGCCCGACCCGATGTCAAGCATCGACGCCATCCGCCGCCGGATCGTGAGGTTCGCCAAGGTCATCGTGCTGCCCCCGACGCCCATCACGAAGTCCTCGCTCGCCTGCTCACCCGCGAGTCGGGCCTGGCGCGGCTTGTCCACCGCCAGCAGCAGCCCCAGGAACGGCAGGAACTGGAAGTTTGACCGGATGCCCCGCTCCGTCGAAGCCACCACGCCCCCGGCCAGCAGTCGATCCAACCCTACCTTCGGCAGCGCGCGCGCCGCGGCCTCCGGGGGCACCGCGCGGCACAGCAGCAGCAGCCGGATCAGCACCGACAGCGGGCTCCCGTCCTCGGTCAACCGCATGATCACCTCGCCCGGGACATCCTTGAGATTGGTCACGCTGCCGATCCCGAGTCGGGTGTAAATCGTCTCATCCTCAAACCCCGCGGCCCGCAGGTCGTCGTGCAGCCGGCGCGCGTCGCCGCCGGCAAACCCTTGCAGCACAGGCTGGTTGGTCGTCATGGGGCCTCCTCGCCGACGACATCCTACCGGGGTTGATCCCGAGCCTCACTCTCCCCCGGGCAGAGTCGCTATCCTCAGGCCCAACACGGAGGCGGGCATGGGCGAGGAGAGACCGATTCATCCCGATCACGCGCTGCTCGAATCCAAGCCCGCCGAGCCGCCCCCGCCGCCACTCCGCGATGTGCTCGCGGGGCGGTCCCGCGTGGAGAAGCGCATTCACGAGCACGGCTTCATCGCCCTGCTCGATGTCATGCCCCGCCTCGTCCCCGAGGGCCAGACCGCGGACGCGGCGGTGGTGCAAGCCGCCCGCGTGTCCTACGGCCAGGGAACCAAGAAGGTGAACGAGGACCGCGGGCTCATCCGCTACCTCATGCGCCATCGCCACTCGACCCCCTTCGAGATGGTCGAGTTCAAGTTCCACGTCGCGATGCCCATCTTTGTCGCCCGCCAGTGGATCCGCCACCGCACCGCCAGCGTCAACGAGTACAGCGCGCGCTACTCGATCGTGCCCGATCGCTTCTACATCCCCTCCGTCGATGCCGTGCGCAAGCAGAGCCGGGCCAATCGCCAGGGCGGCGAAGAACTCTTCCGCATGGACGATGCCGCCGAGGTCCGCACCGCCGAGCAGTTCGTCGCGTACCTCGGCGAAGTGGAGCGTCTCTACGCCCAGTACCAGGACTTGACCGACAAGGGTGTGAGCCGTGAACTCGCCCGCGCGGGGCTGCCGGTGAACCTCTACACCGAGTGGTACTGGAAGTGCGACCTCCACAACACGCTTCGGTTCCTCTCCCTCCGCCTCGATGCCCACGCCCAGGCCGAGATCCGCATCTACGCCCAGGCCATGCTCGACCTCATCGCCCCGATCGTGCCCCTCACCATCGAAGCGTGGCGCGACTACGAGTTTGAGTCGGTGCGCCTCTCGCGGCTTGAGCTCGACGCGCTCCGCGCCATGAGCGCGGGGGGCAGCGCCGAACTCGGCTCCGACAATTCCCGCGAGCGCGCGGAGTGGGCGCAGAAGCGTGAACTGCTCGGCCTGAACCCGGCCCGCGAACCCTGATTCTTCCCTGGACCCCCACGAACCGTTCGCCGGCCAGGGATTCTCTCGTCGCTTCTTCTTTGGTGCGTGAATCGCCTGGTTCCGTCCGGCGCACACACGAGCGATCCTCGCGCACCACGATCACGTCCCCGGGCTCTTACACTTCCCCGCCATGCCCAATCCCGATCCAGTCCTCGCCGCCCTCTCCGCCGCCCGCGATGACCTTGCCGCCTTTCTTGCGGACCAGGCCTCGGTCGATCGCATCAACCGCGTCGGGCGCCTCCTCGCCACCGGCTTCCAGGCCGGGCACAAGGTGCTGATCTGCGGCAATGGCGGCTCCGCCTGCGATGCAATGCACTTCGCCGAAGAGTTCACCGGGCGCTACCGGGCCAATCGCCCCCCCCTCCCCGTCATCGCGCTCGCCGACCCCGGTCACATCACCTGCACCGCCAACGACTTCGGCTTTGAGCACATCTTCGCCCGCTCCGTTGAGGCCTTCGCCCGCCCCGGAGATGTCCTGGTCGTCCTCTCGACCAGCGGCAACTCCCTCAACATCGTCCGCGCCGTCGAAGCCGCCAAGGCACGCGGCGCGACCACCATCGCCCTGCTCGGGCGCGGCGGGGGGCAACTCGCCGGCCTCTGTGATCACCAGTGGATCGTCCCAGGAAAAACCTCTGACCGGATTCAGGAAATCCACATGCTCGTCCTCCATGTCCTGATTGAAGTCGTCGAGCGAATCCTGTTTCCCGCCAACTATGCCGCCGAGACCGGCCCCGCCCGCGAAACCTGAATCCCTCCTCAAAGCCCTTCTTCTGCATCCGTTATGCTGGGCCCACCCGCTCGAGAACCACGATGAGTTGGCTCAAGAAACTCTTCTCCAGAAAGCCTCCCGCCGACTCGTCGGGCTCCCTCGCTGCGGGTCCGGGGGGGGGCCAGAAGAACCCCCAGGGTCAGGGAGCATCCGGCACCCCCGCGCGCACCGGCGCAGCCGCATCCGTGCCCGCACTCCCGTCGGACCCTCCCTCCAAGGGCGCTAAACCGGAACCTTGGATCGCCGTGTTCCGCGCGATCAGGAACCACGCCGAGCAGGCCAAAGTAGATGATTTTGTGGCGGCGCTGGCGGCCCCGGAGAACCGCAAGCTCTTTGGCACCAAGAAGTTGAGCGATCAGAAAGAGGGCCTCCGCCAGGTCTCCCTCGACCCGAAGCTCGTTCCACTCTCCGAAGTCGAATCAGTCGCGGGCGAGTGGTTCAAACGGATTGCCGGCACCGTCAAGCCTCGCCTCTCCCCGGGAGATTACTGGGGTCTGTCCTTCGTGGACACCGATGGCGCTACTCGGCAACTGCTGATGACCCTCTCCCCGAGTGGCGGGCCGGAGGCCAAGCGCATCCGCTCAGCCCCGGGCACAAAGCCGGTTTCCGAGCCGTTGGCGCTCGCAAGCCCGGGGGCCGCAGAGCGCCCGGCACTTGATCGGGCGTGAGTGCGCCCCTTTACTCTTGGCCCCCCGTCTGCCTCGGGGAGGCATTGATTGGAGTGCGAACCCGCCATGGCGATCAGGATCAAGTCCCGGAGCGGCGAGTCGGTTGAGCAGATGATGCGCCGATTCAAGAAGCTCTGTGAAAAAGAAGGTCTGACCAAGGACATCAAGCGCAAGGAGTTCTACGAGAAGCCCTCCGAGCGCCGCCGCCGGCAGGTGCGCAAGAGCTTCAACCGGCGTTTGGCGACCCAGGGTGGCGGCCCGGTCGGGCCCTCCCGCCCGTCGCGCCCCGCCTGAGCCCGCTCCGCGCCCGCCGCGGTTGACCGCCGCGCAGGGTGTGCGCGGATTGGGCCTTCGCTTTTGGGGCACCGTCGCGTGCCCGTCCGATGCAATCGATCCGATGGGGTGACGAACCCGGACCTGTCCCGGGTTCGGGACGTGGCACCCGAGTTGACAACCCGATGCGCGGGAGGGTACTTCTCCCGCTTCTCGCCTTGATGGGAGTCCAAACGTGCAAACCTGTGATCTCGGCAGCCGGGGCGTGACGCGACTTGCCCCGACGCTGCGCGTGTGGATGGTGCTGCTCGCGGCGTGCCTCATCTCGCTCCCGGCCTTCGCCTCCGAAGCGGGCGGCGCCCCCGCTCACAAGCCCGGGGGTGAAGTCAACATCGTGATGCCCGACCTCAAGAACGAGACCATCAAGGTCGACTTCCTGGGCGGAATCAGCGGGCACAACCTGCTGATGGCCGGGCTGCTCGTCAGCGCCCTCGGACTCGCCTTCGGCATGTGGATCTACATGAAGCTCAAGGCGATGCCCGTGCACCGCTCCATGCTCGAGATCAGCGAACTCATCTACGCGACCTGCAAGGCCTACCTCATCCGCCAGGGCAAGTTCCTGATGATCCTCTGGGCCTTCGTCGCCGCGGCCATGACCGCCTACTTCCTCTTCCTCGTCAAGGTCAGCGTCAGCGACATGGTCATCATCCTGCTCTTCAGCCTCATCGGCATCGCCGGGAGCACCGGCGTGGCCTGGTTCGGCATCCGGGTCAACACCTTCGCCAACAGCCGCGCCGCCTTCGGCGCCCTCCGCGGCAAGCCCTGGCCCTGCTATGACGTGCCCCTCAAGGCCGGCATGTCCATCGGCATGGCCCTCATCAGCGTCGAGCTCTTCATCATGCTCGTCATTCTGCTCTTCCTGCCCAGTGAACTCGCGGGCAAGTGCTTCATCGGCTTCGCCATCGGCGAGAGCCTCGGCGCCGCGGCCCTCCGCATCGCGGGCGGCATCTTCACCAAGATCGCCGACATCGGCTCCGACCTCATGAAGATCGTCTTCAAGATCAAGGAAGACGACGCCCGCAACCCCGGCGTCATCGCCGACTGCGTGGGCGACAACGCCGGCGACAGCGTGGGCCCCAGCGCCGACGGATTCGAGACCTACGGCGTCACCGGCGTCGCGCTCATTTCCTTCATCATGCTCGCGATCCTGCCCTCGCTCTACCTCGACCCCGGCGTGACCGCCGCGGGCGCGACCGAGGCGCAGATGGCGACCGCCAAGGCCGCCGCCGGCGCCGTGCAGGTCAAGCTCCTGGTCTGGATCTTCATGATGCGCATCATCATGGTCCTGGCCTCCGCCGCGGCGTACTTCGTGAACCAGGCGATGGCCAAGGCCAAGTACGGCAGCGCCGCGCACATGGACTTCGAGAAGCCCCTCACCAGCCTGGTCTTCATCACCTCCGGGCTCTCCATCATCCTCACCTACGTCGCCAGCGCGCTGCTCATCCCCGACATCAACGGCGACACCAGCCTGTGGTGGAAGCTCTCGACCATCATCACCTGCGGCACGCTCGCGGGCGCCCTCATCCCGGAGATGGTCAAGATCTTCACCAGCGTCAAGAGCCGGCACGTGCGCGAAGTGGTGACCAGCAGCGAGCAGGGCGGGCCTTCGCTCAACATCCTCTCCGGATTCGTCGCGGGCAACTTCAGCGCATTCTGGCTCGGCATCGCCATCATGACCCTCATGGGCGTCGCCTACTACATGACCACCATCGCCGGCGCCGAGAACGCCCTGCTCGGCGACTTGATGGTCGCCCCGGCCGTCTTCGCCTTCGGCCTCGTCGCCTTCGGCTTCCTCGGCATGGGCCCCGTGACCATCGCCGTCGATTCCTACGGCCCCGTGACCGACAACGCCCAGAGCGTCTTCGAACTCTCCACCATCGAGTCGATCCCCGGCATCAGGGAGGAGATCAAGAAGGACTTCGGCTTCGACTGCGACTTCGAGAAGGGCAAGGAGTTCCTCGAAGAGAACGACGGCGCCGGCAACACCTTCAAGGCGACCGCCAAGCCGGTGCTCATCGGCACCGCCGTCGTCGGCGCCACGACCATGATCTTCGCCCTCATCGTCGGCCTCACCCACGGCCTCACCGAGAACCTCGACAAGCTCGGGCTCATGCACCCGCCCTTCCTCCTCGGCCTGCTCGCCGGCGGCTCGCTCATCTACTGGTTCACCGGCGCCAGTACCCAGGCCGTCTCCACCGGCGCCTACCGCGCCGTCGAGTTCATCAAGGCCAACATCAAGCTCGAAGGCGCCACCAAGGCCAGCGTCGAGGACTCCAAGAAGGTCGTGGACATCTGCACCCGCTACGCCCAGGCGGGCATGTTCAACATCTTCTGCGGCGTCTTCTTCGCCACGCTCGCCTTCGCCTTCTACGACTCCTTCTTCTTCATCGGCTTCCTCCTCTCCACCGCCCTCTTCGGCCTCTTCCAGGCCATTTTCATGGCCAACGCCGGCGGCGCGTGGGACAACGCCAAGAAGATCGTCGAAACCGAGCTCAAGGCCAAGGGCACCGAACTGCACGCCGCCTGCGTCGTGGGCGACACCGTGGGCGACCCCTTCAAGGACACCTCCTCGGTCGCCATGAACCCGGTCATCAAGTTCGCCACCCTCTTCGGCCTGCTCGCCGTCGAACTCGCCATCAGCATCGCGGGCAAGGGCGACACCACCGTGACGCACGCCCTCTCGGCGGCCTTCTTCGCCATCGCCTGCTTCTTCGTCTGGCGCTCGTTCTACGGCATGCAGATCGGCGGCAGGGCCGGGGCCAGGGCCGCGCACTGATCCGCAGCGCCCGCCCTGGCGCGTGAGTCACCGCACACCCTCGGGGCGGGCCGTTCGCGGCTCGCCCCGTTTTCGTCGGGGCTCGCGCTTCGCCTTCATGCCCGGCCTGGCCGAGCGGCTTCACCTCGCCCGAGACGCTCGGGCTGTGGCCTGCCTCACGCGCCCAGGGTCGCCGCCTTCGCCCGCAGGCCGTCGATGAGCCCGCGCACTTCTTCGGCCATCTTGGTGTTCGGGAACTCCTCGATGATGCGGCTTCCCACCTCCGCCGCGTGGCGCCAGCGCCGGTCATGCACCGCGAGGCGGAATTGCGCGCCGAGATTCTCGCGGGCCTTGCCGATGACGCCCCGGGCCACCTCGGCCAGGCGCTGGCCCTCCACCTCGGTCATGTAGGCGTCAAGTTCCTTGAGAAGGTCCATCGCATCGTCCACTCGCTCTTCCTTGGCCGCGTGCAGGAAGCGCCGCTCCAGGTCAGCCTTGTACACCTCGCGGGCCTGGTGCACCCGGTGGCGCAGCCCTTCGACGCGGGGCGAATCCGGGTACAGCCTTGCGATGCGGGCCGCCTCCTGTCCCGCGCGGTCCCAGCGCCGCTCCAGCAGCAGCTGGTCCAGCCCGCGCACCGCCGCCGCCACGCGACGGTCCACTGTCTCAAAGCGGGCGGTCTCGATGCGCGTGCGGAACTCTTCGGCATCGGCCCGGTAGCCGAAGCTCTCGGCAAGTTCCTTGACGAGAATCAGGGCCGCGTCCCAGTCCTCGGCGTGGATGTCTTCCTCGATCGCCTTGCAGAGCAGTTCGCGCTCTCGCTTTCGATTGAGCACCCGCCGGGCGTCGTCCGAGAGCGCCTGCTCCTGCCCCATCACGCGGATGCTCTGGGCAAGCTGCTGCATGTCGGCCCGCAGTTCATCGATCGCCCCGCCACCCGATGGCTCTCCCCCTCGGGCGCGGATGAGCGACACCGGGGCGAATGCGCCGACCATCGCCAGCGACACCCCCCCCGCGCCGATGAAGAACGTCTCGCGGTTCCACAGGCCCCAGGTGACCATGCCCAGGCCCCCGAGCCCCGCGATCGCGTACGACCAGGCCGCGATGCGAAGGCCCTCTCGCCCCGAGCCGGAACCAGGTTCTTGTGCCATCAGTCACGCCTCCTGCCCATCCCGGCGCGCCGGCCGGACGCGGGCCGCCTCCCGCCGCCGGTGGGCCGGTCAGCCCGCATTGCTTCCGATATCGTCGGCGTCGGTCCGGCGCCTCAAGCCCCGCCCTGCATTTCCGCCCGGACCCGCTCCAGCAGTTCCTGCGTGAGCCGGGTGCCTTCGACCTCCGAATGCTTCTCGCCCTCGTACTCGACCCCGATGTAGCCCTTGTATCCGCTCTTCACCACAATCTTGAGCATGCGCCGGTAGTCGGTGCCCGTCTCATCGCCGTGCTCGTCGAACGCGTGGCTCTTCGCGCTCACGCCCTTGGCGAAGGGCATGAGCTCCTCCACGCCCTTGTAGCGGTCGTACCACGCCTCGGGCTCGCTCGAACGGCTCCAGTCCAGGCAGAAGTTCCCGAAGTCGGGCAGGGTGCCGCAGCGCGGGTGATCAACGAGCTTCATCACCCCCGCCAGCCATGACCCGTCCGACGAGAGTCCGCCGTGGTTCTCGACGATCACGTTGATCTCGTGCTCCGCGCCGATCTCGCACAGACGCCGCAGGCCGTCCGCCGCGAGCCTTGCCTGTTCAGCGCGCGCGCCCTCGGACTGGGCGTTGACGCGGATGGAGTGGCACCCGAGGAACTTGGCGGCCTCGATCCAGCGCCGATGGTTCTCAACCGCCTGGGACCGCTTCGTGTCGTCGGGGTCACCCAGCGCCCCCTCGCCGTCGCACATGATGAGCACACTGACCACCTCGTGATCGTCGCACACGCGCTTGAGGTCGGTGAGGTAGGCCTTGTCGCGGGCCTTGTCCTTGAAGAACGAGTTGACGTATTCGACCCCGCCGATCCCGAACTCCTTGCGCGCGAACCGGGGGAAATCGAGGTTGGTCAGTTGCTCGGCGCGCAGCATCCGGTGGAATGACCATTCGGCGAGAGAGATCTCGAACAGCGGCGAGGCGCGCCGCGCCCGCGCCAGCCCGGGAAGGGTCGCCGCGCCGAGCAGCCCCGCCGCGACGCCCATCGCCCTGCGCCGGGAGATGGGCGAGTTCATGGGCACGTCAGTAGGCACTCCGGTCATGTTTGGTTCCATAGGCCGATGGTACTCCCTGCGCCCCGTTGGACGCCCCGGCCCCCGGGCCGGGTCCAAGGGCCGGGAATTCTCCCCGACTTGGCGCGCTCTGAACCCCCGCTTGACACGCCATCGCCCCGGCTCGATATCGTGGCCCCGTCAGCCCCGGAGGTGTCATGCCGTTCTTTCAGGCTCTGTCCGCCGCGTCCCTCATGCTCTCCCCGCTGCCCGGAGACGAGCCCCCCGCCCGTCCTAAGTACGCCCGTCTGCGCTTCGACGAGGACTGGTCGGTGCTGCGCGGGCGCGAGGCGGCGGACTTCTTCGACCCCATCAAGTACATTCCTTTGAATGACTCCGGGTCGGTCTGGCTCAGCCTCGGGGGCGAGGTGCGCGAACGCCTGGAGGGGTGGACGAACTACCAGCTGCTCGACGGGCCCGACACCGACGGGGCCTTCCTGCTTTCCCGGCTCAAACTCCATGCCGACGCCCACCTGGGCGAGCACTATCGCGTCTTTGTCGAAGGAATCGGCGCCTTCAGCACCGATCGAGACCTGCCCGGGGGCCGGCGGGTCGGAGACATTAATGAGCTCGACCTGCTCGCCGCCTTTGGCGAGGCGAAACTTGACCTGGGCGCCGGAGCATCGCTGCGGCTTCGGGCCGGCCGACAGCCCGTGGGCTTCGGCAAGAGCCGCGTCGTATCCGCGCCGAACTGGGAGAACAGCCCGCGTGCCTACGACGGCGTGACCGCGACTTTCGAATCCGGCCCCTGGACCGTGGACGGCCTCTGGACCGCCATCGCGAACCAGCAGAAATACGAGTTCGATGACGGCGATTCGGGTCGCGAGCTCTTCGGCCTGCACCTCGCCCGCAAGACCGAACTCCTCGGGGCGCCGGGCGAGGTCAACGCCTACTGGTTCGGCTTCAACCGCAGCGCCTCCTCGTTCAACGGTGAGTCAGGGCGCGAGGAGCGCCACACGTTCGGCGCGCGGGCCGCCGGGAAAGTGGGAGGCTCAAACCTCGACTTCGACCTTGAATCGGCGCTGCAGTACGGCCAGGTCGGCGATGCCGAGGTGGAAGCCTGGATGCTCAGCGCGCAGGCGGGGTACAGCGCGCCCGACGCACCCTGGAAGCCCCGCATCTACGCCGGGCTCGACATCGGCTCGGGCGATGCCCGGGCCGGAGACGGCGAGGTCGAGACCTACAACCGCATCTTCGGCAGCGGGCACAACTTCTACGGGTATCTCGACTACCTGGGGCGTTCCAATGCCATGGACATCTCGTTCGGAGCATCGGCCTCGCCCGCCAAGGATGTTCGCCTCACGTTCGACCTGCACATCTTCCGGCGGCTTGAGGCGGGCGACGATGTGTACACCACGGGCAGTTCGCGGTTTGTCTCCGGGGCGCTCTCAGACTCCCTTGACCTGGGGCGCGAGATCGATCTCGGCGTGACGTGGCAGATCAACCCCCACCTGGGTTTCGCGGCGGGGGCGGGTCGGTTCTTCCCCGGCTCGTTCTTCGACGAGGCCGGGCGCGGGCACGCCAGCGACTGGGTCTATGTCGAGGCGACGTTCCGATTCTGACCCGCCGACGCCCGGACCTACTTCGTCTCCACCGTGCCGAGGTAGCGGGCCAGCACGTCGCGGGCCGCCTTGAGGTCGATCTTGTCGATCATCTCTGTGACGGTGTGGATGTAGCGCGTTCCCACGGTGATGCCCACCGCCCGCGCGCCCGCCGCCGCCTGCTGGGCCGCGGCGCCGTCCTGCCCGCCCGCCGCGAGGATCGTCCGCTGGTACGGAATCTTGTGCTTCTTCGCCAGGGCTTCAACCTCGTTCACCAGGCGGTAATCCGCGATGAACGATGAGTCCTTGACGTGGAGCCCGAAGCCCTTGCCGTGGAAGGTCACCGCCTCGGCATCGGGCACGCCCGGCGTGTCGCACGCGAGCGTCACGTCGATGCCGAGGCCGATGTCCGGCTTCACCGCGAAACTCGACGTGTGGGCGCCGCGCAGCCCCACCTCCTCCTGCACCGTGAAGGCGACGATGATCTCGCAGCCGTGCCCCGTGCCCAGGCGATCGAGTTCGCGGATCGCTTCGATGCCCAGCCAGCAGGCCACGCGGTTGTCGAGCGCCTTCGAAACCACCTTGCCGCCGATCTCGATGAGCGGCTCGTCCATCACCACGTAGTCCCCGACCTTCACCTTCTTCTTCACGTCCTTCTCAGGCAGGCCCACGTCGATGCAGAACTGCTTGACCTCGGGCACCTTCGAGCGTTCATCCGGCGATGAGATGTGCACGGGCCGTCCGCCGGGGTTCATCACGCCCTTGAGGTCGCCCGTGTCCGTGACGACCAGCACCCGCCGCGAGAACAGGTTGCGCGGGTCAAAGCCGCCCGCGTTGTTGAGCCACAGAAACCCCTTGCTGTCGATGCTCGACACGTAGAACCCGATCTCATCCATGTGGCAGAGCAGCATCACCCGCACCGGCTCACCCTTGCGGCCCTTGCCCCCCTTCTTGCCCGGGCGGGGGGCGCGACGGCAGATCAGGTTCCCCATCGCGTCGGTTTCCGTCGAGTCAAACAGGTCTTTGACCTCGGATTCAATCAGCGCCCGCACGCGCTCTTCGCGTCCAGGAACGCCGGGGGTCTCGCAGAGCCGCTTCAGAAGGTCGATGTTCACGGTGATCTCCATGCCCGCGCCGGCCTTCGGCGCCGAAGGGCCAGCATAGGTTCGAAACGCTTCACGGTGTACCGGCACCCGTCCGTTCGGCGGCACGCTCCGACATGGCCGGGGGCCTGTTCCCATACACTCACGCACACATGGGCATCGGCCAGGGGACAACCGCGCTCTACACCACCGAGTTCAGCCAGGAGTTCCAGGCTGAGACCGATTCCCTGCTGCGCCGGCGCTTCCTCTGGTTCTGCGCCATCGTGGGCGGCATCTCCGCCGTCCAGTGGATCATCCAGGGCATCCGCTTCATCCGCGATCCCGGCGAGGTCATCGACGAGTCCTCCGCCGACGCCCGCGTGCCGATGCGCTTCACCGCCGACTTTGTCCTCGCCACGTCCGTCGTGCTCATGCTCGGAGCCGCATTTCTTTATGTGCGCCGGTTTCGCCTGCCCCGCACAGACCTCCTCCGCCTCTCCTACTGGCTCGTCATCGCCTTCGGCACCGTCGAACTGGTCAGCTCCATGGTGACCCAGTCCTCCGGGGCCCGCGCGGCGGACGCCCTCGCGCTCATCGGCGCCGTCCACTTCATCGGGTGCCTCTTTCTCCCCTGGTCCCCGCGACAGGCCCTTGTGCCCATCGCGGCCCTCGCCGGCGTGGGGCTCCCCCTCGCCCTCATGTTCTCCCAGGGCACCATCTGGAGCCGCATTCTCACCGAGGCCCTGAGCCCCCTCGCGGGCCTCCCGGGCGTGGTGGTCTGCTGGCTGCGCCAGACCCGGCGCATGAGCGACCTCAAGCTGCGCTTCCTCCAGACCCGCTACGGACAGGTCCGGCGCGAACTCGTCGATGCCCGGCGCATTCACGAGTCGCTCTTCCCGCGCCCCGTCACCCAGGGCGATATCCGCCTCTCGTACCTCTACGAACCGATGCACCTTATCGGTGGCGACTTCCTCCACGCCCATCTCTCGCCCACCGACGACGGTGAGTCCCAGTGCGTTTCGGTGGTCATGCTCGACGTCACCGGGCACGGCATCCCCGCCGCCCTCACCGTCAATCGCCTCAGCGGCGAACTCCACCGCCTCTTCGCCGAAGATCCAGGCATCCGCCCCGGTCGGGTTCTGAGCCTCCTCAACCGCTACGTCCACCTCACCCTCGCGACCCACTCTGTCTACGTCACCGGAATCTGCCTGCGCGCCGACCCGCACCGGCGCCGCATCGAGTACGCCAGCGCCGGGCACCCGCCCGCCTTCCTCCGTGCCGTCGACGGCACCATCGAAGAACTTGAGTCCACCGCCGTCGTGCTCGGCGCCCTCGCCGATGCCGAGTTTGAGGCCGCGCCCAGGTCCCTCCGCTTCGGCCCCGGCGACTCCGTCATCGCCTACACCGACGGCGCCACCGAATGCCGCAGCGAGAGCGGCAGGATGTTCGGCGTCGAGGGCGTCCGCCGGGTCGTCGCCTCTCGATACTCCGACTGCGGATCCTCCTGGCCGGCGCGCCTCGGCGATGCCGTCGAACGCCACCGCCACGGCCCCCCGGCGGACGACACCCTCGTCTTCGAGGTCGCCTTCGCGTTCGACAAGGCGGCGCGCACCCGCCCGGCGGGCGCCTCGGTGCCCGAGGCCGAGGCCACCTGATCGGTCCACTCCGCGTGCCGCGCGGCCACGCTCACCCGCCGCGGCGCGGTGCCACCACCGGGCCCGGGTTCCGCACCTCGATGCGGTTGTTGGTCAGATCCCACCACAGGCGGGTCGCCGTGATCGGCGTCGGGCTCTCGGTGTCGAAGAACGTCACCACGTCGTTCGGCGCCGCGGTCGCATCGGCGGTGCCCGTCGCGGCGTCGTAGTCCACCTGCCTCGCCACGAGTTCCCGCGTCCCCGAGATCAGGTGTACCGAGCCCGTCGCGAGCACGCGGTTGAGGCTGAACCGGAGATCCGCCAGCCCCGTCGCCCCGCCGGGCAGCGGGTCCGCCCCCGGCGCACTTCCCGGCGCGGCGGGCGCGGGCTCTGCGGGTTCTTCCATCACGCTCGCGATGAGGTCCTGGCAGAGCAGGTTGGTCCGCCGCCCGTCCGCCGCGCGCTGGTGCACCATGGTCACGTTCTGATGCATCTCGATGGTGCCCTGCGCGCGATCGACCACCAGCCCCAGTCCCCACTCAAAGAGCGCGCTCCCCCGCACGTCGCTGGGTTGCTCGGCCCCCGTCGATTCCCCCGGGCGCGTGGGGTCCACCGGGCTGAAATCCGCCAGCACGAGCCGGCCCGCGTGATCGACGCGCACCGTGCCCAGCGTGTTGTCGGCGAACACTTCAGGAGCCTCAAGCCGCAGCAGCCGCAGAATCGGCCTCGGTCCGCCCGGCTCGGCGGGCTCGCCCTCGCGGAGCGTCTGCACCACCGCGGGCCGTCCGCCCGGGATCAGCATCGACCCGCCCACCGCGTGCACCGAGAGCACCTGGCGCTCCGCCTTCGTGTCGCGGAGCGAAAGCGCATCCGGGCCCGCCGCGCCGCGCGCCGTGAGCGCCACCTTCACCCGTTCGGCCTCGATCACCTCGGTCGTGCCCGGCTCCGGGTTGTGCCGCGCCACGACGCCGCCGAAGCACTCGAGCGAGCCGGTCTCATCGTCAAAGACCATCTCGGTCTTCCAGGTCGCTCGGGCGAGCGGCTCCGCCGCGCCGGGGGCCTGCTGCAGCGCCGCGGATGGCGCCGCCGCCCCGTCGGGCGCCGCGCGCTCCTGGCGGAACTCGCCCGGGCCGAAGACTTCGAGCCGGCCCCGCTCCCCGCCCAGCACGATCTGGGCCGCGTCGATCACGCTCTCGCCCTGGGCCACGTATGAGCCCGCCCCCAGGATGGTCACCACCTCCATCGCCGCGTCGGCCTCGAGGCGCTCGGCGCGGGCGCGGGTCCGGTCGGAGGCACGCGAGAACGCCACGTCGTGCGAGGCGACCATGCGCGACACCCGCACCCGTTCATCCTCGCCGCGCGCCAGCCACGCGTCGAGCACACCGGCCCGCAGCTCCGCGTCGTCGCGCCGCGCGATCACGCTCCCCTCCGCGCTGAGGAACGAAGGCACATCCGTCCCTGTCGAATCGCGCGTGAAGTCGATCACCACGAGGTCGGTCGTCAGCGTCCCGCCCTCGCTGTCGCCGGCCACCACGCCGCCCTCGCACTTCACCTGGCGCAGGGGCGGCGCGTGCTGCGCATCCTCGGCCGCGCCGAACGTGGCCGTGAGCGCCCGGGCGGCAAGGTTGCCGCGCGGGTCGCCCACGCGGATGCCTCCTTCAAACCGGGCCCATTCCAGGCCCCTGTCGAGCCGACCATCGCGCATGCGGAACTGGAAGTCCGCCTGCTCGCTCCACGCCAGCCGGCGCAGCGACGCCGGGTCCGGCTCCGACTGGCCCGGCTCGAGGGCGCTCACCTGCCCCGGCCCGCGCACGATGCCCGTGCCCGAGGCCATCGAGAGTTCAACCCGGTTGCACTCCAGCCGGCCGCTCTCCGGCAGCGTCAGCCGCACCGCGTTGAGCCCCGGGCTCGTCAGCGTGAGCAGACGCTGCGTGGCGTGATAGTCCAGCGTCGAGGCCTGCCCGAACGCGCCCGACTCCTCATCCTTGAACCGCACGAGCCCGGTCTTGTCCGCACTGAAACGCAGCGCCACATGATCGCCCGAGAGTTCTGCGGGCTTGCTCGGCAGGGGCTCGATCACCAGCCGCCCCGCCCATGTCAGCATCACGGTCTCGCCCGGCGCGAGGGACGCCGCCGCGCCGGCAGAGTCCGGCGCCTCAGGGGGCGGCGAGGTCGCCTCGTCGCCCGGCACAACATCCGGCCCGGCGCCGGGCTGCGCGATCGCGGCCGCCGCGACCGAGAACAGCGGGCCGCCGACGCCCGCTCCGGGCCCCCCTGTTTCCTCGCCTTGGTCCCGGTCTGCAGGCGCAGGCTGCGAGCCCGGCTCGTTCCCGGGGGCAACGTCCCGCGCCGGGCTCGGCACGGCCTCTGGCCCGCGCCACTCGATGTACCCCCCGACTCCACCGCCAGTCGGCACCGGGATAAACCGGCGCTCCGGCTCGTCGGCGACATCGTGTGGCGGCGGCGGTGGGGGGGCTGCCGGCGTCGATGCCGGGCCGCTTCGCTCACCCAGCGCGTTCGCGGGCAGCCGGTTGTTGATCACCAGCGCCCACGCCTCAAGCTTGTCCGACGCGATCTCCATCGCCCCCTGCGTCACCTGCACCTGGTCCAGGAACGTCAGGCGGTAGTGCGTCCGCACTTGGCGCTTGCGTCGTTCCGCAGCGGGAGTCTCGGTCGTCCCGCCGGCCTTCGGTCCTGTGGGGGCCTGCGTCCCGGGAGCCGTCCCGTTCTGCGGGGCCGGGGTGCCAGGCTCGTGCTCCGGCAGACCCCGCGCCTGCCTTGAAGGTTCGCTCCCGGGTTGCTGGCCTTGGGGTGGGGCATCCGGATTCGGCCCGCGCCGGCCGCCCGGCTCGGGCCCGATGAAATCCTCCGGGTTCAGCAGCGCCGGGTCATCGCCCTGCGGGGGGACGTACGACAGCGTCCCCCCCGCGCGGACCTCCAGGTACTTCAGCCGATCCCGCACCTCGTCAAGCACGACCTTGACATCACGTCCCTTGAACGTGAGTTCCGGCGTGACGATCTCGACATCCTGCGGGGCGTACCCCTCGCCCACCGAGAGATCGAACTGGAGCGTCGGCGTCCGCCCCTCCATCAGCGCCGCATCGCGCAGCGGGTCCGGGCGCGAGCCGTCGGTCCGCGCCTCGAACACCCGGTAGATCACGCCTCCGGAGAAAAACCCCGAGCGCGGGTTTCGACCGTCGGGCATCACCAGCCGGCCCGCCGGAGCCTCCAGGTAGACGAACCGCCCGTCATCCTCGAACATCCAGATGCGCGGGTCTTCCACCGCGTAGGTCTGCTCGCGCAGCGGTTCGATCGACTTGCTCGTCAGGGTGCCGCGCAGCCGCGTCGGGTCGTCCTTGTCGGTGAACTCGACCGAGAGGCCCCGCGCTGCGCCGATGCCACCGGGCTGGTTCATGCCCAGCGCCCGCAGGTCGCCGGTGGTCGGGAGGTCTTCCGGAGGCCGGGTCTTGGTCGTGGGGCCCTTCCACAGCAGGTATCCCACCAGTCCTGTTGCCGCGATTGACGTCCCCACGCACGCCAGCAGCAGGTACTTCTGGGGTCCGCCGTTCCGCGGCGCCGGGCGAGCGGGCGTCTTGCCGCGCGCGGGGCCCGGCTTCTTCGCAGGGGTCTTCCGTGACATGGCCGGATGGTACGCGAAACGGGACCGCCGCAGAGGCCCCGGCCCGGTTCTCGGGCGTAAGGCGGCCCGGGAAACCACGCCGGTTCCCCGGGCGATGCCGGGCGGTACGCTCCCGCCATGACGTGGTTTGATGCGCACCTCGACCTGGCGTACCTCGCCGAACTCGGCCGCGACCTGCACGCGCCCGTCGAGTCCTGCCGCGGGAGCCTCCTGCCCGCCGCCGTCACCCTCCCGGAACTCCGCGAGGCCCGCGTCGGGGCGTTGCTCGGCACGATCTTCACCGAGGGCATGACGCCCGAGGCTTTCAGGGCCGCGCAGTCGCCCGCCTACGCCTATTGCTTCGGCGATGCGCTCGGGGCGTGGAAGGCCGGCCAGCGCCAACTGCGTCTCTACCAGGCATGGCGCGAGGCCGGGCTTATCGCGATCATGCCTCCCAGGGGCGTGCCCGGAGCGCCGTGCGCCGAATCGCGCCCGCCCGCCGGCGTGCCCGCGCCTGCCGCCCGCCCATTCGCCGAGCCCCCGATCACGCTCGGCATCCTCATGGAGTGCGCCGACCCTATCGAGTCGCCCGAACAAGCGGATGAGTGGGCGGAGGCCGGCGTGATCGCCGTGGGTATGGCCTGGGCCGTCCAGGGTCGCTACGCCGGCGGCAATACCACCACCTCCGGCCTCACCGATCTCGGTCGCGCGCTCGTCGAACGCCTCGACGGGCTCGGCGTCGTACACGATGCTTCCCACCTCTCCGATCAATCCCTCGCGGACCTGTTCTCAGCCACCCCCCGACCCGTCATTGCCTCGCACTCCAACTGCCGCGCGCTCGTCGGGGGCCGGAACCAACGCCACCTGACCGACGAAGCCGTCGCCGAGATCGCGCGCCGGGGCGGGGTCATCGGTCTCAACCTGCTCAAAGACTTCATCCGCCCCGGATACGAGCGCGGCAACCCGCGCAGCCGCCCCAGCATCGCCATGACCATCGATCACGTCGAGCACGTGTGCGCCATCGCCGGGCACAGGCGCGGCGTCGGTCTCGGCTCCGACTTTGATGGCGGCATCACCGCTCACGATCTTCCCGAGGGCATGACGCGGGCCCGCGACCTCCACCTGCTCGCCGAGGAACTCCGCCGCCGGGGGTGGAGCGATGACGATGTGCACGGGTTCGCCTGGGCCAACTGGGCCAGGTTCTGGGGCCTCGATGCCCGGGTGGCCTGAACTGCGCGCTGCGCGGCGCCTCTGCGACCCTTCGCCCGATCAATCTCGCGCCCGAGCCGACCTCGCTTCAGGCGCGCACGCCGAAGAACCGCGCCGTGTTCGTATTGATCGCCTCGTGAAAGTCATCCCACGTTTCGCCCCGAAGCTCCGCCAGGGCCCGCGCCGTCACCGCCGCCCACGCGGGCAGGCACGGTCGCTTGCCACGGTGCGGCACGGGCGAGAGAAACGGCGCATCCGTCTCCACCATGATCCTGTCGCGCGGCACGAGCCGCGCCGCCGCGCGCACCTCCGGGGCGTTGGGGTACGTCACCACCCCCGTGAAACTCACCATCGCCCCGAACTCGAGGCACGCCCGCATGTCCGACTCGGTGCCGGTGAAGCAGTGGAAGACCATCCGCTCCGGCGCCGCCCCGCTCGCCCGCAGGATCGGGATCAGCCGCCCGAAGGCTTCTCGGCAGTGGAGCACGATCGGCTTCTCCAGCCCCGCGCCGCGCAGGCGCCCGATCACCCCGAGCTGTTCCTCCAGCACCTCTTCCTGCAACCCCCGGTCAGGGCGGCTGTAATGATGATCGAGCCCGAGTTCGCCCCACGCCACGCAGCGGGGGTCGCGCCCGCAGCGCTCCAGCACGCTCCAGTCGTGGGGCCCCTGATCGGCATACAACGGATGCACCCCCGCCGAGCACCACACACCCTCGTTCCCGCGCGCCACCTCCAGCGCCGTCATCGAGTCGCGGGTCGTCGTCGCGATCGTGATGCACCCGCGTACGTCCGCGGCCCGCGCCTCGGCCATCACCTCGGGCACGCGCGATGCGAACTCCGGAAACGTCAGATGGCAATGCGTGTCGATCACGCCGGAGGATAGTCGGCCTCGTCGCACAACCCTCCCTTCCTACCATCCCGCCCTTCTCAAGCGAACCCCCATGACCGAGCCCCAGACGCAACCCACCGCCGCGCAGGCGAACCTTGAGCCTGCGCCCGCTTCGCTCAACCCCGCCGAGCTCGAACCGAGCGAGGGCGGCATCACGCGCGCCGTCGCCCGTCTCCTTCGTCGGCGCGGACGCGAACACCCCGCCGAGAACGCGCCCGGGCTCACGCCCGACGGGCGCCTGCGCACCGGCCGCCTCGCCGGGCGCTCCATGAACGCCGCGATCTTCGTCCTCTCCTGGCCCATCTTCATCGAGTCGTTGCTCAACTCCCTCGTCGGCCTCACCGACACCGTGCTCGCGGCCTCGCTGGGCGAAGCCCAGACCTCCGCGATCGGCGCCGCCTCCTACTGCGCCTGGTTCACCGGCCTCACCGTCATGGCGATCGGGGTCGGCTCCACCGCACTCATCTCCCGCTCGCTCGGGCGCCGCAGCCTCGCCGTCGCCAATGCCGCGGTCGGCCAGACCCTGCTCCTTCAGGTCGCGTGCAGTGTCATCATCTCGTCGCTCGTCATCGCGCTCATCCCGGCCCTGGCCGCCCTCAACAACCTCCAGGGAGAGGTCCGGCGCGCCTTCGGCCAGTACCTCCTCATCGTCTCGCTCGGCGTCCCCTTCATGGGCATCCTCTCCGGCGGCCTCGCCTGCCTCCGCGCCGCCGGAGATTCCATCCGCCCCCTCTTCGCCATGGTCGTCGTCAACATCGTCAACATCGGCGCCTCGTGGATGCTCGCCGGCGCCGACTGGACCCGCGTGCGCGACGCGGGCGGCGTGCGCGAGACCTACACCGTCCTCGCCAATCCCTTCACCTTCAACCTCGGCGTGCGCGGCATCGCCCTCGGCACCCTGCTCGCCGAGTTCTGCGGCGCCGCCGTCATCGTCGCGCTCCTCATCCGGGGCAAGGGCGGCGTGCGCCTCAAGGCCAGGCGGCTCCGTCCGCACTGGCTCACCATGCGAAGGCTCGTCCGCCTCGGTTTCCCCAACTTCCTTGAAATGCTCGGCATGTGGGCCGGGAACTACCTCGTCGTGCTCATGGTCGGCGCGATCGGGGCCGTCGCGCTGGGCAGCCACATCGTCGCCATCCGCATCGAGGCGTTCAGTTTCCTGCCGGGCTTCGCGATGGGCATCGCGGCCTCTACGCTCGTCGGCCAGTACCTCGGCGCGGGCAGCCCGCGCCTCGCCTCGGTCGCCGCATGGCGGTGCACCGGCGTGGCGCTCGCCTTCATGACCGCCATGGGGCTGGTCTTCGTGCTCGCGCCGAGATGGATCACGGGCCTCTTCACCTCGCAGCCGGCGCACCTCGTCGATGTGCCCCGCGTGCTCTTTGTGGCGGGCCTCGTGC
>JADLCM010000003.1 GCA_020847175.1 Phycisphaerales bacterium
AGGCCCGCGCCCGGCGTGCCGCCCGCGCCGGCAATGTTGCCGACATCGAGGTCGGTGTTCTCATCCGCCGGGCGGATCGTGAGCACGCCCGTGCCGGTCACCGAGTCCGCCCCGCCGTTGAAGTCAATCCGGTTGCCGCTGAAGGTCGAATCGAACGCGACGCTGTCGTAGGCGCCGCCGATGGTGATGCCGCCGGTACCCGCGTCGATCTCTCGGCTGCTGTCGGTGACGAGCACATCGCTCACAAAGGAGATGTCGCCGCCGGACGCGAAGGTGCTGAGGTTGCCGCCGAGCTCAACGTTGCCGGTGGCGAGGGTGTCGGTTTGGGCGAAGGACCCGCCGCTGCTGGTGAAGTCGCCGTTGAGGTCGAGCAGGCCCGAGTTGTCGATGTTGAAGTCGCCGAGGGTGACGTCGATCACGCCGAAGTCGGCGTCGGTGACGACGAAGTTGCCGCTTCCGACGTTGATGGACTGACCGTTGGTCGTGAACGAACCGCCGATCCGGGTGAGGAACCCGACATCGAGCACGCTGAAGATCGAAACGCCCTGGATGGAGATGCCGCCATCGGCGGAGAGGAGGAAGACCTCGGTGAGGCCCGTGGCATCGCTGCCGCCCGAGTTGCCGCTGATCGTGCCGCCGATGGTGATCATGCCGGCGTCCGCGGCCATGGCGATGTCTTCGTCGGCCCCGCCGGTGGTGCCCTGGAGCGTCCCGGTGATCTCGATATCACCGTTGTTGGAATCGAGCGTGATGCTGGCGGCCTCGGCGACGACCACGTTGTCATCGATGAAGATGTCGCCCCCGGCTGTGATGATGTCGGCCGAGAGGGTGGTGGTGGTGCCGGAGCCCAGAATCTCGATGGAGACCTGACGATCGCTGGTGTCGTCGCTGCTGGTGAGGGTGCCGATGATGCGCACCCCGTCGGTCGCGCCGTCCACGGGCGCATGGAACTCGACCGCGTCGGCGAACGTGGACGTACCGACCTGGATGGAGTGCGACCCGGTGCCCTCGATGCCGATCACGATCTCGAGGAAGCCCTCGGCGAGGGCTGCGATATCGTCCGCATTGATGTCAAGGCCGCCCTGGAGCACGCCGCCCGAGCCGACCACATCTCCCACGTCGATCGCGGTCGTGGCGGTGGCGGGCGTGAGGACGATGCGGTTGGCTCCGTTGCCGCCCGAGACCGAGCCGACGCCGCCGTCGAAGTCGATGCCGTTGGCGGCGACCGACAGTGAGAAGCCGTCGGTATTGAGTGTCTCGGAGAAGATGATCGAGTTGATGCCGGCCTCGATGGAGCGATCGCCGTTGAAGAGTGTGACGCCGCTCTGGAAGCCGACGCTGCCGGCGTTGTTGGTGTCGATGTCGCCGCCGAGCTCGACCGTGCCGGTGCCGGCGCCGCTGAGCTGGAAGAATGCTCCCTGGGTGCTCACATCACCGTCGATGCGGAGCAGGCCGTTGTTGTCGATGAAGACATTGTCGCTGGACTCGATGCCCGCGAGGTCAAAGCCGATGCCCGAGAGGTCCACGATGCCGCCCACGATGTCCTGCCCGTTCGTGGTGAGGTCGCCGGTGAGGCGGTTGCTGGTGTTGAACGTGCCGCTGATCGCGAGGCCCTGCATGTCCACAATGCCGGCGTTGTTGAACGTGAAGTCGGACAGGCCGGTCGCGTCGGCCGCGCTGCCGTCGCCGGTCACCGAGCCCGCAATGGTGATGCTGCCCGTGCCGGCATCGAGGATGAGGCTCTCGTTGCCGCCCCCGGTGGTGCCCGCGATCGCTCCCTGGATGTCGATCGCGCCGTCGCCTGAGTCCACGCTCGCGTCCGCGTTCTCACCGATGATGAGGCCGGTCTGAATGGTGATGGCGCCGCCGGTGGTCGCCACGCTGCCGCCCGCCGAGATGGTGACGCCGGAGGTGGTGTTCAGGTTGAGCGCATCGCCCGAGCCGGTGAGACCGAGCGCCCCGGTGACATCGATGCCCCCGCTGCCCGCATTGATGTTGAGCGGCACCCCGAGGGTGAGGTCGCCGACCTCAACATTCCCGCTCTCGCTGCCGCTGCCGACGTTGACGACGTTCCAGTTGGACGACAGTTGGCCGAGCGTGAGGCCGTCGAAGAGCACGCTTGCGCCGGCGGTGTTGTCACCCACTTCGTAGGCGCCGGTCGCGTCGCCGTTCTGGAAGGTGATGTCGCCGGTGCCGTCCACCCCGGCGGCGAAGGAGATGCCGTCATTCACACCGTCGCCGGTGCCGATGAACGTCATGTTGTTCGCGGCTGTGATCGTGCCGGAGTACGCCTGCTGGCCGGTGCCCGCGTCGATGACCCGGTCGCCGGTGGTCGCGATCGTATCCGCGAAGGTGATGTCGCCGCCGCCGGAGTCAATGTCCGCGTTCAGGATCACGGTGCCGCCGCCGGACTGAATCAGGACGCCCGCAAGGGTGATCGCGCCGTCGATGGTGAGCACACCGCTGTTGGTGACGGCCATTCCGCCGCCCGTGCTGGTGAGCGCATCGCCGAGGCTCACGTCGTTGCCCGAAAGAGTGACGTCGCCGCTCACATTCACCGTCGAAGACAGCGTCACGTCATCCGCGCCCGCGTTGATGATGATGTTGGCGGCTTCGAACGCGCCCGCGGCGGAGAAGTTGCCGCTGAGCGTGCCGGTGGTGAAATTGCCGGTGATGAAGATGGCCTGGAAGGATGTGGCCGCGCCGGCGGTGATGCCGATCGTTGCGAGGCCGGTCGCATCGCCCGTCCCCGCGCTGCCGCTGAGGGTGTCGCCGACCGTAATCGTGCCGTCGGGCGCGCCGCCGCCGTCGAAGGTGAGGCTTTCATCGCCGCCGCCGGTGGTGCCTTCCACCGTGCCCGTGATGGAGATGTCGCCGCCCCCGGAATCGAGCGTGATGTCGGCGTTCTCGTCGATGACCACGCTGTCGTTGATGATGATGTCGGCGCCGCCCGAGATGATGTCGGCGCTGAGGATGGTGGTGCCGCCCGAGCCTTCGAACGTGAAGGCGCCGGTCGTGACTGCGGAGCCGTCGATGCTGGTCTGTACCCGGAACTCGCCGGCGACAGGCGCGTGGAAGGTCATCGCGCTGTTGAGCACGATGTCCTCGTCGTTGTCAAGGAACTGGAAGTCGTGCTCGCCGGTGGTCGCGGTGCCCACGTTGACCGCCGCGAAGCCGCTCTGCACGTTGCCCGCCGACCCCGTGTCAATCGTGAGATCGCCTGTGGCGTCGTCGCCGATGCCGATGTCGCCTGTCACGCCCGACGCGCTGGTGATGTTGAGCGTGCCGGTGCCGCTGACCGCGCTGCCGAAGCCCAAGGCCCCGTCGGTGGTCAGGTTCAGCGTGCCGTCGGCGGCATCAAGCGTGCCGCCGAAGTCGATGCCGGAGCTGGCGAGCAGGTTCACGGTGCTGCCGCCGTCCAGAGTCACGCCATCATCGAAGCTGATCGTGCCGCCGGTGATGTCGGCCCCGTCGGCGATCGTGACCGACCCGCCGCCGGTCTGGCTGAACGTCGTCCCTGCGGTCACAGTGCCGTTGATGTCGAGCGTGCCCGAGTTGGTGAACATCACGCTGGCGCCCGTGCTCACCGGACCATTGAGAGTAAAGCCCGCACCGAAGGCGCCAAAGGCGCCGGTGACCGTGACCCCCGAAAGCGTGGTCGTGCCCGAGCCATTGGCCTGCAGGAAGGACCCCGCGTTGATATCGCCGCCGAAGTCCGCATCGTCCGCGTCGTTGACCAGCACCTGGTCAAGCGCCTCGATCGCCCCGATGGCGCCATTCACGACGATGTCGCCCAGCCCACCGGCAGACATGCCGATATCCCAGGGCCCGTTGCCGTCGCCATCGACGGCGCCGAAGAGGATGTCGTCGCCGTCGAGCGTGCCCTGGTTGATGATCGTGACATTGCCGAGCAGCTGCGTATCTGACCCTGACGCATCAAAATCGCCGGTGTTGGCGACGACGTACTGGGCCGTCCCGCCGCTGTTGCCCAGGCGCAGGAGCGTGGAGGCGCTGTAGGTCTGCGAGAGATCAGTGAATGTGGAATCGGACATCGTGATCGTCGCGCCGGTTACGTCGAGAGCGCTGACGAGGGCCGTGCCGCCGGCGAGGCCGATCGTGTCGTTGAACGTCACATCGCCGAGGCCCGCGTTGACGGTGAGATTCCGCGCGGTGCCGCCCGTGCTCTCCACATCGCCCGTCACGACGATGTCATCGCCCGCAGCGCCCGCGGTCGTCAGCGACGCGTCCGCTCCGAGGAAGATGTCGGTCGCGCTGATCGCGAGTGCGCCGTTGTTGGTGAAGGTGATGTCATCGCTGATCGTAATGGTCGTCGCCGAGAACGACCCGTCGCCATCGCCCGACCCGGCGATCGTGACATCGGCCCCGCTGCCGACCGTGATCGAATCGGTCGCCGTCGCGACGAGGCCCGCGCTCACGCTGACCGAGCCGTTCTCGAAGCTGATCGCCCCGCCCGCCGCCGAGGCATCCAGCGTCAGCGTGCCGGTCACGCCGGCGAAACTGGCGTTGTCCACGGTGATGGTCGCGGTGTCGGCCCCGCCGATGGTGAGATTGGCCGTGTCGATCGCGCCGAGCACGGTGTTGTCGAGGGTCAGGTCGCCCGCGCCCGAGCCCAGGCCGATGGTGCCCGCCGCGGAGTGCTGGATGGTGACCGTGCCGCCTGTGTTGGTCAGGGCGGCGCCCGCGCCAAACGCCACGCTCGCGGCGGTCAGGTCAACCGTGTCCGTCACGATCAGCGCTTCGCCCGCGGCGAGGTCGTACGCGCCACTGTTGTCGCTGTCGGCGTCGGCGTTGAAGGCCGCCGCCCCGCCTACGGTGACGGTCACGTCCTGGTCGATACCCTCATCGGCGTTCACCTCGAGGTCCGCGGCGAAGGTGCTGTCGCTGCCGCTGAAGACCACTGTGCCTTCGGTCGTGCCGCCGTCTCCGGTGGCGTTGAGCGTGACGGTGCCGGTGATATTGGCCAGCGCGCCCGCGCCGAGGCCGTCAACCGTGATCGAGTCGACCTCGCGGCCGCCGGTCGTGCCGCCGATCGTGAGGCTGCCGGCCGTCACGGTGGCGAGCTCCGCGGTGCTGAGGCTGAACCCCGCGCCCGCGGTGCCCACGAACATCGCATCCGCGGACGAACGCGCGAAGAGCACGTTGAACCCGGAGGCGTCGATCGAGCCGGTGATATCCGCGTCGTCGCCGATCACGGCCACGTCGCCGCCCGAGACGAGGTTGCCGCTCAGCGTGAAGTCGCCCACGGCGTCGTTGTTGAAGTCGGCGTCAAACGTCGCCGCGCCGCCTGTGGTCAGGTCCGCGCTCACAACGATTCCGTCGCGTGCCTGGGCGGTGACCGAACCGTCGAAGCCCGAGGCGTTGTTGATGAACTGCACCACGCCGCCCGCGGCGTTGGCGTTGAAGGTCACGCCCGTGACGCCCGCGAGGTCGGCGATGTCCACATCATCGACCGTCACACTGTCGCTGGTCGCGCCGCTGGCGGCACCGATGACGAGGCTGCTGCCGGAGATGAGGCTGAGCTCGGCGTTGGAGAGATGCAGCCCGCCGTTGTTCGCGCCCACGCTGATGTCACGGGTCGTCTGGCTCGTGGTGATCGTGAGCGATGTGCCCCCGATGGTCACGTCGGACGCCCCGGTGATGTCCACGTCGGCGGCCTGGATCGTCGAGGCCCCGCCTGTGGTTGCGTATGAACCGCCGCCGCTGACCGTGAAGGTGCCGGTGCCGTCGGCGTTGTCGTCGGCATCCAGGGTGGTGGTGCCGCCTGTGGAGAGGGCCACGCCGCTCACGGTGAT
The DNA here is from genome assembly GCA_020847175.1 of Phycisphaerales bacterium. Lineage (GTDB taxonomy): Bacteria > Planctomycetota > Phycisphaerae > Phycisphaerales > UBA1924 > JADLCM01. The sequence continues at coordinate 5,814 of JADLCM010000003.1, forward strand.
GCCCGCGTCCGCGTTGGCGGTGAGCGCACCGAAGGAGCTGTCAGCCCCGCTGAAGACCACGGAGCCTGCGGTCTCAAGGATGAGCGTGCCGATGCCGCTCAGGTTCGCGCTGTCCACGCCGTCGGCGGTGATGCCGCCGGTGTTGGTGCCGGCGCCCACCGTGAGGCTGGTGCCGGCGGTGATCCGCGCCAGCTCGCTGTTGCCGAGCGAGAGCCCGCCCGCGGCGTCCCCGAGCCCGATGGTGGAGCCCGTGGTCGAAGGCGCGATGGAGAGCACGCTGGAGGAAAGCCTGGTGCCGCTCGAGCCGGCGAGCGACACGTCGCCCGCGAGAATGCTCAGGGCGGACGACCCGGACGAGAAGGTCGCGCCGTCATCCACGGCCAACGTACCGGTACCGTCGGAGTCGAAGTCGGCGCGCAGGGTGGTCGTCCCCGCGGTGGTGACGTTGGCGCTGACGGTGATTCCGTTCTCGGCGTTGACCTGGACCGTCTTGCCGCTGGTGAACGCGCTCGCGGACCCGCTGAACACGACCGTGCCCCCGGCCTGCTGGGCATTGATCGTGACGCCCGTGGTGATGCCGGCAAAGGCGGTGCTGAGCAGGCCGTCCACCGTGACCTCGCTCATGCGGGTGCTGCTGCCCGTGCCGCCGATCACGAGGTTCTGTGCCGTGATCGTCGCGAGCTCGGCGCTGCTGAGGGCCATGGTGCCCGTGCCGGACGTGCCGAGATCGATCGAGTCGGTCACCTGCGAGCCGGTGATGGTCGTCGTCTGGCCCGCGTTGGAGATCGCGCCGCCCAGGTCGGCATCGCGCGCGGTGATGGTGAGCGCCGCGCCGCTGACGGTGAGCGTCTCGCCCGCGTTGATCGTGAAGATGCCGGTGCCCGCGTCGAGGAAGTCCGCGTCGAGCGAGGCGGTGCCGCTGATCGTCGCGCCCGCGTCAAACGTGATGCCGTTGCCCGCCTGGGCCGTGAGGCCCGCGGGGGTGGTGGAGTCGGCTCCGGTAAACGTGATGGTGCCGGTGCTCGTGGTCGCGTTGAGGGTCACGAGGCCGGTAATGCCCGCGAAGGATGCGCCGTCGAGCGTGATAGCGTCCACTTCGGCCACGTCGGGGTTGGTCCCGTCGCCGCCGATCGTGAGCGTCGCCGCCGCGAGCTTGCCCAGTTCCGCCGCCGTGACGCTCATGGTGCCCGCGCCGCCGCCGAGCCCGATCGACTCGGTGCTGGTCCACTGGCTGATGATGATGTCCTGCGTGCCCGCGTCCACGCGGTTCCCGATGGTGCCCGCGCCCAGCACGAGATCGCTGGCGATGATGATGATGTCGTTGTTGGCGCTGTCCAGGGTGAAGGAGTCATCCACCTGGAACGCGCCGCCGTCCACCAGCGCATCGCTGTTGGCGTTCACGAGGACCGCGCCCGCGCTTGTCACGTTGGCGGAGATCGTCACGCCGTCAGCCGCGAGGAAGTTGACCGCCCCGGGAGTGGTCATTTCGCCCGACACCACGATGTTGCCGCCCGTGCCGCCGGCGTTGAAGGTCACCTCGTTGTTGATGGTGGCGAACTGCAGCCCGTTCACCCCGTCCACGGTGTTGATCACGATGTCGGTCACAACGTCGCCGCCGACGATGAGATCGTCCGCGACGATGCGGTCGATCTCGTCTTCGTCGAGCACCATGTCCTCGCCCGCATCCACGCCGAAGCCGATGCTGCCGGCGCTGGAGCGGTCGATCGTCACGGTGGAGCCCGAGAGTGCGCCGCCCGCGTCGATCGTCACGTCCGCCGCGGCCACGTCGACGGTGCCCGTCGCGGTGAGTGACCGGCTGCCGCCGATGTTCAGGATGTCAGGGGTGCCGCCGTTGTTGTTGTCGCCGTCGTTGTCGGCGGTGATGGAGAGATCGCCCCCGACGGTCACGTCGGCGGTGCTGGTGAGATTCACGCTGCCGTCGGCGATGACCGTGAGGTCGGCATCAAAGTCGCTCTGGCTCGACACGAAGTTCACATCGCCCGCGGCCTGGAGCACCACGTTGCCCGTGATGCCCGACCCGTTGTCGAAGTTCTGAACGCTCAGCGAGGTGGGCGTGATGCCGCCGGTGCCCACGCTGAACGTGCCTGACGTGGTGATGCGCGCCAGTTCCGCGGCGCTCAGGTTGATCGTGCCCGAAGTGTTGCCCACGCTCGCGCTCACCGAGCGACTGGCGTTGAAGGTCACATCGCCCGCGCCGGCATTGATGGTGCCCGTGGCGCCGATGGTCCACTGGCCGCCGGCGATGGTGATGTTCCCGCCGCCGGAGCTGACCGTCGCGCCCGACGTGGTGTTGAAGACGCCCGTGGCGTCGAAGTCGCTGTTCGCCTCCGCCGTGAACGAGCCGCCGCCCGTGGCCAGGGTGACCGAGCCCGAGCCGTTGCCGAGCGTGATGCCGTCCACCGCGGACAGGCTGATGCTGCCCCCGTTGGTCGTCACGCCGTGCACCGTCAGCACATCGCCCGAGATGTCGAGGTTCGCGCCCTGCGTGCGGATCGTGTCGGTCACGTCCATCGAGAAGTTGCCGCTGCCGTCGGCGTCAAAGTCGGCGGCAAACTGCACCGTGCCCGCCGCGGCGGCGAAGTCGAGAATGTTGTCGGTGAGGTTGTTGATCGTGATGTTGTCATTCGCCTGGATGACCACCGCGCCGCCGAAACCCTCGAGGAACTGCTCGCTGATGAAGGCGTTGACCGGCCCTTCGCCCGACAGGATGCTGCCGTCGGAGAAGTCGGCATTGGCGTCGTCCGCGCCGCCCGCGCCGTCGGTGATCGTCACGTTGTCGGGATCAAACAGGATCGTGCCCGCCTGCCCGCCCTCGCCCGCCGACAGATCCGCATCACCCACGAAGAGCAGGTTGTGCTTGCCCGAGACCTCGGCGAAGCCGCCGCTTCCGGATTCGCCCGCGCCGCGCGCGTTGACCTGCCCGAGGAAGCCCGTGACCTCATCGGCCCAGACAATGACCTTGCCGCCGTCACCCTGGCCGGTGGCGTTCGCCTGGAGCGTGGTCGCCGCGTCCACGTAGGTGCGGTCGCTGGTGCGGACGTCGCCCTGGCCCTGGAAGTCGCCGCCGACCAGAATCTCACCGCCCCCGGTCCGTCCGCTGGCGTCGAGGGTTGCGCCGTACAGCGCCACCTTGTCGCCCAGGACCTGGATCTCGCCGCCCTGCCCGGCGTCGTTGGTCGCGTCGAGCGTGCCCTTGACGATGGTGGTCGTGCCCGCGCCGCCCTCGACCCGGATGCGCTGGGCCGTGAGGACGGAGGGATCATGCAGCACCACGCTGTACATGTCGCCCGCGCCCACGATGAGGTCCTGCGCGCTCAGGGTGCCGCTGTTCTCAACCCCGCCCGCGCCCGGGGCTTTGCCCCCGTCGATCTTGAGGAAGACGTGCCCGCCGCGCTCGCCCACGTACACCCCGTCGCCCGTGGCGAGGGTCACGAGGCCGCCGGGCGCACTGATGGAGCCGTAGTTGATGACGCTGCGCCCGAAGAGGCTGACGCCCTGCTCCGCGCGGATGGTGCCGTTGTTCACCACCTCGCCGCTGAGGGTGAAGTTGTCACGCCCCGCGAGGAAGTCCCGGTTGCTGATGTTGCCCGCCGCCGCGTACAGCTGGCCGACATCGACCACGGCGCCCTGGCCGAAGGTCACGCCCGCCGCGTTGACGAGGTACACCCGCCCGTTGGCGAACAGCGAGCCGTCGATCTGCGTCGGCGTCGCGCTCTTGATGCGGTTGAGCACGCGCGAGTCGGCGTCGGGCTGCACGAAGCGCACCGTCTCGCCCGCCCCGATGTCGAACGACCGGTAGTTGATGATCGTGCGGTCCGCCGCCACGATCGTCGTCACGTCCCCGGCGCGCTGGAACTCGGCATTGCCGCGCACCACGCGCTCGCCCTCGGGCCCGGCGAGCGCCGGCACGCACATGAGGGTCAGGAGCCCGCCGGTGAGCAGGCCGGAACGGTTGCTGTTGCGAGTCGCGCGCTTCGATCCCTGCCGCATCGCCATCTCCCTGGAGCCCGAGGGCCGTCACGCCCCGGACGAAAAAGGTCTCTTCCTTCCGGCGCCGCCCGCGAATCCTTCGCCGGCGGGGCCCCTTATCCCCAGCCCTGGTTCCGGCGCGGCACGGGCCGCGCATTCGTTCAGTTCACACGGCGGACGCCGCCGCCTCACGCTAGTACAGCAGCGTCAGCACGAAGTGCACGTTGTTGTCGCCGCTCTCGTTGTCCGACGCATCCTCAAGCACGTAACCCCAGTCCACGCTCATGGTCACGTTGCGCTTGAACACCACTTCAACGCCCACGCCCACGCTCCACAGCGTCTCGTCCTCTTCAAACGCGAGCGCCTCGCTGTTGCTCGTGAAGGCGAAGTCGGTAAACCCGGAGAGCACGAGATCCCAGTCCGGGCGGCCGAACACCTGCTGCGGCGCCCACTTGAACGAACTCCCGAAAAGCCTCCCCGGCTCCGCCTTGGGCTTGAACGCCCGGGGCACGTGGTAGCGATACTCCGCGCTGAAGATGTAGGTGTTGTCCGCCGCGGCCACGGACTCGTCGTACCCGCGCACCGTATAGGCGCCGCCCACGACGCTCTCGAAGTTCGGCACGAGACGATGGTCGAAGGCGTGCTGGCCCTTCGCGGTCAGCGACACCTCGTGCGCCAGCGTCGAATCGGCCCAGGTGTCAGGGTCGCGCGCCGTATCGGCATCGGCCCATCCCACCGGGTTCAGCAGCGGCTCGAGAAAGAACGAGTAGTTGAAGTCGTAGTTGAGGGTGAACCAGTCCTCGTCGGGGAAGAGCCGCCCGAGGTTCGTCATTTCCTCCTCGTCCCCGCCGAAGCCCACTTCCACCATCACTTCGCCCGTGAAGCTGTCGGTCTCGCGGAACCGCTCCAGCCGGACGCCGACGTGCGGCAGCGTGAAGCTCTCGTCGCCCTCGATGTCGACCACTTCGTTCGTGGTGGTGATGTTCTGGTACTTCACCCCGCCCACCACGTCCACGAAGAACTCGCGCTCCTGGTAGACGTTCCAGATCAGGTCGCCGCCGAAGCTGTACCCGTCGCCCGTGAAATCCTCCGACGCGAAGCCCACGTCCGAGGCGGTGTACTCGTTCCACGATGCTTCGACCCGCCAGCGCAGACGCTCCGCCCCCGGGAAGGGCGCCTCGTATGAGCCGATCAGGGCGTGCGCATCCTCAAAGCCCGAGGTGATGTAGTCAATCGCGAGAATGTCATCGTTGTTGGTCAGCTGGTTGTGGATGAACCCGAACCGTTCGCGCCACTCCCCCGTGTTCTTCGTGCCCGTGTTCGAGAGCTGGAAATACAGCGTCCACGGCTTGGTCTCATACACCAGGTAGTCGAGCACCGCCTCGCCCGACGCCGCCCCCGGGGCCAGCGCCGAGTCCACGCGTCGCCCGGGGTGCCGGTTCAACCACGCCGAATAGCGGTCCAGCAGGTCGCGCCGGAGCAGGCTCCGATCCTCGGGCCCTTCGCCCCCGGGCTGCAGCGGCGAGTTCTTGCGGATGCGGTCGTGCGCCGGGTTGTCCCGGCGCGCCTCCGGAGCGATCCGCGTGCCGCTCGCGAGCGTGCGCACCATCGACACCCGCGCCGTGCTCACCCGCAATGTCATCGAAGTGTCGCCCTGGCGTGCATCGCTGTTGTCTGCGCGCGCGAGGTAGATGTTGTCCGGCGCGATGAACACGCCGATGACGCCTCGCCGGTTGAACTCATTCACCAGCGCATTGCACATGGCGACGATCGCGCTGGCGTGAAACGTCCGCGCCACGCCCTGGCCGTTGATCTCGGCGATCGTCAGCGTCACGGTCGGCAGGCCGTCGCGCGGCGCCACAAAGCCCGCCGGCGTTTGCAAGAGGTCAAACTCGACCGTCTCAAACTCCGCCAGCGAGGGCAGCAGCTCACCCCCCTCGGCGTTCTCCGCCAGCGCGAGCGCGATCTTCGTCACCACGAACGCGCCGCCATCGGAGGGCTCGGGCATCGCCGGGCGATACAGCGCAGCATCAACCGGCTGCTCCAGCCCCGTCGGCTGCGCCCCGCACACCCCCGCGAGCCCGGCCACCGCAAGCATCGAGAGCGCCGCAAGGCCTCCCGAAACTCTGCGACCCCCCTGACCCGCTCCGAACCGGCCTCCGCCGAATGTCTTCGCCTTCATGCATGCTTCCCCGTCACAACTGGTCGAACGTCACACGGGCTCGCCGCTCCCTCGCGCGGATCGTTCATCCGTGAGGGCCGCAAGGTATCACTCCGGCCCCGAAGCGGCAACCCGCGCCGGGACAAAGTTCACCTTCGTCGCCTGTATCGTCAACGCCGCGCACAAATCACCACTTTCCAAAAACCTTCCTCAAGTCGCCGACTGATCCGGCTGGCATCCCCTATTCAGGTGATGTCGTCACTTCGAGCCCGCGCGCCCGGTGTCCGCCATCACGAACGGCGCCTCAGAAAGCCAGCGTCGCACCCGCGCGCTCAACGTCGCTTTGCCCGCACCCGCGCCCGCGTCGAACGCAAACCGGACGCCGACGTCCGACCACCCCTTCCCGAGCGAAATCGTGCTGACTGCGCTCACCTGGTCGAGCGCCAACTCAGGCGGCGACAACGCCGACCCCCCCACCACCCCGAATGACATGCGCCCGTCCGCTCCCGGCGCGCCGACCAGTTCCGCGAGGTTCCCCACCAGGTCCGCCACGCCATTCCCGCTCTCCGCATCGCGGATCCACAACACCCCGTCGTCCGACGTCTCACCCGGGCTTGCCTTGTCCGCCGAAGGGAATTTCGACCCCATGGGCACGAACACGCTCGTGTCCGGCCACGATGGAATCATCTGCGTTTGCGTCTCGACCGTGCGCTTGAGCTGACGCAACCAACGCGAATCCCGCAGGTTTCGATTCAACGTCGGATGATGATCGAGGGCCGCCAGGTATTCCGCCGGTGCCGCAAGGCGGCAGCCCGCTCGCCCCGCGAGCGACAACGCGGCAGTCGGCGACACCCAGTTCAGGGGGGAGTTTCCGGATGGCGGGAGCGGTGCCAGCCCTTCGGCATAGATCGGAACCTTGGGTTTCCCAAGCTCCTTCGCCAGCCAGCGCTCGTTGGGGACAAGCTGCTCTTTCGCCTCGCTCCAGCCCCACGATCGAATCCCCGTCCAGGTCGTCGAATCCGTCCTGGCGTCACGAAGCTGCACCCAGGTGGGCTCCAGCGATTTCCACGCCTCGTCCCCCGAGACCAAGGCGTTGACCTGGTCAATTGTCAGTTCCGTCGCAGCCAGATAGAAGGGTCCATCCACCCCACGTTCCGGGGAGGGTTCGATGCGGACGAACTCTATCGATGTGGAGCCCTGGACGAACCTGAGCCGGGCGCCCCCGTCCATGCTCGTGCCGCGCCAGCCGACCGTCGCCGGGCCGAGCGTGACCGGATCGACAGCGGGCGCGGTTGATCCGTCATCGTCCAGCGCGGCCTGCCCGGCATCGAGCCAGGCCCGAGAGATTCCGCTTCCCCGCTGCGCCGCAACGAACGACGAGACCTGGGCGCGTAGTGCTCCGTCGTCACCCTCCGCGATTGCGCCGATCGCGTCGCGCAGGGCCCTTACCTCCAGGTTGAACCGGGTGCGAGCGGACAATGCCGCGACGTTTGCGTCGCTGGGACGCTCGCGCGCGAGCGCATCCAGCTCATCGCTGCTCCCGGCCCGCTCCATCGCCGAGACCCAGCGGGCTGCCCCCACCCGGCCGCCTTCCGCCGCGAGTTCCGCCGCGCGCCCGGCATCCCCAAGCGTTCGTGCCACCGCGGCGATGTGTTCGCCGGCGCGCCGGTCGGCCCTGAGCTCGTCGATGCCCGTGGGCCAATCGCCGAGCGCTCCCAGGCGACGCCAGGCCGCGATGCAGAGTGCCGGGTCGCTCTCCTCCAGCGCCACATGGATGAGCCCTTGCCGGTCGCCGGACGTGCTGATCGCCTCGATCGCCCGAACGCGTGCGAGGGGCTCGGTGAGTGCGTCGTGCAGCGACGCGAAGGCCGGGCTGGCGGACCACTCGGCAATGACGGATCGGGGACTTTCCGCGAGTTCGCCTCTGGCATCTAGCGCGCCGACATCTCGTCCGACCCGCTCCGCGAGGGCCTTGGCGTGCCCGGCCCAATCGCGCAGCCCCGTTGCCGCCTGCGCTCGGGCGGTTCGTCCCGCTTCGTCCTGCACGTCGAAGGCGAGGGACCGCCAGGGCGTACCCGCGATTGCCTGCACAATGGCTGCCTCGCGGGCCATGCCCGCCGCGCCGCGAAGCTGCCCCGCATCGACTCCCGGCACGACGGGAGCCTCAACCGGCGGCATGTCGCTCTCGACGCCGATCAAGAAGGCCCGGAGTTCGTCCGCCCCGCGTTTGAGGGCGACAAAGCTGCTCTCATCGGAGTGGACGCTGAGCAGTTCATCGCGATGGCCGGCCCACGCCCGGTCAACCGCGGACGACCCCGAAGGCGAGATGGTGTCCAGGCCGCGCAGTGTGTCCACCAGGGCCTGGAAGCCCCCGGCGCACTCGGCCTGCACGAGGCCGAGGTCCGACTCGAACGACGCGAGCGAGGCCAGCACATCCTGAGTTCCGCCGACGATCTCGGCGCGCCGGCCCTGCGTCCAGGGCGCCTCGGCGAGCGACTGCACGCGGCTCTTCGCGGCGCCCAGGCGGGCGCTGAGGGTGGCGATCTCAGTTCGCTCCTGCCCGGCGCATGCCTGCATCACCTCGTCCAACCGCTTCTCGGCCCGGCTGATCGAGGCCGCGAGCGTTCGGCGCGGGTCATCGGCGGGATTGAGCGCCAGGTAGCGATCGCGCCGGGCCTCCACGAGCCACGACTCGATCGCCGCGATGCGCATGGGCGCTGGCCCGCCGTCGCCGAGGGCCGCGTCGCGCGCGAACACGTCGTGATCGACGCGCGTCCACCCGTCCGCGAGGAATCGTTCGACGCGGCCGCCCACTTCCACGGCGCTTCGCACATCGAGGTTGAACGCGGCGAGCGCATCGGCAAGGCTCTCGGGCGCCGGCGCGCCCGCGGCGCGCCCCGTCTCAACGAATCGCTGAACCACGTCAATCTTGCTTGCGCTGAGTGCTCCCGCGAGGCGATCAAACTCGCGCAATGTCGCGGCCGCTTCGCCCAGCGCCGGCGACAGGCGGGCGAGCGCGCTCACCGACCGCACGAAATCGGCCGGCGCATCGAGCGACAGGCCCGCGTCCAGCTGCGCCAACCCCGCGCTCACCCCCGCCCACCCCATCGCCCCGGCCCGTTCGCGCACCAGCGCAAGGTCAGCCCGCGCCGGCCATGCCGCCGCCTGGGTGTCGCGCCGGATGCCGTCGAGGAGGTCGTTCACATCGCGGGTGCGCTTGATCCCCTCCGGTGTGGCGGCCTTGGATGGCGGTTCACTCGCCAACTGCACCACGCGCACTCCCGAACGGTCGCTCAAGGACCGTGGGTCGAGGCGGGCCGGATCTTGCAGCACGGACACGAGCGCGCCCGCAAGGTGCGGATCTGCCCGGAGCGCGTTGATCGCGTCCGGTCGCTGCAATGGACGTATCCACTGCTCGTAGTCGTTGCACCAGCGCTTCCAGCGTTCGAGTTCGACCCCCGCGAGGCGCGGCTTCTGGTCGTCCTCGCCGCTCCCCTGCGAACCCTTCTCCCCGTCGTCGTCCTCCGGCGCTTCGCCCGAGCCGGAACCTCCGCCGGAACTGAGCAGCACCATGCCCAGGATGACGGCCCCGACCGCCCCCACCCCGCCCAGGATGAGACCGAGCGGCAGGGGCTTCCGCGGACGGGCGGGGCTTCGGGCCGGCCCGCTCGCGGGCGAGGGCTCGCGCCGCACCGGGCGCGCCGGCTCGCTCGGCGCCTCCTCGTTCACCGGCCGGTCGATCAGCGCCTGGGCTTCACGCACGAAGGCATCGTCGAGCGTGTACGGAATGTCGCTGGCGCACGGGATCGCCACTTCGCCCGCCCGCACACAGAACAGATCTTTCGTCTCCGCGTCACCCACGATCACGTCCAGCCAGCGCTCCCGTTCAGGGGCAATCAACAGCAGCGCGGCGTTGCGGCTCAGGTGCTCCTCGCAGAAGTACATCCACGCCAGCAGGGCTTCACTCGCCGGCGCGAGCCCCTGCGGCACACGCAGGTGCTGGGCCCTCGCCTCGGCGGCCCGATTGAACATCGCGGTGCTCCGGCCCGTGAGGGGGCGATAGGCCGCCATGTCGCGCTGCAACTGGTACAGCACCCGGTGCATCCCGAGTCGCTGCGGTCCGAGAGTGTCGCTGTCGGCCAGTCGCTTGGTGGCGCTGACCGCACGCGGGCCCTCCGGGGGCGCGCTCGCCGCCCGGGCCGCGAGGTCCGCCCGCGCGGTCTCCAGCGCGGCCACGACCCCGCCCGGTGAAGTCGCCAGTTTGCACTCGCCTTCAAGTTGGGCCAATCGTGAGAGAACGACGCGGCAGGCGAACTCGACCGAGAGCCCGGAACACTCCGCGCACACCACCATCGGGTAGCGGCTGCGCCCCTTGCCGTCCGTGCTCGACCAGAACCGCCCGGCGATCACGCCCCCGGGGGCACGGGCCAGGAAGACATGATTGAAGCCCTCCACCGCCGCGCCCGGCGCGAGCGCCTCCCACGTGCCCGCGTCGATATTGCCGTTCATACCTTCGAGGTAGATGACGCGCTTGATCTCGATGAGCTCGGGCGTGTCAAGCCCCTGGTCGTCGAGGTGGTCGTCCCACGCAGGATGCTTGCCGAAGGCGCCCAGACGCACCTCGGGGGCCGCGCCCTCGCCTCGAAGCATGCCCAGTCCGAAACGTTCAGACACGTGCGCGTCTCCTTGCGCTCTCACGAACACTCATCGGGGCTGAGGCCAGGTCGTCGAACGGGGCCAGTTGCCGAGGGCCGCGCGAGGGTCGCGCTGCGGGAAGCGGACACCGAGCATGTAGGTGCCCGTCCAGCCCCCGGGCTTGCTCAGGCTCACCGGCACGGCATAGACCCCGGGCTTGGTCGCGACCGCCTCCCACTTTCCGGTGCGCAGGGTGCCCAGGATGCTCCACGTCGGGTCGAGACGGACCTCCTGCGTCACCCCCACGCTCCCGCCGGCCTCGAAGTTCTCGTGGAATTTGATCGTGAGAGGCTGCCCGGGACAGACGCTCAGTCGCACGCCCGTCTGTTCGTTGGCCGCGCGCGAGGGAATCAGGAAGATCTGACCCAGCCCGCCCCCGGAGACTTCAATCTCCTTGAACTGGTCGGCGGCCTGCCGGTGCGTATCGGAAAGGTCGTAGGGCAGAATAACGAGTTCCCACGCGGGGTACGCCGGGTTGTCTACGTCGGGCCCGCGGAGGAACTCGACCACCGGCTGCACGCCCTTGGTGAACCAGTCACGCTCGCGCTGGTCGGTGACGGCCCCACCGCCCCGCATCGCCGCGAGCGCCTCCTCGGCATCGGAGAACCCTTGCGGCAGGCGCGCCCCGTCGCGGATGAGCGAGCCCGTGGGCGCTCCGCTGGGCGATGGCAGCACAATGCCCTGCACCTCCTTGAACGTCTGCAACATCTCGTCGCGGGTCAGCGAGAGCGTCTCGTCGGCGCACAGAGGCGCGGCACGCCGGTTGCGCATCAGCGACCGGAAACTCTCCGTCGCGAGGCGGTTGCTCTCCGCCGAAAGGTCGGTGAGCGCCGCCTTGACGACGTTGGACCAGTACGGCACGCGCGCCGGCTTGGACCCCTCCCCGTAGACCTTGGCCTCGGTGCCGAGATACTGCTCCGCGAAGTCATCGGGCGTCATGCCCAGCACCTGGGCGGAAGCCTGGCCCGCGGTCTCGGGGAGTGAGCGCCACTTCGACCGCACCGCGCTGAGCGCCTCGCGGTAGGTCTCGTCCGCCAGGCCCGCGGCCGCGGCCGAGAGCCTCGCCTTCGCATCCTTCACACCCTGGGGCAGGCGCGAGGCGAACGGCTCGGGCATCTCCAGGGCCTTGACGGCCTCTTCCGCCAGCTGGCGGAGCGCTCCCGATGTCTCAGTCAGGTTCATCTGGCGCAGCGCCTCGCGGGTGTTGGTCCAGTTGGCGTCCGTGCGCACGGTCATGGCGCGTTCAAGATCCGTGGACCAGTATGCCCCGTAGGCATTGACATACTCGCCCACCGCGCGCTCCACGTCGGCCACGCCGTCCTTGAGCACCGCGGCATCGAGGGGCGCGATCGCCCCCGCCGCCCCGGGCTCGATGCGCCCGCGCATGGCGACCACCGCGTCAATCACCGTGCGTGCCACCGCCGGGTGATACGACGCGTCGAACGCGCCCCCCTGCATGTCCGGGGCGAGCGGAAGCACCGGGCGCTCCACATCCGGCACGCCCGCGGCCTGGGCACGCGCCTTGACCAGTCGTGCGAGCGCTTCGGCCCCGCTGATCGTTCCGCTCGCCCTCGCGATCGAAGCGTTGGTCTCGAACCGTTGCGCCGCCTGGATCGCCCGCTCGGCGAACGTCTTGGCGTTCGTCATGGCGGGGGCGCTGGCATCCTGCGGCAGCAGCTGCGGGCCCAGTGTCGCAGATGCCGCCTCGCTTCGGCGCTGCGCGCCCGCCAGCTCGTCGCCCAGGCTGAAGAGCTCGCCCGATGGGGTGAAGGCCTGCGCTTCGGTGAGACGGTCCGCCGCGGTCTTGTACAGCGCGAAGCGACGCTCAAAGGTGAGCGCACTGTTCGCGTCCCGCCGGACGAGTTCGGCCCGCTCCAGCGCGGCAAGCTGTTCGCCCAGCGCCGTCTTGCGGGTGTTCCAGTCGGTCTCAAGGCCCTGCCAGCCGAGCTCAAGCCGGTCGCGCACGCCCTTGATCGATCCGGGCTCGTCCACGCCCGCTTCGGGCTTGGGCCCGAGCGCGCCCGTGAGCAGGTCATACTCGGTTCGGGCGGCCCCCCGGGCCTCGGCGATCGCCGCGTCGAGACGGCGCGCCAGGCCGGGTTCGCCGGCGCCGAGATTGAGCGCCCCCACCGCGCCGTCCACCCGGGCCTTGGCGCTCTGAAGCGCGCCGAAGCGGCGCAGGTACTCCGCCGAGGCCTCGGTGTACTGCGCCACCGTGTCCACCTTGTCGAACCCGATCACCTGCAGAATCTCGCCCTCGATCCGGGTCATCTCTGCAATCGCGCCCTGCAGGTCGCCCAGCTTCTTGAGGGTGTCGGCCCCCGGCAGGTTATTGCCCTTGACCGCCGCCTGCGCCCAGTTCTCGATAAAGCGGCCGACGGCGATGCCCGTCGGGTCTCCGTCGTCCATCGATGCATCAACGATGTCGCGGACCTTGCCCGGGGGCCAGGAGCGCCCGCCGCCCTTGTCGCTGTACGTCCAGTCGATGACATCCTGGAGCTGCTGGATCTGCTGGGGCACCTCGCCGGCCAGTTCTTCGCTGTCCACGCAGAACGTGGCAACGGCCCGCAGGTCGAAGACGGTTCCCTCCGCCGGCGCACGCCCGGCGCACGCGGCCCGCAGCCGCAGGGCCTGCGCCAGGGCGTTGGTCTCCGCGGCGCCCTGCCACGGGGCTTTCTCGCCTCGCCTGAATCGATCAAAAAGGGCGCTGGTGCAGGGCTCGAGCACGATCTCGCTCAGCACCTGCTCGTGGGCCGGCGTCTCCTTGGCGAAGACATCTCCCCCCGTCAGGCCCGCGATCGGGCGGAACATGAGGGGCGTGTCTTCTCGGGTCGAGGCCATGTCGCGCGTGCGCAGGGGCAGCTCGAACTTCTGAAGGTCCTTGCCGTCCTCCCGCACCACCGTGCGCCGGTCGCCCTCGGGCGTGAAGTTGGTATCACCCCCCGCGTAGACATACAGGCGATTCACTTCGTCGCGCTGCTTCGGGGGCGTGATGAGCCCGCGGTCCGCCGGATCGACGTCGGGCCCCATGACCTTGGCGATCTGGCCCCAGAAATCGCTCGAGGCGCCCACGGCCTTCTCGTGCCCCTTGGCCGCGAACCAGGTCGCTCCCATCAGGCCCATCGTGCCCAGCACACCCGTGCCCAGGAGCAACCGCCGGCGCGCCTGCTGCTGCTTGCGGATGTTCGTCGCGTTGGTCACCAGGCCCTTCTCCTGGAAGACCTTGGACATGAACAGGTCGCGCAGAAAGAAGGCGGTGTTGCGCGTGAACCCGCGCCCCTCGGGCAGGCTCTTGACATCCACCTTCAGGGCCTCGGCAATCTCCGCGTCAAGTTCCGCGCCCTCCTGCATCGAACTGGTGAAATAGATGCCCCGGAGAAAGAGCGGCTTGGCCGACCACTCGCCGGCGACGAAGATCATGTCCAGGTACATCCGCAGTCGCGGCGCGATCTTCAGCAGGCTGTCCGGAAAGGAGTAGAGCGAGTCCACTTCATCGGTGCGCCGGCCCGCGATCGGATCTTCGGTGTGCACCGGGTCGAGCAGGATGCCCAGGCGCCGGCGCCGCAGGCGCTCCGCGACCTGGCGCAGGTGGTTCTCGACCTGATCAGCCTTGAACGGCGTCTCCAGGTCGCCGGGGTTGCTCCACCCCAGGATCTGGCTCTGCATCTGCGGGTCCGTCACGTCCTTGAAGAACTCGCGGAACCCGTTGATGAGGTCGCACTTGGTGATGACCACGAAGACCGGGAATCGCACCCCCAGCGCCCGCTGGATCGCGTCAAGCTGCTCCGCGATCCGCCCGCCCTTCTTCTGCAGCGCGTCCGCCGTGTCGGCGATCAGGCTGTCGGCCGGGATCACCAGCAGCATGCCGTTGATCGGGCAGTTCGGACGCCCGGAACGCAGCAGCGTCAGAAACTCCTTCCACTCGCTCGTCTTCCCGGGCTCGACCTCCTCAAACATGAGCCGCCCGGCGGTGTCCAGCACGATGGCGTGGTTGGTGAACCACCAGTTCATGTTGAGCGTGCCGCCCGCGCCCTGGAGCTGGTCCTGAAGGCCCGGCGGGAATCCGACGTTGCAGTGCCTGATGGCCTCGGTCTTGCCCGAACCGGGTTCACCCACGAGCAGGTACCAGGGCAGGGCGTAGATGTCCTTGCCGTGCTCGCGGAAGGTCGCGACGCCCTCCTCGAACCGGCGCCGCAGGTCATCCAGGCGCGCCCGGCGCGCCGCGTCGGAGACACCCATCGGCGCCGCCCCGGCGTTCTCCGCCAGTCGCCTCTCGAAGGGCTTGGCCTTGCCCTTGTCGATCATCTTCAGCACGCCCTTGAAGATGACCAGCGCAAGCCCCGCAAGCGCCAACCCCAGGATGACCACGCCGACGTACTTCGGGGCCGCGAAATACGTCGCGGCGACGATCAACCCCGCCAACGCCACGAGGCCGCCGCCCCTCACCGAGGCGGGCAGGCTCTGGATCCTCTGGATCATGCCCACGTTCAGCATGTCGTTATTCTCCCGCCTTGCTCTGGGGGGCGATCTCGTTGAATGCCTTGTTGAGGGTTGACGAGCTCCGCTTGTAGAGCACGATGTTGCCCGCGACCAGAGCCACGACCAGCGCCAGCAGCACCACCACGATCGCCATCAGGCTCCGCCCCGGAGGCTGCACGAGGTTGCGCTTGTCCACGTGCTCGTAGGCCTCCGGGCACAGGCGCGCGCTGTCATTGAGTTCCATCATCCCGCTCAGGCGCGCCGCCAGCGCCTTCATCCGCTGGCGCAGATACTCCGGCTGCCCGACATACACCCCCGTGAACCCCAGCCCGATGCACACATAGAACACGGCGAGGCGCTCCGTCGCCGCCTGCGACGACTCCGCCATGGTCTCCTCCAGCAGGTCGAAGAAGTGCTCATCTCCCGCAAGCATGTTCTCGTCGTGCGCCAGTTCCTTGAAGTCGCGGGCGAAATCGAGCTTGCTCTCCTTCACCATGAAGTCCACGAAGTACACGAGCGGCAGGCGCACCTTCTCATACTGCTCGCCCAGCCCCTGCGCCCCCGCTTCGCTCCGCATCCGCGCCAGCAGCGCGATCACCTCCGACCGCACCGTGCCCACGTCGATCCGAACGCCCTTGCGGGCCGAACGGTTCAGGCGGCAGACATACTGAAACAACGGGTCGCACAGCTCCAGGAGCGTCATGCTCGCACCTCGCCCCCGACTATTGCGGGATGGTCATGTACAACGCGACTTCCTCGAACCGGTTCTGCTCCACGCCGTCGAACTTCACCGCCATCACCCGCTCCTGCGTGATCCGCTCCCACATCCGCTGGCTCTCGGCCCGCTGAAGCCGGAAATAGTTGAGCCCCGAGGGTGAGGGCAGCTGGAGAGGCGGGTGCCGCTCCTCCTTGAGAGAGACGCCGCGCAGGCGGGCCTGCACCAGGCTCTTGGTCATCAGCTTGAAGTTGTCCGGGTTCTCCACGAGCGCCGCCAGGGCCCGGGGGTCTTCGCCGGTCTTGATGCCGAGAAAATACTCGTTGGGACCGGTGATGTGCTTGTCCTCGAGGTCGAGCAGCAGAACGCCCCCGTCGAGGCGGAAGACCGCCTTCATCCACGTGCCCGAACGCTCTACCTTCAGGTGGGCGCGGATCTTGTTGCACAGTTCCACGAAGGACACCGCCGGGTCGTCGTGGTCGTACCGGGGGGCCTCGAAGGGGTCGATGTCCGGGTGCGCCGCGGCGAGCCCCGAGAGGCAGTCCCGCAGTTCCAGGTACATCTCCACCGGGCTCACCGCGTGCGCCGCCTGCACCAGCGTGGGCAGCCGCCCCGCCGCCCGGTTGAGCGCCCCGAGCTTGAGCATCTGCTGCACGCCCACGCCCCGGAGCGACTCCACGTTGAACCCGCCCCGGGTCATCTGCACCACCAGTTCCTTGCGGCTGGCCTCGATCTGGTTCGACAGGTCGCGCACCATCTCGCGCAGCGTCGGTGAGCCCGCGATCACCAGGCACGCGGGGATGAACTGCGGATCCTGCCGGGGCAGGCCCGATTCCTCGCCGAGCCCGCGGGTGATCCTCAGCAGGGGCATCACCTCCATGTCCGTCCGGTCGTCGGCGTCCAGCATCAGCCGCGCGTTGACCTTGCGCACCAGCACCGGCTGCGGGTTATCCCCGCCGTTCTCGTCCGCCTGCTCGGTCTCCGCCACGCGGAAAATCCGCTTGGTGCGCCAGTCCGCCCCGCTTCCCGCCTCGATCGAGTTCGCGCGCCCCGCGTAATACAGAGGCACGCCGAGGCTCACCACGAACCCCCGCGTGCTCGCGTTGAACGCCGCCTCGATGTCCAGCGCGGGCAGTTCCGCCCCCTCCGGAAACTCCACCACGGCGCCCGAGGGCATCGCGACCCGCAGCCGGTCAAACCGCACCCGCATGTTCTCGAGTTCATCGCGGCTGATCTTCGCCTCGATCACGCCGTAGGGATAGGGCCACCCGAGCCCGCGCTCGCCCTGCAGGCGTGCCAGCAGCATGCGCTGCATCGTCTGGAGATGGTGGGGCTGCAAAAAGAGCCCCTCGTGCCAGTGAACCTGCAGCGTCATCCGCGCGTCCTCCCGTCCGGTTCAGCCCGCGTCATGTCCGCCCCCGGCCCAGCAGCGGCAGCACGTAGTCCGCCATCGCGTGCATCATCTCCACTTCAAACGAGTTGGGGTCAAGCGACTGGCAGAGCTGCGAGTACTTCTTCCAGTACGCCACCTCCCAGGCCTCCCAGGCGCGCTTGCCCTCGTCCTTGGCGGCCGCCATCACCGCGTCGGGCTGGAGATTCTGCAATCGCACATAGGCCAGGTGCCCGGCCTGGCTCACCGAGGCGATCACCGCCGCGGAGAGCTGGCGCAGGTCTTCAAGTTCCTGCTGAATCTCGTTCTGCGACACGTCCGCCCCGCCGTCGAGCCAGTGTCCGAGCGCCCGCTGCAACTGCCCGCGCCGCTTCACGTTGGATCGGGGCGCCATCTGCTGCCAGGTCGCCCACACCACTTTGTCCAGGCGCAGCGTGAACTCGAGCAGCATCGCCAGCGCTTCCAGCGCACGCCCCGAGTTCGGCTGACCCTTGGGCCCCCCGGCGCAGAGCCCCCGCAGGCGCTGCAACGAGGCTTCCGGCCAGCTCCCCACCCCGCCCGAACTCAGCCCGGCCTCTTCGAGCGTGCGCCGCACCGCGAGCTTCTTCTCCTCCGGCAGGTCCTTGCAGAGGTCGATGAGTCGCTTGAGCACGAAGCTCGGGTCGCTCCACTCCTTCTGGTCCGCCGTGCTCCGCGTGCCCCCGGTTGCCGGGGCCGCCGCCCCGCCCCGTGACACGTCGTTGTCCCAGCTCGGAAACCGGGCCGCGAGCAGATCGAGAAACTCGGCCCGGCTGTGCGCCACAACCCCCTGCAAAGCCCGCCCGATCTCATCCTCCAATTGCTCCCGGCGCAGGTCGGGCGCCTCGTCCGCCAGGTCGGACTGGATCGCCCGCAGGCGGGTCGCGAGGTCTTCAACCTTCGCCAGCAGATCGTGGTTGGCTGAACTCACGGGCCTCATGCCTCCTCTGTCAGCCCTCCGGGGGCAAGGGGCATGATAAGGCCCGATAGCCGCGCGTGCCCGGACCGGTCCGCGCTTCCCGGTCCTTCACACCCGCCGAAGCGTGCGCCTGCTCCGATTGCGCCGCCCGGTACGTCCGCCCCCGCGCTCCCGCCGACTCTTCCGCTCTGTCCCCGTGCGCGCCCCGTCGATACCAACTCCGCCGCACGTCGGCTCACGGAGGAACCCGCCATGAAGCGCCAGCGCCTGATGCTCGCCTCGCTTGGTCTGCTCGCCCTCGCCGGTCTCACCGGTTGCCAGTCCGGATCGGTCGGTCGGTCGTTCGGCCGGGCCAAGTTCCTCCCCAACCCGATGGGCCTCAAGAATGAGTTCGGGCGTCTGAACGTCGGCGCGGGCGACGCGCTCGGCGCCGCGGTCTTCGGCCAGGAAGTGACCCTCGCGAAGGCCGAGCAATTCGGTGACAGCCAGTATGCCGCCTTCATCGAGGCGAACGACCTCAACGATTGACCATCTCCGGCCGTCGATGCGCAGCGCCCGGGGGCCTGGCTCTCGGGCGTTCTCGTGCGCGCTCAGGGAGTCCAGTCATACACGGGCTCCCCAAGGACTGGCCGAACTCGATCGGCAAACCCTTGGCGAGCAGGGGCGAGCGCCGCATCGAACGCCAGCCGGAAGCCAACATCCGTGAACGACCTGCCCCGCACCAAAGCCGCCGGAGTGCTCTTGAGCGCGATCGCCTCCGTCGCCCCCAGTTCAGGGGGCCACACGGCCGACCCCCCCATCACGCCCGTCTGGTCTGCCCCCATCGCACCGTACTCCGCGACATTGCCCAGGATGTTCGCGAACACTGATCCGCGGTTGGACGCATCCACCGGGTCGAACCAGAGCGTCCCGTCGCTCGCCGCCTCTGCGGGCACGGTGGCATCCCCTGCCGTCGGCGGCGTGTCGCTGACCTCCAGCGCCGCCCTGGCCGCCCCGACCGACCCCGAGTCGGGCCACACTGCCATGCCGAACTGCTGCGTCCGAGCATCTTCCAAGACCTGCAGGCGCGTGTGTTCGAGTTCGGTGCCAAAGACCGCATCCCGTGTGTTCCAGGTCGCCCCTCCCGCGGAGTTCGCCATCGCGATGCCCGCCGCGAACTCCCCCGGCGACGGCAGGCGGCAGCCGGCCCGCTCTGCCGCCAGGCGGGCCGCTTCGATCGACACGCTCTGCATCGGAGAAGAATCGCCTGGTTTCCCAGGATCAAACCCGGCTGGGTAGGTTCCCGCCCCGGCCTGCTCCACGCCGATCCACTGCTGCCCCGCCTGAATCGTGTTGCCGGCAAACCGCCAGGTACGCGGGTTTCGATGGTCGCGGTCGGGCACCGGCATGGACTGCAGCTCCTTCCAGAAGTTCGGCGCCCGGAAGGCATCCCAGCCGCCGCTCCCCTCGACGATCGCCCGGAACATGCCCACCGAGACCTCGTTCTCGCCCAGGTACACCGCCTGCGTGGGCGTGCCGACGCCCTCGAGTTTCCGGAACACCAGGCGCTGCGTGGCCCCGGTGGAATCTGAACGGGTGTACGTCACGCGCTCTACGGTCGAATCGCCCGACCGGCTCCAGCCCCTCGCACCCGGGCCGACGCTGTCCAGCGCGTTCACGCTCGGCGCGCCCGAACCTTCGTTGGCCATCCGCTCGCGGATGCGTGCAATCCAGTCGCTCGTCCCGGCCGGGGCCTCGGCCCCGAGGTCGGCCAGCCCGTCGGCGTAGTCCTCCAGCACCGGGGTGAAGCGCCGCGCGAGCGCTCCGTCATCGCCCCCCTGCGCCAGCGCCGCGTCGGCGTCGGCGACGAACTTGCGCGTGAGCAGGTTCGCCCGCATGCGCGCAGAGAGCTGCGAAGCCACCCCCGCAAAGTCGTCAAAGTAGAGCCTGGCGTCATCCAACTGCTGTACGCCCGTCACCTGTTCAACCGCCTCGCGGAAGCGATTGCCGCCCCCGGATTCGATCTCGCGCACCAGCGCCGTCGCGCGGGCCGGGTCACCCATGCTCCGCGCGTTGCGCCGGACCGACCGGTAGAGTTCGACCTTGGGTCGCAGGCCGTCGGGGCGCATCCAGTCGTCGCGGGCGACCAGGGCGCGCCATGCGAGCAGGGCTCTCGGAAAATCCGCTACGTTCTGGGCCAGCGATTCGATCTCGGGGATGCTTGCGGGGAGCGAATCGGGACGCAGCTGCGCCGCCCGGGCCAGCACGGGGGCGACCAGCGGCTCGAGGTCCGCCCATGCCGGCCGCGCCGCGGCATTCGCGATCACATCACCCCACGCCCGCCCGCCGGGCCCCGCCTCCGCCGGGCCGTAGGCCCCCTCCATGAGTCCCTCGGCCTCTGCCAGGTCACCCAGCACCGACTGCACGTCGCTGATCCACGCCGTGTATCCGACCGCCGCGGCAGACGCCGCCGGGTCAAACCCGTCGCGCGGGCGACCGCGGCTCATCTGCGCATCGTCGATCATCGCCTTCGCCGCCGCATCGCGCCGGCGCGCCGCCGCCCGGGCGAGCGCATCGCGGATCGCGTCCGTCTGCCCACGCAGACTCCGCGGCAGGACCGACGGCGCGGGCTCGGGCGTCAGCGGCCTCTCGATCGCGGCGAGCGCCTCCTGGAGCGACTGCATGCCCGACCGGAGCGCATCGTCGTTGCCGTCCGCCTCGTGGAGGTCCAGCAATGAGAGCTTCTGCTGCTCCAGCGCCGCGTTGACCGACGCGAGCCCAAGGGTCGAGACGTTCCGCACTCCCGCGATGCTCTGGCGCAGGCTCGTGCCCGCCGAGGCCTTCGCAAGTTCCTGCCCGAATCCCTCCAGCGTGCCCCGCACTCCTTCGTCGAGCCTTCGACGCAGGTCCGCCAGTTCCGCGATGAATGCCGCGCGCGCTGGTTCGTCCAGCCTCGCCCACCCGTCGATGGCTCCCTGCACCCGCGCGCGAACCTGATCCACGATCTCGCGCTGGTCATTCACCCGACCCTGAAACCCCGCCCGGCTGGTCGGACTCTCGATGGCCTTGGCACGCTCGGTGAGCTCGCCGAGACGCTCGATCAATCCGTTCGCCGACGCGAGCAGCGTGCGCGCGTCGTCCGGCAACGGCGTCACGGTCGTCTCCACCGGCCGTTCGGCCAGGGCCCGCGTGATCGATCCTCCGCACGAGGCCAGCCAGTCCGCCAACCCTTCGCCCCCGGGCATCGGCCCCTCGGGCCATGCGACATTGGGCGGCGCCTTGCCGCCCTCGGCGGCCTGCACGCGCGCGAGCAACTCGTCCGCCGCCGAACGCACGTTGCTGAGCGCATCCTCGAGCCTTCGCAGCGCCTGGTCACCGGTCGCGCCCGCACCGGCGGCCCCCTCCAGGGCCCGCAGCGCCGGCCTGACCCGTTCATCCACGGGCAGCCCGGCCTCTTTCAAACTCACAAGCGTGCGGTCCAGCGCTTCGTAACGCTCAAGAACCGTGCGTGCGACCGGCGCGGCACGCACCACGCCCACCAGGCCGTCTCCCGCACGTTCCCCGAGATCGTGGATTTCGCCGTACCGCTCGGAGGTGTACAAGCGGGGAGAGTCGCTCTCGCTCCAGACCTTGGTCAAGGCCTGGTCCACCGCCCGCGCCTCGGCGGCCGCCTGCGGCCACCCGAGCTCCTCGAATCGCGCTGCCGCGTCGATCAGGCTCTTGCGCGTCGGCCACCGCTCCGGGAGGATCGCACGCCGAATCCTGAGCACGGCCTCTCCGCCCTCGACCGCGAGAGCCTTGGCCTCCCGGCTCGACAGCTTTGATCCCGGCGCGTTTGCGGAGGCGATGACCGCGATCAGATCAACCTGGACCTTGAACTGGGTCGCGTATGGCCCGGCTTCATTGAGCGGGCTCCACTTCCAACCCGCGTCGCCCTCGCGGAGCGACTTGAGCGCCTCCTTGAGCTCACTGTCCAGGCCCGGATCCGCGTTCACGGCGTCGATCGCCCCGGAATCGAACGAGGCCATGCCGTCGAGCCAGACCGTGCCGTAGTGCCATTCCTTCCACATGGTGCCCGGCGCTTCTTCGGGCACGACCGGCCCGCCGCCTCCGCCCTTGAGCACCCCGGAGAACCAGAGCCCCGCCCCGGCGCCGGCCAGCAGCACCAGCACCGCGCCGACCTTGATGAGTCCGCCGCCGCCCTTGCCCTTGCGCTCTCGCAGGGGCTTGAGCTCCTGTTCCACGCTCTCCAGCGTGAGCGAGCCGGGGGTGGCGCCGGGGTTGATGATCCGGTTGCAGAGCTCGCGCCACTTCTTGCCGTTCCTGCCGATCGCGCTCCATGCAGGGCTCTCCCCGATCGGCCAGCCCGAGAGTTCGCGATAGGGTGTGAACAGGATCAACTGGTACAGCAACCGCCCCAGCGCCTGTACATCCCCGGTTTCGTCCGCCCCGGCATTCCCCGATCCCTTCGCCGCCGGATCGGTCAGGATCACCCGGGCCTTGTCCACCTGCCCGACGCGGTCGAGCATGACGTTGGTGGGCTTGAGCTCGCCGTGCCCGCGCCCGCAGGCCTGCTGAACTTCCCTCAGCCCCTGCACGATGCTCGACACGATGTTGTACAGCGCCGCTCCGTCGAGGCGCACCCGCCCGCCGATCAGCCCTTCGAGCGAGCGCGGGTAACGGTCGGTGACGTAGAACGCGCCACCCGAGCCGCTCCCCATCTCGTGCAAGGGGGCCCAGTGCTTCGCCTTCGCCTCCGTCAGTTTCTGGAGCGCGCCGGCTCGGTCCAGAAAACTCTGGGCCGCCCGCTGCGCGTCGGCCCGGTTCTGCACGGTGTCGCCGACGTGCATGCTCTTGACGACGAAGTCGTCTTTGCCGCCCTTGCCGCTCAGGCGCGCGATGGACACCGTCCCCAGGCCGCCCCGGAAGAGGTCGCGCGTCGTTTCATACCGGCCGAACGTCGTCATGCAGAGCCCGAAGGCACCCCCGACACAGCGGCGCGAGCCTGCCAGCCCGCGCCAGTTTCCGGGGCGAGGCCGCCCCCCGCATCACATGCCGCGTGCACGCTCAATCACTTCTTCTCCGGCACCATCTCGGTGAGCAGCCGCAGCCCGCTGCGATCCACCCGCACCTTGATCCGGTTCCCGCTCCAGCGGGCCTGGTCGAGGGGCAGCACGAGCCGGCGCGGGTCCGACGCGCCGCCCGCATCGGGCACCGGGAGGTCAGTGAGCACAAAGAGCGTCTGCGCGCCCTTCCACTGGTTCCACAGGTCGTCCCCCGCCGCGAGTTCATCCGACGCCTTCGCCGACGACAGGTAGAACGTCTTCTTGGCGGCGTCGCGCCGCATGGCGCTCGACGGATAGGTGTTCATGTCCTGGCCCAGCCAACGCCCCACCTCGGCCTCGTTGCACGCCACGACATCCACTTCGACATTGCCGCCGGTGCCCACAGCCTCGCCGAGCATCACCTCGACGTTGTAGCGTCCCATGCGCGGCCCGCCGCCGCACCCCACGCCCGCAAGCCCCATCACCGCCACGACCACGCTGAAGATCACGCGAAATGCCATGATGCACGCTCCTTACGGTCCTCGCCTCGCGGGGGCGCTCCGGTCCACCGCCGGAGTGACCATCGTGGCCGGCTCCCGGCGGGCGTCTTTGCCCCCTCCGCCAAGTCCCATCGCGAAGCGCCGGATCACGCCCGACACCTCGCGGTTGTAACTCCAGTCGATCAGGATCAGGCTCCGCGTCCGCACCAGCAGCGCCCGCAGCGCCGCCAGCACGGGCTCGAACACCGTGTGCAGCCCGCCCGCCCGCGCGGCACCGAAGTCCGGGCACGTCGAATCCGGCCCCATGCCGGGGAACATCGACACCAGCAGCCCCAGCACCTCGCGCCACAGCTCCGCAGGCACCAGGTTGAGCGCCGACTGCGGGTCAAGTTCCTCGTGCAGCAGTCGCTGCGGCCCGAGCGAGAGCACCAGCCCGGGGTCCGAGGCCAGCGCCGCCCCGACGCGGTCCGCGAGCGGGGTGTCCGGCGAGTACGCCTCCGCCACCTTCCGGGCGAGGCTCAGCAGTTCGTCCAGGGCCACCGCGAGCGTGTTGCGCGGGTTGACAAGCAGCGTCCGCACCCCCAGCACTCCCAAGGCAAAGAGGTCGCAGGGCGAACTCGTCACCGGGATGACCTCGAAGGGCACCTCGCTCAGCACCACCCCCTCGCCGGCCTTCAGCGCTCCCTCCGCCGCGGGCGGCAGGCGCATCTCGATCGACTTGAGGCGCCATTCTCCTGCCGCCAGGGCCTTGTCGGCATCCAGCCGTGCGTACAGCGCAAACCTCGCACCCGCGAGATTGATGGCCAGGCTGAGCAGGTCGTTCTTTGACGGGCTGATGCGCTCCTGCGTCAGGAACGTCCCCTCGACGAACTTCGCGCCGCCCTGCCCGTCGATCACCTTGCGCAGGCGCAGCGTGCCGCGCCCCGAGGCGACCGCGTGCCCGAAGTCCGGCTGGTACACCCCGCCGGCCCCTGCGCCTGCGCCGACGAAGAACTTCGCTTCGCTCCCCGGGATTGGCAGTTCCGCCGCTTCACCCGGCCGGGCGAGCCCGGTGCGGGCGGACCAGTACGCGGGGAGCCCGCCTCCGCCGTCATTGAGATGCGTGCGAAACGACTCGGCGCTCACATTGAGCAGCGGGCACTGGGTGCGCTTGGTGAGCAGGTAGACCTCATCCACGGCGCTCGCCAGCGCCCGAAGCCGCAGGTGCAACCCCTCGAGCACGCGCCCGCTCCGCCCGTGCCGCCCCAGAAAGATGCCCGTTTCAAAGCCCTCATCACCGGCGCTCGCGGCGAACGGCACGCCGAGCTTGCCGTACTGGGGCCCGCTCCACGTCGCGCCCCCGAGCGCATCGACATACTGCTCGTATGACATCGGCGCGAACACCCGAGCGCCCATCCTCCCCGCGCCCGGGTTGAAGGGCACGAGGTCGCGCTGCTCCCCGGTCGCGGCCTCGAACGATGCCGCAGCGCCCGTCATGGGTGAATCGGGCGTCGCGGGCACGAACGGGGATTCCAGGCCGAGCGCCGGCGACCAGAGATAACGCGAGAGCGACGAGGCATACCCCTCCAGCCCCACTTCCTTGAGCAGCGATTCGTCGGTGCAGAGTTCGAGCACATGCTCAGTACCCTGAACTTTCGGGCGCACCAATTCCCGCTTCCGCGGATCGACGTAGAGCGCCACCTGCGGCTCGCGACCGGTGTCACAGGCCACGACCAGCCGAGGGTCCGCATTCGCGCCTCGCTCCCAGAGCTGCTGCCAGCGCCGGTCCAGCGCAGAGTTCGTCAGGGCCTCGCGGAACGCTCGCGCGGTGGATGCCACGCCTTCGGGGTGCTGCACCCACACTTCAAGCCACTTGTGAACCACCCCGGAGGCATCCTGCAGCGCCCCGAGATACACCCGCGCCTCGGCAGTCTCACGCAGCACCACCAGCGGCCCGGCCATCGGGTCCGGTCGCTCCGAAATGACCAAGGACACCCGCATCGGGCCGCCGCCATGCAGCGTCACGCCCGCAAAACCCTTGGGCAGCGCCGAACCCAAATCAGACAGCACCGGGGCGGCCATGCACGCTCCGCTCAAGAACCCGGGGGGTCGAGCCCGCCCCCAAATCGCCGGCGAGCCTCCCGCCGGCTTACCCAGTTTACACACTTTCAAGTCGAATCACCAACTCCTCGGCTCTCGATTGCGCGCTCCCCCTCCGCCATCACGCGATCCTCTCTTTCCATCGACGCCACAATCGGGTTCTCTTCAGGAACCGCATTGAGCCTGGCGCCCAGCGACCGCAGCACGACGCGCCCTGCGGGCACGCGCAGGGGTCTGACCCGCGCCAGCATCACCAGGCACACCACCCGCAGCACCGACGAGATCAGGAAGAGCGCATGGAAGCCCTCGACCGACTCATCCATCGCGTGCAGAATCTACGCCCCGGCGAGCGACCCGAGCACGATCATCAGCGAATCGGCCAGATTGAAGACGGTGAGCACTCGAATCCGCCGTTCCACCGGGATCGTCTCGAACAGCAGCAGAAACGTCGCGATCTCGTAGCACCCCCACACCAGCCCTGCGAGCACCTGCACGCCCAGCAGAAACCAGAAGTCATGGCTCACGACCCAGAGCCCCGCCGTGGGGATGATCCCGATCCCGCCCGCCCACAGCACCGCGTACGGACCCACCCTTCGGATGATCCTCCCTGTCAGCGGAACAGAAACGCTCTTGGCGACATACGCCGTGCTGATCAGCACCATGAACTCGCCGTACCCCATCGCGAGCTCTCTCTTCATGAACGGCGCAAAGTACGGGCCCGACACCTGCACCGAGACCTGCACACACAGCATGAACAGCAGCAGGCGCCCACCCGGCCCCCGGGCCGCATCACGCACCATCGACCCGAGCCCCCCTTGAACCAGGCGCGCCGGGCGCGACGGTTCGCTCTGGGCGGCCAGGCAGAAAGTCGAACCGAAGCGCATCAGCCCGGCAACCCCGAACAGCACCGCGAAGAGCCACAGGTGCCGGTCCCCGTCGCCGAACTCAAGAATCAATCCCCCCGCGACCAGTCCCGCCAGCGTCCCCAGCTGGAGCGGCCTCCATCGCCGGGCGAAGTACGCCGCCCTCACCCGGGCGGGCACGAGCGTCGTCACCCACGAGTTCCAGGCGGGCCCCGTGGCAAGCCCGGAGGTCCAGTACACACCGATCGCGACGAACGCCGCCCACACCGGCATCCACCCGGAGGCCGCCCCGATGACCAGGGGCGCGAAACTGAGCGACTGGACGAACGCGCACCCCACGACCCACGCCCGGTTTGACCCGATGCGCCCCACAGCCCAGGGCGAGAGCAGTTGCAGCACGCCGCCCGCCACGCGGGGTAACGTCGCGGCCAGCCCCGCCAACGCCTCTCCTGCGCCCAGAGCGAGCACGAAGAGCACAAAGTACGTCTCACCCACGCCGACCATCACGCTGTAGCCGGTGCCGTCGAGCGTGCACAGGCGCAGGTCGCGCCGGATCGACCGGGGCGCGCGCCTCCCTGCGTCGGGCGCGCGGGAGCTGGATGTCGTCGGGTCCATGACGTGCCCAGGGGTCTTCGGGACGGGCAGCGTAGGAACGCCCGCGGCTACACTCGCGCCGCCCCACCCGGGCCCGGAGCCTCCCCATGAGCGTTGCGCGCCCCGCGCTCCCCCGTGAAGATTTCTACACCGACCAGGTTGCCGATGTCTACGACATCCTCTTCCCGCCCGACGGCCCGCAGGTTGACGAAGAGTTCTTCGCCCGGCGCCTCGCGCACAACCGGGGCCCGGCGCTCGAGATCGGTGTCGGCACGGGGCGCCTGCTGCTGCGCCTGCTCGCACGCGGCCTGGACGTCGAAGGGCTCGACCTGGCCCAGGACATGCTCCGGATCTGCCGCGAGCGCGCGCACGCCAAGGGTTTCTCCGCCGTCCTCCATCATGCGTCGATGGTGGACTTCGACCTCGGGCGATCCTTCGCGACGGTCTTCGTGCCCTTCTTCTCGTTCCAGGTGCTGACCAGCCGCGCCGATGCGCAGGCCTGTCTCGGTTCCCTCTTCCGGCACACGCGCCCCGGGGGCGAAACGATCATCACCACGTGGACGCACTGGGAAGACCTCGGCCCCGAGCGCCCGTGGAAACTCATCCGCGACGGCTCATGCCCGCGCACAGGGCTCTTCGTCACCTCCAGCGCGGCGTCGCGCATCGACCGCACCGAGCAGCTCCAGACCAACTGGTTCCGCTATGACACGTGGCGCGAAGGCAAACTCGTCGATTCGGTCAGCCGCGTCGAGACGATCCGTTTCTATCACAAGCACGAGATCGTGATGATGTTCGAGCGGGCGGGGTTTGTCGACGTGCGCGTGTGGGGGGATGAGAGCGAGGACGAGGCCACCGATGCCCATGCATCCTGGAGCGTGCTGGGCCGGAGGCCGGGATAACGTGCCGCGCTGAGATCGCCGATCCCGCCGGTCGACGGCCAGGAATCCGGCGGCACCGGATGACGGCCGCTTATGGCTGCTGCGGTCAAGCCCTGACCAGGTTCACGGGCCACCCGTGCACCGGCCCCGGCCGTCGACCGACGGGACGAGCGGGCGATGGTAGCGCCCCGGGGCGCGCCCGTACACTCACACCATGAGCGAGCATCGCCCCGCGCTGCACCCCCAGGAGCACGCGGAGAAACAGCGCCTCCTCCTCCTGCGCATCCTCCGCGTCGTGTTCCTTGGCGCGTTTGTCGTGGTGACGGCCCTCTCCGTGCTCGGCGGGGGCGCGCAGGGCGAGGCGCTCAACCCCGCGTGGCAGGTCGTGCTCGGGTGCGCCGTGGGCCTCGCGCTCGTCGTCGGCCTCGTCGATTTCTTCACCCCGCGCAAGAAGATCGCCACGCTCGCCACCGTCTTCTTCGGCCTGCTCATCGCGCTCCTCGCCACCGTGATGATCGGCTACGTGCTCGACCAGCTCGGCGAGCGATGGGAGATCTCCCCGGCGATTCTCGGCCCCGTGAAGGTGCTCCTCGGCATCGCCCTCGCCTACATCGCCGTCGTCACGGTGCTCCAGACGCAGGACGACTTCCGCCTCGTCATCCCCTATGTCGAGTTCGCCAAGCAGATCCGCGGGGCGCGCCCGATGCTCCTCGATTCCTCGGCCCTGATCGACGCGCGCCTTGTCGAAGTGGGCGAGACCGGGCTCATCCAGGCCCCCGTCATCATCCCGCGCTTCGTCATCGCCGAACTCCAGCTCCTCGCCGACGCCTCGGACAAGCTCAAGCGCGCCCGCGGCCGGCGCGGCCTCGATGTCATCGCCCGCCTGCAGCGCTCCGCCCGCCTCGATGTCTCCATCGACGAACGCCCCGTGCCCGGCAAGGCCGTGGACCAGATGCTCATCGAGCTCGCCCGCACCATGCCCGCGGTCATCGTCACCACCGACATGGGTCTCACCCGCGTGGCCCGCATCCAGGATGTCAGCGTCCTCAACATGCACGACCTCGCCGGCGCGCTCAAGCCCTCCGTGATCCCGGGCGAAGAACTCACCCTCACGCTCATCCGCCCCGGCGAACAGCCCACGCAGGGCGTCGGGTACCTCGAAGACGGCACGATGGTCGTCGCCGAGAACGGCGCGGCCCACCTCGGGCAGTCCGTCTCGCTCGTGGTCACCAGCTCGCTCCAGACCTCGGCAGGCAAGCTCATCTTCGCGCGCCTGCGCGATGAAGCGACGCAGCCCGGGACGGGCCACGGCGCGCCGGGCGCCGATGCATCGACCTCCGACGCGCCCCCGGCCCCGGAACCCGAGGAGGCGCGCGAGCCCGAGGCGAGGCGCGCCCCCATGCCTCCCCGCAGCATCAAGCCGCCTTCCTCACCCCGCAATCCGCGCCGGTCGTAGTGCGTATCGACACCCGCGCCGCGCTCGCCCCCGTACACCCGTCCCGGCGCCCGTGCAACCCTCGCGCCGCCCTCGCTGAATAACGCGGCATGAACGCAACCCTCCGGCGCGCCCTCCTCGCCCTTGCGGGCTCGTGTGCGCTTTGCCCGGGCGCCCACGCGAAGGCTCCGCCCTCGGTCCCGAGCGCGGAAAAGGCCGCCGTGCGCGAACCCGCCGGCGGCGTTGAAGCGCTCACGCTCGAAGCGGAGCGCCTGCGCGACCTTGCCCGCTCCGAAATCGCCCGCGCGATGCTGGACGAAGTGCCGCGCCTGCCCCGGATCGAGCCGCGCCCCATGTTCGTCGACCGTCAGGCGCGCCGGTATTACGCCCCCAGGTCCGTCGAGGGCATGACTGAGGAGCAGAAGAAGCGACTCGAACCCTTCGACGCCGACGAGAACCTCTACTACACCACCAAGTACGGCTCGCCCCTGGCTTACCTCCGCGCGTTCGACCTTCTCGGCGCGCAGATGCCGACCCTCCGAGGGGCTCGCCTCCTCGACTACGGCTACGGCACCATCGGTCACCTCCGCCTCGCGGCGCAGTGCGGCGGCGAAGCGGTCGGCGTTGATGTCGATCCCTTCCTCACCGAACTCTACTGCCGCCCGGAAGACCAGGGCGCACTGCCGGGCGGGGGCCGCCTCCGGCTCGTCAACGGGTCATGGCCCGGCGACGCGGCCGCGCGCGAGCAAGTGGGCGCCGGCTTTGACGTGTTCCTCTCCAAGAACACGCTCAAGAAGGGCTATGTGAATCCGGACGTAGAGATCGACGACCGCATCCGGCGCATGATGCTCGAACTCGGCGTGGACCGGCTTGACTACCTTCGCGCCGTCCACGACGTCCTCAAGCCCGGGGGCATCTTCCTCATCTACAACATCTGCGGGCCGCAGGCTCCGGAAGACCAGCCGTATCTCCCGATGGCCGACGGCCGCTGCCCCTGGACAGTCGATGAACTCAATGCCGCGGGGTTTGACGTGATCTTCCATGACATCGACGACCACCTGAGCATCCGCGCGCAGTCACGCGCCCTCGGCTGGGACCAGCCCCCCTATTCCATGGACCTCGACCACGACACCTTCGCGTGGTACACCCTCGCCAGGCGCAGGCCCTGAGCCGACTTCGGACAACGAACGCAAGAATTGGTCGCTGGTGCCGCGCCTACCTTCACCGGCCCCTTCCCAAGGAGTCGGTCATGGCCGCCCGAATTCTCGCCTTCGCCGGAAGCGCCCGAAAGCACTCGTTCAATCGCCGGCTCGTCGGCGTCGCGGCGGAGGTCGCCCGCTCGCTCGGGGCCGAGGTTTCGCTTATCAACCTGGGCGACCTGAATCTGCCCATCTTTGACGAAGACGCCGAGAGCGCCCAGGGTCTCCCGCCCGGCGCCCGCAAGCTCAAGGACCTCATGATCGGCCACGACGGGTTTCTTCTCTCCTGCCCGGAGTACAACTCGTCGATCACGCCGATGCTCAAGAACGCCATCGACTGGGCCTCGCGCCCTGTGCCCGGCGAATCACCCCTCGCCTGCTTCAAGCACAAGACCTGCGCCCTGCTTTCCGCCTCGTCGGGTGCGCTTGGCGGGCTGCGCGGGCTGGTTCACGTCCGGGCCATCCTCGGCAACATCGGCGCCATCGTCCTCCCCGACCAGTTCGCCCTCGCCAAGGGGCACGAGGCCTTCGACGAACAGGGCAGGTTGAAGGATGAAAAGCACCGCGCCGCGGTCGAAGGGGTGGTCAAGGCGCTCGTCAGCTTCACGGGGCGTCTGAAGGGCTGAGCAGCGCTTTCATCCCCGTTCGGATTCTCGGTTTTCGCACCCAAGGGCCCGATTTCTTCCCGCAGAAGTGTCTGGGGTTGCTTTTGCCTTGGATTGAGGCAGCCTAGAACCACAGGCTCGGGGTGCTCCCGCAGCCATGGTTCTCGGACGGAGCGCCCATGCCCCCAGGCCGGTTTCAGATCGTTGTCCCGCCGTGTCTCCCGCTTGCGCTCGCATTGGGGGCGGGGTCTTGCCTCGCCCAGCCCCTGACTCCCCTTCGCGAGGACGTCGGGCCGGGCTCGAACATCAGCAACCTCATCAAGTCCGGCGACTGCCGCCTGCTGCTGATCGGCGACAGCATCTCCAACCGCAACACCGACACGCCGAACCAGTCGAGCATGTACTGGGGCATCATCCGGCGCTGGAGCCCGGACCGCTGGGTGGGCATCTGCACCCCCACCAACGCGCACGGTCCCACCACGACCATCAATTTCCCCAGCGGCGCCGCCGCGTCGACTCGGATCAAGAGCCTGTCGAATGTCCCCGGCCAGCGCGAGTTCTCATACGGGTACGAGCGCTTCAGCGGCGCGCCGACGGTCGATGCGCTCTGGTTCGCCGATTCTCCGCCCGGCCGGACCATCGCCGGCACCGGGCTCGGTGCCGCAGGGCAGTGGCGCGACGGCGACTGGTTCGCCGGAGTGGACCTCGCGGCGAGCTTCATCGTGCTCCGCACACCGGAGGGAATCCCGAGCGTCCGCATGGAGAGCCGCCGGGGGGTGAATCAGTTCACGGGCGACCCCACCAGCCTCGCGGGCCCCGTCGAGGTCGTGCAGGTGCCCGCCCCGCTCGCGCCCGCCGGCGGCACGCAGGCCGAGTTCCGCATCCTTGCCGAGGGAGGCCACAACGAGGGCCTGCTGCCCAATCACCTGCTCTGGCTCACAACCCGCATCTACGCCCCCGGGCAGACCGGCTTTCAACTCGACACCCTCGCGGTGGGCGGGTCGCGCCTGCGCGACTGGCTGGCCAACGGCGACTTCGCCTCCGACACCCACCTGCGCGAGTACCTGGCCGCGACGGGCAACCCCAACCTCATCATGATCCAGCTCGGGGCCAACGACGGCGGGTTCGACATCTTCTGGAAGCGCGACCTCGAGCGTCTCATCAACCGCTTCGCGTCGCTCTCGCAGGCCAACGGCGCCGACATCCCGTACTACCTTCTTGTGACGCCGTACGGCACGCTCAACAGCATCCGCCACTTCCGCGTGCTCGATGCAGCCCAGTTTGAGCACGAAGTGGCCGTGAGCGGCACCGACATCGTCGCCGGCACGCACATCGGGCACATCAATGTGCCCGGAATCCTCAACGGACCGATCGACCAGGCCCTGCTCGTTGACAACATTCACCCGCGCCCCGAGGGGGCCGATTTCATCGCCTCACTCCTGTGGCAGGCGATCAGCGATGAGGTCTACGACGGTCGCTGCGTCGCCGACATGACCGGCACCAACGAGCCATCCGACCCCCACTTCGGCGTCCCCGACGGTTTGGTCGACGCGACCGACTTCTTCTACTTCCTCGACCGCTTCGTCGAGAACAATCTCGCCCGCGCCGACCTCTCCGGTTCGGCTGACCCCAACGATCCCGCCTACGGGCTGCCCGACGGGGCCATCGACTCCAACGACTTCTTCTACTACCTTGATGTGTTCGTTGAGGGATGCTGAGCCGGGCTGTGAATCGTGAGCGCGCTCGGCGCGCCGACCCGCCGGTCCCCGGCTTGACCACTCGACCATGCCCCGGCCCGCGAGCAAGCGCCCTAACACCCGAGCACGAACAGGTCCAGGAAGTAGAAGAAGTCCGCCGCGTCGACCACGCCGTCCGGCACGCCATACGCCGGATCGTTCGGGTCGCTCGCCCCGGTCAGGTCCGCCGCGTCGAGGTTCGCCCCGGTGAACTGGTCGAGGTAGAAGAAGAAGTCCGCGGCATCAACGCTCTGGTCCGGTTCGCCGTACATGGCGTTGTTCGGGTCGCTTGAACCCGACACGTCCGCCGGGCAGGGAGAAATCGCGATCTCCCACACCCCGCGCCCCTGCGTCGCGGCGATGATCCGGTTTCGCTCCGGCTCGATCACGAGGTCGATCACGGCGCAGCGCGGCATGCCGACGCCCAACCGCTTCCACGATCGACCATCGTTCGCGCTCACAAACACGCCCCCGTCGGCGCCGGCAAAGAGGCGGGGCGGGTTGAGGCGGACGTCCGCCGCCACGGTGTTCACCGGCAGGTCGGGCAGGCCCGCGTCGAGCGCTTCCCACGTCGCGCCGCCGTCGGTGGTGCGCTGCACCTGCGCGGCCCCGTACCCCGCGCCGGCGAGCAGCGCCGTCATCGGTGCATCCGGGTGCACGAAGATCTCGCGCGTCACGCGCACCCAGCCCGGATGCCCCGACAACCCGAGCGTAAACGTCGCGCCGCCGTCGCTCGACGCCAGCACGCGCCCGTCGTTCGTCGCCGCGTAGACCCATCCCGGGTCTGAAGGCGCGATCGCCAGGGTACGGATCGCCCACGGCGCGCCGAGCGTGAGGTCGTCGGAGAGCGCCGTCCAGGATCCTCCGCCCACGGTGCTCACGAACACCCGCTCGGTCGCGTAGAGCATCCGGTTGGGGTCGGCGGGGTCGATCAGGTAGGGCGGAAGGAAGCAGTTGCGACCGGAGATCCCTGAGCCGATGCCGCTCCACGACGCCCCGCCGTTGGTCGAACGGCTAATCGCCCCCGTGCCCTGCGACTCGCCGAACAGCCGCTGCGGGTTGGTCTGGTCGATCTGCGTCCAGCCCCCATCACCCCCGAGCCGGCTCGTCCAGACGGTCGTGTCGCCCAGGCGCTGCGCCGTACCGTTGTCCTGCAGGCCCACCATCATGATCTCAGGGTCGGTCGGGTGCGTACTCAGCCCCGCGTAGCACTGCGTCACGGTCAGCCCGGTGTTGAGAATGTCCCACCCCGTTCCGTTGTACCGGTGGACGCCGCCGTCGTCCCCGACCACCAGCCGTCCGGTCGCGTCCCAGCCGAAGGCGTGCACATCCGGGTGCGGCAGGTTCATCGTGGTGAAACTTGCGCCCGCATTCTGCGAGCGGTAGGCATTGAGCGCCCCGAACCACACCTCGTCCGGGTTCGTCGGGTTCACGGTCACGAACGTGAACCACCAGCCGTAGGTCGATTGCACCGAACCGATGTTGACGCTCGTCCAGGTGTCGCCCCCGTTGTCGGTGCGGAACCCCCCCAGCGTGGTCGAACCGCCTCCGGAGGCGTCCGCCGCCCGCGCGAGGAACACGTAGAGGCGGTCCGGGTTCGAGGGGCTGATCGCGATGCCCCCCCGCCCGATCAAGGCCGGATCGGGCAGGCCGCCCGCCAGGCGCGCCCACGTCGCGCCGGCGTCTGTTGAGCGATACACGCCGTTCTCGGGCGCGCCGAAGATCCGCCCCACGCAGGCGTACAGGATCGCCGAGTTCGTGGGGTGCATCGCCGCGTCGGTGACTTCGAGGTCAGGCAGGCCCGTCAGGCGGGTCCAGGTTTCACCCCGATCCTCTGAAACCCACATGCCGCGCGAGCCGTTGCGGCCCGGGTGCCCCTTGGCCGCGGACATCTCCGGAAACCCTCCCGCCCGAGTCACGCAGGCGTAGACCCGGTCGGGGTTCGCATGATCGACAAGGATGCGGGAGATGCAGCGCCCCGCGAACTCCGCGATGCCCAGGCGCCTCCAGGTCGCGCCCCCGTCTTCAGAGCGGTAGATGCCCTCTCCCGGACGTGAGTGATTGGAAAAGTTGGCTTCGCCGCTGCCGAAATACACCCGCTGCGGATTCGCCGGGTCGAGGGCGAGCGCCCCCGACGCGGAGGTCTCCAACTGATCGGTGAGCGGCGTCCAGCTTGACCCCGAATCAACCGACTTCCACACCCCGCCGTCCGCGCCCGTGACGTAGTAGACGCCGGGTTCGGCGGGCGAGCACACGACGGCTGACACACGACCGGTCGCCCCGCTGTGGGCGGTGATCTGAGATGGCCCGATTGAACGCCAGGTCTGGGCGACTGCGCCGGGCGCGCACAGCATCGCCGCCATCCCCAACCAGCGAAGCGTGTTCATCCGATCACGCTACCGGAAGTCCCCACCCGGAGCAATGGCTTTGTCCCCTGTTCGGGGGTATCCACGGCCTGCGATGCCGGTGCGTTGCTCAGTCAATGCGCGGGTCAATCCAGCGGTAGAGCACGTCCACCGCGAGGTTGAACAGGACGAGCATGGTCGCAAAGACGAGCACGACGCCGATGATGAGAAAGAGGTCCTTGGTCTGCACGGCATTGACGAAGTGCTGCCCCATCCCCGGCACGCGGAAGACCCGCTCCACCACGAACGATCCGGTCATCGCGAGGGCCGTCGCCGGGCCGAGGTAGCTCAGCACGGGCAGAAACGCGTTCTTGAGCGCGTGCTTGAAGAGCACGCGATTCTCGGCGAGGCCCTTGGCCCGGGCGGTGCGCACGTAATCGCTGGTGAGCGCATCGAGCATGCCCATCCGCGTCAGGCGCGCGATGTACGCGGCGAAAGGCAGGCTCAGCGTCAGCGCCGGCAGCACGAGCCCGACGGGCGACTGGAGCCCCCCCACGGGGCACACGCCCAGCCATACGCCGAAGGTAAGCAGCAGGCCCGTCCCGATCACGAAGTTGGGCAGGCTGATGCCGATGAGCGCAACGGCGAGCGTCGAGGCATCAATCCACGAGTTCGGCCGCGCCGCCCCGATGACCCCGGCGCACAGTCCGAGCACCAGCGCAATGAGAATCGCCAGCGCGCCCAGCGTTGCCGAAACCGGCAGGCTCGACCTGATGATCTCGTTCACCCGCCAATCGGGAAGGCGAAGGGACGGCCCGAGGTCGAACACCTGGCGCACCGGCGGAGCGATCCCTTCTTCTTTCGCCCGTGCCCGTTCCGCGGCGATCGCGCCCGACGCGCTTTCGACCGCGAACCGAGCCCCCGATGCGCTGTAGAGATACGACCCGTAGAACTTCCAGTAGTTGTCCAGGTTGTACTGCTTGCGCATCTGCTCGCGGATCTCGGGAGGGGGCTGGCGACCCTCGGGGTTGTCCAGCGGGTTCCCCGGAACCGCCCACGCCAACGTCAGCGTCAACGTGTAAATCACCGCCAGAATCAGCGGCAACTGCAACAGACGTCGGCCGATCAATCCGAGCACCCGCACCTCCGCCCGGGCAACCCATGACCCGAGCCCTTCCAGAATACCCGGATCAACCCAGCCTGAGCGACGAGCCCGGAACGATGCCCGCCCAGGCATGGGCCGCACTTCGACCGGCAACATCACCAGGCGGCCGGGGCGGTGGCGCTCACTTTCGACCCGGAGGGGGTTCTGCCGCTTCGTTCCGATGAAGTCACGATGCGTCCCGGGCCGGCGCACACACGCGCCCGACACGCTCCCGCGTGCTCCGGTTCGCACTCAGCCCTGGGGCTTCTTGGGCGCAGGGGCGTCACCCCCGCCGCCCCCGAAGAGCAGTCGATCGAGAGAAAGTGCCCCCGCCCCCGCGAACAGCGTTGCGATGCTGCACCCGAGCAGGGCGACCTGCCACCCCAGGCTCTTCCAGGCTCCGATGTCGAACGGAGCGCGGTCGGGCAGGAAACCCCACACCGTCGTGCCGTTCTGGATCGCCGGCCCGATCTCCGTGAGCCACATCGCCGAGAGCATCACGCCCGCGAGGGCCACCGCACTCAGGCGAGCCACAAACCCGAGCAGCAGGAACCCACCCGCGAACACCTCGGTCAAGGCCGCGGCCCGGGCCAGGTACACCGGCGTCTTGCCCGAGGCCGCGAATCCCGGCACAAGGGCCATCTTCTTCTCGCCCGCCCGGGCGTGTCCTGGCTCAAAGTCTCCCGGGGCCGACGCCGACTTGAGCAGGAATGCGAGCGAATACAGGCGCGGCACCTTGGGGCCCTGCACCGTAATGTCCGTGCCGGGGGCGAGCATGGGGTCCACCTCGCTCTGCGCGACAGCCCCCCACTCCACCAATTGCTGGGCATTGGCAGGCGTCACCTGCACGTCCCGCTCGATCACCTTGCCCAGCCCCGCCCAGACAAACGTCAACCCCAGCACCAGCCGCAGCATGAGCGGCGAGATGTTGCACGCAAGCCTCTGACGAAACGTCATCGCAGCACCTCCATGCTCGGCGCGGCATGCCCGCGCCCCTGCCCCGGGCGCGCGTCTGGTTCGCGCCCACCCCGGCCTCATGATACCGACCAAGAATATCGGCCAAGGGTCTCCCCCGGGTTCTTTGGAATCCGCCTCATTCCTTCTCGCGTGACGCCCCCGACCCGCTACCGTGCCCGCAACCGGAGCATTCCCTTGGCCCACCATGTTCCCGTCCCCGCCGATTTTCTCCTGCACCGAGACGCCTGCTCCTACGGGTACTTCCGCCTCGCACCCAACCTCTGGACACCGGACACTCGGACGCTCACCCGCATCCTCGACCTCCCCGCCGGGCCCGTCACACTCCATCTGACCCAGCCCCCCGGCGGGGGCCGGGGCGACGCCGCGCTGCGAGGCAGGCCCCTGCGGATCGTGCCCTCACGCCCGCTTGATGCCGGTGAACGCGCCGAGGTCTCCCGCGCCGTCGAGCGCATGCTCCGGCTCACCGAGACCGATGCCCACCTGCGCGCCTTCCACAAGGCCGACCCGCGATGGAAGGCCTCCGGTCGAGGCCGGCTCTTCCGCTCCCCTTCACTCTTCGAAGATGTCGTCAAGACGGTCACGAGTTGCAACGTCACCTGGCCGGGCACCATCGCCATGAACCGGGCGCTCTGCGCGGTGCTGGGCCGAGGGGGGGCGTTTCCTTCTCCTGAGCGCCTGCGCCGGGCCCGCCCTTCGACGCTGCGGGCCCGCTGCCGCGTCGGCTACCGGGACACGCGCCTCATCGCGCTGGCTGACCTGTTCGCGCGAGGCGCGATAGACGAAGCCGCCCTGTGCGACCCTGCCCGCCCGGACGACGCCGTGTTCAAGGAGCTCCAGGAGCTGCCCGGAGTCGGGCCCTACGCCGCCGCGAACATCATGCAGCTGCTCGGTCGCTACGCCTTTCTGCCCCTGGACTCCGAAGCCCTGCGCCACGGCCGCACCGTGCTCGGGCACTTGGGCACCGATCGCGAAGTCCTGAACGCGGTGCGCGCGCACTTCGCCCCCTTCGGGGCCCACGCCTTCCGCAGTTACTGGCTCGAACTCTGGGCCCATTACGAGGCCAAGGAGGGCCCGGCGTGGGAGTGGCCCCTGCCCCGACCCCCCAAGACCCCCGCCCCTCGCGCCGGCCGGCGCCCGGGCGCACGCGCCGCCAGGAGGCCCCCGTCCGAGAAGCCCGGCGCCCACACCGGCGCCGCGGCTCGACAGGGCAACCCGCGCACCCCGCGCGGCGAATGATCTCCCGTGGGCCCTCCTGCGTACACCGGGCTGGAAGCCGTCGCACTGACCGGGCTGCGCGAACCCTTCGGTCGCGCGCCCGCGGCAGGCGAAGGCGCCTCCCCCGGCGTGATCTCTCCGGGCGAACTCGCGCGGGTGCTCGAGCACTACGACCTCGGGCGCGTTGAATCCGCCAGGCCCCTCCACAAGGGTTCGCCGGAGGCCCCCAAGCTCGTCATCCGCACCGAGCGGGGCACGTTTCTTCTCAAGCGCCGCGCTCCGCAGGCCAGCGACCCCGTGCTCGTGGCGGCGGGCCACCATGTCACGCTCCACCTGCTCGACCGCGACTACCCCACTCCCGAACTCGTCGGCACCCGCGCGGACAACAACTCGATGCTCCAGGTCGGACGCGCGGTGTACGAGATGTTCACGTTCGTCCAGGGTTCCCCGTTTGATGGCTCTATCGCCCAGGCGCAGGCCGCGGGCGCGTCCCTCGCGCATCTGCACGCCTGCCTCGCCGTCTGCCACCCGCCTGTGGAAGTTCAGAGCGGCAGCTTCCACGCCTCGCCCCTCGCCCAGGCCCGCCTCGGCGCGGCCCGCGCCCGGTGCTCCGGCCCGGCCCTGGTCGCCCTTGATGAACTCGAGTTGCTGGCCCGTGATGCGGCCGAATCGGTCGATCGCCTCGGCTACGCCGGCCTCTCGCACCAGTTGATCCACGGGGACTGGCACCCGGGCAACCTCGTGTTCGACGGGGCGCGGGTCGCATCGGTCTTTGATTTCGACTCCCCCCGGCGGGCCCCGCGCGTGGTTGACCTCGCGGCGGGGGCACTCCAGTTCGCGCTCGCCCCGCGCGATCACGCGCTCGACATTGACCCGGGTCGCCTCGGCGCGATCGTGGGCGCCTATCACGCCCGCGCCCCGCTCATCGGGGCCGAGCGAGCCATGCTCGCGCCGCTCATGGTTGAATCGCTGGTGGTGGAGGGCGTGACGCCCGTGGCCTGCACCGGGCGGTTCGGAGCGATCGAGGCCGACGTCTTTCTGCCCCGCGTTGCATCCTGCGCGCGATCGCTCCGCCGCGCGGTCGAAGGCTGCCTTCCGGCCACGTGAGCCGCGCTCAACCCTCGCCCGCGGCCCCGTCCAGCGTCAGCACGTTGCGACCGTGCGAGGCCGCACCCTTGCGCGGCCGATCATGCCGTGCCTCGTGATCCCACATCACCGGCTCTCCCGGGCGCAGTTCATACCAGCGCGTGACGGTCTGCTGCGGGCTGCGCAGCGAGTAGAAGAACATGAGGTCCCACGGGAGGTAGGAGTAGCTCCACCCGTCGGCCAGCGACTCCTCGCGGTCGGCCGGGCATCGCCACGGCGCCCGCGATGTCGTCTCGCCCGTTCGCGAGTCGTAGCGAGGGAGGGACACATCGAGGTATTCGGCGATGGCCGGCAGCGGCGCCAGGGCGCCGTGCCGCACGTCCACGGCTCGGAACGCCGCCGGGAGCAGGCCCGAGTGCTGGTTGCGGTAGCCCGCGAGACCCTGCCCGATGGAGCGCAGGCCGGCAAGACACGATGCCCGGCGCGCCTCGGCCCGCGCGCCCGACAGACCGGGCAGCGCAATGGCGATGAGCGTCGCGATCACGGCCATGACCACGATGAGTTCGACCAGCGTGAAGCCGGGGCGGCGTCTCATCGCCCGCCCCCCGCGGCCAGCGCGACGTGCGGATCTTCGTCACCCGCAAGGAGTGCTCTGGCACCCGCAACCGACGAGCCTGAGGCGCCCGCATCCGCGATGGCTGAGAGCACCATCGCCGTGCCGTACCGCAACGTCACTTCAGGGTCGGTCGCGAGACTGACCAGGGCGTCAATCACATCTTCGGAAGGCTGCTCACCGGTGCGGTCAATGCGGCCTCGCAGACAGTTCAACGCTGCGCCGGCGAGGCGGAGTTGCTCTGCGGGATCCAAAGCCCGTCCAGGGGTAGGCGCGCGGGTTGCCCAGGCGCACCAAGTCACGATATCCGAATGACTCCAAGGCTCGGGGCTCCACGTAAGTTCGTGCAACGCACGCCGCGCAGCCGTCATTGCTTCAGACTCGCCCGGCTCCGGCGTGAATGCGGGGCGCGCGCCCCCGCATGAGGCACACGGTGCCACGGCGCTGCTGTATTGACTCTCCTCAATAATCGGGACACGCCGACTGCGGTGTTGTGATGCGATCACAACCATCGCGCCGGAGCACGCCAATGCGCCAATGATGGCGGATCGCCCCGCGATCACTGCCGATCCTCCGGTCGTGCTCTTCCCCGCCCTTCGGCCCAGGCCAGGTGACGACGCGCGTTGTCGGACACCCAGGTGTCGGGATCGCGGGTCAGTTCCATCAACCTCGCGCGGCAGACTTCGTCTCCAAAGAGCCCTCTCCCGGCCAGTGCCGCGCACGCATGGTGACGACGACTCCGTGACATCGACCGAGAGGAATCCAACACGACGTCAAGCAGAACCCTGCGCGCCTGCGGATCGATCGGCGCCAAGGCATTGAGCCGCGCCTCGATCACGTGCAGCGCATCCATGGACAGCAGCCACGACTCAACTTCCGCTTCGGCTGCATCGTCCCTCGGCGTGGCGTCGAACGATGCCCTTCGGGCGATCATCGCCAGTTCAGCCGCGACGGCTTCGTCCCATCGTTCCTCGTGCAGCACGTCATTCCACATGCGGGCGCGCGTTGACGTGTACTCGGCGCTGAACCGCGGCCCCGGCGTGGACCTTACATGCGGCATGGTGGAGAGCGACGTGCGCCATTCGGGAACGTCGCGATCCCGTCTCGATGCATACGTCCACAACACGAGCGACGAACTGGCCACCACCGCCCCGCCGACGGCGAGGAGGGTGAGTCTTGAAGTTACCATGACTCATTCGCCCCCGTTGTTCCACGCCTCCCAGTTCACGCTGTCGCAGTACCCGAGGCACTGGTCCAGCCACGTGGGAGTCTCGAAGGCTTCCTGGTATCGCTCGTTGCAGCACTCGTAGCATTCTTCCGCCGAACGCAGGCCTGCGGTGTGGGGGCCACAGTTGTCACGCCCCCAGTTGTACCCGGGATCCCCGGGCGAACCGGGATGGTCCTGCGCAAAGACAACGCCGGCGCTCGCGATCACCGCAAGCGCCGACGCCTGAAGCACACGCTCGAACCATGGACTTGTCATGGCTGGCCTTTCGAAAAGTGACGACACCACTCTCCGCCGGATGAAATCCATCGGCGGTCCATCGCCGTCACCAAGAATAGGATGCCGCAAAACCGCGCGTACGACCTAAAACAGTATAATACGCAAACCTTGAGGTCCAAGAAAATTCATGCATGACACTGTCTTTGTGCGCGCCGGCGGTTGGTCCAAGCGTGCCGAGGTAACTTCACCTGCAAGGGTCTCGGCCCCCAAGGCCGTTGTCAAACTGGCCGGCCTTGTGGACAAACAGTGGATAGGTCCGAGAACCGCTGTTCCAGGCTTCCTGCAGCCAACCTCCACCTACCGACGCCCGCTCCTGGCTCGTCCGAAGAGACGCCTCTC
Organism: Phycisphaerales bacterium; assembly: GCA_020847175.1. Taxonomy (GTDB): domain Bacteria; phylum Planctomycetota; class Phycisphaerae; order Phycisphaerales; family UBA1924; genus JADLCM01. The sequence continues at coordinate 48,318 of JADLCM010000003.1, forward strand.
AGGCAACTTGGTCGGCACGATGCCCCCGGGGAACTTCGCCTCAAGCCGTGCCTTGTCCTGTTCCGCCGCAACTTCCGCCGCGGGCGGGGGCGGCGGCGCGAAGCGGCTGGGCACCTTGGGTGCTTCCTCGACTTCACCCTCCGGGGCACGTCGCGGGCGCGTCGAGGCCCGGCCGGCACTCGGCGTGTCATCGCGGAAGTGCTCGGGCCGCGGAGAGGGCTTGAAATCCGGATACGCGAGCAGCGGAATCTCAAGGTTGATGAGCGACTCGATGTCGGTGAGCAGCCGTCCCTGGTCCGGCGTCACCATGCTCCACGCGATGCCGTCGCGCCCCGCGCGGGCGGTGCGCCCGATGCGGTGCACGTACACGTCCGGGTCTTCCGGCAGGTCGTAGTTGATGACATGCGTGATGCCGTCCACGTCGAGCCCGCGGCTGGCGAGGTCGCTCGCGATCACCACGCCCAGGTGCCCGGCCCGCAGCTTGCGGATCACCGTCTCGCGCCGGCTCTGGCGCATGTCGCCGTGCATCGCGAAGGCCGCGATCCCGTGCTTTTCCAGGTATTCAGCCAGGTTGTCCACCGTCCGCTTCAGGCGACAGAAGACCAGCGTCAGCGCCGGCTCCTCGTGCGTCAGCAGGTGGAGCAGCAGTTTCTTCTTGTCCCACGGCTCCACCGTGAGGTAGTGCTGCTGCACCATCTTCACCGTGAGCGAGCCCGAACTCGTCACGATCTTCTCGGCGTCGCGCATGTGCTTGCGCGCGAGTTCTTCAATCTCCTTGCTGATCGTCGCCGACACCATCATCGTCTGGCGCTCCGCCGGGCACTGGCGCAGAATCTTCCGAATGTCGTCGCGGAAGCCGATGTCGAGCATCCGATCAACCTCGTCCAGCACGACGAACTTGAAGTTGTCGAATCGCATCAGCCGGCGCTCGACCATGTCCATCACGCGCCCCGGCGTGCCCACGATGATCTCGGGGTTCTTCGCCAGGCGCTCCGCCTGTCCCCGGATGCTCGCGCCTCCGTAGATCGGCAGCACCGTCAGGCCCGTGTGACGCCCCAGGACTCTCAGGCTGTCGGCGATCTGCGTCGCCAGCTCACGCGTTGGCGCCAGCACCAGCGCCTGAAACGCCTCCCCGCGCACCACCTTGGAGAGCAGCGGCAGGCCGAAAGCCGCAGTCTTTCCGGTGCCCGTCTTCGCCTGGCCCAGCAGGTCGCGCCCCGCGATGGCGGGGGAAATCAGTTGCGACTGGATCTTCGTCGGGTACACAAACCCCGCGTCCCGAAGCCCCTTCTGCACGCCCGCCGAGAGCTCGAACTCCGCCCACGTCCGCGTGAGGTCGAACAGGTCCGGGTCCCGTTCCGTGTACGCGATCGGCGCGCGGGGCTCGTGGTCCGATTCATCCTCCTCGTCGTCCTGCGCCCGAACTGCCGGCGCGGGCGGCGGCTCGCCCCCCTCGGGCCGTGCCTCCTCGCCCCGACCCCGGCCGCGCCCGCCACGCCGACGCCGGCGCTTGCGCGGCCCCGCCTCCCCGGTCTCACCGGTCTCGCTCCCGCCGGTCCCAGCGGTGGCCGCGCCCTCCGGCGCAGCGCCTTCCGGCGCGCCGGCCTGGTCTGCGCCGTCACCCGACTCTCGACGCGGTCCGCGCCGACGGCGACGCCGGCGCCGTCCGTCTCCGGAGGGCGACGTGGAACCGTCATTCGCAGGGCTAGAGTCGGGTGAAGGCGCGTCGGGTTCGCTGATCACGGAGAAAATGTCCTCGCACGAGAAGACCCGGCCATGCCGCCGGGCCGACGATTCTAGGCCCCGCCCGTCCCTGGGCCCGGGTGCGCCCGCTCGCGCGCGGCCCGGTCGAGGTCGAGCAGCATCGCGTGTTTCATCAGCGCCCCTGCCGCCGCGGACCCCGCGGCGCACCAGCCTCGCCAGCCGTCGAGAAAGGCCCGCTTCATCACGATCTGCTTGACGAACGCGCCGGGAGGCGACGCGATGAGCCTCCACCGACTGCCGCGACGCCCCGCCGCGTGCAGGCTGCGCGCCGACGCCTGCGCGAGGCTGACCTGCGCCGCGAGAAACCGCCCCAGCCCGCGCACCGTGTCATGCCGCATGGTCCCTGCGACCCGTTCGACGCGCCCCTGCACTTCGAGCTTGTCGTGCGGATCGACGCCCCCCCAGCGCGCCTGCCCGGGGACCAGCGCCCGGCGCACCAGTCGCAGCCGCCACTCGGGTTGCCATGCGTGATCCAGATACCGCCCGTCGTACCACACCTTGCGGTTGACCATCAGGCCCGCGAGATCATCCGCAGCCCCGGCGAGCGATGCGCGAATCGACGCCGCAAGGTCCGGCTCGATGCTCTCATCGCTGTCGATGCAGAGCACCCACGGCTGCGTGCACGACTCAAGCGCCGCCTGCTTGGTCGCGATGTGACCGCGCCACGATACCCGATCCACCCGAGCTCCGAAGCGCTCCAGCAGCCCGATCGTGCCGTCCGTCGAGCCGGAGTCGAGCGCCACGATCTCGGCGCACAGCGGCCGCACCGAGGCGAGGGTGCGCTCGATGGTGTCATCGTTGTTTCTGCACACGATTGCCGCCGAGAGGGGCAGTGGCTCGCTCATGCCCCGATGGTACAGGGGCCCCGCGCGCCCGATCCGTTGTACATGACCCCCAACCCCGATCGCCGGTCGGCGCCCCCAACACCGCGGGCGCGGGCAGCCCCCCGCGCACGTCTTGCGCCCCGCGCGATTTCTCATGCTCCAAAGTGCGCTTCACCGACACTCAGACGCGGCGCGCTGCGCCCGCACGGAACAGTCGCATGGACCGCACCGATCCCATCCCCTTCCACGTCGCCCGCGCCTACGGCCTTGCCGCGGCCCGCCCGGCCCAGGTTCGCTCGGCGCCGGTCAACCCCGCGCCCGGCACGGCTCCCGCCCGCAATCCGGATGCGATTGACCGACTCGTCGCGGCGGTGGTCCCCGGCCGGGTTGACTTCTCCGGTGAGTCACCTCGTCCGGCTTCGGCCATGCCCAGCCTGTACCGGCACCCCGCCGACCGCAACGCGGCGGCAACCGGCGTCGCCGCGGGGCGCGCCATCGACGTGCAGGGCTGATTGGCGCGGCAGTGCCTTACGCCGCCGCGGCGACCTTGAACACCCGCTGGGCCGGCGCATCCGCGACGGTCTGGTCATACAGGGTGAAGTCGAGGCCGAGGAAGGCCGGCACTATCGCCGGGTCAAACTGGGCCCCCGCGCAACGCGCGATCTCCGCGAGCACCGTATCGCGCGACATCGCCGAGCGATATGCGCGGTTGCTGCTCATGGCATCAAACGTGTCCGCCAGCCCGATAATCCGCGCGCACCGCGGGATCGCCTCGCCCGCCAGCCCGTGCGGGTACCCCCGCCCGTCCCAGCGTTCGTGGTGGTGCAGCACGCCCGGCAGCACATCCTGCAGCAGCGGGATGTCTCGCAAGATCCGATGGCCGATCTCAGGGTGAAGCTTGATCGCGGCAAACTCCTCGTCGGTCAGCCTGCCGCTCTTGCCGAGCACGTGCTCGGGCACGCCGATCTTGCCCACGTCGTGCACCAGCCCGGCGATGTGGATCCGGTCCACAAGGTCGCGCTCGATGCCGAGCGTCTCGGCGAGCTGCGCCGAGAGCAGCGCCACGCGCTCGGAGTGTCCGCACGTGTAGGGGTCCTTCGCGTCGATCGCCGACGTGAGCGCCTTGAGCGTGCCCATGAACATCGCCGACTGGTCGGCGTAGAGCCCGGCGTTCTCGAGGAAGGGCCCGATGTACCCGGCCGCGGCCTCCAGGGCCTGCGTGTCGTAACTGCTGACCTGCGGATCCAGGCCCTTCTTCTCGCCGCACATCAGGTACCCCGCGGCCTTGCTGTCGCGCAGCACGGGCTGCACAATCACCTGCGGTCCGCCGTCGGGCAGGAACCCCGGCACGTCGCTGCCGATCATCCGCGCGACCGGCCTGCCGAGGTCGATGATGTGCCGGCGCATCGCCGCGATGAGCGCCGGGCGCGTCATCGAGGGCGCGCCCACCACGAAGGTCCGCCCGTGCACCACGGGCGCGATCCGGGCGTCGTCTTCGAAGTGCGCGCCGACCCACGCGAAGTCCATGTTCGCCCGCAGGCGCTCCAGCGCCCGCGTCACGAACTGCTCGGGGTCGTTCGGTTCGTTCATGGCGCGCCCGAGCGCGTAGAGCAGGTCGATGGTCTCGTAGGCGCCCGTGAGCTGCGTCGTGAAGCCCTCGATCGTGCTGTGCTGGTCATGCCGCTCGCGCAGGTCTTCGAGCATCCATTCCAGCGTCAGGCGCACCCGCTTCGCCGACGCTTCGTCGTAGTTCGCATACTCGCGCATCACGTGGCGCGTGGTGGCCACGTCGATGTGCGCCGCTTTGCACGTCGCGACGAACGCTTCGCTCTCCAGAAACCCACGCGACATCGCCAGCGCGCCCAGGTACCCGCCGACCCGGCGACGGCGCATCTGCGCGAGGCCGATCAGCCAGCATCCCGGCATCACGGCCTGAAGTTCGGGCTTCTCCGCTCCGCTCCAGTCCGTCACCGCCCGCGACACCAGGCGCGCCACTTCACCGCTGCGCAGCCACAGCCCCGCGAGGCTCGCCTCCGAGGGCTCCGCGAGCACCAGCCCGGCCGGGTTGAGCAGCCACGTGGGCAGCCCGAGCTGCGCGCACCGCTCCCGCAGCAGGCGCGCTGCGTCCAGGATTTCCCCCGCAGCCGTCACGCGGCCTCCTGGGCTCCGCTCATGCCCAAGAGCGCACGCACCCGTTCCACGAGGTGCCGCACGCTGAATGGCTTGGGATGCATCTCCGTGATCCCGGCCTCCGCACGTTCACAACCATCGACGACGTACCCACGCGCCGTCAGCATGATGAGCGGCGTCTTCGCCGTGGGCCCGTATCCCCGAAGCGCCTTCGCCAGGTCAAGCCCGCTCATCACGGGCATCTGAAGATCGGTCACCACCAGGTCGGGCGCCTGCTCCTGCGCCAGTTCCCACGCCTCCTCGCCGTCGCGCGCACACACCACCTCGAAGCCCTCGCGCCGCAGGCGCTCCGAGAGCATCCGGCTGATGTGCGCCTCGTCATCGGCAAGGAGAATGCGCTTCATGGCCGCTCCGTGCCCCGGGGCCTTCCCGGGCAACCGAGGTCCATCGTCGCATTCCTGCCCACCCTTGAGAGCAGCCCCGGCAAAGTCCCGGAGCAAGCCCTGCTCCGTCCCTCCGCTTGTCTGTGTGGTGCCGCGTGCGCCGGCGCGCGATCCGTCCGAGAACGCCCCCGTATCCTCAGCCGTGCTCCTGCCCCCTCAAGGCTCCGTCCGCGTCCGCTGGCCTCGCCTCCCGGAGGCCCGCGCGCTCGCCGAGGCGGTCGCCCGCGCCGACTTCTCCCGCGCAGCACCCCTGAAGGTGAGTGAATCGCGCTCCGTGCTCATGGCCCGGCTCGGCCCCGCCGGGGCGCCCCTGGTCTTCAAGACCAGAACCTTTCCCTCGGCCCTTGACCTCGCGCGTGCCGCGCTGGGGCGGGGAGCGTTTGATCGCGAACGCCGAGCCTCGCTCTGGCTGAGCGCGCGAAAGTTCTCCACCCCGGTGCTGTGCGCCCACCTCGCCGGGACGCGATCCGGCCGGCGCATCGAAACCCTGGTCTTCCAGGGGCTCGAAGCCCCCTCGCTCCTCTCGCTCATCCGCGATCGCGACCCGCTCCTTGACGATGTGGCCGGGCCCCTGGGCGCCCTCTGGGCGCGCCTCCTGCGTTCCAATCGCTATCTCGCCGACGCCAAGCCCTCCAACCTGCTGGTGCAATCGGGCGACCCCGCGCGCGCCGATGGGCCGGCCTGCCGCCTCTGGCTCGTGGATGTCGGTTCGCTCCGTCGGCTGCCCCCCGTCGGCGAGGGGCGGGCCCTCGTCCGCATGATCCGCGACCTGTCCCTGGAGCCCATCGGCCTCGGCGCCCCCGCGCCCGAGCGCTGGCTCGCCAACGTGGCCGCGTGGACCATCCACGCCCTTGTCGGCGCGCCGCCCTCGCAGGCGTTCGTGGCGGGCATCATGGGCCGCGTGCGGCTGGCCGTCTCGCGCCACCCCGACCCCACACCCCGCGACACCCCCATCTGAGCCCCGGCGCACGCAGGAGCCCCGACCCTGCACCGGCGCATCCACAGTCCTGCGCGCCGAATACCCGCGCGCATCGTCAGGACCTGCCCGCGATTCAACCCGCCCGCTTGCGCAGCACGATCACGTCCTGGTAGTACGCGCCCTGCCGATGAATCGCCTGGATCTCGAACAGCCGCCCCCACTCGCGCTCGATGTACGCCGTGCTCTGAAACACGTTGCGCCCGTACGCCCGCGCGCCGGGCAGGCTGAACACCACCCGCTCCGCCGGCATCGGGCGTGTGAGCATCGCGGGCTCGATCACCATCGCCGGCGCCGCCCTGAACGGCAGCGAGAACAAATTGCGGTAGATCGCGTGCTCGCTGCCCAGGATGCCCCACGTGTGCTCGGTGTGCGTGGACAGGTACGCATACCCGCCCGGCCTGAGCACCCGGCGCAACTCTTCCAGCCAGGGCATCTCCTGCTCATCGATGTGGCTGAAGACGCTGAAGGCGTACACCAGGTTGAGCGAATCACGCTCCAGCGGCAGAGGCGGCACGGCCCGGTTGTGAAACACCTCGATCGACCGTGCACCCGGCACCGCCCCTTCCGGGGGGGGGGGGACACATGGTTTGCTTTCGGCCCGCAGCGCGAGGCGATGTGGGTCTCAACCCACCGGACGTGGGCCGGCGCGATGTCGCAGCCGATCACCTCCAGCCCATCGCCCTGGCAGGCGAAGTGCCGCAGCACACGCCCCGAGGCGCATCCGAAATCGAGCACCCGCCAGCCCCTGGGGGGCCCGCCCGCGGGGTTCGCCGGCACGCCCAGGGCGCGCAGGCGCTGGGTGATCAGCAGGTAGTCCTTGAGCCCCGAGAGCCAGTAGTCGTAATGGCGCTCGCCGTGGTAGCCCTCGCGGTCTTTGGTCGCCGGAATCGGGAAGGGGTCGCACGGCTCGTACGCGTGCCGATTGGTGAACCCGCCCGCCCCGGTGTCAACGCCGTCAAACTTCGTCCAGGGTGTCGCGTGAGCGACCGACGAGACCGCACCGACGAGGTCTGAATGGGACCAGTCCGGCCGGGCATCGACCGAACGATCGGGCTGCGAGAACTGTGCGGAGTTCGGCATCGTGCCCCCGAGCTTGGCTCTGCCTCAAAACAATTTGCGTTGTCTTGCGGGCGCTCGGCCTTCCGGGCGCGCCTCCGAGTTCGCGCACGCACCGGGCAACGCGTGAACCGCAGGCAGGGCACGTGCTTCGGTCTCTCGGGCTCACTCTGCGGGGGCGCCTGCCCGGCGGAACGACGCACCCCGCCACTTCCGCACTCCCGCACTGCTTCACTGCTCTACTTCTTCTCCGCCCCGCTCACCCCGTCTTCTTGCCGATCACGAACCCGAGCAGGCCAAAGACCACAAGGCACCCCGCGAGGCCGCCGGCAATGGGCATGAGGTTCTTCGCGACCATGTCGAACATGTCGCCCGCTCCGCCCGAAGCCGAGCCTCCCGACCCGATGCCCGTCAGGGCCATGACCAGCAAGGCGCACGCAGCCAGGCAGGCGATGATCGAACCGATCGCCAGCCCGCAGGCAAGGCCCGAGGCGCCCCCCTGGATCGGGGCGACGGCCATCATGAGCGGGGCCGCGGCTGCGGCGGGCTCCGCCACGCCCGACGACTCGAACAGGTCGCCGGTGGGCGTGGGCGACGCCTGGTCGCCTTGGCCGTAGACATCCTTGATGAGGTCTTCGCCGAGGCCGGTGTCGTCCGCTTCGCGGGTCAGGTTCATCAGGCCCGAGCCGCTGGAGGCCGGGTCCATGGCGAAATCCGGGGACGAGGCCGTGCTGCTCACCACGGTCTTGGAGTTCTCATCCGCCTCTTCGGTGACGTCAAAAATGCTGATGCCCGATCCTTCTTTAGGGGCGTCATCCGCCACCCGCATCGCCGAGCCGGAGCCGCTGGAGGCCAGAGAGATCGGTTCGAGGTCGTCTTCGAGACTGATGCCGTCGCCCGCGCCCGAGAGGAGGTCAACCTGGTCGCGCTTGAACATCAGCCGGTCGCGATCGCGGAACTCCTGGAGCTGCCCGCTCTTGACGAGGGCCTTCACCTCATCGCTCGACTTGCCGAGTTTCTCCGCGGCTTCCTCGAGCGTGTAAAACATCTTCGCCATGCGCCAACTCCAGTGTGCCCGGGCGACACCCGCGCCGGACAGGAAGGATAGTCTATCGCGGCCCGCCGGGTCTTGCCCGGGACGCGCGGGCCGGGGGAACGATGCCCAGCGCCAGCCAGAATCACCCCTCGATGCGGGCCCGGTTCCGGTCGCCCACCCCCCCCGCGCCCATCGAAGCGTACGAAGTGCGGCACCCCGCGGTTCCCGCCCCGCTCGACGGGCTGTCTGTGCTCCACATTGCCGACCTCCACACCCGCCGGCCCCCGCGGTTCAATCACCCGGTTCGGACGCTCATCCGGGCGCTCCCGCGCTGGCCCACTGACCTGGTCTTTCTCACCGGGGATTTCATGGACGCCCCGGGCGACGAGCGGGTGGCCCTGCGTGTGCTGCGCGACGTGCTCGACGCCTGCCGCGCCCGAATCGGCGTGTTCGGGGTCTTCGGCAATCACGACTCGATCGCCTTTCAGCGCGCCGCCCGGGCTCAGGGGGGTGTGCGCTGGCTGATGAACGACCAGTGCACCGTCGAGGGGATCAGGCTGGTGGGGGCGAGTTTCCCGGAAGACCTGCCCCGCGCCATGCTCCGATCGGCGAGTGACACCCGCGCCGACCTCACCCTCGGGCTGCTCCACTACCCCACCGAAGTCTTCGCGGCGTCGGAGTTCAACATTCCGCTGTGCTTCGCCGGACACACCCACGGCGGGCAGGTACGGCTCTCCCCTCGCCTTGCCCCGCACACGTCGAGCGACCTGCCCATGGACCAGGCGTCGGGGGTGCTGCGGGTCCGCCAGACCCTCTGCTGCATCAGCCGAGGGTTGGGAGAAGGCGTGGTCGAAGTGCGATGGAACTGCCCGGCGCAGGCGCCGCTCTATCGCCTGCGCCGGGGAGATCTGCCCGCCTCGCCCCGAGGCGGAGGCGTCACGCGGCTGGCATCGTGGTAGAACCGTCCGACTCGCCTCAATGCTTCGAGGCGCGTTCCACGGCATCCACCCGCCCCCGCACATCAGCGACCGCGTGATCAGTCTCGGCCTGGATCGCCTCGCGCTGCGCGACGTCGCCGAGCAGAGGCAGGTTGACGCGGATGTTCCACGCGGCGCTCCTCGCCGCGGCCTCGCACATCACGCCCGCGACCCCGAGGTCGCTATGCAGGTGGACATTGGTGATCGGCGCCAGGGTTTCGAGCAGGCGGGCCACATCCACCGCCGCGGCGAGCACGCTGCGGGGGGCCTGCACGCAGCGCTGGATCGCCCCCGGCAGTTCACGGATTCGCCTCGGATCGTCCGGCGGCAGTTTCGAGAGTTCGCTGTACAGGTCATACGCGCTGGCATCTTCCTGCGCGAGGCGCAGAAAGAGATTGCGGGCCACGACCAGGCGGCGCGAGGCCGTCTCCAGCGCCTCGGCGTGCTGGGCCAGAGATTTCTTCCCGATCGAGTAGGCGATCACCATGCTGCCGAGAGCGGCCGCGAGGCCGCCGGACATCGAGGCCGTCGCCCCGCCTCCCGGCGCGGGGGTCTTGGCGCCCAGTTCATCGAGCAACTCGCGCACCGACATGGACTCAATGGGCTGCATGAGGGTTGTAACCTGAAAAGGCATGGCTGAGAAAGACCAGGCCGGCACGGATCGGCGCGCCGGACCCGCGCCGGCGATGCTTGCTCATTCTTGGCCCGCAGTTCTCAGACCATCGGGCCGAGGGGAGCCCCGTGCCCGCAAACGCCGCTTGAGGCGCAGCAGTTGGCGGAGCGCCGGGCCGCGCTGGGTGACGCTCGCGGGCAGGCGCGGCGCAGGGCGAAAGAGACCCGCCCACGCCCCGGCGAAGGCGCGAGCGTGGGCCCGCGGGCGCCGCCCCGCCAGACGATGCGCCCACGCCCAACCCAGCACGATGCCCTCCCAGCGCGTGAAGCCCCGGGCGTGGCGCCGGCACATCCACACCCAGTTCCGCGTCGAGAGAAAGAACCAGCGCAGGCTCTTGGTCCGGGCCGCCGGGCTGTCGTGCAGGGCGATCCAGCCGGGATGGAAGTGAACCGCGCCCCCTGCCCCCAGGAGCTTGAGCGCCAGGTCGGTGTCATTGCGGTAGAGAAAGAACGCCGATTCGTACCCCCCCACCGCCTGCCACGCGCTGCGGCGCACCAGGTTTGCGCACCCCATGTCGGGCCAGGGCTCCCGCGCTCCGGGCACGCGCCCGAAGGGCCACTCGAACTCCCCTGTTGCCGGGTGTCTCCTGTGCAGCATCACGCCCGCGAGTTCCGGGCGCGCTGCAAAGAGCGCGATCGCCGACCGGAGCGCCTCCGGCTCGGGCCAGGCATCGTCGTCAAGGATAAGGAGCACGTCGCGGCTCGCGAGCGCCGCTCCGCGGTTGAACCCCTCCACCCCGAGGTTTCTGTCCAGACGCTCGACCCGCGCCCACGGGGCGGCCTCGCGCGCGACGGCAAACGAATCGTCGGCGCTGGCGTTGTCAATGACGATGACTTCGGCCCCGGCCCGGGCATGGGGCTCCACCTCGCGCAGCGTGCGCCGCAGAGCATCGCGCCGGTTGTAGACGAGGATCACGATGGAGAGGGTGCGCAGGTCGGCACCGGGATCAGACAGGTTGGCCGGGGCGTCGGGCATCGCGCGAGCGACCGTAGGGACGATCTGGCCCGCGCGCCGCGTCGCCGCCGGCGTTCCTGGGCCGGCCAATCACCATTGCTCGCCGCAGTCCGCACCTACCGGCGCGACCCCTCGAACGCCGCCAGGATCGTCACTTCGTCACCCACTGCGCCCGCCGCGACGCCGTAGGTCATGCCGAACTCTGAACGCTTGACGGCGAAGACGGCCTCGATGCCGGCGCGATATCCCATCTGCCCGCCCACGTCCCGGTCGCCGACCCACTTCAGCGTCGCCTCGATGGGCTTCGTGACGCCCAGCATCGTGAGTTTGCCCTTGAGCAGGTACTTGCCCTCGTCCTCGGTCTTCTCGATCGACGTACTCGAGAAGGTGATCTCCTCGAACTGCTTGGCGTTGAAGAAGTCGGGCTTGCGGAGGTGCTCATCGCGCATGTCATTGCCCGAGTCCACGCTCTGGGCCTTCACCGTCATCTCCACGCTCGACCCCGCGAGGTCCGCAGGGTCGATCGCAAACGTGCCGGACACGTCGTTGAATCGTCCGTAGACGTTCGACACGCCCATGTGTTGAATCTTGAAGATCACCGCCGAGTGCACCGGGTCCACGTCAAAGACCGACACGCCGGTCTTCTCGCGGGCTGGCGCCGGCGTCGTCGGGCGGGTGCCCGCCGCCACGAGGGCGACCGAGCCGGCGGCGGTGGCAACGAACGCGGCGAGAGCAAGTTTGCGCATGCGGATTCTCCTTGGTGGTCGCTCCAACCACCCTGTTCGGTTCACTATTCCCTCGGGTCACGGGCCACGCGCCCGCAGCAGGCGGCTATGCTCCCCCGAGGGGGGCGGCCGCGCCGCCCGTACCCGTGGAGGTAGCCGCATGCGCCCGCTCGCGATCGCTTCGGTTCTGGTTCTGGCCGCTCCTGCTCTGGCCGACGGGCTTTCCGCCGCTGACAAAGCCGCCGGGTGGGTCTCCCTCTTCGACGGCGACGATGTCGATGCCTGGCGCGGCTACCGCCAGGAGGGCTTTCCCCAGAAGGGCTGGGAGGTCGTTGACGGCACGCTTCACGTGATCGGCGGGGGCGGCGGGGGCGACATCATCAGCCGCGAGCAGTACGGCGATTTCGAACTGGAGTTTGAGTTCAAGGTCGGCCCCAAGAGCAACAGCGGCGTCATCTTCCGCGTCACCGAGCGCCACGGCGCAACCTGGCAGACCGGGCCGGAGTTCCAGGTGCTCGACGATGTCGGGTACGGCGTGGACCCGTTGGAGCCCCACGCCGCCGGGGCGCTCTACGACCTCGTCAGCCCCTCGGGCAACAAGGTCTCCAAGCCCGCGGGCGAGTGGAACCAGGGGCGCATCCGGCTGCACGACGGCCTCCTTCAGCACTGGCTCAACGGCGTCAAGACCGTCGAGATCCGCACCGATGGGCACGAGTGGCGCGAACTGATCGCGTGGAGCAAGTTCCGCGGGTACGAAGGCTTCGGCGTCGAGCCGCGCGGGCACATCGCGCTCCAGGAACACGGCGACAACGTCTGGTACCGCAACATCCGGGTGCGCGACCTTGACGCGCCCCTCCCCGGTGAAGTTCGCCTCTTCAACGGGTCGGACCTGACCGGCTGGAAGGCCGTGGTCCCCGACCTGGCGGCGCAGAACCAGGATCAGTCCGCCCCCTGGCGCATCCAGGACGGCGTGCTGGTCTGCTCCGGCGACCCCGCCGGGTACATCCGCACCACCGATCGGTTCACCAACTACGTCCTCAAGTTCGAGTGGCGCTTCAACCCCGTGACCAAGAAGCCCGGCAACAGCGGCGCGCTCCTTCGTGTTCAGGAGCCGGACATGGTCTGGCCGCGCAGCATCGAAGCGCAGCTCATGAGCGGCAACGCCGGCGATTTCTGGAACATCGAAGCGTTCACGATGAAGACCGACGCCGCGCGCCTCAACGGACGCAACACCAAGAAGACCCACGGCGCCGAGTTCGCCATCGGCGAATGGAACGAGTACGAGATCATCGTCGCCGGCGGCGATGTGACGCTCAAGGTCAACGGCGAGGTGGTGAACCACGCCTGGGATGCCGAAGAAATCGCCGGGTTCATCGCGCTGCAGTCCGAAGGCGCCGAGATCCACTTCCGCAATATCCGCCTCGCGCCGATCAATTGACCGGCCCGATGACCGCCCTGCGGGCGGCCCGGCACGATCGCATCGACGTATGACGACGGGCGAGCGCCCGCGCGGGCCCGCCCGGCGGATCGAGGCGGAGTGCTCTCCCGCGCACCCGGGTTCTCGCTAAAAGCAATCCGCGCCGGTCAGGGCCGATGACTGGCGGATCCACGCCGCGAGCAGGGGACCGCCGAGAATCTCCTTTCGGTCGTGCTCGAAGATGTGCAGGTAGCGCACGTGCGTCATCTTCGATTCAATCGGCGGCGCCGGGTCCAGGTACGCCCCGTTGAAGAACGAGACCTTGACGTACTTCGTGATGCAGTGGAAGGCCATGAACCAGCCCTGGCCCTTGACGCCGTAGAACGGCGTGTTCCAGCGCACGGCCTTCTGCACCCCGGGGACGAGCCGCATCACAAGGGCGTCGAGGTCCGCCCCGACCTCGCGCTTCCAGCCCGGCATCGCGCGAACGTATGCCTGAACGGGCGCATCCCCGTCCGCCTTGCCGATCTGCGGGTTCCCGCCCGAAAGCAGCCTCGGGGTATCGGCTTTCTTGGGCGAAGCCGCGGGCTTCGCCTGCCCACGACGACCCTGCGGCCTCTTCTCTGTCGTTCGCTGCCGGGGGTTCCCGCTCGAAACTCTGTCACGACTCGGTTTCGGTCGTTTGCCCATGACCCCAGAATAGCAGAAGTCGGTGCCGGGCGGGGGTATATTCGGCTTACGATTGGTATTTGAGGACAACAACAGGAGATTATTTGTAAATCTGGCATCCGGACACTGATGTCTGCTTGATAAAGACGATAAATCGCTCTATCAATCTAGATATCTGTTGAGGAGTTGCCGGATGAGCACGCACGAGCAAGGCAAAGCGAACTCGGGGCAGGAAGTCTGGCGCCAGCCGCGCACCGACGGGTACCGCGAAGCGGGCCTCGCGTCGCTGTGGGCCTGTCTCCTTGCGTTCCCGTTCTTCGCCGTGGGCGGCGGGTTGATCTACGTCGATTGGGCCGACCGACAGGCCGCGATCCGGGCCGAAGCCGAGGCCGCCCAGGCCTGGGAGCACCTCGTCGCGGCATCCCCCGAGCCGGTGGTCGGTCTCGAGACCGCCGTGCGTGGGCGTGAAGTCTTCGTCACGGTGTGCGCGGCCTGCCACGGGCAGGACGGCAAGGGCATCGAGGGGTTGGGAAAGAACCTGGTCGAGAGCGACTTTGTCGCACGCCAGACCGACGCGCAGTTTCATGCCTACGTGATCGTGGGGCGTCCGGACGCCAAGCCGATGCCCATGCCGCCCCGGGCCGGTCGCCCGGACCTGACCGATGCGCAGATCGACGACGTGGTGACGTACGTGCGCGGGCTCCAGGACCCGCGCCGGATGCCCGAGCTGCCCGCGTACGTGGTGGACACGACCCCGACCGCAGACCAGCAGGCCGCGGCCCTTGAGGCCGCCGGAGGCGACGCGGAACTGGCGGCGTGGATCGCAAGCGGCAACAAGCTCTTCCACACCACCTGCGTGGCGTGCCACGGCCAGGGAGGGATTGGCATCGCGGGCAACGGCAAGCCGCTCATCGAGAACGCGTTCATCAACTCGCTCGATGATGAGGGGTTGCTGGCCTTCATCCAGAAGGGGCGCCTGCCGACGGACCCCGCGAACACCACGGGGATCCTGATGCCCCCCAAGGGCGGCAACCCGGCGCTGAGCGAGGATGACATCCTCGACATCATCTCGTACCTGAGGACGCTCAAGGGCAATCACCCCGTGGGCGACGGCTCGAACTGAATCCGCGAGAGGCACTTCCGCGGGGAGCGCACGTGGCGCTCCGCCGCGTTCTCAGACTGGAGGTTTCCGATGATGCGTGGCTCGAAAGTGGCGGGCGCTCGGGGCGCGTGGAGGCTGACGCTGGTGGGTGGGCTGGCGCTCACGATGCTGGCGCCGGAGGCGTGGGCGCAGCAGCCGGGTCGACGGCGGCGCGGCGGCGGGGCCGAGGCGGCGCCCATTGAGATCACCGCCGAACAGACGGCGCAGCTCACGCGGATCGCCAACGACCGCAAGCTGAACTTCGACGATCTCATGGCCGCGGCCAAGACCTTCATGCCCAGCGGACGGCACGACGAGTACGTGCTCTTCGCCTCGGGCGGGCAGAGCGGCCAGATATTCGCCATCGGCGTGCCGAGCATGCGCCTGCTGCGCTCGATCGCCGTCTTCACGCCCGAGTCGTGGCAGGGCTACGGCTTCGGGGGCGACACCGACCCGGTGCGCGAGCGCCTGCGGATCAACGGGCGCGATGTGCAGTGGGGCGACACCCACCACCCCGCGCTCTCCGAGACCAAGGGCGACTACGACGGGCAGTTCCTCTTCATCGGCGACAAGGCCAATGCCCGCCTCGGCGTCATCGACCTGCGCGACTGGGAAACCAAGCAGATCGTCAAGAACCCGCTGACGCTCAGCAGCCACGGCGCGGCCTTCGTGACGCCCAACACCGACTACATCATCGAGGGCGGGCAGTACCCGACGACGCTGGGGAGTTCGTACGCCCCGATCTCGGAGTACAAGGAGAAGTACCGCGGCATGGTCACCATGTGGAAGTTCGACCGCATGAAGGGCCGGATCGACGAGTCGCAGTCGTTCGCCCTCGAACTGCCCCCGTACTGGCAGGACCTGGCCGACGCGGGCAAGCTCGCAAGCGACGGGTGGTTCTTCGTCAACTCGTTCAACACCGAGATGGCGACCGGCGGCATCGAGGACGGCAACCCCCCCTTCGAGGCCGGCGCCAGCAAGCGCGACATGGACTACCTGCACATCGTCAACTGGAAGAAGGCCGAGGCCGCCTTCAAGGCCGGCAAGGCCGAGATGATCAACGGCTTCCCGGTGCTGCGGCTCTCGACGCTGGCCTCCGAGGGCATCATGTACTTCGCCCCCGAGCCCAAGAGCCCGCACGGCGTGGACGTGACCCCCAACGGCCAGTACATGGTGGTCGCGGGCAAGCTTGACCCGCACGTGACCGTCTACTCGATGGAGAAGATCAAGAAGGCGATCGCCGACAAGGCCTTCAGCGGCACCGACGACTTCGGCATCCCGGTGCTGAACTTCGACGCGGTGATGGAGGCGCAGGTCGAACTCGGGCTCGGGCCCCTGCACACCCAGTTTGACGATAAGGGCTATGCCTACACCTCGCTCTTCCTCGACTCCGCCGTCGCCCGCTGGTCGCTCGGGGGCGAGTATGACGCCCTCAACGACGACCGGCCCTGGAAGCTCGTGCAGAAGACCCCGGTGCAGTACAACATCGGGCACCTGTGCGCCGCAGAGGGCGACACCGTGAGCCCCGACGGAAGGTACCTGATCTCCATGAGCAAGTGGAGCGTGGACCGCTTCCTGCCCACCGGCCCCCTGCTGCCCCAGAACTTCCAGCTGCTCGACATCGTGGAGCCCGGCACGACGATGCCGGTCATCTACGACAGCCCCATCGGCGTGGGTGAGCCGCACTACTGCCAGATGATCAAGGCCGACAAGCTCCAGACCTGGACGGTCTACCCCGAGGTCGGCTGGGATCCGCACACGCAGGCCATCAGCCCCAACGCGCCCAAGTCGGGCCAGGAGGGCGTGACCCGCAACGGCAGCCAGGTGCTGGTCAACATGACCGCGGTGCGCAGCCACTTCGTGCCCGAGCACGTGGTGGTGAATGAGGGTGACACCGTCACCTGGCGCATCACCGTCGTTGAGACCGCGCAGGACGCCACCCACGGCTTCTGCATCGGCGGGTACAACATCAACCTCTCGATGGAGCCCAGCGAGTACCTCGAGTTCACCTTCGTCGCCGATCAGCCCGGCACCTTCCCCTTCTACTGCACCGAGTTCTGCTCGGCCCTGCACCTGGAGATGGCGGGCTACCTCTACGTGAAGCCCAAGGACGCCGGCGCGCAGGCGCCCGCCGAGGGTTCCGAGGCGGTGGCCTCCGGCAGCAAGTGAGAACTGCCTCCCGGCCCGGGCGAAAGCCCGCGCCGGGGATTCACCCTCGGCGCCCCGGCGCCCTTCCCAGGAGAACACCATGTCACGGTTTGTCCGCGCCATCGTGGGTCCCCGCGTGCCCCCCGCGGAGTTCGCGCGTCGCCCCGTCCGGTACGCCCTTCCCACGCTCATCTTCATGGCGGCCCGGGTGCTGCTCATCGTCTCGATCTTCTTCCCCTACTGGCACATGGAACTCGACGCCCCGCAGTACCCCAACGGCCTCTTCCTCACCGCGTACTGCAACCTCCTCACCGGCGACGTGCGCGAGATCGACGGTCTCAATCATTACATCGGCATGCGCCCCCTCGGCGAAGCCGCCCAGTTCGAGCGAGCCGCCGCCATCTACATGATCATCGCCATGTTCCTTCTCATCGAAGGGGCGGCCTTCATCCACAGCAAGTGGGCGGTGCTCCTCGCGATCCCCGCCATCACGTTCCCCGCGGGGTTCTACATCGACCTCTTCTACTGGATGAGGAAGTTCGGCATGAACCTCGACCCCGAAGCCCCGCTCTCCTCATCCGTCAAGCCCTTTGTCCCCACCGTCATCGGCGAAGGGGGCATCGGCCAGTTCAAGACGTACGCCGAATGGGGCACGGGCTACTGGCTCGCCGTCTGGGCGGCCGGGCTCATCGTCGTGGGGTTCCTCTTCCACATGCGGGCCTACAGGCCGCTTTTCAAGAAGATGAAGGCCGGCGCACTCGGAGCCTGAACCCGTGACCTCTCGCCCCATCCATCTCGTGCTCGCGGCGGGCCTGGCGCTGGGCGCGCCCGCGCCCGCCCAGGAGGCGGAGCACGCGGCCCCCGCGTCCGCGCCCCGCGCCGCCGCGCCGGACCCCCTGCGCCAGGGCGAGATCAACCGCCTGCTGCGCGAGGCGCCGGACGGCGCGACGGTCCGCGTGCCCGCCGGCATCTACCGCGAGCACCTCCGCATCGACCGCCCCGTGACGCTGATCGCCGAGGGCGAAGTGGTGATCGACGGGGGAGGCCAGGGCGACATCGTCGAGATCACCGCCCCCGACGTGACCTTCCGCGGGTTCATCGTGCGCAACACCGGCGACAACCTCGACCACGAGAACGCGGGCATCCGCGCGGTCGCGCCCCGCGCCCGCATCGAAGACAACGTGCTCGACGACATCCTCTTCGGCATCGACCTGCGCGAGTCGCCCGACAGCATCGTGCGCGGCAACCGCATCGGCGGCAAGAAGCTCGACATCGCCCGCCGGGGCGACGGGCTCCGCCTCTGGCGCTCCGACCGTGCGCTGGTGGAGTCCAACGAGATGCACGACGGACGCGACTCGATCCTCTGGTATTCCAAGGGGGTGACCGTTCGGGGCAACGTGGGGCACAACTGCCGCTACGGCCTGCACCTGATGTTCAGCGACGACGTGACGATCACGGACAACGAGTTCGCGGGCAACTCGGTGGGCATCTACCTGATGTACAGCACGGGAGTCCGTATCTCGGGCAACCGGCTGCTCCGCAACCGCGGGCCCAGCGGCTACGGGCTGGGGCTCAAGGAGACCGATCGCTTCGAGGTGCGCGACAACCTGGTGGTCGGCAATCGCGCGGGCGTCTACATCGACGGTTCACCCTTCACCAGGGCCAAGCCGGGCCTCTTCGAGGGCAACACTTTCGCCTCCAACGATGTCGGCATCATCTTCCTCCCCTCGGCACGCGGCAACGAGATCGTCGGCAACAACTTCGTCGACAACATCGACCAGGTCGTCGTCTCCGGGCGCGGCAACCTCGACGCCAACCGCTTCTGGCGGGGCGACGCCGGCAACTTCTGGAGCGACTACACCGGCTACGACGCCGACGGCGACGGCATCGGCGACTTCGTGCACGAATCTTCGACGCTCTTCGAGAACCTGATGGACCGGCAGCCGGCGCTCAGGCTCTTTCTCTTCAGCCCGGCCCAGCAGGCGATCGAGTTCGTCGGGCGCGCCGTGCCCGCCGTGCGCCCCGAGCCGCGCTTCGTCGACGAGGTGCCCCTGATGCGTCCGGTGCCGGTGCGCCCCGAGGTCGGCGTGGATGCCGGCGCCCGCCTCGGCCTGCTCGCGAGCTCGGGCGCCCTGCTGGCCCTGAGCGCGGGGGTCTTCGCCCTCGCGGGCGTGCTGCCCTTCAGCCGCCGAACGGACTCTTCCCAAGGAGCCCTCTCGTGATCGCCATCACCCATGTCACCCGGCGCTTCGGTCGGCATGTCGCCGTGCGCGATGTGTCGCTCTCGATCGCACCGGGCGAGAGCGTCGCCCTCTGGGGCCCCAATGGCGCGGGCAAGACCACGCTCATCCGCTGCGTGCTCGGGCTCATCCGCTGCTCGGGCCGGATCGAGGTCGCCGGGCGCAGCGTGCGCCGGCGCGGCAAGGCGGCCCGTCGCCTCATCGGCTACGTGCCCCAGGAACTCGGCTTCTACGACGAGCTCGGCGTCTCCGAGGCGATCCGCTACTTCGCCCGCCTCAAGGGTCTCCGCGCGGTCCGCCCCGCCCAGGTGCTTGAATCCGTCGGCCTCGCCGGGCACGGCGCCAAGCGCGTGCGCGAACTCTCAGGCGGCATGAAGCAGCGCCTCGCTCTCGCCATCGCGCTCCTCGGCGACCCGCCCGTCCTCGTGCTCGACGAGGTGACCGCCAGCCTCGACGCCGTCGGTCGGGGCGAGTTCGTGCGCCTCCTCGAAGGACTCTCGGGCGCCGGGCGCACCCTGCTCTTCGCCTCGCACCGCATTGAAGAAGTCTCCACCCTTGCCCGGCGCGTCGCCGTGCTCGAAAAGGGCCGGCTCAGCCGCGTGCAGACCTGCGCCGACTTCGCCGACTCGCTGGGCCGGTCCACGATGCTGCACCTGGTGATGCCCGTCGCCGTGCGGGCCCGCGCGGTCGAATCGCTCCGGGCGGTGGGCTTCCCCGCGCAGCTCAACGGCGTGGGCATCGTGGTGCCGGTCTCGCAGGACCGCAAGGCCGCGCCCTTCCGCATCCTCGCCGACGCGCGAGTCCCCATCGACGACTTCGAGATCGTCCCCGTGGGCAAGGCCGAGCCCGGCGCAGCGCACCACCAAGGAGAAGCCCGATGACCGCGCTCCCCGCGTCAATGCCGGCGGTCGCCTCCGCCGCTCTCCCCCGGCCCCCGGGGGTGATCTCCAGCACCCTCACCGTGGCCCGGCGCGAACTGCGTGATGCCCTCCGCAGCCGGTGGTTCCTCCTCTACACCATCGCCTTCGCGGCCCTCGGGCTCGGGGTGTCGTTTGTCTCCGCCGCAGGCACGGGCGGCACGGGGCTCTCCGGCTTCGGGCGGACCACGGCGGGGCTCATCAACCTCATCCTGCTCGTCGTGCCGCTCATGGCCCTCTCGGCGGGGGCCGCCAGCATCGCCTCCGACCGCGAGCGCGGCATGCTGGCCTACGTGCTTGCGCAGCCCGTCCGCACCTGGGAGATTCTCCTCGGCAAGTTCGTCGGCCTCGGCGCCTCGCTTCTCGCGAGCATCACGCTCGGCCTCGGCGCGTGCGCCCTCGTACTGGCCTGGAAGGGCCTGCGCACCCAGCCGGCAAGCATGCTCTGGCTCGCGGGCCTGGCGCTCGTCCTGGCCCTCGGCATGCTCAGCGTCGGCCTGCTCATCTCCAGCCTCGCCCGGCGCGCCTCGGTCGCCGTCGGCACCGCGATCTTCGTCTGGCTCACGCTCGTCTTCGTCTCCGACCTCGCCCTCATGGCGGGCGCTGTCGCCCTGCGCCTCCGCATCGAACAGCTCTTCGCGCTCTCCCTCTTCAACCCCATGCAGGTCTTCAAGATGTGGTCGCTGCACGCGGCGGACGCCAGCCTCGACGTGCTCGGCCCCGCGGCCCTCTACGCCGTCGAAGAGCACGGCTCGCGCCTGCACGCGCTCTTCGGCGCGTGCCTGGCGGCGTGGGTGCTGCTGCCCCTGGGCCTCGCGGGCCTGTGCCTTTCGCGAAGGAGCCCGCTGTGACCCGTCGCTCGACCTGTTTCGTCCCCGGCACGCTCGCGCTCGCCGCTCTCGCGGCCGGGTGCGCCAAGCCCCCTCTCGAAGGCCCACCCGAACTGCGGCTGGGGCGGAGCGAGTGCGCCGAGTGCAACATGCTCGTCAGCGAAGATCGCTGTTCGAGCGCCCTCCTTATCGAGGACCGCGGCCGGCGCGATCACCTCATCTACGACGACGTGGGGTGCATGCTCGACGATGAGCGCGACGGGCTGGGCGGCCGCACGGTTGTGCGTCGCTACGTGCACGACCACGGCACCCGCGCCTGGCTCGACGCCTCCTCCGCGGCCTTCGCCGTCACCGACCCCAAGAAGGTGATGACCCCCATGGGCTCGGGCATTCTTGCCTTCGAACGCCGCGACGATGCCCAGCGCGTGATCGACGAGCACGGCGGCGAAGTGCTGAACTACGACGCCCTCATCGAGGCCCGCCGCGCCGCGATGGAGGCACGCACCGGCGCTCCCGGCCCCGAACACGCGGAGGGCGGCTGAACCTTGCGCCCTGACCGTCGCGGGACGCGGCCCTGGCGATGCGCCGCTGCCGCGCCGACCGAGAACTGCTTACTGGCCGGGGGCCGTGCCCCCGGAGGACCGACCCGAAACGACCGAAGCCTTGCGGAGACACGCATGATCTCACAGACCGTGGAGTACGCGCTTCGTGCCATGAGCCACTTGGCGGCCATCGCGGGCACCTGCGCAAGCAGCAGCGCACTTGCCGAGGCCACCCATGCTCCCCACGGGTACCTCTCCAAGATCATGCGCGACCTCGTGTGCGCGCAACTCGTCACGTCCTACCGCGGCCGGCACGGCGGCTTCGCCCTGGCGCGCGACCCCGACGCGATCTCGGTGCTCGACATCGTCAACGCCGTTTCGCCCCGCAAACGGGCCGACCGGGACCGCCTCGGCGCAGAGCCGGAGACCGACCCGCTTCGAGCCTGCCTCGACGGGGTTCTCGCCCGCGCCGAAGACGCCCTGGCCCGGGCCACCCTCCGCAGTCTCATGATCGGCTCCGGCGTGCTCGGCCCGCACACCAACTGAACCCGCACGAGACCGCGATGACTCCACGACCCGAAAGCACCACACGCAGCCCCGCGCTCTCACGCGGCGCCGTCGCACTTGGCCTCGCCACGCTTGTGCTGTTCGCCCACGCGTGCGGCAAGAGCACCTCGCCCGCGCCGTCTGAGGCTTCCGCCCAGGGACGCTCCGGTTCCGCCTCCGAATCAGGCGCGAACGCCGGGCACGCCGGAGCCACGGCGCGCCACGGCCTGCTTGAACCGTGGGAGGAGTTCCCGCCGCCCCCCGTCCTGGCGCCCCCGTTCGACGGATCGACCACGTACGGCGAAGAAGCCACGCCCGCCCTGCGTTCCAAGATGGATCGCTTCGTCCTCGATTACTGCCCGCTCTGCTCCACGCGCCTTGGCACCCGGGGCGAGACCGTGGTCATCGCGTTGGACGGGCGCGAGGTCCGCCTGTGCTCCGGCCCATGCCACGAAAGGCTGGACGCGAACCTCGACCTGGCCCGTCGGCGCATCGACGCCGCGCTGATCGCCGATCAGGCGAGCCACTACCCGCTCGACGCATCGCTCATCGACGGGCAGCCCCTGGGAGAGAGCCCTGTTGACTTCATCTGGGGCAACCGGCACTTCCGGGCCCGCGACGACGCCGAGCGCAGGGCGATCCTGGCCGACCCGCTCCCAGCGCTCCGGGCGCTCGACAGCGCCGTGATCCGCGCCCAGCGACCCGGGTACGGCATGCCCGACACCTGCCCGGTCCAGGGCCCCATCCTCGAAAACGAGGCCAGGATCGACCTCGTCGTGGCCAACCGGATGGTGCGCGTCTGCTGCGAGCGGTGCGCTCGCATGGTGCACGAACACCCCTCGCAGTACCTCAGCCTGGTGGAGTACGCCAACCGCGCCGCGGCCGAGAACCGAAGCGCGGACACCGAGGATGACGAACCGCAGGACCCGTAGCCGTTCGCGAGCCCCCGCGCCGGTTCACCGGGGCGTCAGGGCTTCACCACCCGGATGGACTCCGCGTCGATCACGATCGCGTTCTCATCAACCTGCGACACCACGCCGGAGACCACCAGTTCGCTGAGTTCCTTGATGCCCCCCGCGCCCTTGATCTCGGCGCGCAGCGCCGCCCCCTTCGCGTCCACGACGCGGACCGACGCGGTGTTGGCCAGCACCGTGTCCCGAGACTCGCAGCAGAAGTCCCAGGGCGTGGGGCACTCGTCATCGGGCGTGGCGTTGCACGGCTTGGCCGGAGCGCCCACGAGTGTGAAGAACGCCATGCCGGGCACGAACGGGGTTCGCGACCCCCCCACCACGCCGTGCACCACAACCCGGTCGCCCTGCTTGGGGCCTGACGCCCTGAGCACACCGACCTCCATCGCCCCCTCGGGGGCGGCATCGACGAACAGCCCCGCGGGCAGCACCACGGCGGCCTTCTCCGGGCTCTCGTCCTTCTTCGCTGCCTTCTTCGAGCACCCGCCCAGCACCACGCCCGACATCGCCACAGCAACCAGCACACCACGCATGAGAAACCTCCTGAACATCTGCTCCTGAATCTTCAATCCGACGATGCGCCGGGACGGGCTGCGCCCGCTCGAGCACCGCCGCACTTCGCCTCGACACTCCCTATTAGAACGACTTGAGCGCGACCGGAATCGTCAGCCGCAGCCCCCGCAGCGCGGGCGGAATCGCCCCCACCACGCCGAGCACGAGCCCGGCGAGGAGCGCCAGCACAACCACGGACGCATCCACGATGAGCCCGAAGGCTCCCATCGAGAACTTCACCGAAAGTCCGTCGAGCACGAAGACCCCCGCCGCGCACGCCAGCAGGGCCCCGGCCACGCTCGCCAGGAGCGACTCCTGAACAAGGCTGAGCAGAATCGCCCCGCGCCGGAAGCCCAGCGCCTGGAGCGTGCCCAGCTCACGCACCCGCGAGGCGAACGCGGCGTACATGGTGTTCAGGCCCCCGAAGAGCCCCCCCGCCGCGATCAGCCCCGCCGTCACCCACACCACCAGCCGCACCGGCCCGAAGAACCCCGCCAGGCGCGCGTAGTACTCGCCCTCGGTCATCGCCGTCAGTTCCAGGTCCGGGCGCATCTTCGTGAAGGCGGCGATGTCGGAGAACACCGCCCCGCCCGGGGCCAGCGTCACGATCACGCACGAGATCGTCGTGCGCTTGGTCGCCTCCATGAGGTCGCTCATCGGCACCCACGCCTCCGCCTCCAGCGTCGAACCCGGCGCGCTGAAGCGGCCCACGATCCGCATCTCCCTTCCGTCCATCGAGATCGTGGACCCCGGCGCCAGCCGCGATTCCGGCGCGCCCAGCACCTCCCCCGCCATCCGGCCGAGCATCACCTCATCCGCGCCGGGCGCCGGCAGGCGCCCCTCGGAGATGCGCACCTGTGCATGCACGAGCAGCGCCTCCGGCGTCACCCCGCGAAAGACGATCTGGCGCTTGCTCTGGTCGCCTTCCTCCAGTTGCACCGGCAGCATGACATGCACCTGCGCCGAGAGGTACACCGTGCCCGCCTCCTGGCGCAGCCCACGCAGCGAGGCACCGAGAATCCCCGGCACGCTCGCCGGGA
This sequence comes from Phycisphaerales bacterium, assembly GCA_020847175.1. Taxonomy (GTDB): domain Bacteria; phylum Planctomycetota; class Phycisphaerae; order Phycisphaerales; family UBA1924; genus JADLCM01. The sequence goes on from JADLCM010000003.1 coordinate 72,889, forward strand.
TCTCGCTCCGCTCCACGCTGTCCTCGCTCCCCACGCCCAGGATGATCACGTTGTCTTCGCCCGCGCTCGTCGAGAGGGCCTCGTCCATGCCCCGCACGAACCCCGCCGCCCCGATCACCAGCGCCACCACCAGCGCTGCCCCGAGCACCGACGAGACCATCCTGGCGCGGCTGCGCCCCAGGTTCCGCACGGCATAGTCAAACGGCAAGAACCGCATCACGTGTCTCCTACGCCGCCCTGAAGCACGACGCGATCTCGCGCCGCGACGCCCGCAGCGCCGGCACCAGCCCGGCGACCACCCCCACCCCCATCGCCACCGCAAGCCCGGTGAGCAGCACCGCCCAGCGCAGCTCGATGGTCATGCTCTGGCCCTCGGCCGAGATGGAGAACCGCCCGTACCACACCACGAGCCCCGCGATCGCCGCCCCCAGCGCCCCCCCGGCCAGGCCGATCAGCACGCCCTCGGCGACGATCATCCGCGCCAGCAGCCCCCCCCGGAAGCCGAGCGTCTGCAAGACCGCGTGCTCGCGAACCCGGTCGCGCACGCTGAGCACGATCGCGTTGCCCACCAACGCCAGCACCGCCAGCACGCACCCCCAGCCGAGATACTTCGTGAACCCCACCACCTCCACGATGTCCTGGGCCGCCTGGGCAACAAACGCCTTCTCCGGGCGCGTGGTGGTCGGGTCGGGGTCCGAGCGGAACTCATCGTCGATCGCCTGCGCGATGGCCTCCAGCCGCGAAGGGTCGCTCACCTTCACCGCGAACTGCGTCACGACGCCGAGCCCGGCCCCCCGCGTCGCCTGCTGCAGAAAGTTCAGGTGCACGTACGCAACGTTCTGGTCCTGCGACTGCGTCGAACGGATGATCGCCGCCACGCTCACGTTCACGCCCGAGGAGGTGAACGAGTCCCCCACCTTCATGCGCCGCCGGCGCGCCAGCGCCTCGCCCAGGATCGCCGCGTCCGACCGCGTGGACCACGTCGCCAGGTCCCCTTCGAGCACGGTCCACGCCCCCGAGAGCAGGGCCAGGTCCTTCTCCGGCAGGCCGCGGAACGTCGTGACGTCCAGGCTCGCGCGGCAGTTGTTCACCACCACCTTCATCGGGATCGCCCGCTCCACCCCTTCGATCCGCTCCATCCGCGAGAGGTAATACTCCGGCAGCCGGCTCGCCGCGGGGCAGAACCTGTTCTGGCGGTACACGATGAGCATCTGGTCCGCGGCGGAGGCATCCGTCGCCTCGCGCACGCCGCGCTGCAATGACTGCACCGCGACGAACAGGAACATCGCGATGGCCACGCCCCCCACGGTGAGCGCGGTGCGCGTCCGGTGGCGCCACAACTGCTTGAGCGTGACGGGCACGAGCCGGATCGGAATCATGCGTGCACCTCCTGCGCGACGCGTGCCGCCACCCGCGCCGTGCCCCTTGCCCCCTCGCCCGGCACGAGCACGCCCTTCTCGAGGAACAGCCGCGTGCGGGCGTACGAGGCGCACCCTGCATCGTGCGTCACCATCACCAGCGTCTTGCCCAGTTCCTGGTTGAGCCGCGTGAGAAGCCGCATGATCTCCGTCGCCGAATCAGCGTCGAGGTCGCCCGTGGGCTCGTCCGCGACCAGGATCGCGGGGTCGGTCACGATCGCGCGCGCAATCGCCACCCGCTGCTCCTGCCCGCCCGAGAGCTGCCTCGGGTAGTGGTCGTGCCGATCGGCGATGCCCACCAGCGAAAGCGCCGCCTGCACGCGGGTGTGGCGCTCCCGCCTCCCCAGCGGCCGAAGCAGCAGCGGCAGTTCCACATTCTCGTACGCCGTCAGCACCGGCACGAGGTTGTAGAGCTGAAAGACGTACCCCACGTTCACCGACCGCCAGTCCGCCAGTCGCGCCCGCGAGAACCGCGCGATGTCCGCCCCCGCGACCACCAGTTCCCCTTCCGTCGGGCGGTCGATCCCCGCGATCAGGTTGAGCAGCGTCGTCTTCCCGCTCCCGCTCGGCCCCATCAGCGCCACAAACTCCCCCCGCCTCACGTCCAGGTCGAGCGCATGCAGCGGGGTGATGACCCCGCCGCCCTTGCGGTACGACTTGCTCAGCCTGCGGCACGCAATGATCGGTTGCTCGCTCACGCTCCGCCTCCTTCCGCGCCCTCGCGCGCCCGCACTCGCGAACCCTCGCGCAGCGATCGCGGCGGGTTCAGCACCACCCGGTCTCCGGGGCGCAGCCCGTCCAGCACCTGCACCACGCCGCCCCCGTGCCCCGCAAGCCGCACTTCGCGCCGCTCCACCCTGCCGGTCTCGCCCGGCCCGGGCACGACGACCCACGCCACGCCCTCGTCGCCCCGGCGCTCCACGATCGCCCGCTCATCCGCCACGAGCACGCCGAGCGCACTCCCGGCGTGCTGCGCGGCCCGGCCCGCGTCCGATCCGGGCTCCGCGCCCCCGGGGTTGAACTTCACGCGGCAGAGCATCTCGGGCTTCAGCACCGCGTCCGGGTGCTCCACCCGCACCTTGAACTGCACCGTGTTGCGCTGAATATCGGCCTGGTGCACCACCCGCGAGACCACCCCCGAGAACACCCGCCCCGGCAGCGCCTCCGTCGTGATCTCGGCCCGCGTGCCCACGCCCACTCGCGCCGCCTCCGCCAACGGCACATCGGTGCGCACCTGGAGCGAGGCCGGGTCATAGAGCAGGACCAGCCCATCCGCCAGCGACTCCGCACCCGGCCCCGCCATCACCGCCCGCGATCCGGGACGCGCGTTGATCCGCAGCACCACGCCCCCGTGCGCCGCACGAACCTCGGCCCGAGACAGGTCCAGCGCCGCCCTGGCAAGCGCCACGCGCGCCACGCCCTCCGCCGCGAGCATGCGCGGCACATCCGCCTCCATCAACGCGAGCTCGCTCCGCTCCCGCCGGGTCATCGCCTCCGCGCTCCGCAGCCGGAGCTCAAGCCGCCGATAGTCGCCCTCGCTCACGCCCCCCGCCTGCACCAGCGGCCCCTTGCGCGTCACTTCGTCGCGCAGCGCCGCTTCTTCGGCCTCCGCGACCGCAACCGCCGCCTGCGCCGGACCGATCGCCGCCCTCGCCCGCGCCGTCTCCGCTTCGCGCTCGGCCACTTCGGCCTCGGCTTCGTCGTACGCGAGTTTCAGGTCTTCGTCCACGAGCCGCGCCACCACGCCATTGGCCTCGACGGTCTGCCCCTCCAGCACCAGCACCTCCCGCACCACGCCCTCGACCAGCGCCGGCACGCCCGCCGGGAAGGGGTCGGGCTCGATCCACCCCGGCGCGACCACCGCAGGTCCGCTGGGCTTCGCCTGTGCCTCAGGCTCGCCGGCGCGCCCGGCCTCCGCCCCGCCCCCCGCCGGCGCCGCGCGCAGCACCACCGGCGCAACCTCCACGTCGATCACCGGCGCAAACTGCTCGCGCGCCGCATATGCCAGCAACCCCGCCCCCGAGAGCAGAATCGCTCCGGGCAGCGCCACCCGCGTGCGCCACCGAAACGCCGGGCGCGGCACCGCCGCCCCGCCCCCGGTGAGCGCCGCCAGCCCCGGCGAACCCGATTCACCATGCCCGCTCATGCACCGCCTCCTTCGCCGCGTCGGCTCGCTCCCTCGCTTCCGCGCACGCGCGTTGCCCAGACCTCCGCATCACCGCTCCTGCTCCGCGTCCGCCTCACTCCGTCTCGGCCCGATCAGCCCCTCGATCCGCAGCCGCGCCAGCACCTCATCACGCTCCGTCTCAATCCGCATCAGCGCCGCGTCCTGGCGCCGGCTGAGCGCTTCGAGCAGCATCAGCACATCGACTTCACCCAGCCGGGCGACCGCCCGCGCCGACCGCTCCAGCGCCTCGGTCTCGGGCTCCAGCGCCTCGCGGACCACGGCCGCGCGCGCCCGCGCCCCCTCCCACATCGCGTACGCCTCGCGCAGTTCGCCCGACAGTTTCTCGGCTTCGGTCTCAAACATCACCCGCGCCAGTTCCCGCTTCTGCTCGCGCTCCGCAATCGCCCTTCGATTCCCGGTCAGCAGGGGCAGCGGAAGAGTCACACCCAGCGCGACCTGGTTCTCGCCCCCGTCGCGCCCCAGCCCGGGCATGATCTCCAGGTCCGGCCTCCCCTCGCGCACCGCCATGGCCAGTTCGCGCTCTGCCGCTTCATACTCCGCCCGCGCCGTCGCCAGGGCCGGGCTCCCCCGGCGCGCCGCGGCGAGCGCCTCATCACGCGCCGGCGCAACAGGCGCCTCCGCCAGGCCCCCGGGCGCGAGCGATGCCGCCGCCCCCGGCGCCAGGCCGCAGAGCGCCACGACCCGCAGCGCCGCCGCCTCCGCCGCCGCGCTCGCCTCCGCCAGGCGAGCCCGCCGATCGCTCAGCTCCGCCCGAAAGAGCCCTGCCTGCAGGCCCGTGGCCTCCCCCGCCTTCTCCATCGCCTCGACCGTCGCCACCAGCGACTCCAGGCCCTGCACCAGGGCCGCGAGCGCAGACTCCTCCCGGCGCGCGGCCTCCCATCGCACCCACGCCTCGCGCACCTGCTGCCTCGCCCCCCACTCCGCCGCGACGATCCTTGAAACGTCCGCATCGTGCATTGCTCGTGCCAGCGCCCGTTCCGCCTCCAACCGGCCCGAGAGGGGCAGTTCCAGCCCCACACTCGCCAGCACCTCCCACGGATCCATCCCGCCGTCCACCATCCGCATGACATCCAGTGCGATCACCGGATCGCGCCACAGGCCCGAAGCCTGCGCCCCCGCGAGACTGACCTGCGCCTGGGCACGCGCCACCCGTACGTCGCCGTTGAACATTCCCGCGATCGCCTCGGCCTCGGCGGCGTCGATGCCGTCGCCGACGACGATGCGCCAACCGGGGGTCAGCGCCCCCGCCTCGCCCCGGCCAGCGCCGACCGCCCACGGCGCGGGCTGCGTCGCCGGCGGCTCGCCGAGCAGCGTGTCCAGCCGCGCCTCGAAGGCCGCCCAGTGCGCCGATTCATCCAGCGGCCTGCGTTCATATGAAGCGCACCCGACTGCGCACGTCGCGAGCGCGGCCGCCGCGCAGCGCAGCGCGCGCCCCCATGTCTCCCGGACGACACGAGCACCCGCCACACGCCTGGTTGAAACTCGATCCGCCACGTGACCCCCGCAGTTCGGCGTCACCGCCCCACAGCCTGCTTCTGTCCGCACCACCGGCGCGCGGCGCCCGCCACGACTCACCCAGGCATACCCCGGTGCTGTGTGTGCCCTGTGCCGGCCCGACCGCGCGACGCCCCAACAGCGCTCGCGCGACACGGCGACTTCGTTCTCTGTCAGATTGATTGACTCAGGGCTCGCCGCGAGGGCACGCCCCGATACACGCGCACCCTCTCCGCGCAGCGTTCACGTTCGCCGCACGACGCAGGGGCGATCTCACGGTCAATTCAGATCACCAGACGCCACGAACGCAGCGACCGCATCACCGAGCCCGGCGGACCGCCATCGAACGCCCGCGCGCACGGCGTCACCGCCTCCCGCTCTGGCTCGACCACGATGGGCGCCGGCCGAAGCGACAGCGCCTCAAAATGTTGCTCGCGCACCGGCGCCTGAACACCCGGCCCCGGCACATCGCTCGGAGGGAGGCCCAGGCAGCACGCACACCCAGGGGGGCAGCACGGAGACTCGGCAGGCTCTTCGTTCACCGGCTTCGCGTCCTGGGCGGGGTCGGCACACAGGGGGCAGTGCGGCTCATTCGCCGCAGACTGCACCTCCACCACTCTCAGCGCCTCAGCCGCGCACGCCTCGCCGGCGCACCCGCGAACAAGGCGCGGCAGCCCCGCCGCCGCGCCGTACGCCGCGACGATGAGACACAGCACCAGGTTCGCGCCAAAGGACCTCACGCCCTCAGTATACCTCGCGGCACGCCGGAGCATTCCTCATTCACGCGGGTTCCGATTCCCGGACCTCGCCGGAATCTCATTGCGCACGGCCCGGCCTCTCACGCAGCCGGGGCAGCTCCTGCTCGATTCGCCGCGCCGCCCGGGCCATGTCCTCCACCCGCGAGACGCCCGCTTCGCGCTCGATCATCAGGCCGATCCGTCCGGGCAGGTCGTCAATCGTCCGCACAAACGCCGTCCAGTCCACCGCGCCATCCCCCACCGCGACTTCCGTGCCCCAGGTTCCCGGCGATGCGGCAGGCACAGCATCCTTTACATGCGCTTGCAGCACGCGCGGACCCAGCGCTCGAAGTGCCTCCCCGGGGTTCCCCATCCCATACAGGATCATGTTGGCGGGGTCGAAGTTGACCCCGACCCACGTCGGCGCCATGTCCGCCAGGCACCCGAGCAGGGTCGACGCCGACTCCTGGCCCGTCTCGAATGCAACTCGGATTCCAAGCCTCAGAAAGCACGCGCTCGCCTCCCGCAGGCGCCCCAGCATGAGCGCACGCTCCGGGTCGCCTGCCTCATGCGGCAGGAATCCCGCGTGGAATGTCACAAGCGTGAGCCCCAGGCGGCGCGCCAGCATGGCGCTCTCCGCGCATGCTTCCAGATTTCTCTCCCAGTTCCCGTCCAGCCGAACTCCGCCCGTGCGCCGAATGCTCTCCAGCGTGCTGTAATCCTCGCCCTCGAACCCGACCATCCCCGACGCCAACCCGATGCCGGCGCGCCTCAACGCATCGCACGTGTCACTCTCGGTCCATGCACCGCTGCGGATCGGGTCGAGCGCGATCTGAACCCGGCGCACGCCCACCGCGCGCACCATGTCCGCGAGTTCGCTCGGGTCCTTCGCGTGCATCGACCACGAACACACACCCAGCGCTTCGATCATGTTCACCTCTCCGGCGCCCGGCCGTCGTGCCGCCGCCGCACCCCACACCCCGCTCCGGGTACCCCCACACTCCGTGTGGGGCCTTCCCCTGTTCTCGCCGACTTCCAACTCGAACCGTTGTCAACCGTATCACCCGCAGTCGAGGGGCGTGTCACCAGCGACCCCATGCTGAGCCTGCGGCTCTCCCGCATCGAGAAATCGCGCCCGGATCTCCGCGCTCGCAAGGGCGCAGACCTCACCCCCGCCAAACCCTCTGTGCCTGCGCCGCGCGATGCACCGGTACGCCGCGTTTCGGACGGGCCGGGGCACGACTCGTCCGCACCGCGCCAATGACCAGGGCGGGCCTAGCCGTGCCGCCACCGCAATCACCGCGTCGGATTCCGTGAGCACCCGCGCCCCGTCGATCACCACGAGGCTTGTGACGTTCTCACAGAGCGCCGCGTCAGCCCCGGCGGCCTCGATCGCCGCCCTGGCCGCTCTCGACCGCAGCGATGCGAACTTGAACATGCACCGTCGGTCGTGCCGGATGATCCACCGCACGCTTCGGGTGCACATGCCGCACGCGCCGTCAAAGAGAACCAGCGGGGCATCTGTCATGCGCCATGACCTTGCACGAAGGCCGTTTGCCTGGAATATAACATTCGTCGGCCGGCGGATGCAACATGCACGCGCCTCATTTCAGATTGAACCCGATCTTGCCCATGATCCCGTCGAAGTGGTCCAGCCCGTAGAACTCGAACGTCACGCTGCCTCGCTTGGCCGCGTTGTCCGTCCGCACCTGCACCTTCGTGCCCAGGAACGCCCCCAACTGCCGTTCCAGGTCCACGATCGCGGCGGGCCGGGGTGCGGCGGGCAGATTTTCCTCCAGCCCCCCCACCCCTCCACGCGTCACCTGCTTCGCTGCCGCCTCGATCCGCCGCACGCTCCACTCTCCGCTCGCGGCACTCTTCGCCAGCGCCACCCGCGACGGCCCCGGGCCCATGCCGGCCAGCACTTTCGCGTGCCCCATGTTCAACCGCCCCGAGCGCACGAGATCCTGGATGTCCGTCTCCAAGTCCACCAATCGCAGGAGGTTGGCGATCGTCGGTCGTTCCAGCCCCAGCCGTTCTGCCGCCTCCACCTGGCCGAGGCCGAACCCGTCCATGAAGGCCCGCACCGCGAACGCGCGGTCCATTGGGTTCAAGTCCTCCCTTTGGATGTTCTCAATCAATGCGAGCTGGGCGGATTCAGCGTCCGATAACGCGCGGACAATCGCGGGGATCTCGGTGAGTCCTGCGAGGCTCGCCGCCCGCCAACGGCGCTCTCCGGCAACCAATTGGAACCGATCGCCAATCTGCCGAACCACGATTGGTTGGAGGACCCCTGCCTGTTTGAGGGAGTCCGCCAGGGCTTGGAGGCTGGCCGCATCAATCTCTCGGCGCGGCTGGAACGGGTTCGGTACAATCGCGTCAAGCGGCAGAAGCCGAACTTCAGGCCCTCCTGCGAGCGGCCGGTCCCCCACCGCCGGAGTGCGCTGCGGTACCTCCACAGGGGCATCAAGCCCGATAATACCGCTCAAACCCCTACCAAGTTTGCGCCTGGTGACATCCGGCTGTGACATCGGACCCTCCCGCGTGTTCGTACTTCGTACCCAGGAGCATTCGCCTTGTCAAGTCCGAGAGCCATCGAAATCATCGCTCGCGGGCTCGTGCGAGGGCCACTCGGCATTCTTGCCTGCAAGAATCTGAAGCGCGGCTATTTCTACCTTCCCGGCGGGCATGTCGAGTTCTGCGAGACCGCCGCCGCGGCGCTCAAGCGGGAGATCCGGGAGGAAATGGGCATCGAGTGTGCCGTCGGGCCTCTGCTCTTGATCGCCGAAGTCATGTTCGATGACCGGGGCGCTCCTAGGCATGAGATCAGCAAAATGTTCCACGTGGAACATTTTGCCTTCCCGGCTGCCGTTCCGAGCCTGGAGCGTAGCATCGCGTTCCAATGGCTGAGCCCGTCGCAACTCAGCAGTGTTGACCTGCGACCCGCGTGCATTCGCCGCTGGATCACGGAAGGTGGGGGGTTCCACGTAACCGAGTCTGGACTTCACCCAAGTTAGCCATACTTGCTGTCGATAGCGAGGCGTGAAACGGCCTCGCGATCCAATCGATACCCAGTTGGTTTCTGGGCCCAGCCACCGCGTCGCCGCCGAGCACCTTGGCGGCGTCATCCGGGCCGTTGACCTCATCGCCGCCGAAGCGGAGAGGTACATCGAGGCACTCGCTGCCGTCCACGATGTCCTCAATGCCCTCAGCCCCGCGCGTGCCTATGCCCAGGTCGCGGCCGCGAGCCCCGGTTCGCATGCGGCCCACAAAGCGAGCGTCGCGGCAACGCTTGCTGCGGTCGCGAGGTGCGAAAGCATACTTGAGTCGCTCTTCAAGACGTCTGACGGCTCAGCAACCGGCTCGTGTGAGGTGTTCCACGTGGCGCACGAGTGCTGCAAGAACCACCAGGTCAGGTTCCGAAACGATGCTCCGACAGGCGGCGCCCGCGTGAGCATCTGCGCCGAAGTGCTCGATCGAGCACTGTCAAACTTGATCCAGAACGCCATCCGAGCCTCCAGCGCTGCGGGCACCGAGGTCGTTGTTCGCGTCTCGGAGACCTTTGCGGAAGTGCACATTGTCGATTCTGGTAAGAACAACTTCGAGCCAATCGCCCAGCAGACTCGTGAGCCAGGCGGCGAAGACCGCACGAAGCGCGGCGCAGGGATCGGACTCTGGAAAGCGTACCAGTTGATTCGCGCTTCAGGAGGAGAACTCACCGCCGAGCACGTTTCGCCACGAGGAACGCGGATGGTCGTGCACTTGCCACTCCTTGCGTAGCGCGATAGCTTGCGGCCATGCCCGACGAACGCGATGAATCCCCGCGTGATGAAGACATCGAACGATTTGACCACTCGTTTGTAGTTTGTAAGGTTTGTGGGTTCGAGTACTACGACGAGCTGGACGCCTGCCCCAAGTGCCACCGCGAGGACGGAATCGACGCCGAGGGTTTTCCTTGGTGGATCGTGATCGCCGCGTCACTCGCCGCAGGGGGTTTGATTCTCGTCTTCGTGCTTTGAGCCCGGCCAATAGCGATGAATCCGCCTTCGCTTCGACTTCCGAGGCTCGCGAGCCGATCTCTGTTGGCGCGAGCGACCCGCCGGGCAGCGGGCCTCGTAGCAGTCCAACCCGGGAGGCGGCATGACGGACACGCAGTTTCAGGCTCTTCGCGGTCGCCGCGCATTGGTCACGGGCGGCGCCGGGTTCATCGGCTCTCACCTCGCGACGGCGCTGGTGGCGCACGGCTGCCGCGTGCGTGTGCTTGACAGCCTGGTGGGGGGGTATCGCGACAACGTGCCTGACGGCGCGGAGTTTGTGCATGCGTCGATCCTGGACGACGCCTCCCTCCGCCGCGCCATGACGGGCTGCGACTACGTGTTTCACCAGGCGGCGATGGTGAGTGTGCCCGAGAGCGTGGACAAGCCGGAAGAGTGCATGCGCGTGAACGTGCTGGGCACGGCGAAGGTGCTGGAGGCGGCGCGCGACCTGCACGTGGGGCGCGTGCTCTTCGCGGCGAGCGCCGCGGCGTACGGCAACACGCCGAGCCTGCCGAGCAAGGAAACGGACCTCCCCGATTCGTGGTCACCCTATGCGATGAGCAAAGTCGCGGGGGAACTGCTGCTCCAGACCTTTGCGCGCTGCTACGGCATGAGCACGGTAAGCCTTCGGTACTTCAACATCTACGGGCCGCGACAGGACCCCAACTCACCCTACGCCGCGGTCATCAGCGCGTTCTCCCGTCGCCTGCTGGCGGGCACAATGCCGACGGTCCTGGGCGACGGGCAGCAGACGCGCGACTTCACGTTCATTGACAACGTGGTGCGTGCCAACCTTCTCGCGGCGACAAGCCCGCGTCCCCTCGCGGGCGAAGTCATCAACATCGGTACCGGCCGAAGAAGCAGCCTGCTGGATGTGCTCGGGGCCATGGGAAAGGCCCTGGGCATCGCGGTGAACCCCGGGTTCGCCCCTCCCCGGGCCGGCGATGTGCGCCACAGCTGCGCGGAGATCTCCCGGGCGAAGGAACTGCTCGGTTACGAGCCCGTCGTTCACCTGCAGGAGGGCCTCGCCCGTACGCTGGAGTGGGCCAAGGTCGCCTGGGCTCCGGCATCGGCGCGATGAACGCCGGGTACGACGGTGGCCCGAGCGCCGACCCCGTTGACTCAGCGGCATGGGACGCGCAATGTCGGTGACTGAGGGCTTGAGGGGCGACGCGGGCACGTTGACTGAGCGCCGGCGAGCGAAGAACGCATGACTGACCACGGCAGCACCAACTCGGCCCCGGAACCCGCCGCGACGACCCGCGCGGGGTGCTCCGTGCTCATCCTGACGAAGGATGAAGAGATCAACATGTCCCGGTGCCTGAAGACGCTCTCGTGGTCGGATGACATCGTGGTGCTCGACAGCCACTCGACCGACCGGACCTGCGAGATCGCGCTGCGGTTCCCGAACGTGCGGATCGTGAAGCGCCCCTTCGACACATGGAGCAAGCACAGCAACTGGGCGCTGGAGCACATCGAGTTCAAGCATCCGTGGGTGTACTACTCAGATGCGGATGAGCGGATAACGCCCCTGCTGCGCGACGAGATAATGCGGGTCATCAACGACGCCTCACTGTCACACGTCGCGTACCGCCTGCGCTACAAGAACATGTTCCTGGGGCGATGGATCCGCCGGGGCGGACTCTACCCCGTGTGGATCATCCGGCTCTTCCGCCCGGACAAGATCCGCTACGAGGATCGGGATGTGAACGCGCACCCGGTGGTGCAAGGCACGCTCGGCGAACTCCGCGAGCACTTCATCCACTGGTCGTTCAACAAGGGAATGACGCCCTGGTTCACCAAGCACAACAGCTATTCGACGATGGAGGCGGGCGAGGCGGTGCGGGTGCTCAAGGGCTCGCTGTTCAAGGAACTATGGACCATCGCCCGGGCCCGCGAGCCCCTCGTGCGCCGGCGCGCGCTCAAGAACCTGAGCTTCTTCCTGCCGCTGCGGATGCTCGCGCGATTCTGCTACATGTACTTCCTGCGCCTCGGCATGCTCGACGGCCGGGCCGGGTTGCACTACGCGGCGATGATCTCGATGTACGAGTACTGGATCGAACTCAAGGTGCGTGAACTGCAGCGCCCCTGGCACGAGCGGACGACGCGCCTGGCGAAGAAGATGCTGGGCGAACCGGCGGCGCCGGCCCGCCCTGCGCCCGCCGGCGCGCCGGCACCCGAGCCAGTGCGCGAGCGCGCGGAGGTGGGTGCATGAGCGCGCGGGTCGCGGTGCTGATCCTGGGTGATGAGCGCGCCGAGGAGGTCGCGGAGGCCGTGCGCCACGCGGCGCCGCTGGGCGAGGTCTTCGTGCTGGACGGGGTGGGGAGCGCGCCGGTGCGCGAGGCCGCGGGCGCGGCGGGCGCGCGCGTGGTGGAAGACCCGACCCGCGGGCACTGGTCGAAGCGGAACGCCGCCCTCGCCGCGCTGCCGGAGATCGACGCGGAATGGCTGCTGCTGCTGCGCCCGGACGAGCGGGTGACACCCGCGCTCGTGAAGGAAGTGGGGGGGCTCGAGCCCGGGGACGCGGCGGGGTATGAAGTCGCCGTGCGGACGCTCTTCCTGGGGAGGCGGATCCGCGCGGGCGGGTTCCGGCGCCGGCACACGGTGCGCCTGGTGCGCCGGGCGGGGGCGCGATTCGACGACGAGCAGGCCAGGCCGAGCCTCAAGATCGAGGGCGAGCCCAAGCGCCTCCGGTCGCCATTGCTCCACGTGCGGCGCGAGGGAATCCGCGCGATGCTGGCGCGGGCCGTGCGCGAGGCGCAGGACGAGGCCGACGGCTACTCGCTGCGGCTCGCCCGGGGGCGCAAGCCCAGGCGCCCGGTGGGGCGCTGCTTCGGGGCGACGCGGCACTTTCTCAGGCGGTTCGTGCTCCAGGGCGGATTCATCGACGGGCGCGCGGGGTTCCACCTGGCCATGACCGAGGCCAACCGGCGCTACATGTCGCGGGTGCTCATCGATGAACGCACGGGGCGCATCCAGCACGAGCCGGGAACCACGAGGGCAGTGGGGAGCCAGCGCTCCGCCAGCGTGCCCACCGGCGAGTTCGCCTCGGGCACGGGCAAGCGGCTCTTCCCGCTGAGCGTGCTGATCCTCACGCGCGATGAGGAGGCGAACATCGCGGACTGCCTCTCGCACCTGTCCTTCAGCGACGACGTGGTGGTGTTCGACAGCCTGAGCACGGACCGAACCATCGAGCTCTCGCGATCATTCACGAACGTGTCGATCGTCAGCCGCAAGTTTGACAACTGGTCAAGCCACCAGAACTGGGGCGTGCGGAACATCAGGTTCCGGCATCCGTGGGTGCTGTATGTCGATGCCGACGAGCGGGTGGATGACCAGCTCGCGGAAGAACTTCAGAGCCTCGCGGACCCGGACTCGCCCTTCGCGGCGGTGAGGATGCGGCGCAAGGATATGTTCATGGGCCGATGGATCCGGCACGCGACGCTCTACCCGACGTGGCTGGTGCGGATGTTCCGCCCGGAGAAGATCCGGTATGAGCGGCTGGTGAACCCTGTGGCGATCGTGGAGGGCGAAACGGCCCGCGCCGAAGGTCACCTCATCCACTACCCGTTCTCCAAGGGGACTGTGCAGTGGTTTGACCGGCACAACTCGTACTCGAGTTTCGAGGCCGAGGAGATGCTCAAGGTGCTCGCGGGAGAACGACGGAAGCTGCGCAGGCTGCTCAGCCGCGATCCGAACGAGCGCCGCGCGGTCGCCAAGGACCTGTTCTACCGCATGCCGCTGAGGCCGCAGGTGAAGTGGCTGTATTACATGTTCTGGAAACAGGCGTGGATGGACGGCTGGCCGGGCATCACGTACGCGCGGATGCAGTATCTGTATGAGTACATGATCTCCATCAAGGCGCGGGAGCTGCGCCGGGTGCGGGACGGCGGCATCGTGTGAGCCGAAGCCCGAGGGGGCCTTCGTTACGGAGTCCGTGAGATCACCGCGACATGAGGGAGACAGCCGGGATCGATTCGATCCGGCCTCGGTGCCCGCAGTCCGCCGGTTCGGCGACGAGACTGCGGCCATTGCCGCGATCGATTTCCCACCCGGCAACCGCCGAGCCAAAGTCACGTCAATCGGACCACGGAACCGCGGTCACGCTGCACGGACCACGGGCACCCCGAACCGAGCAGCGCTCCCGCACCTCCGGGTGCCCGCAGTCCGCCGGCTCGGCGGAGAGACTGCGGTCTTCTCTCAACCCTCTCTCATCCTCAACGCGGCGGAGAACGGCTTGAAGCAACACGCCCCACCCGCCGCAGTCGCGCGTCAAGGCACGCGGACTGCGGGCACCCGGCGATTCTCACGCGGCGCCGAACGGCGCGCGGGGGCGGCGCGCAGTACGATCACAGAATGAACATGCGGGTGCGACTCAGCGCGTCGGCGGCGGTCCTGATCGCCTTGGCCAGCGGTGCGCGGGGTGCGGAGGGGCAACCCGCGGATGAGGCCGCGGAACTCGCGCGCTGGAGCGCGGACCGGGCCGAGCGGATGGCCTGGTGGCACGAGGCTCGGTTCGGCATGTTCATCCACTGGGGCCTGTACTCCGGGGCCGGGGGGGAATGGAACGGCACGGTCTACCCGCAGCACTACGCGGAGTGGATCCAGCACTGGGCGGCGGTGCCGTGCGACGAGTATGCCCGGCGCATGAGGCCGCTCTTTCGGCCAGACCCCGGCGCCGCGGAGGAATGGGCGGACCTCGCGAAGGCGGCGGGGATGCGCTACGCGGTGATGACCGGCAAGCATCACGAGGGGTTCACACTCTTCAACTCGGACGCGCCGTACTCGCGGTTCAACTTCGTGACGGGCGGCACCAACATTTCGCCGCCGGGGCGCGACCTGGCGCGGGAGTTCGCCGACGCGATGCGTTCGCGGGGCCTGCGGGCGGGGTTCTATTACTCTCTGCTCGACTGGCAGCACCCGCAGGCGTACGAGATGGCGCTGCCGGCCTACCCGCGCGAGGCGCGGGCACGCGACCACATCGCCTACATCGCGTACGTGCGCGGGCACATCGAGGAACTGCTGACGAATTACGGCCCGCTCTGCACCATCTGGTTCGATTTCTCCGACCGGGAGCACCAGGGGGCGGCATGGGGGGCGGCGGACCTGCTGGCGCTGATGCGCCGGAAGCAGCCTGGAATCCTTGTCAACAACAGGTTGTTCGAGGGGCTGGAGAACCCCAACGGGGACTACGGCACTCCGGAGAAGTATGTGCCGCCCACGGGCTTGAAGGGGATGAGCTGGGAGGTGAACCACACGCTCAACGAGTCGTACGGCTTCAGCGCGCACGACGCGGCGTGGAAGGACACGACCACGGTGGTACGGCTCCTGTGCGACGTGGTCTCGAAGGGGGGCAACCTGCTCTTGAACATCGGGCCCGATGCGCGGGGGCATGTGCCTCCCGAGGCCCAGGCGACGCTGCGGGGTGTGGGCGCGTGGATGGCGGTCAACGGCGAGGCGATCTACGGCAGCGGCGCGAGCCCGTTTCCGCGGCTCACCTGGGGACGCGCGACCAGGAAGCCGGGCATCGTGTACCTCATGGTGTTTGACTGGCCGGTGGACGGGGTGCTTGATGTCCCGATGCGCGCCGAGGTGCGGAGCGCCCGGGTGCTGGGGCGGGAGGGCGCGCTTGCTTTTGAGGCGGCGGAGAGCGGGGGGGTTGCGGTGCGCGTTCCGGGCGGGCCGGTTGACCCGGCGTGCACGGTGGTGCGTCTCGATGTTGAAGGCGAGGTTCAGGCGGTCGTGCATGTCGCTTACCCGGACGCGAACGGAGTCGCGACGATCGGTGCGCAGGATGCGCTGGTTGAGGGGCCGTCGCTGCGGGTTGAGCAGGTGGGCGCCGGTGCTGACGCAGAGTTCAACCTCGGCTACTGGCTCGATGCCGACGCGACCGCGACTTTCTTGCTGGGGCTGCGCCCGGCACAGGCCGGGGTTTACGGAGTGGAAGTGGAGGTCGCCTGCACCGACGACTCGGACGGGGCGCGGGTGGTGTTGGCGACCCCGGGGGGAGACCTCACGTTTGAGGTGCCGCCCACGGGCGGTTGGCAGACCTACCGGGTGCTGGAGATCGGCGACGTGACGCTCGATGCGGGCGAGCACCGTTTGGTGCTTCGCGCGCTGACCAAGCCGGGCGAGGCGGTCGCCAACGTGCGCCGGGTGACGCTGCGGAAGAAGTAGGGGGGTTCCGGGGAAACCGGCGTGGTGAGGCCGCCCGCGAAGTGATGCACGCGGCCGTGCTACCCGGGCAATCGTGCGGCGACGTCCGCCGGGCTGAGACCGAGGATCAGGAAGATCTTCTCGGGGCTGGCGTGCCCGGCGAGGAGTTCGATGTCGCGCGGACGGAGCGCGAGGGTGCGCGCGAGAAGGCGGGTGATCGCGTCGTTGGCCTTTCCTCCTTCGGGGGGCGCGCTCACGCGAATCTTGAGGCGGTCGCCGAGGGCGCCCGCGACCTTGTCGCGCGAGGCGCC
This sequence comes from Phycisphaerales bacterium, assembly GCA_020847175.1. Lineage (GTDB taxonomy): Bacteria > Planctomycetota > Phycisphaerae > Phycisphaerales > UBA1924 > JADLCM01. The sequence goes on from JADLCM010000003.1 coordinate 89,230, forward strand.
GGGCACGGCCTTGATGCGGATCCGTGTGCCACGCGGGTCGGCTTCGAGGATGGTTGGCGGCATGCGCGTCGGAAGGCTACGCACGGGCATGAACGCAATCGGCCCGGCGCCCACAATCCGCCGGCCCAGCGGTGCGACGGCGGCCTTCTCCGCCATCCACTCGGCGCGAACACCTGTCCGGCCCTCGAGCCACCGACCACCAAGTTGCCGGTGATCGGTGCTTCCCCGACACGGGCAGTTTGCCTCTGACACACGGCACCGATCGCCGGAGGAACCGGCGATCGGTGGCATGGGGAGGGGACGTGGGGGAACGCGACTGGCCCGACGCTTTCCATGAAGTCCATTCTCGTGCCACGACGATCTGGGCGTTGCCGGGACATCGTGCGGGCGGCAGCAGAGCACGACGATGCCCCAAGCCTCCTCATTGTGTCACGGGCATGCGTTCGCGGGGGTCACCTGCCACCCGCGTGATGGCCCGCTCAGGCGTGGGGCAGCGGGTCGTGATCCGGCCCGGTCCGCGGAACGCGATTCGGGAGGATGGGGTTACTTCGACCGGGGCGAGGCGAATCCGCGAAGCGAGATGTGGCGCTGAGGATCGGAATCGTGCGCCAGGCGCTGGCGGTGGGCGCCGAGGAGGTCGCCGCGCGTGATGATCCCCACGAGTTTGCCGGTCTGCTGCTCGATGACGGGAAGACGCCCGATCCCGTGACGCACCATGTGATCGGCCGCGTCGCGGAGGGTGCGGTCGTCATAGACCACGACGGGGAACCGCTTGGCGAGTTCGCCCAGCGGGCGCTCGGGGGGGGTGGAGGGGTCGAGCAGGTTGCGTCGCGTGACGACCGAATGGAGTATGCCCGCGTCATCGAGCACGGGGAAGCCCTGATGCGTCGAGCCGGGCGCGTGTGATGCGATCCACTGGCGGACCTCGCCCACCGTCTGCGATGCGCGGAGCGTGACGAGCTCCTTGAGTGCGATGTCGCGGACGAAGAGGCGATCGAGAAAGTCGGCCTCGTAATCGGAGGGCACGCGCACGCCGCGCCGGGCGATCTTCTCGGTCATGATGGTGTGGCGCATGAGCATGGACGAGATCAGGTAGGAGGCGGCGCATCCGCCGAGCAGGGGGAGCAGGCCGAGGGGTTGGAGCGTGGTCTCGAAGGCGAAGACGACGCTGGCGAGCATGGCGCGGGAGGCGCCGGCGAAGATCGCCGCCATGCCCACGAGAGCCGCGATGCGAGGATCGACGCCAGCGCCCGGGAAGATGGATTCCAGCAGGAGCCCCAGCAGCCCTCCGAGCGCGCCGCCGATCGTGAAGAGGGGGGCGAGCGTGCCTCCGGAGGTTCCGCTCCCGAGGGAGACCGCCCACGAGACGAACTTCCACACGGCGAGGCTCGCGATGGCGGCGATGGCGAGATTGCCGGAGAGGATGTCGGAGATGTTGGAGTATCCGACGCCGAGGGTGCGCGGGTAGAAATAGCCGACGAGGCCGACGGCAAGCCCGCCGAGGGCGGGCCACCACATCCAGTGAATTGGCAGGCGTTCAAAGGCATCCTCGACGGCGTAGACGGCCCGCGTGACGAGCACGCTGACGAGCCCGAGCACGGCCCCGACGAGAATGTAGAGGGAGAGCGCGGCGCCGGTGGGCTGGTGGAGGTCGGGCATGGCGAAAACGGCCCCGGCGCCGTCGAAGGAGAGGCGGATGCCGGCGGCGGCCGCGCTCGCGAGGGCGACGGGGATGATCGAGCGTGCCCGGTACTCGAAGAGAAGCAGTTCGATGGCGAGGAGCACGGCCGAGACCGGGGCCCCGAAGGTGGCGGACATGCCAGCCGCGGCGCCGGCGGCGAGGAGTGTCTTGCGCTCCATGGCGGTGGTGCGCAGAAGTTGCCCGACAAGCGATCCGAGGGCGCCGCCCGTGGCGATGATGGGGCCCTCGGCACCGAAGGGCCCGCCGGTGCCGATGGCCACCGCCGCGCTCAGAGGCTTGAGGAAGGTCATCCGCGCGGGGATCCGGCTCTCGTTGACGATGATCTGCTCCATCGCCTCGGGGATGCCGTGGCCGCGGATCGCGCGGGAGCCGTATCGGGCCATGAAGCCCACGATGACGCCGCCGACCACGGGCACGAGCAGGACCCACAGGCCCAGCCTGTGGTCGAGCGGGGTCTGGTGGTCGAACGAGAACGTGCCGTGGAAGGCTAGGCCGGTGACGAACCAGATCAGTCGCATGAGGATCTGGGCGATGAGAGCGGCGACGACGCCGATCAGCAGGGCCAGCAGGGTGATCCGCACGACGCGCCGGTCGATGATCGGGCCAGGAGGAGGCGCGGGGACGGTCTTGAGTGCATCCGAGATCGAGGGCGCGACCGGAATCCCCGTGCCGCGGCGCTTGCCAAGATTTGGTTCGTGCGACATGCGGCAAGCCACAGAAAAGGCGTACGGCCGATCAGACCAGGAGGTGACAATAGGCGATGCCTCTGGGTGGGTAGCCGAGGTTGACTGGAATCCGGGCCAGATTGTTGAATCTTCGGGGCGGGTGACCCGACGCGTTCCATGAGATCACTTCTCGTTCCACGACGAGCCGGGCATTGCCGGATTGTCGTGTGGGCGGCAGAGAGCACGACGATGCCCAAGCGGCATCGTCGTGCCACGGACAGACGCTTGCGAGGCCACCTGCCCTACCGGCCCCCCTGCATGTCGCGGAGTTCGTCGCACCTGATGATGCCGGTGAGGAAATCGGCATCGGCCTGATCGACCGCGCCGTCGAGGTTGAGATCGATGGGGGACTGGGTCTGGATGTGGAGGTCATCGACATCGATCAGGCGGTCGAAGTTGCGGTCGCAGGGGTAGCCGCCGAAGAGGAGCGTGACCGTCGCGAGGGCTGAGGCGCCGTCGGCGGTGGTGACCTGGAATGTGAATGTGTCGCGCCCGCTCGCGCCCGTGCCCGGGGTGTAGAGGCGCCACCCGCCGCTGCCGCTGAGCGTGCCGCGCGTCGGCAGGTCCGGCGTGCTCACGGCGGCGGTGGAGGGGTCACGGGCCGAGGAGAAGGGCAGTTCGACGAGGCTGGGCTGCACGGGATCGACGATGCGGGTGTAGGAGAATGAAATCGGGGCGGCAGGCGCGGGGGCCCCCGGAGCATCGTCGATGACGAGGTCGATGGGGGCGGAGCGGATGCGCGAGCCGTCGGCGAGCAGTGTTTCGGCAAACAGGCGGACGGACCCGGCGCCGAGGTTAGCCCCGGTGGTGGCGAGATTGGCCGAACAGCCCGGCGCGGCGGCCACGACGCGACCGTTGTGCACGAGGCGGACTTCGATCGCGCCCTCGCCGGTGTACTCGACATCAACGGGGAACAAGGTGCCGAGGTCGCCCTGGGTCACGAAGGGAATCGCGCTGGTCGAACGTCCGAAGCGCGACACGACGAGGGGAGCGACGAACTCGCCCCCGCTTGCGGTGATCGAGTTGTCGAGGGCGATGAGGCGCAGGTCGTGCCAGCCGTCGTCGATGGTGGTGAGGTCGATGGCGAGGGGCGCGCCGGCCGGGCCGGAGGCGACGCGGCTGCCGTCCACGACCGCCTCGAGCGTGAGAATAGTCGCGCCCGGGCGCGTGGTCACGCCAGACGGAGAGACGAAGAGCGAGCCGGCAGAGACGGGCCCGCTCGGGAGATCGGGAACGGTCACGGCGGGGATGTGGGTGAAGGCGCGGGTGAGCGGGTCGCCGTAGAGCAGGCCCTGGAAGGGGAGGAAGCCGATGGACCTGAAGCAGGCTTCACCGAGCGTCAGACCCTGAAAGTAGTTCACATGGATGCTGGGGACCGGGAACTTGCCGGCGTAGTTGCAGGGCTCTTCGACCTGTCCCCACGAAGCGCTGGCGCCCTTGGCGATCCAGAGCGAGACTTTCTCCTGCGCGGCGGCGTCGAACGTGGCGGCGTAGCTGGTGAGATGGTCGCAGAACGCGCCGGGAATGATGCCGATGTTGGCCCCGGCGATGCCGGGCGAGGCGAGGCCGGTCATGATGCCGAGGCAGTCGTGCTCGCCGCTGGGGAGCGCGCCCTGGTTGACCCGGTGCTCGGCAACCCCGCCCCGCGCGGTGATGTCGGCGACGGCCTGGGGGTAGGAGCCGTGGCGCGGGCCCGAGCGGGCCTGGTCGTTGGTCTGCATGAAGTAGAACGTGCCCGCGGGACGTGAACCGTCGGCGAGCACGGAGCGGTCGATGTTGTCGAGAATCTCGGCGACCGTGTTGCCGCGCTGCCCGGTGTAACCGAGCATCGCGCCGATGAAGTAGCGCTGCCCGGCGGCATCCGGACGGCCGTTGAGCCAGAGCACCGAGCCGTCAAACCCGCGCGCCTGCGGCGAGTCGCGGTAGAACCCCTGCGTGGACTGAGAAGAAATGCCGGGGGTGATGCTGTCGGCGACGAGGGAGAGGGAGTACGCGCCGGAGACGCTGAAGCGATTGACGGGGAAGCAGCTGTCGGAGACCAGCCCGGGGGCGCTCATGAAGAACGATCCGCCAGGGGCGATGACGACGAAGTCGGTGTTGTTCTCCAGGCCGCGCTGGGTGAGTTCGCCCAGGAGTGCCTTGCGCTGGAGGGCCTTGAAGGTGTTCCAGTCGGAGGGCGCGGGGGTCATGTAGAGCACGCGATCGCCCGGGATGTCGCGGGCGGCGACGTAGGCATTGCCCACGAGAAGAGACTGCGGATTCAGCGGGTCGATGATGACCACGGCGCGGCTGGCGGTGCCGCCCGTGCCGAGGGCTGAACCGGAGGCGAGGAGGAGAGCGGAGAGGGCGAGTGTCACAGTCGAACGCATGAAACCTCCGGCGAGGGCGAAGCGGCTGGGCCCCTTCGTTCGTGAATCATCGTCTCTCACGCATCGAGCACCGCACGTTTGCGAGTTGTGCGGGGTCAAGGTCCAATGCCCGGTCCGGTCGGGGTGCATCGGTCGCGGGCACGCACGGGACCGCGCCATTCACGCCGGCGGCGGTCGGCCGGCGGAGCACCCCGGCTCGGCCCTTTCAATGTAGCCCGAGGTTGACGACCCGCCCAACGTCCGTGGTAAGGTTCGGCGAATGTGGGTGAACGATTTGGAGGACTTGGCGACCCGGGCATCAAACGCCGCGCCCGCAACCGAACGTTGGGCAAACCGTAGGAACAGGCGCACGGCACGCGCAGGAGGGAGAGGCGAATGTCGCTCGACCACCGTGAACTTGCTTCGGAGTTGTTCAACGGCGCGTGGGCGCTGATGGCGCTGCCGGCGCGGACCGCAGATGAAGTCGATGCGATGATCGGAAGGGCCCAGGCGTCGCGGCACCACTGGGGCATCGCGGGCGGGGCACGCGAGGCGGCGATCGGGCACTGGCAGTGCGCGCGCGTATACGTGCTCGCGGGGCTGGCGGACTCGGCGGAGTACCACGCCGCGCGGAGCCTGTCGATCGCCGAGGGCTCGAACCTGGGTCCGTTTCTCGTGGGGGCGGCGCTGGAAGCACGGGCCCGGGCCGCGCACTCCCCGGGGCGATGACGCCGCGCGGACGATGTATCTTGCGTGCGCGCGTGCGCAGTTGGCGCAAATCGCCGACCCGGAGGAGCGCGAGGTGCTGGCGCGCGACATCGCCGAGGCGGAGTGATTCGCTCACACGGGCGCGCGCCGGCGCGGGCCTCGAACGCCGCACGCCGCGGGCGGCGCGAAGGGGCGAAGGGCTACGATGGACCGGGCGGCAACGGCCCGGGTTGACAAGGGGACATGCATGGCGATCAACATCCGCGAGGTTCTGGGCAAGGAGGCTGACGGGCTGCTGGGGCATGAGAGCCGCACCGTGTCGAAGCAGGCCCTTGCCCTGCCCGGGCCCGACTTCGTGGACCGGGTTTTCGCGTGGACGGACCGCAACCCCAACGTGCTGCGGAACTTTCAACTGCTCCTCAACACCGGGAGGCTGGGGGGCACGGGGTATGTGAGCATTCTGCCGGTGGACCAGGGCGTGGAGCACAGCGCCGGCGCGAGCTTCGCGCCGAACCCCGCATACTTCGACCCCGAGAACATCGTGAAACTGGCGGTCGAAGGCGGCTGCAACGCCGTGGCGAGCACCTTCGGCGTGCTCGGCATGGTCTCCCGCAAGTTCGCCCACAAGATTCCGTTCCTGGTGAAGTTCAACCACAACGAACTGCTCACCTACCCCAACCAGCACGACCAGACGCTCTACGGCACCATCACCCAGTGCTGGGAGATGGGCGCGGTCGCGGTGGGCGCGACGATCTATTTCGGCAGCGAAGAGAGCAGGCGCCAGATCCAGGAAGTGGCCGAAGCCTTCGCCCACGCCCACAGCCTCGGCATGGTCACGGTGCTGTGGTGCTACACCCGCAACAACGCGTTCAAGGTGAAGGGCCCCGACGGCAAGAGCACCGACTATCACGCCAGCGCCGACCTCACGGGGCAGGCCAACCACCTCGGAGCGACGATCCAGGCGGACATCCTGAAGCAGAAGCTGCCCACAAACAACGGCGGATACGCCGCGCTGAACACGGGCTCATCCTCGTACGGCAAGTTTGACAAGCGGGTGTACACCGACCTCGCGGGGTGCGACGAGAACGGGGGGGGCGGGCACCCGATTGATCTCTGCCGCTACCAGGTGATCAACGGGTACATGGGGAAGGTGCCGCTCATCAACAGCGGCGGGGAGAGCAAGGGCGCGAGCGATCTCGCGGACGCGGTGAAGACGGCGGTGATCAACAAACGGGCGGGCGGCATGGGGCTGATTTCCGGGCGCAAGGCCTTCCAGAGGCCGATGAAGGAGGGCGCGGCCCTGCTGCACGCGATCCAGGATGTGTACCTCGACAAGAGCGTGACAATCGCCTGACGCCCGCACCGGACGGGGGCGCGGAGCCGCGCGGGGCGCTCGCCCGGCCGGAAGCACGCGTCAAGCGCCGCGGGCCTGGTCGCCGAGTTTGCGCGCGAGCAGGAAGGCCATTTCGAGGGCCTGCTGGTCGTTGAGGCGCGGGTCGCAGCGCGAGGTATAGCGTGCGCCGAGGTCGGCCTCGGTGAGCCCCGCGGCCCCTCCCGTGCACTCGGTCACGTCTTCGCCGGTGAGTTCGAAGTGCACGCCTCCGAGCACGCCGCCGAGGCGGGTGTGGATGTCGATGCTGTGCTCGAGCTCTTCGAGGATGGCGCTGAACGACCGGGTCTTGAGGCCGGAATCGGTCGTGGTGGTGTTGCCGTGCATGGGGTCGCAGACCCAGAGCACGGTCTTGCGGGCGGAGGCGAGGGTCTCGATGAGGCGCGGGAGAGATTCGCCGACCTTCGGTGCGCCCATGCGGGTGATGATGACCAGGCGGCCGGGCTCGTTGCCGGGGTTGAGGGTGTCCGCGAGGCGGAGCAGTTCGACCGGGTCGCATGCGGGCCCGATCTTGACGCCCAGGGGATTGCGGATGCCCCGGAAGTATTCGATGTGCGCTCCGCCGAGCGCCCGGGTGCGCTCGCCGATCCAGGGCAGGTGCGAGGCGAGGTTGTACCAGCCGACACGCCGCGGCACGAGGCGGGTGGCGGCGGACTCGTACTCCAGGCTCAGGCCCTCATGGCTGGTGTAGAACGTCGTGCGCGAGAGGCGATCGACGCTCTGCTCGCCCATCGCCTCCATGAACTTGAGTGCGGAGGCGAGCTCGCGGCTCATGGCTTCATACTGGCGCCGGACCTCAGCCGAGAGGCTGCGATGGCGGGTGAAGGAGAGGTCCCAGTACTCGGGGTGGTGCAGGTCGGCGAAGCCCGCATCGCAGAGAGAGCGGATGAAGTTCAGCGTCATCGCGGCGTGCTGATAGGCCTGGACGAGCAGGTCCGGGTCGGGGCGCCGGGCCTCGGGCGTGAACTCGGGCCGGTTGATGAGGTCGCCGAAGTAGGAGGGCAGCGACACCGCGTTGCCCCCGACCAAGCGGGTCTCAACCGGGTTGGAGCGCGGCTTGGCATATTGCCCCGCAAACCGCCCCACCCGGATCACCGGGCGCTTGATCGCGTGCACCAGCACGAGCGACATCTGGAGCAGGATCTTGAGGCGGCTTGTGACCGCGTCGGGGGTGCAGTCCTCAAGCGATTCGGCGCAGTCGCCCCCTTGCAGGACGAATCGCCTGCCCTGCTGGGCCTCGGCGAGCAACTCGCGCAGGCGCTCGATCTCCCAGCTCGTCACCAGCGGCGGGGCCCGGCGGATGTGGGCCGTGGCCCGGGCCAGGGCGCCGGCGTCGGAGTAGGCGATGGCCTGCGCATTGGGAAGCGGACGCCATGAATCGGGCGTCCAGGGGCCGGCTGCGGCGTGTCTGGGGAGGGTCACGAGGGGTCCTTCTGCCCGCCGGGCGACGCGCGGAAGTTGCATCGACCGGGGGGCGCACCAACATTGGAGGAGATTCTTGGCTCAAAAACTCATCCGGGCGTGTCCTTCGGACGATGGGCAGATGCGGACGGCGGGATTCACGACGGAGTGAGGCCGCTGAGCCGCATTTGCCGGGGATGAAGGATCGCCCGGCCCGAGGCCCAGTCAGGGCCGGGAACAAGACAAGGAGCGTCGCATCATGCCGACCAGCAGCACTCGTCGTTCGGGGCGGACCACCCGCCGCACTTCGGCCCGCCGCACGACCGCCAAACGGACCACCGCCAAGCGCACGGTGAAGCACTCTGCGGCGAAGCGGAGCACGGCCAAGCGCTCGACCGCGAAGCGCACGACTGCCAAGCGGAACACCGCGAAGCGCACCACGGCTAAGCGCTCGACCGCCAAGCGGAACACGACGAAGCGGACGACCGCCAAGCGGACCAGCGCCCGTCGCAACTCCGCCGGCAGCGCCTTCAACTTCTCGACCTTCACGCGCCGCAGCGGCGCGCGTCGTTCGGCCCGCAAGGCCGCCTGAACGCACGGCCTGAGAACACGTGAACACACCCGCCGCGCTGAGGGCATGCCCTCGGCGCGGCGTGCTAATTTGGAGCGCGTGATCGCCCGGGGCGACGCCCGAGACCATTGAGCCAAGCACGCCAGGCAAGTCGACGGGCGCGAGCAGCGCCGCGTGATTCAATCCGGCCCTGGACACGAAACCGGGGCCGGCGCACCCAATGAAAAGGCCCCCGAGGCGTGTTCCGAGCCTCGGGGGCGAGATTGGCGGGCGAGCCGGGACTCAGGCCCCGGGCGCCGTCCGCCGCGAACGCGGGGCGGCGAGCAGGAGGCTCATCGCGGCGAGCATGCCGGTGCCCGGAGTGGGCACGACGAAGAGCTGGTCCTGGGCGCACTCGCTGGCGAGGCCGACGAGGTTCTGGAGGCCGCCGACGTGCGCGATGCCGTCACGGAGATCGGCGAACGCGTCGAGCACGTCGTTGTCCAGAGTGTTCCCGTCGGTCTTGCGGGCGGTGAAATCGCCGACCGCAAGGCTGAGGTCAGAGGTCAGCTCACCCGGCGCGAAGTCCCAGACGATCTCCCAGACCATGAGCTGGAAGGCGGCGGCGTAGGCGTTGCCCACTTCGACCGACGACTGATCGCCGTCGGCGTAGGCGTAGAGGCGCTTGAGGAGCTGTGCCTGATCGCTGCTCATGGGGTCGATGTTCGGAGCATCGGGCATGTTGGTGAGGTCTTCAACGCGGTACAGCGTGCCGTGCCGGTCGACGCGCTGCGTCAGGTCAGTGCAGAATGTGATCTGCGCCCCATCGTGGCCCTCCATGATTCCGGTGCCGCCCGTGAACGTGTGGCGCAGCTGACCCGCGAAGACGTTCATCTGGTCCTCGCCGAAGGTGATGTTGACGCTGCGTCCGGCACCGGTGCCGTCGAAGCGCAAGTTCACCGTGTCGGCCGAGGCGATGCCCGCGGCGATGCCCACACACCCGAAGAACGCCATTGCTTTCTTGAACATGTTCTCACTCCTGCTCTGGTTTGCCTTGGCGGGGCTCGTGCCCGGCCATGAACAAACATGCCAAGCAGCGCGGTGCCGGGCACGCACGCGGGCCTGAATCCGGGGGGGCGTGGGCAGGGTTGCGCGGCGGGCGCGGGTCGCGCGCGGTCAGTAACGCGGGGCACGTCCCAAAACCAGCAAGGCCGCCCCGAACGGGGCGGCCTCGCGTGAAAGAAGGCTGACGGACGGCTCAGCGCCGGCGGCGCCGGGCGACGAGGCCCGCGATTCCGACAAGCGCGAGGCTTGCCGGGGCGGGGGTGATGAGCTTGTCCTTGGAGATCAGGAACGAGCCACCGGGGTCGAGCACGAAGTCCCACTGGAAGGACCAGGTGACGTCGTCAAAGACGGGCCCGGCGTTGTCGTCGAGGGTGCTCGGGAGACCGTCCGAGAACAGATTGAGGATGTTCGGGAAGTTGGCGACGGAGTAGTGAGAGGGGGCCGGGACCACGACGGTCTCGGCAACGGAAATGCCGAGCGCGGCGTCAACCTGATTGGCGACGCGCCCGTTGTCGATCCAGCCCATGTCGCCGGTCGATGTGCCGCCGAGGTCAAAGTCGACATACTGGAAGAACGACACCGCGTTCGCGCTCGGGAGAAGGTTGCGGATGATGATCTGCTCGGCGAGGTCGGCCGTGCGTGAGCCGGGCGTGCCGCCCGAGAGGCCGTAGCGGATCTCGAACTCGAGCCCCGCCGCCAGATCGCGATAGAGCACGCTGAGCGTGTCGTCGCGCGGATCGGAGAAGGGGTTCGTGTCGGTGGGCACCGCGCCGATAAGGGCCGTCGAGGTGACGCTGGCCTCGTCGAGCATGTTGCCGGCGCGGAAGTAGAAATCCTGATTGAAGAGCTCGCTGCCTCCATCGACGATCCAGCTGAACTGGCCGCCGGCGGTCACGTCGAAGGCGGCGGTGCTGTTGCCGTCTTCGATGATGAAAACCTGCGCCGAAGCGCCGGTCACGAAGCACGCACCCGCCGCGCATGCCAACAGAATGGGTCTTGTCATCTCTGTCTCCTTGGACCACGCGGGCCCTTGTCCGGCACCGTTTCCGGTGACGGGTCTTGTCTCTGGAGTTCATGTTACCGGGCATCTGACGACGCGGAAGCATCTTGGCGGAAAATTCCGAGTTTTTCTGGTGCACATAGTTTTTTGGCTCCTGATAGGGATGTTCTGGGAGCCTGTGTGACGACTGTCGGAAGACCCCGGGCAGTGCTGCTCGCGATATCATGCGACCAACTCGGCCGCACACCGCATGGACGCCGTACAAATGGTGGAATCAACGCCAAACCCCACAACAGGTGGTTTCGTCCACCTTCACCTGCACTCGGAATACTCGCTGCTGGATGGCGGAAACCGCATTGACCGCCTCGTCGCCCGGGTGAAAGAGCTCGGGATGTCCGCGGTCGCGGTCACCGACCACGGAAACATTCACGGGGCGGTGCAGTTTGCGCTCGCGGCGAAGGCCGAGGGGATCAAGCCGATTCTCGGGGTTGAGGCCTATGTCGCCCCGGGGGATCGGCGTGACAGGACGCACACGGGGGTCGCCGACGGCGGGTATCACCTTGTGCTGCTTGCGGAGAACAACACGGGGTGGCAGAACCTGCTGTACCTGTGCTCCGAGGCGTATCTCACGGGCTTCTACTACAGGCCGCGCATCGACCGGGCACTCCTGGAGAAGCACCACGCGGGGCTGATCGCGATCAACGGGCACCTGGGGAGCGAGATCGGGGAGCACCTGCTGGACTTTGCGCGATCGAACGATCGGAAGTTCTGGGACCAGGCCGTGTCGAGCGCGCGCTGGCACGCGGGGGTGTTCGGGCCGTCGCCGGCGGGCCTGCCCCGTTTCTACGTCGAGATGCAGCACCATGTGCCGGAGCAGAACCAGATCAACCCGCTGCTGATCCGGCTGGCGCGCGAACTCGCGCTGCCGCTGGTGGGGGACAACGATGCGCACTTCCTCCGCGCCGAGGACCATGACGCCCACGACACGCTGATCTGCATCTCGATGGGCAAGAACAAGGACGAGCCGGACCGGCTCCACTACACGCCCGAGCTGTACGTGAAGAGCCCGGCGCAGATGCGCGAGGTGTTCCGGGCGTACGGCGAGGCGGGCACGGAGGCGCTGGACAACTCGGTGCGGATCGCGGAGCGCTGCCACGTCGAACTGCCTGTGGGACGGAGTTTCGCCCCGGTCGTGCGGGTGCGGGCGCCGGCCGATCGCGACCTGCCGCGGGCCGATGATGCGCGGTTCGGGGGCGACCTGTCGGCGTGGCACCGGGCGTACTCAGAGTGCTTCTCGCTCAGCGCGCACGAGGAGGGTGCGGCGGGGGCCGAGGGCGAGACCGCGGCCTCACTCAAGGCGGGATGCGACCGGGCGCTGCGCATGCTCGCCGAGGCGGGCATGGCCTGGCGTTACGGCCCCGAGGTGGTCGAGGGTCGGCACGGGCTGGCGGAGGGATCGCCGAAGGCGGACGCGGCGCGGGCCGACGCGCGCGATGCGCGCGTGTTCGACCTGTGGGCCCGCCTCAACCGGGAACTGACGATTCTCGCGGACAAGCAGATCTCGGCCTACTTCCTGATCGTGTGGGACTTCGTGAACTGGGGGCGGCTGCGGGGCATCCCGGCGATCGCGCGCGGTTCGGGCGTGGGCACGATGACGGGCTACGTGCTCGGGCTTTCCAATGCCTGCCCGGTCCGCTACGGCCTCCTGTTCGAGCGGTTCACCGACCCCGACCGCAGCGAGTACCCCGACAGCGACATCGACCTGTGCCAGGACGGGCGCGCGAGCGTGATCGAGTACGTGCGCCAGAAGTACACGCACGTCGCCCAGATCATCACCTTCGGCACCATGAAGGCCCGGGCGGCGATCCGCGATGTCGCGCGGGTGCTGGGAATCCCGCTGGGCGAGACCGACAAGGTCGCCAAGCTCGTGCCCGAGGCGCTGGGCATGACCCTTGACAAGGCGCTGGCCGAGGAGCCGGAACTCAAGAAGCTTTACCAGGCGGACGCCCGCATCACGCGCCTCATCGACACCGCGCGGGTGCTGGAGGGCCAGGCGCGGCACTGCGGCGTGCACGCGGCGGGCGTGGTGATCGCCAACCGGCCCCTGCACGAGATCGTGCCGCTCTATCGCCAGCCCGGGAGTGAAGAGAACGAGATCGTCACGCAGTGGGACGGCCCGACGTGCGAGAAGATGGGCCTGCTGAAGATGGACTTCCTGGGCCTGCGCACGATCTCGGTGGTCGAGCGGGCCAAAGCGCTGATTCGGCAGAGCCTGGACGAGCGCGCGATCTGGGAGGCCGTCGGACGATCCAGTGACGCGGAGTCGGCGGCGCGGCGAGAGGACGCCGCCGCTGATCGAGGTGGTTCGCAGACTGCAACTCGCCAGGGCCACCCGCTCGATCTTGACCGGCTCACCTTTGACGACCCCAAGGTCTTCGAGCTCTTTCAGCGCGGCGAGACCACCGGGGTGTTCCAGTTTGAGTCGGGGGGCATGCGCCGGCTGCTGGTGGACATGAAACCGGACCGGCTGGAAGACCTGATCGCCGCCAACGCGCTCTTCCGGCCCGGACCGATGGACCTGATCCCCGACTACAACGCGCGCAAGCACGGGCAGCAGCCTGTGCCCGATGTCCACCCCATCGTCAACCGCTTCACGGCGGAAACCTACGGCGTGATGGTCTACCAGGAGCAGGTCATGCAGATCGTGCATGAGCTCGGCGGCATCCCGCTGCGGGCCGCGTACTCGCTCATCAAGGCGATCAGCAAGAAGAAGGTGAAGGAGATCGACAAGACGCGGCCCACGTTCATCGAGGGCGCGGTGCGCCAGGGGCTGACCAAGGCGAAGGCTGAAGCTCTCTTCGAGATGATCCTGAAGTTCGCGGGGTACGGCTTCAACAAGAGCCACTCGACGGGATACGCGATCGTGGCGTTCCAGACCGCGTACCTCAAGACCTACTTTCCGCGCCAGTACATGGCCGCGTTTCTGTCGTACGAGAGCAAGGCGCAGAAGGCCAGCGACTGGATTCCGTACCTGGAAGATGCGCGGAAGACGCGCAGCATCGACCCGCGGACGGGCGAGGTGCTGAGCCAGCGGATCGAAGTCAAGCCGCCGGACATCAACCTGTCGAAGGCGGATTTCGCGGTGGTCTACGACGACGGAGAGGCCCGAGCGGCCCACACCGGGCACATCCGCTTCGGGCTCACGGCGATCAAGGGAGTGGGGGAGAAGGCCATCGAGTCGGTGCTGCGTGAACGCGAGGGCACGCGCGAGGTGCCGCCCGTCGGCGCGGGCACGCCCGGAGCCGCCCGCCCCTTCGCCTCGGTCTTCGAGTTCTGCGAGCGCGTGCCCCAGGGTTCGGTGAACAAGGCCGCGATCGAAGCGCTTGTGAAGTGCGGGGCCTTTGATTCGTTGCACGGGCGGGGCGCCCGCGCCAGCATGGTGGCGAGCATCGAGGGAGCGGTGGCGGCGGGCCAGCGCGCCGCGGCAGACCGGGCCGCGGGGCAGGCGGGGCTCTTCGGATTCGGGGGCGCGCCCGCGGCACAGGCGCCTTCGGCAGCACCCCTGGCCCGCGTGCCGGCGTGGAGCGAGTCGGAGACTCTCAAGCAGGAGAAGGACACGCTCGGGTTCTACGTCTCCAGCCACCCGCTCGAAGAATGGAGCGCCTGGACCCGGGCCTTCGCGCCCTCGACGGTGGGGGAGGTGAGCGATCTGCCCTCCGACAAGCGCGTGGTGCTCGCGGCGCTGGTGGGGGTGAAGCGGATGCTGGTGGTGAAGCAGGGGCGCAGCAAGGGCCAGCGCATGGCCGCGCTCACGATCGAGGACCTCTCCGGGTCGATCGAGGGGGTGATGTTCGCGGACTGCTTCGCCCGCTACGGGCATCTGCTGGAGGACGATGCGCCGAAGTTCGTGCTGGGGCGGGTTGATCTCTCGCGGGGCGAGCACCAGATCATGGTCGATTCGCTGGTGCCGATTGATACGCCGCCTCTGGAGAAGGGGCGACTGCGGCTGAGCATCCGCGAGGACCGGCTCAACGGACACGCAGAGGACGCGCTGCACCGCCTGCGCGCGGCGCTGGACACGGCGGGGGGCGGTATGCCCCCGGGCACACCCAAAGGCAGCCCGGCCAATGCGAATGCGACGATGGGGAACCCCGCGGGCCGCGCCGAGACCGTCCCGATGGACCTGGTCGTCGAGGCGGAGGGCGTCGCGGTGCTCATCGAACCCAAGGCCGAAGCGCGCGTGATGCTCGGGGTTGACCTGCTGCGCGAGATCAGCGACATCCTCGGCCCCGGGTGCGCGAAGGTGGTGGGGGGCGTCGCGATCGAGACCGAGGAGCGGCCCAAGTGGGGCAGCAAGCGACCCGCGCGGCGCGATGACGATGATGATGTGTGAACCGTGCCGGGCAGCGCGGGCCGCGGGGGCCCGAACGTTGATCCGGGCTCAGCCGGGGCCGGCCCTGTCGATCTGGGCGGCGCATCGATCCAGGCGGGCGAGGGTGGATGCCCGGCCGAGGAGGGCGAGGGTGTCGCCCAGGGGCGGGCTCACGAGGGTGCCCGTGACCGCGACGCGGAGCAGCGGGGCAACCTGGGCCGGTGTCGCGCCGTGCGCTGCGGCGACCTCGGGCACGATGGCGTCGAGGGCCGAGGCGCTCCAGTCCGGGGCGGCACGGAGCGCATCGGCCAAGGCCCGGAAGAGCGCCCCGGCACGTTCAACCGAGCAGGCCTTCGCGATCGCCTTGGGGTCGAAGGTGAGTTCGGCGTCCGCGGTCAGCGCGAAGCGGAGCACTTCCGCCGCGTCGCGCAGGGTACGGCACCGGGGCTTCACGGCGTGGGCGATCGCGCGGAGCCGGGCCGCGCCCAGGCGCGCCAGGGCATGAGGATCATCGCGCCGCGCCCATGCCTCCCAGCGCCGCACAAACTCGTCGTCCGGGAGCGCCGCGATTGACTGCTGGTTGAAGTTGAGAAGTTTGGCCCGGTCGAACTTGCTGGCGCTCTTGCCGACGCGCTCCAGCGAGAACTTGGCGACGAGTTGCGCGAGGTCGAGGCGTTCGAGATCGCGCCCCTGGGCGTCCTTCTCGCCGGGGTTCCACCCGAGCAGGCAGATGTAACTGAGCACGGCCTCGGGCAGGTAGCCCGATCGACGAAAATCGTCCACGGCGACCTCGGGCAGGGTGATGCCGATCACGCGGGCGAGGTCTTCGAGCGCATCGTGATCGAGTTGGCGGGTCTTGTCGGTGATCCACTGCGCGAACGCGGACGGGTCCAGGGCGCGCAGGTGCGCGGCGGGCGACCCGGCGGCGCGCGCGAGCGCCCCGGCGAGATCGCCGACCCCGAGTTCTTTGCACCGGGCGCGGGCGGCCTTGTCCCGGTCGCGTTTGCTCATCTTGCTGTTGTCGGGGTTGGCGATGATCGTGAGGTGTGCGAAGGCGGGCACGCGGAAGGCCGCGCCGTCCGGGTGACGCATAGCCGACATGAGGGCGACATGGCGCGGCGTGTTGTTCAGGTGCTCCTGCCCGCGCAGAATGTGCGTCACGCCCATCAGTTCGTCGTCGATCACCACCCCGAAGTGGTACGTGGGAAACCCGTCGGCCTTCAGAATGACGAAGTCGTCGAGTTCTTCGTAGGGCACGGTGACTTCGCCGAGCACCTCATCGCGGAAGCGCACCGGCGCCGGGGGCATGGCGAAGCGGATGACGCACGGTTCTCCGGCCGCGCGGCGCGCGATGGCGCGCGCGGGGTCATACCCGGGTGAACGCCGGTACGTGAACGTGCGTTTCTCAGCCTCGGCGGCCTTGCGGAGCGCGGCGAGCTCGTCGGGCGTATCGAAGGCGGGGTAGGCCAGCCCCCGGTCGATCAGGTCCTGGGCGAAGCGCCGGTACGTCTCCAGGCGCTGCGACTGGTAGAACGGCCCCACGGCCCGGGGATCGCCCCCCAGCCGGCGCCCGTCGGCGTCGAAGCCCGGGCCTTCGTCCCAGGCGATGCCGAGCCAGGCGAGGTCTTCGAGGATGCCCCTGGCCGCGGACTCGCTGGAGCGCTTCTGGTCTGTGTCTTCGATGCGGAGGAGGAAGCGCCCGGCATGGCGGCGCGCCAAGGCCCAGCAAAAGAGGGCCGTGCGGGCGCCGCCAATGTGGAGGTGTCCGGTGGGTGAGGGGGCAAAGCGGGTGATGAGGGTCATGGGCCCAAGGGTAGCCGAGCCCTATTCCGGCCTACGCGAGGCCAATACACTCCCGTTCAGTCCGGTTGGACCAGAGGAGAAACCCCTATGGCCGTACGCAACCCCGCCGACATCCGCAACGTGCTGCTTGTGGGACATTCCGGGAGCGGCAAGACGACGCTCGCCGAGCGCCTGCTCTTCGCGTCCGGGGCGATCACGCGCCTGGGCACGGTCGAGGAGGGCAACACGACCAGCGACTGGACCGACGAAGAACGTCACCACAAGCACTCGATTCATCCCTCGGTGATGCACTTCGCCCACGAGGGGCACACGGTCAACCTGATTGACGCCCCCGGGCGGGCGGACTTCGTGCACCACGCGGTGGCGTGCTTCCCGGCGGTGGAGACCGTGGCGGTGGTGGTCGATGCGGGGCGGGGGATCGAGAGCAACACGCGCCGGATGATGAAGATCGCGGAAGGGCGCAAGCTGCCGCGCATCATCATTGTGAACAAGATGGACAACCCCGAGGCGGACCTGGAGATGGTGGTCGAGCGCCTGCGGGACGTGTTCGGGCCCGTGTGCCTGCCGATCAACCTGCCCACGCCCGACCGCTCCAAGGTCGTGAACGTGCTGGAGCATGACGGGAGCGATGCCGAGGGGGACGACGCGTTGTTCTCCAGCGTGCACGAGTCGCACCAGCGCATCGTCGAGCAGATCGTGGAGGTGCAGGACGACCTGATGACGAAGTACCTGGAGGGGGGAGACGCGGCGCTGGAGCCGGGGCGCGTGCACGGGGCGCTGGAGCAGGCCCTGCGTGATGCCCACCTTGTCCCCGTCTGTTTCGTGAGCGCCAAGACCGGGGCGGGTGTGCCCGACCTCATGCACATCATCGCCTCGCTCCTTCCGAGCCCGCTGGAGGGCAATCCACGCCCCTTCATCCTGAAGGGGGGCGAGCAGGAAACGCCGTACCCGCCCGAGGCCAACCCCGAGAAGGAGCTCCTGGGGCACGTCTTCAAGGTCTCGGTGGACCCCTTCGTGGGGCGCCTGGGCATCGTGCGGATGCACCAGGGGGTGCTGAAGTCCAAGTCAGACGTGCTGATCGGGGATACCAAGAAGTCGGTGCGCATCGGGCACCTCGTCAAGCGCCAGGGCAAGGAGAGCGCGGAGGTTGAGGCGATCGGGCCCGGCGACATCGGTGCCGTGGCCAAGGTCGAGGACCTGCGGTATGACGCGGTGTTGCACGCGAGCCACGATCTCGACGGCGTCACGCTCAGGCCCCTGCCGATGCCCCGTCCCCTGTACGGGCTCGCGGTTGAACTCAAGAACCACGCGGACGAGACGAAGTTCTCCGCCGCCATGCACAAACTCATGGCCGAAGACCCCGGGCTGGTGCTGGAGCGGATCGCGGCGACGAAACAGACGGTGATGCGGGGCATGGGCGAACTGCACCTGCGGATCGTCCTGGAGAAGTTGAAGGCGAACGCCCACATCGAGCTGCTGACCTCGCCCCCGAAGGTGGCGTACAAGGAGACGATCACGTCGAAGGCGGACGGGCACCACCGGCACAAGAAGCAGACGGGCGGCGCCGGACAGTTCGGCGAGGTCTTCCTGCGGGTCGAGCCCTTGCCGGGCGACCACGCGGAGGGCTTCGAGTTTGTGAACGAGGTGTTCGGCGGGTCGATTCCGCGCCAGTTCATGCCGGCCATCGAAAAGGGCTGCCGCCAGGTGCTGAGCGACGGCGCAATCGCGGGCTACCCCCTCACGGGCGTGCGGGTGTGCGTGACCGACGGCAAGTACCACGCGGTGGACTCCAAGGAAATCGCCTTTATCACCGCGGGACGCAAGGCGTTTGTGGATGCGCTGCAGAAGGCGCGCCCGGTGCTGCTCGAACCGATCGTGAATCTTGAGGTGACCGCCCCGACCAGCGCGATGGGCGACATCACGGGCGATCTTTCGACCCGGCGCGGGCGGGTGCAGGACACCGAGATGCTGGACGACGTGTGCGTCATCAAGGCCCTCGTGCCCCTTTCTGAACTTCAGACCTACGCGAACCAGCTCAAGAGCATGACAGGCGGCGCGGGCGCATACGCGATCGACTACAGCCACGATGAGCCCACCCCGATGAACATCCAGCTGGAGGTCATCGCGGCGTACAAGCCCCACCCCGACGAGGAGTAGGCCCGCGGCGCAGCCTGCGGGGCGACCGGACCCGGGGTGATGCCCGAGAACACGTCACCGGCCCGTCACCGGCGCGCGGCGCGGGCGTCAGGCCGGCGCTCGGCCCGCCGGTACACTCCGGCCATGATGCGCTTTGCTCAACGTCTCGCGGCGGCGGTGCTGGTCTTCTTCGCGCCGGGCCTCGCCCGGGGCCAGGAATGGCAGCCCGTCACGCCCAACAGCATCGACCTGCGCCCGATGCTCCCGCCGGTGCGCGACCAGATCTTCCGCGGCTCCTGCGCCGTCTTCGCCGCGGTCGGGGCGATGGAGTTCCACCCGGGTGTGCCGCACCTCAGCGAGGCGTATGCCTACGCGCTGCTCAAAGAGGGGGCGCTCACGCTTGAGGGGGCCAACTTCCCGGCGCTCCGGGAGTTCCTCGAGTCCACGCCGATGGTCGCCGCGGAGCGCATGCCGTATGAACTCCTCGGCCTGTTCAGTTTCAACGAGAAGAACCCGGATGAGCTCGCGATCGGGCGCGCGTTCAACCAGAAGCGCGGCGAGCAGGCCCGCATGCTCGCCCCCTTCGCCATCTACCACGCGCGGGGCGTCCGCGATTTCACGCCCGATCAGATCGACTGGGCGTGGATCGAGCGCACGCTGCGCGCCGGCCAACCCATCGTGATGGGCTTCTCGATGAACAGCGAGCACTGGACCAAGGCGGCCCGGGGCGTCATCTGGGGCGACACCGTCAACTATGCCGACGGCTCATCGCGCACCTTCAGCCCGGACGGAGGGCACGCGGTGCTCGCGGTGGGGTACCGCACCATCTATGACCCCGCCGATCCCGGCAAGCAGCGCACCCTGCGCCAGATCCTGATCCGCAACTCGTGGGGGCCGGACTGGGGCGACCAGGGCTACGGCTGGATCACCTGGGAGACCTACGCCTCGACGCACCTCAAGGCTCTGCTCACGATCGACCGCGTGGAGACCATCGTGGGGCGCCAGGACCAGGCCCCCGTGCTCGATCTCCGTGTCCAGGGGATGAAGTGGAAGGCGCTCAACTATTCCTGCGCCTTCAGCTGCATCATCAAGAGCAACTACGTGCCCGAGGGCGGCATCGAGTCGGTGGAATACACCCTTTACGAGGGCCCCGGCCCGCTCGACCAGTCCGCCATGCGCGCGCCCTTCGGCACGCAGACATCGCGCGATGCCGGCACGGGGTTCCGCGTGGTCTTCGACGGGCTCTCCGAGAGTTCGTGCCACATCCGCATGACGGTCCGCTACCGCCTGGGGGGGGAGAGCATCCTGTACTTCCCCGTCCCGGAGATCTGCCAATGGAGCCCGGCCCCGGATGTTGACGGGTTCCGGTCGCCGGCGGGCAACTGACCGCGGCGCGCGATAGCATCTGCCTCTCCTGGGAGGCGACGCATGAACCCATCGGACCCGCGCCCCGCGCTGCGCCCACGGCGCTCGTCGATCTCGCGCCGTGCCGCGCTCGCACTGGCCCTCGGCCTCTCCGTCGTCGGCTGCGGCAAGCACGAACCCAAGAAGTCCGCGGCGCCGGATTCCGGCGCGGGGGGCAGGCAGGCGCTCCGCGTCGGCTTCGCGCAGATCGGCGCCGAGAGCGATTGGCGCCGCGCCAACACGCAGAGCATCCGCGATGAGGCCGCCGCCCGGGGCGTTGACCTCGTGTTTGTCGATGCCCAGGGCTCACAGGCCAACCAGATCCGGGCGATCCGTTCGTTCATCGCCCAGGGGGTTGATGTCATCGCGTTCGCGCCGGTCGTGGAGACGGGCTTCGAGCCCGTCCTTCGGGAGGTGAAGGAGGCGGGCATCCCCGTCATCCTCACCGATCGCGAGGTCGAGGTGAGCGACCCTTCGCTGTACGCGACGTTCATCGGCGCTGACTTTGTCGCCGAGGGCCGCGCCGCCGCCGAGTGGCTCGCCGGGGCGACCTCCGGGCAGGCGGGCATCGCCCAGCTCGAGGGCACGCCCGGGGCGGCCCCCGCCATCGACCGGCGCGCGGGCTTTGAAGAGGCGATCGCGGCCCACCCGGCCATGCACATCATCAAGAGCCAGTCGGGCGAGTTCACCCGCGCCAAGGGGCGCGAGGTGATGGAATCGTTCCTGAACAGCCCGGAAGGCCCGCGGATCACCGCGGTCTACGCGCACAACGACGACATGGCGCTCGGGGCCATCCAGGCCATCGAGGCCGCGGGAAAGAAACCCGGCGTGGACATCCTCGTGGTCTCCATCGACGGCGTGAAGGCGGCGTTCCAGGCCATGACCGAGGGCTCGCTCAACTGCACCGTCGAGTGCAACCCCCTGCTGGGCCCTGCGCTCTTTGATGCCGCCGAGGCGCTCGCGGCGGGCAAGACCATCGAACGCCGCATCGTCACGCCCGCCCGCGTCTTCACCGGCGCGTCCTCCGCGGCAGAACTTCCCAACCGGCGGTATTGATCGCCTGTTGCCGCCGCAGAACCTGACCGCGACCACCATCGGCGCCCCCGCGCGCTCCGGAGCCTGCCATGCAGCCATTGAACGGACGAGTGGGCCTCATCACCGGCGCCACGGCGGGCATCGGCCTCGCCGCGGCGCGGCGCCTGGCCCGCGACGGAGCCCGGCTCATTCTCAACGCGCGCCGGCGCGAGCGCCTTGACGAGGTGGCCCGCGAGATCGGCGCGGACCGGGCGTTCTCCGTCGCCGGCGACTGCGCCTCGCCCGAGGTGATCGAGGCGATGCTGCGCAGCGCCCGCGACCGCTTCGGGCCCTGCGACCTGGTCGTCGTCAATGCCGGGCGCGGGCTCAAGGGCTCGGTGACCGACTCCGACCCCGCCCAGTGGGAGGAGATGGTCCGCACCAACGTGCTCGGCGCAGCGCGCCTGATCCGCGCGAGCGCTGAGTCGATGCTCGCGGGCGCGGGGCAGGAGAACTGGCAGGCCCGCCCGCGCGACATCATCGTCATCGGCTCGATCGTCGGGCGCCACGTCTCGCCCTTCAGCTCGATGTACGGCGGCACGAAGTTTGCCGTCGCGGGCATGGTCGAGGGAGTTCGGCGCGAACTGGGGCCCAAGGGCATCCGCCTCACGCTCGTCGAGCCGGCCTTCGTCGAGAGCGAGTTCCAGGGCGTCGCGGGCTACGACCCGGCCTGGTTCAAGAGCGTGGTCGAACGCATCGGCCCCGTGTTGGCGCCCGAGGACATCGCCGATGCGATCGCGTGGGTCGCCTCGCTCCCCGCGCGGGTCAACGTCAGCAACATCACCGTTCGCCCGACGCGCCAGGAGTACCCCTGAACGGGCCGGTCTGGGCGGGCGAGGAGCAAGACCGGTGTGCACGAGGCACCGGCGCTGCCGCGGTGGAGGCTTCGCGGGATCAATAGATGCACCGGGGTGCGGCGATGACGGGCCGCCGGTGACTCGTTCAAAGACCCCGGACGGCCCGTTCGGCCGACCGGGGTTCAACGGCTGGCTTGGCTTCACTACTTCTGATCGACCGCCGAACCCTGGGCATCGCCGGGTTCATTGGCATCAGGCACCCCCGCGATGTTCTGGTGCCAGAACTCTGAGAGGACGGGCCCGAACGCATCGAGGTGAAGGCCCGGGGCCAGGAGGCCATAGATCACATCGACAGAGCCGCAGTCTCCCGCCGCGCCGATGTTGTCGGATGGAATGCCGATGACGAGGTCCTGCACGAGGTTGCCGTCGAAGTCACCCACACCGAGGGCGGAGCCGAACATGTCGCCTCCGGCGTTGCTGCCGCCGATGCCGGGCGTATTCTGGTGCCAGTACTCGGGCGCGGTGACGCCGAGCGTTGCGCTCAGCCCGATGCCCCCCAGCCCGCTGTACAGGGTGATGACGGCGCCGGCGTCCGCGTTCACGCCGATGTTCTTGCCCGGGATGCCGATGGCCAGGTACTTGAAACCGAAGGGCCCGTCGGTCCATCCCGCCGCGAGCGCTTCGCCGAAGTTATCGCCCGGCGCGTTGGCGGAGGGCACGCTCGGCTGGTTCTGGTGCCAGAACTGGTCCACGATGGGCACGAAGGCATCGAGCCCCGGCGCGCCAGGATTGCCGTGGATCACCGCCACGATGCCCGTAGCGATGTTGGCGCCGAGGCTCTCGCCAGGCACGCCGATGGCGAGGTCCTCCATGAGGTTCATATCGAAATCGAGCGCCGCGAGCGCCGCGCCGAACCGATCGCCCGCCTCGCAGGTGTCGCTCATGCCCGGGGTGTTCTGGTGCCACCATTCCGCCCCCGGCGGGACGATGCCCGCGCCGACCAGTCCGTAGCCGACCGTCACCCCGCCGCAGTCAACGGCGGCACCAATGTCCTCAAACTCGCACGAGATGGCGAGGTCGTCGGCGCCGTCGCCGTTGAAGTCGCCGGTCACCATCGTGCCGCCGAAGGCGTCTCCCGGCTCGATGGGGTCGAGCCCGAAGAGCCCCTGGGGAAACGCGGGGAAGGGCGCCGGCGCCCCGGGAAAGATTCCCGGAGGCGAGCCGTGCGCGATCTGCACCCAGCCGGCATCCGCCATCACCCCGACATCTTCACCCGGCGCGCCCACCGCGAGGTCGTCAAAGGGGTCGCCGTCAAAGTTGCCCGCGGCCAGCGCCGCGCCGAAGCGGTCTCCTGCTTCATCCACATCCCCGCCGATCATCATCGGCTGCGCGAAGAACGGCGGGCCGACGATCGGCCCGAGCCCCACACCGAAGACGCCGTACAGCACCGCGACCGCCCCGACATCGCCCATGCCCGCGGCGTTGTCCTCGCCGGGAATGCCGATGGCGAGGTCGTCGATCCCGTCTCCGTTGAAATCGCCCCACGCGAGCGCAGCGCCGAACTGGTCGCCAGGTTCATCCAGCTCGATTCCGGCCCCCTGGGTGAGCATCACCGACCCCAGTGCGTCCAGGCCCAAGCCGAGCCCGGCGCCATAGATCACCATCACCGCCCCGCAGTCCACGATGGCGCCGACATCCTCGCCCGGCACGCCGTAGGCGAGGTCGGTGACGCCGTCACCATCAAAGTCCTGTGCGAAGACCGGCCCGGCGCAGAGCGCAAGAGCCCCGATGACACGACGTGACCGCCGTCCCATGTGATACCCCTTGTGAGAGAGTTCCCCCGGGCCGCGGGACGATGCAACGCCTGCGCGCGCCCGATGCCGCGCACACTACCACGTCGGAAGTCCGCACACAAGGGAAATCCCGGGTTCACAATCCGGGTTGATAGGGTGGTTCAAACGCATGCGCGCCCTCAAAAACCCGGAAAGTTTCAATACCTTCTGAAACATCGTTGGAACCGGGGAGGGCACGTGCGGATACTTTGCCATGGCCATGCCCGGCGGCGATCTGCGACTCGCACAAGACCGGTTTGTCGCCGCGTGGGGACAGATGGGCACCGCGTGGGGCATCAGCCGCACCATGGCGGAGGTCCACGCGCTCCTGTACATCACGGGGGAGGCGCTCTGCACCGACGACATCATGGCCCGCCTGGAAATCTCGCGGGGCAACGCCTCGATGAGCCTTCGCGCCCTGCTGGACTGGGGCATCGTCACGCGCGCGCATAAGCGCGGCGACCGGAAGGAATACTTCCTGGCCGAGCAGGATGTCTGGGTGATGGCCCGCGCCATCCTCCGCGAGCGCCTCAAGCGCGAGGTTGAGCCGCTCATGGCCGCGATGCACGAGACGCGCGACATGACCCGGGCGTCCCAGGGGCGGCGCAAGGATTACGACGACCACCATGAACGACTGGACGAACTCCTCGGGCTGTTCGAGGTGATGGAAGTGCTCGTGCAGCGCTTCGTCGGGCCGGCGGGCGAGGGCTTGCAGGCCGCCGCGACACTTCTGAAGCCGGATGAGCCGTGAGCCCGAAGGGGGCACATCCCGGCCCGTCGGCGCGCGGCGTGCCCCCAGCGCTCGATGCGCCGCCCGCGTGGACGATTGACCTTCGGGTGCGCATCGCCGATGTGCGGTCGCTTGACCGGCGTGCGCCCAGCGCCCCGGGCGAGCTTGAGGTTTCGTGGGCAGATGGGCGGCCGGCGCGCGCCCGGGTGCTGGCTGCGGGCCGGAGGCTTGACCTTGACCTGCCGGACTTCGGCGCGACCGAGCCGGTGGTTGAACCCGCGCCTCGGGGCTGGACCACCGTGCGCCTCGCGCCCGATGCGCTGCTGCTCTTTGATGGTCGCGCGATGCTGCGGTATCTGCGCCTTCCGGTCCTCGAGGCCCTGGGGCCCGGGCGATGGGGCATCGTCGGCGCGGCGGCGCGGTTCAGCTCGATATGAACTCGTGAGAGGGGCACGCACCATCCGAAGCGCCCGCGCGCGATCAGGCTCTGGCGCGCGCCGGCACGCGGTTCACGACCGCCGCAAGGATCTCTTCGGGCTCGCTCATGCGCCCTTCGCCGACATGGCGGCAGGCCTGCCACCCGCTCGCGGGGCCGATGACATCGAAGCCGTCGTCGCGCAGCTGACGCACGTTGCGCTGCGTGCTGGGCTGCGCCCACATCACCGAGTTCATGGCGGGCGCGAGGAGCACCGGGGTCCGGCGCCGGTCGACGGCGCTCAGGATGAGCGTCACCACGTCGTCGGTGCGCCCGGTGGCAAGGCGGGCGAGGCAGTCCATCGTGCACGGGGCGACGAGGGCGAGGTCGCAGGCGGTGGCCAGCGAGATGTGCTGCGGGTCCAGGCTCTCCACGTGCTCCCAGGCGCTCGTGTACACATGGCGCGCTGACAACGCCTGAAAAGTGAGCGGCTGCACGAACCTCGTGGCCGATTCGGTCATGGCGACGGTCACCGCGGCGCCGGCCTGGGCGAGGCGGCTCACGACGGTGCACGTCTTGTAGGCCGCGATGCCCCCGGTCACGCCCACGAAGATCCGTGCGCCGCGCACGGCATCAAGAGCGCCGGGCGCGGGGCATGACGGCGCGCCGGGGTCGCGCTGGGGGGTGCCTGGTTCGGGGCGGGAATCGCTCATGGAGGCGGGCCGCGATGGCCGATGAGCCGGAGGTCAATCGAACGATTCGGCGGAGGGCGTCACGTTGCGTGCCAGCGCCGCCGATTCGTCGAAGTCGATGGTGATCTTGTCCTGCATGATTTCTTCGATCACCACTTCGAGGTGCGAGCGACCGTCGCGCTCGACGAGGGGGCGAGCGCCGTCCATGAGTTCGAGCAACCGGCGCTGGATCAGCACGCAGAGCTTGAACCGGCCCCCGACCTTGTCCACGATCTCTTCACTCTTGAGGTCTTGAATCACGTCTGGGTTATCCGCTATGATGGTGCAACTCGATGACTCCCCGACCCGTCTGGGGAGCCCAGCCTCGTGGGACGCCTGATCGGCTCCCGCCCGGCGCGAAGCAAGCGAGTATTCTAGGCCGCCCCGAGGCGCGACAGATGGCCCCGGGCGGCCGGTTCTCCAAGGCGCGTCCTTGGGACCAGAGGGGCCCCCTCCACCGGGGGGAACAGGACCGCGTGGATGAACGACCGGCGGTGGAACATCGGCGACGCCGTGGTGCACGCAAAACGCCCCGAATGGGGCCCGGGTGTTGTCACGGGGGCGACCCCCGCGCTGATCGAAGGCACGCGCTGCCAACGCCTCACCATTCGATTTCAGAGCGGGGGAATCAGGACGTTGTCCTCCGCCATTGCAGACCTGCACACTTCGGAACTCAAACCCATGACACCTGCGTCGGCACCCGTCGGTTGGCTTGAAGCCATGGAGCGCAAGAATCCGGCGGAAGCGCTGGTCGCCATTCCCGAGTCGGCGTCAGACCCCTTCCGCCCGGCCTTGGCCCGCCTCCAGACGACTCTCAACCTCTACAAGTTCTCGGACCAGGGAGGGTCACTGATCGAATGGGCGAGCGCGCAGACCGGGCTGAGTGATCCGCTCTCGGTGTTCAACCGCCATCAGCTCGAGGCCGAGTTCCGCACTTTCCGCATGGCCCTCGACCAGCACCTCCGCAAGCTCGCGATGGAACTCCGGCGCTCGGACCCGGCGGGCCTGGCGGCAACGGTCGCGAAGACCTCTCCCGACATGCAGCGCATGCTGCGCCGCCTCATCGGCGCGTGATGCCCGCCGGCGACACGCCCGCGCAGACCCACACCGGGTCAACGGCGCGTCGGAGCGAACCACGCGGCCAACCGGCCGCCGGGCGGCGCCCGCACAGGTATTTTCGGACGCCTGGAGTTGGCACCGTGAAGCGGGCAACGCGGCGCGCGAGTTGTTGATGGTCTCTCCATACGCCGCGGCACGCACCGCCGCAGCCCAAAAAGAGGGAGCAGACCATGAACGAGGCGGAGTTCCAGGCAAAGCTGGGCGAGCTTATCAAGCAGATCGGCGACCTCCCCGAAGGGGACCGGGACCGCCTCGAAAAGCTCGCGGGAGAGACGCGCGAGCGGCACGAGAAGATGCGCACGACGATCGCGGGCCTGCAGGAGTCGCTGGACTACCTGCGCCTGAGCGTGAAGTACCTCGTGTTTGACCTGGAAGCCACTCGGCGCGAGAACCAGTACCTTCGGAAGATGCTTGAGCGCCAGGGCCCCCGCAACCAGGAGCAGGGCGAGGAGGAGTAGGGCCGAGGCCGCCGAACGGCGCGCACCTGATGGCCGGGCCCGGGCTCCGCGGCGGCCCGGGCCGGTCGCCGGGCGCGCGGGCCGCGTCCACACCGGGCTGCGGCGCGCGCAGTGAATGGGCGAGGTGCCCCGGCCGGCGCTCGACGTGATTCGGGACTACGCGGCCTCGGCGGGCACTTCGACGCGTCGGCACGCGGCGATGAGCACGCGGAGCATGTCGCGCGAGTCCGCGACGCTGTTTGACGCCCCGAGAGCCGTGGCCGCTCTGTCAGCCATCGTGCCCAACTCCTTGAAACCCCGGGCCGGCGAGCTGCAATGAACCTCAAGGCAGAGCGCGCGGCACGTGGCGGCATCGTTGCTCGACATTGCCTGGTCGATTCGATCGGCCAGCCCGCGCAGTTCGCGGACGAAATCCGCGACTTGCCGCAGGGCCGGATCGCCCTTGCTGAGCGTGCATCGCAGAAGGGTGTTTGGCTTCTCGGCGATGAGAAACTCGCCCAGAGCCCGGAGGAGGACGTCCTGATTCAGCGGCTTGCTGAGGAAGCCGTTGGCGCGCGCTCGAAGCACGCGCAAGCGAGTCGCGGTGCTGGTATCGCTGGTCGTCATGATGACGGGAGTGAGGTCGCCCGCATTACGGATCCGGGTGATAAAGTCGGCACCCGTGGTTTCTCCGAGGGAGTAGTCGATGAGGATGATGTCACACCCCTCCCCGATGAACAGCTCGCCCTGTTCGAGCGTGAGCGCCGATCGGACGCGAAGGCTCGTTTCACGGAGGAAGTGCTGAACCATCTTCTGCACATGCTCGGAGGTGTCGACGACAACCAGGCAGCCGCGCAGATCCGAAGGTGTGACGCGTTCGAGGCTGAAGCAATCGGCGAACGGGTCAAGGGGTACATAGTCACGGATGTTGATTGACTTGGTGAACCGTATGCCGATCTCGTGAATGACGCCCCGTCGATGCTGACAGCGGACCACCGTTCCTTCGACCACGGTGGGACCGCTGGTGAGATGCGGCAGCACGACAGCACACTTGCTCTGGGCGTGCATGAACGCATTATGGAGGATCGCCATGCCACCGCGCGAGAGGTTGCGGCATACCACGCGGATGACGGTCTCCTGACCCCCAGGATGGCGGACCTTGAGAAAGACCCGGTCGATTCGGTGTGGCCAGCGCACAAACTGGCGTTTGGCATTCTCGCCGCCTTCGTCCGAGCTGTCGAGCTCTTGAAGGAGGGATTCGAGCGGACGGCCCGCAAGGCCGATGCTGTTCGTGCGGCCTGAAACATCGTCATTGCGACTACTGCTGGCGTTGGTCGACATTCGCGGTGCCCTCTGGGCGGCCATCCGTTGGGATCGGACATCGCTCGCGACCTCGCTGATCAAACCTTCCGCTGGGGGTGGCAATGAGGTCGCTATGATCATCCCAAAGCGAGATCACGCGGCTTTTCGGACCTCCGATTTCATCACATCCAGGATATCCCCGAGTTCCTGCAGCGCGTCCGCTGACTCTTCAATACTCATGGTCTGTCCGAGGGCTTCGGCGACGGCGCCCGCCGCGCGGGTGAGGTCGCTGAGACCCATGGCGGGAGCGGCATCACGGAGCTTCAGTGCCATCCCGTGGGTTCGTAGCACGTCGCCGGTCGCGGCGCACTCGAGGGTGCGCTCCGTCTGGAGAATCAGATCCGCAAGTCGGCCCTCGTTGGCATTCGACGCCTTGTCCTTGGCCTTGGTGGGAATGTCCAGGAGTGTCATGGGGAGATGTTCGGTGAGTTCGTAGAGAATGGCCTCGGAAGGGGCGGGTCGAGGCAGCACGGAGACCCCCTGCGAGGACGCCTGGTCCGTCCGGAAGTCGGTGCCCTGCGGGCAGAGCATGACAATCGGGACCTCGACGCCGGCGGCACGGAGCAGCAAGATCGCATCAATCGGGCGCATGTCGGTGATCTCGGCGGAGATGAGTACCGCCGCTGCATCCTGCTGCGCAAGCCTGACCCCTTCTCTCGCCGTCACCGTGCAGACGAGATCAATGCAGGTCTCGCTGAGTTCGCGCCTGACTTGGCCGGTCCAGAATTCTGACGGGTCGATGTAGACAACGCGCCCTCGCAGATTGGTAAGATTGGCTGCGTGGAGAGCCATGGGCGCCTCGCCAGCTGCTTGGGCAACATACTTGCGGATTTCGATGGGCGCGTCGAAGCGGATACTCGCCTCGTACACGGATCCAATACGGCGAACGCACCTGGCGACCCATCCGGGCACGATGGTCTGAACGTTGTTGACGCTCTGCAGCATGACGTGACACTTCGAGCCGAGACCGAGGAGCGCGTCGTGAAAAACTCTCACCTCCGCTGCCGAGAGGTCACGCGGCGCGAGGCGCATGGTCGCTTCACCCTCGGTCGCGTATGTCACGCGGACGGTCAGGCTCTGGCCGCCCAGAGGCCAGCGTGCGACGGCGTGGCTTGAGGCGCCCTTTTCACGGTCGTCCTGCTCTGCAATCCGCTTGCGGATCGCGTGAAGCTCGCTCGGCGCGAGGTTGAGCGAGTTGGGCGAGCCTGCCGCGTTGGAAGCCGGTTCGGCCATCGATGACACTCCCCCGTGTTCCCACGAGAGCGTGAGTTCGTCCTTCCAGCGAATACCCTTGAGTTCTGAACACAAGAATGTCCATTTCGGCACGCGGAAGGAAGAACTCCGCGGCAGCCTCCCTCAACCCCGTGGTATCCCTAAGCATGAGCACGATGCGTTCGGCTCGTGTTTTGGTCCCGATAGGTAGGCTTCGTCCTCGGGCGAGCAGACACCCGCTTCCGTGTGTGGAGCCCGTCGCAAGACCACGGTGATGCGGGAGTCAAGGACCGAATCGTCCGATCCAGAAGGAGGGGGCGGACGTACCCCGAGTGCGAACCTGGGAGGAGTTGGACCATGTGCGGAATTGTCGCGTACCTCGGCGGGCGTCGCTGCGAGCCGATTCTGATCGAGGGTCTCAAGCGGCTTGAGTACCGCGGGTATGACTCCGCCGGGCTGGCAGTGCTCTCGCCCAAGGGCCTTCGAATCGAGCGCGCCGTGGGGCGCGTCGCGAACCTCGAAGACAAGCTGGAACGCCTGGGCGGCCTCGACGGCGCCTTGGGCATGGCGCACACGCGCTGGGCGACGCACGGCGGCGTGACCGAGGCCAACGCCCACCCGCACCGCGATGACCGCTCGGGCATCTGCCTGGTGCACAACGGGATCATCGAAAACTACGCCGCCCTGCGCACATACCTGGAGGAGAAGGGCCACAAGTTCCATTCCGAGACGGACACCGAAGTGCTCGCGATGCTCGTGGGCGAGCTTTACGAGGGGGACCTGGAGCACGCGGTGCAGGCGGCGCTGCGCGAGGTCACGGGCGCCTACGCGATCTGCGTGATCTGCGAGAAGGAGCCCGGGGTGCTGGTGTGCGCCCGCAAGGGCTCGCCCCTGATCGTGGGTGTGGGGAGCGGGGAGTACGTGGTCGCGAGCGACCCGTCGGCCATCGTCGCGCACACGACGCAGGCGGTGACCCTGGACGACTACAACGTGGTGAAGATCACGCGCGAGGGGTTCCGGTCGAGCACGATTCACGATGTCGATGTGACGCCGAAGGTGATGCAGCTGGAGCTGGATCTCGAACAGATCGAGCTTGGCTCGTACTCGCACTTCATGCAGAAGGAGATCTTTGAGCAGCCCAAGGCCCTGCGCAACACGCTGCGCGGGCGCGTGGACCTTGACGAGGGCAAGGTGGTGCTGGGCGGGCTCTCGAACTTCGGCAAGGACCTGGTGCGGGCGCGCCGCGTGCTGCTCACGGGGCAGGGCACGGCGCTGCACGCCGCCATGATCGGGCGGTACCTGATGGAGGACGTGGGCAAGGTGCCCGCGACGGCGGAGTACGCGAGCGAGTTCCGCTATCGCAACCCGCTGATCGAAGAGGGCACAGTGGTGGTCGCGGTGAGCCAATCGGGCGAGACCGCGGACACGCTGGCGGCGCTCACCGAGGCGAAGGACCGGGGCGCGCTCGCGCTGGGCGTCGTGAACGTGGTCGGCTCGACCATCTCGCGCGAGACTGACGCGGGCGTCTATCTCCGCGTCGGGCCCGAGATCGGAGTCGCCAGCACCAAGGCCTTCACGGGGCAGGTGATGGTGCTCACGCTCATCTCGATGTTCCTGGGTCGCCGGCGCTCGCTCAGCGGCGAGCGCGGCCAGATGCTCATCGAAGAACTCCAGAAGCTGCCGGACAAGATCGAGCGCGTGCTGGAGCAGGACCGCACCATCCGGCGCGTCACCGAGCGCTACATCGAGCGCAACAACTGGCTCTTCCTCGGGCGCGGGTACAACTACCCGGTCGCGATGGAGGGGGCCCTCAAGCTCAAGGAAATCTCGTACATTCACGCCGAGGGCATGCCCGCGGCGGAGATGAAGCACGGGCCGATCGCGCTCATTGACCAGGGGATGCCGGCGGTGTTCGTCGCGAACAAGGGGCCCCAGTACGAAAAGGTCATGTCGAACATCGCCGAAGTCCGGGCCCGCGGCGGGCACGTCATCGCCGTGGCGACCGAGGGCGATGAGCACATCAAGACCGTCGCGCAGGATGTGCTCTATGTGCCCGACTGCCCCGACTGCCTCTCCCCGATTCTCACCGTGGTGCCCCTGCAACTCATGGCCTACCACGCCGCGGTGCTGCGCGGGCACGATGTGGACAAGCCCCGCAACCTCGCCAAGAGCGTGACGGTGGAGTAGCCCGCGGCGCACCCGGGCCTTGCCCCGGGGCGCCCTGCACGCCATGTTGCATCGCGCCGCGTGAAGGGCGCGCCGGTCGGCTATGCGCACACCGAGTCAAACAACCCAGTCTCCCCACCGGGCCGACGGAATGCGGATTCGTTCAGAGGAGGGGGCGGGCGGTCCAGGCCGCAGCGGTGCGCAAAGATGCGAAATGTGGAGCGGATGTGCTCGGCGACCGGCCCTTCACCCTTCATGCGGGTTCCCGGGCGGGAGTCGTTGAGTTCGCCTCCCCGGCATTGGCGGACGAGGCTCAGGACATGATCTGCCCGGTCGGGAAAGCGCCGTCGCAACCAGTCAACGAAGACTTCACGCACATCATGCGGCAGGCGCAGGAGCACCCAACCCGCGCCGGAGGCGCCGGCCTCGGAGGCGGCCCGCAGAATCGCCGGGACCTCGCGGTCGTTGAGGCCGGGGATCACGGGCGCGATCATGACCGTGACGGGGATCCCGGAACGGGCGAGCGCTTCCACCGCCCCAAGGCGGGCACGCGGGCTTGACGCCCGGGGTTCCATGGCGCTCGCGAGCGCGTTGTCGAGCGTTGTGAGGCTGATGAGCGCGCGCGCCGCGCCGTGGCGGGCGAGCGCGCCGAGCAGGTCTGCGTCGCGCTCGATGAGTGCGCTCTTGGTGATGACGGACACGGCCTGGCGTGCTTCCGCCATGACCTCGAGACAGCCGCGCGTGATCGCAAGTTCGCGTTCGACGGGTTGGTACGGGTCGGTCACGCCGCTCATGGAGATGGCTTCACCCTTCCATGCGGGGCGGGCGAGCGCGCGTGCGAGCAGACGGGGCGCCTCGCGCTTGGCGAAGATGCGGGTTTCAAAGTCAAGGCCGGACGAGAGCCCGAAATAGGCGTGAGTCGGGCGGGCGTAGCAGTAGGCGCACCCGTGCTCGCAGCCGCGATAGGGGTTGAGCGTCCAGCGGAAGGGAAGATCCGGCACGTCGATCGCGTTGATGATGGTGCGTGAATCGTCCTCGTAGACCTGGGTCAGCGCCTGGCGGCCGTCCGGGTGGACGCCGTGGCACAAGTTGAGGTGTTCTGCGTGAACGGTGAGGCGGATTGGTTCGAAGCGGCCGACGGGATTGACGCCGGCGCCGCGGCCGCGGACGGGACCATCGGGAAGTGTGAAGGCGGGTTCGGTGTCATCGTTCGACGGCGGGACTTCGGCGCGGGTAGCGGCATGTGGCGGCGTGAAAGCGCACTTCGTGGCCGCGCGTGCAATCGAGACGGGCGTCGACGGGCCGGGGCTTGAGCCGGAGTGTGGACGTGAGAATGGCGGCGGATCCATACCCTATCATATACCAAACTACCCACTGCACCAAGCGGGAAATCGATGAATCGTGAGAGTTTTTGCGCGCGCGGCTTGGGCGAGCGGCCCAACTCGGCGCGGAGCCTATAGTGGGTTGACCGGGGTGTAGCGCAGCTTGGTAGCGCGTCTCGTTCGGGACGAGAAGGTCGCAGGTTCAAATCCTGTCACCCCGATTTCCCGTAAGTCCCGCCGAATCCGCGAGTTGCGGATACCCGTCGAAAGGCGACGGAGCGGCCAGGGTCGCACAAACGCGCGGTGTCACACCGCGCTGCGACGCTTGGAGGCTCCCCGATGCCCAAGACGCCCGCGTACCGCAAGCGCTCCGGATACGACCAGGCCATCGTCACCCTCTCCGACTCAAAGACCAAGAAGCGCCGCGACTTCTGGCTTGGCCCGCACGGCTCGGCCGAGAGCCGGGAGATGTACCACCGCCTCATCGCCGCGTGGGAATCGGCGGGCCGGCAACTCCCCGAACCCGCGGAGTTCATGCCCGGGTCGGCCGCAGGGCACGCCCCGGCGCGGCATCGGCGGGGGACACTCCATGCATCGCCCGACGAGGACCGGGTCACGGTGGCCGAGATCGTGCGGGCCTACTGGGCATGGGCCAGGGCGAACCACCGCGCAAAGCGGGCGAGCAACGTGAAGGCCACACTCCGGTTGCTCCGCCGGCTGGACGGCACAACCGCGGCGGAGGACTTCGGGCCTCGGCGGCTGCGCCTCGTACGCGATGCGATGGTGCTCGGCGATGCCGAGGCCGACCCGCCGCGCGAGCCTTGGTCGCGGCGGACCGCGAACGAGCGGGTGCGCATCATCACGGCCATGTTCCGGTGGGCGGCCGCGCAGGAGATGATCCCGCCAACCGTGCCGCAGGCACTGTCGATGCTGGAGCCGCTCAAGCGGGGTCAGAGCGCAGCAACCGAGCCCGCACGGGTCCGCCCCGTCGAGGTTCACGTCATCGAAGCCACCAAGCGGCATGTCAGCAGGCAAGTCGCCGCGCTCATCGACTTGCAGCTGCTCACCGGCGCGCGACCGGGCGAGTTGCTGCGGCTGCGGGCCTGCGATATCGATCGGTCCGATCCCGAAGTCTGGTCCACAACCCTCGCGACGCACAAGAACGCCCACCGCGGGCATGAGCGTGTGGTTTACTTCGGCCCTGAGGCCCGGCGGGTGCTTCTGGGCTTCATGGCGGGCCGCCATCCCGATGTGTTCCTGTTCTCGCCTTCGGAGGCGGAAACCGAACGCCGCGAGCGCCTGCACGCCGCGCGACGGACTCCGCTCACGTACGGGAATCGCCCCGGGACCAACCGGCGCGAGCGGCCCGCCCGCCCGGCCGGAGACTGCTACACAACCGATTCGTACCGGCGGGCCATCGAGCGTGCGTGCGACATCACCTTCCCGCCCCCCGAGCATCTGCGGGCACGGCTCCACGCAAACGGCCGCCGCGAGACGGAGGCGGAGTGGAGACAGCGGCTGACGGCCAAGGAACGTGCGGAGCTTGAGGGCTGGCGGAAGGCCCACCGCTGGCACCCACACCAACTCAGGCACACCGCCGCGACCCGAATCCGCCGCGAGTGCGGGCTGGAGGCCGCCCAGTTGGTCTTGGGACACTCGTCGGCCCTGGTCACCGAGGCGGTGTACGCGGCCCGCGACCAACATAAGATCGTGGAGGTGGTGCGGCGAATGGGGTAATATTCCCAGTGCCTGCATTACATCGCACTCGCGCTCAGAGGCTAGAGCGGTTCTAATCCAGGCGTGGCGAGTATCCGCAGTGTTTGAAGCAGTTGGCGGCATCGGCTGGCGTGACCTGGTCGAGGACTGACTGCATGGCGTTCCAGAGCGCTTCGACGGTTCGGC
>JADLCM010000004.1 GCA_020847175.1 Phycisphaerales bacterium
CCAGTCGATGGATGCGACGCCGAAGGCGGGCGCGCACGCGGCCAGCAGGCTGCCCGTGGTCCGCTCGTCGGCGCCGGCCGCGAAGCCGACTTCGAGCAGGAGCGCGCGCAGCTCGATGGCCCGCGCGGGCGACGTGCTGGTGCTGACGAAGCCCATCGGCATGGGCGCCGTGG
Organism: Phycisphaerales bacterium; assembly: GCA_020847175.1. GTDB lineage: Bacteria > Planctomycetota > Phycisphaerae > Phycisphaerales > UBA1924 > JADLCM01. The sequence continues at coordinate 174 of JADLCM010000004.1, forward strand.
CCACCGCGATCAAGAAGGCGAAGATCGACGAGCGCGCCGCGCAGAAGGCCATGCAGCAGATGGCCACGCTCAATCAGGCCGCGTGCCAGGCGGTCCTCGAGCTCGAGATCCATGGCGCCACGAACCTGACCGGGTTCGGGCTCCTCGGCCACGCCTTCGGGATGGTCCAGGGAGCGGGACTGACCCTCAAGCTGCACTCAGGGCGCGTGCCGGTGTTCCCCGGCGCCATCCAGCTCGCACCCCAAAGCATCGTGAGCGGTGGCGCCGCGCGCACCCGCGCCTGGCTGGGTGCGGAGATGCGCATGGACCCCGAGGTCGAGGACGCGCTCGCCACGGGGCTTTTCGACGCGGAGACCTCGGGCGGCCTGCTCGTGGCGGTGCCGGAGCGCGCGGCGGGGCACGTGGCCAAGCGGCTCGCGGAGGCGGGCGTTGTGTGCGAGGGGGTGATCGGGACGTTCAGGCCGCGGGCGGACGTGGCGATCGAGGCGGCGGGGTGAAAGAGGGAGGGAGGTCACGATTGAGTTCCTTCAGGAACGCGATGTGGTGGCGACCGACGTTCGGCGCGAAGCGGCCGATTGCATGGCCAGTTCGAGAGGCGGCGGCCCACGGTGTCTTTCGGTAATGCGCAACAGGCCACGAGCACCGGAACGAACTGCCTTGCAAGCGCTAGGGAGCCCAGGCAGCCCTTGACGACTACATCCATCCTCCGAACACTTCGCGGCGTCACGCGTGCGCCGTACCGACAACCTCCGAAGGGACCCTTCATGCAAGCGCCGCAAGTCAGGTGCCTGGGCCCGTTCATTCTGGTACTCCTGAGCGCAGCAGCGCAATGGGGTCTTGCGGGAACCGCTGCTGGTCAAACCCTGCCGACACGGAACCAGTTCGTCTGGCACATCTACGTGGATCCGCTCCACGGAGACAACACCAGGGCGATGCAGCAGAATCCAGAGCCGGAATTCAACGCGCCGAACTTCAAGCGGCCACTGGATTTCAACCAGGAGCCAAAAACACCGAAACCTATCGGCGGAATCCTTCAACATTCCCCGTACCCGTTCAAGACCTTGACGGGCAGCAATGGAGCAATTGCATATGCGGAGCGCTTCTTCGCGGCCACCTTGCCGCAGAACAAGCTGCCCTGGATCTCGCAGAACTCGTTCCTGAAGACGGTGGACCGGATCCTCATTCACTGCCGGCCCGGTCTCTACGGCCCTGTCGGGGGTCCACTCAACCTTCCCGCGATCGATCCAATCAGCGGTCTTCCATGGAACGGCGAGACATGGCCGGCGGTAATCAGAAGCGGTGTCTCCATCCAGGGTACATCCGGGCTGGATACGATCTTCGATGCTCGAGGCATGAAGGTTGCAGTAATCTCGGTGAATGAACCGCAAGGTGGAGACAGCGAGTCGCACGTGAATTCGTTCATTGACTCAGTGACTGTGCGCGGCGCCCGGGCGTATACTGATGCTGGACAGGTCCCTCCCGGTGTGCCGGATGGTGCTGGGGCCGGCATACACATCTGCAACATCCGCCTTGCAGGAGCGAATACCCCACAGTGTGCGGTCACGATAAGCAATTGCTTCATATATGACAACACGGTCGGCATAGCGGTAAACTGCTACACCACCGAGGCGCCATCGAGTTACGCGGTGCCTCATCGCCCCTTCATCGTGAACAACACGATCGCATGGAACAGCACGGGACTCTGGCAAGGCGTGATTCCGACCGCTCCCGGACTTCTGCCCACTCCGAGGAGCTCCATACTGAACAACATCTTCGACTCGGGGACGCCTTCGATAACCCCGATGGTCAGCGGAATCTCGGGCTTTGAAGGGGTGTCGGAGTTCGAAGTTCGCATCCAAAGCGCCGCAGGCCAGTTTCTTCAACCCGACCCCGCTACAGGGCTCCCAATCAGCTTCAATGCTTGGGAGTATGGAGGTCAACCTAGTCAAGCATATAACTACATCAATACGGGACTACCTATCGCCGTGAACTGGCCGGCGGTAATGCCTCCTACACTTCCTCCGGAGCTGTCCCCGTACCGAGGGTGGACATCTATCGTAACACTCGGGGCGCACAGCGCCGGATGCTCTACATAAGTGACGTACTTCGCGCTCAGCCCCCACAGCCTGTTCCTGCGGGATATGATTACTCAGCACATGACTTCCGCTTGGCGCCGTCCATTACCGACAATCCGACGGGAACGCCGAACATCCGCAACCCGCTGGTCAACCAGGGTTTCGATGTGCTGAACAACAATCCACCCTTGTGGCCGCTCCAGATAGCGGGGTTCTTTCATGCACACCCGCCGGGTTTGCCCCCGGGTTCGGAGGAATGCCCCGTACACGCGTGGGACTGGGATGCAGAAGGGCTGGGCAATCGGCGGCACGCATTGCCAGCGAACTTCCCGGCCGGAATCGTGTTCTTTCAAGGGAGTCCCGCTCCCCCTGCGTTGACCTGCCGGATCGACATCGGCGCCGACGAACTCGATGAGCTCGTCATGGCTGGCTATGTCCCGGGCACCCGTATGTACTACGCCCATCCCGTGCCGGGTCAGCCGTCGACCTACCTGGACCAGTCCATGGTTCTGTTCTTCAAGTGGAACGGAGTCGCGGCGTCCTATCCAAGGCCAGTCGCGAACGCGATCGTCGGAGGGCGGATCGATCTGACGATCAGCCAAGCCTACGACTGGTTCCCGCACAAGACTGTGGCTGCCGACGCGGACCAGGGCAACTACACGTCGATTCCAGCGCCGTTCGTGCAGGGTGGAAACCCTGGCCGGGCGATGGTCATGTCATCGATGTGGCCCTCCAATCCCTACGCCCCGATCTCTCGGGCGATGGAGTGCGATTGTTCTGGGACGCTACTCCCGGATCTGTTTCCCAGGTGGTGGAGCCAGAGAGCATTGCACTCGCCATTCCCAACCTGGGACAGGGATGAGTACGGCAGCAATCCCTGGTTCGTGAGGCTAGACTCTGCGACGTCTCAGCCGATTAACGATCCCTTCAACGCAATCCGATTCAATCCCGCACTCTATCACAATATCAGTGCTGATAGCCACCATGTGTACAATTACACATACACGTCAGTCGTGGACGCCACAACTTGTCCCCCCGGGGCAACCCTAGCTGGAGGCATCTACATCGATCCGGGGTTCGGGATCTTCCAGTTCGGACCGTGGGCTCCCTGTAGCGGCGGGGCCTCGACGTATGCCGTGGGAGCATGGGGCTACGGAGATACGGGGGCCAACTGCCCCGACCGGATCCCGTATTTCGCGGGGCTCGACAACCTTGGGATCCGATGGAACTGCCAGGCGGAAGGCACCAATCTGCAGACGTTTCTTTCGGTAGCTCTGCCGGTTCCCGGCTTGCCCAGCGCAAGTGTGGAGGCGCGGCGGCAGCCCGCGCCCAAAGGCGCCTTCCAGCCTTACACGCCGGAGGCGGTCCGGAGCTTCCTGAGGAATCTGCGGAGATAGCTACCATGATGAGTCCACGCTCGCGCTGGTGTGTGTGCGGTGTGATGTGCAGCATACTGCTCGTCAGTACCGCGGGAGCCCAAGTGCCGCGGTTCGGATTCTGGGCGGATCCGTATGAGTATGGTCCGAGCATTGCTATCAAGACCAGAGTTGTCGACTTGGATAACGATGGTTTCTTGGACATTCTGAATCCCATCGGCGGGCCCGGAAGCCCCGGACCGAGGGTGTATTGGAATAGAGGCAATGGAACCTTTGACAGCCAGCACCTGCCGAGACCAACGATAGGTCCAGGCTATGTGGGCTCGAGCATCCCTGTCGGCGTTGGCGATGTGGACGGTGACGGTGACTTGGATCTCCTCATTCCCCAGAGCATGCCCTGGACTGTCCCTGGCTATCCACCCCTGATCTACATCAATGATGGCGCCAGGAGGTTCCGATGCGACTCATATCATGGGTTTCCCGTGGCGAGCATGACGTGCTTGGGCGGAGAGCTGTGTGACGTCGATCGGGACGGGGATCTGGATGCTCTGCTGTGGGTGGCCATCGGCCAGAGCAGGACGCTTCGCCTGTTTCTCAACGATGGCGCTGCCACATTCGCCGAGGCTCCCTCCGGTGCCGTGCCGCAGATCGTGGATAGCATCAGCTTCCTGGCGCCCATCGACGTCGACGGCGACCGGGACCAGGATCTGTTCGTGGCCGTGTTTGCCGCGTACATCGGGCCAGCACCGTCCCTTCTGCTCGTGAACGACGGTTCGGGGCGCTTCAGCATCGGGGCGACGTATCCGCCGGCGTGGGCCCGACACGCCAGCACGGGCGATGTCACCGGAGACGGCCTGCCGGATCTGTTCCTCGCCTGCGACCTTCAAGACCGTCTGTACATCAACGACGGGGCCGGCGGCCTGGTGGAGGAGAGCGCGAGGCTCCCGGTGAGGAAGACCAACCCGGGAGGGGATCGGACCGCTGGCTCATGCTTGAGCGACCTGGACGGGGATGGTGACCTGGATCTCGTCTTCACCGGCTGGTTCGCACAATCTGGGATGAAGGGGCCCCAGGTATGGCTCAATGATGGGCGCGGCTTTTTCAGCGTGAGCCCCGCGGGAACGATCCGGGGCGGCAACGAGTACAGTTGGGAGGACGTCGCGGCCGCGGATGTCGACCGTGATGGCGACGCGGACCTCCTCGGCACGCTGATCCTGGGCAACTCGGGCGCTGCCGCGCTGCGGGTCCTGCCGGGCCTGGATCGGCACGCGAGGGTGCCGTCCTCGGTGGCTCGCAGCGAGAACCTCACCATCGATCTCGAGGCGCTGGGCGGGCGCTGGGTGGTGCCGTTCGTCGGGGCGCCGGCGAGCATTCTCTGGATCCCGCCCATCGGCGCCTGGGGGCTGGACCTCGTGCAAGCGGTGCCGCTCCCGCCGGTCTTCTTCAGCGACACCTTGCCACGGCAGTCGGTGCTGGCGGTGCCGAACGACCCGTCGCTGAGCGGTGCCGTGGCGCGCGTGCAGTCGATCCACATTGCGACGAGCGGGCCCGAGCCGCGAGTCAGGGCGTCGAACTGGTTGCAGTTCCGCGTGCGCTGACGGGAACACCGCAGAGGCGGGTGGATGTCGTCGGTCCCCTGCGGGGCGGGCTGGTGCCGCTGTCTGCAGGTTTGTCGGTCCGGATGGGACCCGCGAACCCGGTTCGAGCTCGGTTCACGCTCCGGGGCACGCCGCGCACGGGGTCGCACAGCGCGCGCAGCACAGGTGCACCTGGGCGTCGCAGGCGCGGAACGTGATGGTCGGGGCGAAGCAGGCGTCGCAAGCGCGGGGCAGGGGCGCCTGCAGGACCGG
>JADLCM010000005.1 GCA_020847175.1 Phycisphaerales bacterium
CGAACGCCGCGTAGCCCGCCGGGCATCGGGGCGGAAACACCCTGCCCCGATGATCGAAAGGCCGACATCACGCGCTCACGCCGAAACACGCGGCACAATCGCACGGTTGCTCAGAGGTCTCCACAGTTGTTCTGGCGATTGGTCTTGCTTTAGCGGTCGCTGACCCAAACTCGTTCCTAGGCGCTCTTCCGTTTGCGCCATCGCTGCCGCTCGCTGGTACCGCTTGTTGGTTCATCTGGCACGGGGCGACCGCCGGCGTTGTCGAAGAGGTCACCGCAGCTGGCGTCCGCGTTGCTCGCTTCGGAAGGAAGCGCACGATCCCCCGGGAAGAGACGGACCGTTGCGTTGTTATCGCAGCTGCCGGACCGACGCTCCTTCTACGACTGCAGCTTGGGGGCGATCAATCCGCGTGGGCGTGGGCGCGCCCCGACCAATGGCACCGTCTCCTGGTCCACGCGCGCACGCCGATCGGCGAAGCTTGTCTCGCCTCGCCAGATTCGCAGATGCTGCGCCACCCAGTCCTGTCCGGCTTCGTGATGACGATCATCGTGGCCACGGGCTTTACGATGTGGCCGTTGATCGACGTCGCCGTCGGGCGACGACCGCTCTACGGCCCCCTCCCGCCTCTGTGCATAGGGCTGATCTGCGCCTTGGCCGCGAGGCCCGTGCCCTGGCGTTGGATTCTTGGCCTGCGGCAAGCGCAGTCCACGCCGGAAGGGCTTCACATCACGAATGGAAAGGGGAACGTGTGCTCATCGCTTCGATGGCTCGAAGCGATCGTGTCGGTCGTGGGGCCTGAAATCGGAGGGGTGTGGATGCTGACTGTCCAAGCAAACTCGAAACGGCATCGCATACCGATAGCGGCCGGGGCGATCATTCATGTCCTGTGCCATGCACGCGAGGGCGGGGCGGTCGTTGATTTGCTCGCTTCAAAGGCGAGTCTTTGATCGACGCCAAGCCTTGCCGATCTTCCACCCGCCTTCGGCCCCACCTCACCCCACATCTGCCAGCCCAAGCGCCTCACCATACGTCTTGAGCAGCCGCGCCCGCAGCAACTTCTCATCGGGGGCGGCGAGGCCCGGCGAACGCTCGATCCATGCCGCCGCGTCGCGCCGGGCGAGGGCGAGGAGTTCGCGGTCGCGCATGAGGTCGGCCACCTTGAAGGGCGGCAGGCCGCTCTGGCGTGCCCCGAAGACCTCGCCCGGGCCGCGCAGTTCAAAGTCGCGCTCGGCGAGGGCGAAGCCGTCACTGATGGTGCGGGCGGCCTCGAGGCGGGCCTGCGATTCGGGCGTAGCGGGGTCGCCGATGAGCACGCAGACACTGGGGCGGGTGCCGCGCCCGATGCGACCGCGAAGCTGGTGAAGCTGGGCGAGGCCGAAGCGATCGGCGCTCTCGACGATCATGATCGAGGCGTTGGGCACATCCACGCCGACCTCGATGATGGTGGTGCAGACGAGGGCGTGCACTTCGCCGGCGCGGAACCGGCGCATGACCCGTTCGCGGTCGGCCGCCTTGAGGCGTCCGTGGAGCACGCCCAGCGCAAGGCCCGCGAAGGGCCCGTCGCCCAGCGCGGTGTGGAGCGCCTCGACCGAGGCGAGGTCTTCTGACTCGTCGATGCTGGGGGCCACGATGTACGCCTGCTCGCCCGCCTCCAGGCGGGTGCGGGCCCAGGCGAGCACCTCGGCCCGCCTGGCCGATGGCACCACGCGGGTGCGCACGGGCTTGCGCCCCGGGGGCAGGCCGGTGATCGTGGAGACGTCGAGGTCGCCGAAGAGCGTGATCGCGAGGGTGCGCGGGATGGGCGTAGCGGTCATCACGAGCACGTGCGGGGCGCTGGAGGCATCCTCGGCCTTGGCCCGCAGCCGGGCCCGCTGGTGCACGCCGAAGCGGTGCTGCTCGTCCACCACCACCAGCGCCAGCGAGGCAAAGGCCACGTCCTCGGTGAGGAGCGCGTGCGTGCCGATCAGGATGTCGATCTCGCCGGCGCGGAGACGCTTCAGGAGCCCCGGGCGATCCGCCTTGGGCGTGCTGCCCGTCAGCAGCGCCACCCGCACGCGTGAGCCCCTGAGCATGTCGCCGATGGTCGCGGCGTGCTGCTCGGCGAGAATTTCGCTGGGCGCCATGAGAGCCGCCTGGTGCCTGCCCGCGACCGCGAGCAGCATGGCGTAGAGGGCGACCGCGGTCTTGCCGCTGCCGACATCGCCCTGGAGCAGGCGGTTGGCGGGCATGTCGCGGGCGAGATCGCGGGCGATTTCGGCGACCACGGTGTTCTGCGCGCCGGTGAGCGCAAAGGAAAGCCGCTTGCGGATGTGCGCATCGACGGCGGGCGAGCACGCGAGCCGCGGGGCCCGGCGGGACATCCGGGTTTCGCGCCGGCGCAGGTGCACGCCGAGCTGCAGCAGCAGGAGCTCGTCGAAGGCGAGACGCCGGCGCGCCTCAAGGGCTTCGCGCTCGTCCGCGGGCCGGTGGATCATCCGGTAGGCGTCGCGCAGCGCGGGCAGGGCCCGTTCGCGGCGGTAGTCCTCGGGCAGGTGGTCTTCGATGAGCGGCAGGGCCCGATCCAGCACCGCTCCGACGGCGCGCTCGATGCGCCTGGACGCGATCGCTTCGCTCGCCGGGTAGACCGGGCGGATGCGGGCCTCGGCGGGCGGCTCATCGCCGTCCAGGATCTCGTACTGGGGGTTGGCGAGCTGGAGCCCCGGGCCGCGCTGACGGGTCTTGCCCTGCACGCGGAGCCGGGCGCCGGGCATGATCGATTTGCGCAGGAACGCGCCGTTGAACCACACCAGGTCGATGCGCCCCGTGTCGTCGCAGAGGACGGCCTCAAGCCGCTCCTTGCCGCGCGTGCCGGCGAGGCGCGTCGCGGTGATCTCGCCCCGGGCGGCGACGATCTGCTCGGCCTTGAGAGTGCGCAGCGGTGCCTCGGCCTCGATGCGCTCGTGGCGCATCGGCAGGTGGGCGAGCAGGTGGCCCAGCCGGGTGATGCCGAGGCCCGCGAGGTCCGCGGCTGCCTTGGGGCCGATGCCCTTGAGCCCGGCCAGGGGCGTATGGAACGTGATGGCCTCGGCGCCGGGCATCGCGTGAGGGTACACGCCCGCCGCAACCCCTCACCCCGCGGTCAGCCCGCCGGTCACGACAGCGCCGCAGCGCCGCCGATGATCTCGGTGAGTTCGGTGGTGATCTGGGCCTGGCGAGCCCGGTTGTACTTGCGGCTGAGGAGTTTGCCCATCTTGCCGGCGTTGTCCGTGGCAGCCTTCATCGCCACCATGCGGGCGACGTGCTCGCTCACCACCGCGTCGTTGAAGGCCTGGAAGAGCAGGGCCTTGACCGCCGCGGGGATGATCGACCCCAGCAGTTCCTTCTCGCCCGGGCTGAACTCAAACTGCACTCCCGCCTTCGTGCCGGCGCTCTCGCTGGCCTTGAAGGGCAGGAGCTGCAGCACTTCGGGGGCCTGGCGACCCGCGGACATGTACTTCATATACACCACGCGCACCGCCGAGACCTCGCCCGCGACGAAGCGTTCGATGTACTCCCGGGCGAGGCGTTCGACATCTTCGACCTGCGGCTTGTCGCCGAACTGCGTGTGATGGCGCGCCACGTTCACCTTGTTGAACTTGAGCACGATGGCGCCCTTCTTGCCCACCACCTCCACGGGGCCTGACGAGGCCTTCTCGCTCGCCCGCAGGTGACGCATCGAGGTGCGAAGGACGTTGCCGTTGTAGGGCCCGCACAGGCCGCGCTCGCTGGTGAGGATAAGCGTGAGTTCGGGCTTGCCCGCGGCCCCCTGCACCCCAGAAAGGAGCGGGTGATCCGCCCCTTCCATCGAGGCGAGTTCACCCACGAGGGACATGAGCGCCTCGGTGTAAGGCTTGGTCGCGACCGACGCCTGCTGCGCCCGGGCGAACTTGCTCGTGGCGATCATCTGCATCGTCTTGGTGATGCGGCGGATGTTGCCGACCGCCTTCATCCGCTTCTTGATTTCGCGACTCTTGGCCATAGGGAGGCAAGCGTAGCGCGGCACGCGAACCCCGTCCCGGAGCCTTGCTCATTTGGCCTCGGTTCGGTACACTGATCGTCCTTGCCAAACTTTTTTCAAGGAGTGATCGCATGCGTTGCTTGAGCTGGGCCTCAGTCGTCCTCATCGGCTCGTCGATCAGCCTGGTGGGATGCGGCACGATCATTCACGGATCCAGCCAAACCGTCATGGTTTCGAGCCAGCCGCCGGGGGCGACGATTTCGGTCGACAACGGGATGGTGCTGACAACTCCTTCCAGTGTGAAACTTGAGCGCAAGCGCGACTATGTGCTGACCATCAGCAAGCCGGGCTACATGAGCCAGACGGTGCCGATCAACAGCGTGCTCAGCGGCTGGTTGGCAGGGAACATCATCTTCGGCGGGCTCATCGGGGGCGGCGTTGACCTCGCCTCGGGCGCGGCCTACACGCTGACACCCGCCCAGATCTCGATCACATTGCAGCCGCTCGCGGCGGGCCAGCAGGACACGGGCATTGTGCAGGGGGCGATGACGACTCAACAGAAACTCGACGCGCTGGAGTCACTGCGCGCCCAAGGCGTCGTCACCGAGAAGGAGTACGAAGCCAGCAAGGCGAAGCTCAACGAAGATCTGAAGCGCGAGATTAGGGGGAGTTGACCCCCGTGCTTCGATTCAGATCACTCTCTTCCCCGCCCCCGCTCCCGCCGGGCGCCGCCTCCGCCAGCACGATGCACACGGTATCCACCCCGGGCTTCCCCGGGGCGTGAACCAGCGGCCGCCCTTGATGGATCCACATGAGCGGGATGCTCCCCGGCTGAGGGTGGGGCGCGGACGAGACCGCGAGTTCGCCGATCGCCAGGCCGTGCAGCACCGCCCCCAGGGGTGAGGCGACCCGGGCCTCATCCTCGGCGAGGCCGACCAGCGCCGCGAGCGGCGCGTGGTGTTCTTCGACCCACGCGCGCGCCTGGCCGCGCCGGATCACCGCGGCGCCCCAGCGGGCCGCGGTGGTGTCCACGGCCTCGTTGCCGGTCAGGGCCAGCACGCAGGCGAGAGATGGATCGAGCACGCGCTGCTCCAGTTCGCTCTCGTCGGTCGCGTCGATGTGCACCGCGCGAAGCCCCTGCTGCGTTGCGAGGCGCACGCGCTCCGCGTTGGCATCAGCGAGCACGACAGGCACGTGCCGCGCCGACAACTGCTCCGCGAGCGCGGTCGAGAGCCGGTGGATGCCGACGAGCAGCACCTTGGATTCATCCGGGGCGCGCACCCGCAGCAGCCCCGCGAGGGGCCCGGCGAAGGTGGACGACCAGGCGACGGAGACCACGACCAGCAGCAGCACGATCAGTTCCGCCCGGGCCGCCGCCTCCGCGAGCCCGCCGTGGCCTGCCGAGCGCACGGTCTCCGCGACGAGGGCGGCGGAAGAGACGGCGACGATGCCCCTCGGCCCCATCAGCGCCATGTACGTGCGTTCACGGATCGAGAGGGGAGAACGCCAGGTGGAGAGCGCCACGCAGAGCGGGCGCACGATGATGAGCACCGCCCCCACGAACACCCATTCGCGCCAGCCGACCTCGCGCAGGCGCCCCAGCTCGAACCGCGACGCGAGAAGCACGAACAGCGTACCCACGAGCGGCACGGCGATGTTCTCCATCGCGTGGCGGACCATCGCCGTCCGCCGGCCCAGACCGCGCGCCATCACCAGGCCCATGACCGCGGTGGCCACGAGGCTCGCCTCGTGGCGCAGGAGTTCGGCAAGCCCCGCCCCCAGCAGGCACGACGCCAGGCAGAGCGTGACGACCCCCTCGTCGCCGGCACGCCCCCGCCACGCCGGGCGGCGGCTGAGCCACACCGTAAGCAGCGCGAGAGGCACGGCCACCACCAGCCCCGCCACGAACGGCAGGGCGTAGTCGCCCGCCAGGTCACCGGAGGCGGCGGAGAGCGCGAGTTCCCGCCCGGTGGAGACCACTTCCAGCGTCACGACGGTCGCGATGACGCCGATGGGGTCGATGAGAATGGCTTCGGCGAGCAGGGCGGAGTGGACGCCCTTGGTCAGGCGCACGCGCCGCAGAATCGGCACGACGACCGTGGGCCCGGTGACGATCAGGATCGCGCCGAGCAGGGCCGCGATGCCGGGGGACAGGCCGAGCAGCCACCACCCGAGAAAGCCGCAGCCCAGCCAGGAGACGAGGGCGCCGATGGTCAGCAGGCCCCGCGTGGCCCGGGGGGCCTGCGCGATCGAGTCTCGGTCCAGGTGCAGCGCCCCCTCGTAGACCAGCAGCCCCACCACGACCGCGACCATGCCCCGCATGGCCCCCGCGAGCGGCTCGGGATCGACGATGCCGAGCACGGAGGGGCCCGCGAGCACCCCCACGCCCATCAGCGGCAGGAGCCCCGGGATGCGCGCCCGCTGGCAGAGCAGCGACACGCCGGCCCCGAGACCGATCGACAGCGCGAGCGTGGCGGTGGGGCCTGACATGGCGGGCATCGTACGGCGCGCTTCGGCCCGCACCAGAGGTTCACGCGCTGCATCGCGCGGTCGAAGTCTCAGCCCTCGCCGAGCACGAGCCCGTCGTGCGCGAGAAAGACGCCCGGGGGCAGGTCGGCCTGGGTTGCGGCGTGCGCGAGGTCGTGGCTCATGTGGATGAAGTACGTCGCCGTCGCGCCCATCTGCTCGGCGGCCCGGAGGGCCTGCTCCACGGTGAAGTGCGTGGGGTGCCTGCGATGGCGGAGCGCGCCGAGCACGAGCGTGCGCAGGCCCGCGAGCAGGGGCCAGGATTCCGGCGGGATGCCGCTCACGTCGGTGCAGTACGCCAGGGGGAGGGGCGAGCCCGCCGGGGCCGGGCCGAGGTGATCGAACCTGAAGCCCACGATCGGCAGGCGTCCGTGCAGCAGCCGCACCGGCGTCACCCGGACTCCGTGCAGCACGAGCGGGAGGTCGGGTTCGATCATGTGCGGCACGAGGGTGGCGACGAACGAATCGTTGACGTTTTTGTCTCTGCTGAAGATGTGCATGTACACGCGCCGGAGAAACTCGAGCGTGTGCAGTTCGGCGTAGATGTCGATGGGCTTCTGCATCACGGCGTTGAACCGGCGCAGTTCATCCACCCCCCAGGTGTGATCGACATGGTTGTGCGTGAAGAGCACGGCGTCGCAGCGCCCGATGCCGTGCGCGAGCGCCTGCTGGCGCAAGTCCGGGCCGCAGTCGATCAGCAGCACGCGCTCGACGCCCCCGGCATCGACAAACCGCAGCGCCCCCGCGCTCCGCAGCCGCCGGTCGCGCGGATCATGCGAGCGGCACACCTCGCAGCCGCACCCGATGGTCGGCACGCCCGCGCTCGTGCCCGTGCCCAGAAACATGAAGCGCATGGTGGGCGAGGATAGGGGCGGGGCGCGGGCGATGAACGGGCGACGTGCCGGCGCCGCCTCCGACAGCCATGCGAGCCGGAAACAAGCACGCCCGGCGTCAACCGGGCGTGCTCGGAAGTCACAGGTTGACGATCCGACGAGGCTCGCTCACGGGCAGCCCTGGACGAAGATGTCGAGGAAGTAGAAGAAGTCGGCGGCATCGATCGCGCCGTTGGGCACGCCGTAGGACGGATCGTTCGGGTCGCTGCTCCCGGTCAGGTCGGCGACCGCGAGGTTGCCCCCCACGAACTGGTCGAGGTAGTAGAAGAAGTCGGCGCTGTCCACGCTGCCGTCGGGTACGCCGTAGGCAGGGTCGTTGGGGTCGCTGGCCCCCGAGAGGTCCGCGGGGCAGGCGCTGTCGCAGACGATGTACGACACCTGGAGGGCGTCGACGCCCGCCTCGATGACGCTGCCGGCGCCCGCGTCTTCGGCGATGAAGCGAAGACGGGTGCCGGCGCCCGGGGTGACGAAGTCGCTGACCCGGAAGGAGTGCTCGTACCACCCGCCGCCCGCCTCGACCCCGGTGGGCCCGACAACTTCGACGGTGGTCCACGGCCCGGCGGCGCCGGCGCCGACCTGCACGGTGAAGACATCGGCGTTGGGGCTGGCGCCGAAGTTGTTGGAGTACCAGCGGGCGTAGGTGATGAAGGCGATGCCGTCGCCGCTCGTGTCAAGGGCCGGGGTCACGAGCGTCACCGCGCCGCCGTCCACGTCGGTGTTGCAGTCGGCCTGGGCGCCGTTGTCGGTGAGCCAGCAGGCGCCGGAGCCGTCGTAGTCGGAGGGCGGGTCGCCCCGGTCGCAGTTGACCGGGACGCCGCGCGACCACTGGCCGTCGGTTGCGGTGGAGGCGGTGGTCCAGCCGGTGCTGGTCTCGCCGTTGTCGGTGAAGGTGATGTCCTCGCTGCTCTGGGTGACCGCGCCGGGGCGCTGGCCGACCGCGGGGTAGACGTCGAAGACCACGCCGTCGCCCGAAGCGGAGAAGCCGAAGGAGACGAGGTCGCCGCACGCGCCCGGAGGCAGGTGGGCGAGGTACTGCTGCCCGCCGAGATGGGACATGAGCGCGGACTGGTCCGTCCCGCCGTCGATGCTCCAGATAACGCGGGCGTGGGCCGGGTCGGGCTGCACGCCGTTGTTGATGAGATCGACGCGCACGTCGGTGCCCTCGGAGGGATCAATCGCCGAGGGGAGTCCGTCGGGGAAGGCGAAGTTGATGCCGGCGGGGCAGAGCACGTCGCACGAGAGGCTGTCGAGGAAGGGGAGCATGTTCTCGTTGATGTTGCGGGAATGGAAGACGAGATTGATGTTGGCGATGCCGCCCGAGCAGAGGTGGCAGTAAGACATGATCGTGCCCTGGTTGGCGTTGTTGCAGCCGCTGCCGCCGCTGGCGCAGGTGTCGATGGGCGGCGAGAGATCGTGGGTGTGGGGCGCGCCGAAGTTGTGCCCGATCTCGTGCGTGAAGACGATGATGTCCCAGTTCTGCGGGTGGTGGCTCTGGAGCGGGTAGGGGAAGAACCCGGCAAGGTTCGCCGAGAGCCCGTAGCCGAAGTCGCTGGCGCAGATGGCATCGAGGTAGGCGATGCCGCCGCCGAGCCCGCGCCCGCTGAGGAAGTGCGCGAGGTCGCGCTGCACCGCGTCCTGGTTGGCATTCCAGTAGTTCACGAACTGGTCGAGCTGGGAACTGGTGTCGCCGCTGGTCCAGGGGTCGGCGCTGGTGCTCCAGAATCGCAGGTAGGGCATGGTGAGCCGGGTGTTGACATCGCGGATGTAGATGTCGTTGGCGCCGCCGAAGAGCGTCGCGACGTAGGTTGTGGCCGCGGCCTGGTTGCCCCCGAAGAGTCCCAGAAACTCGAAGTCGGTCTCGATGGCGATATCCACGCTGCGGCACGGACCGCCCCGGCCCGAGACCTCGCCGTGCGGCGCATCGGGCACCGGGAGCGCATCCGCGTTGCAGGTGATGTCGGCCCAGTTGATGATCCCCTCGGGGAGTGCGGCAAGGTCATAGATCACCGGGGCGCCGCCGAGCCCGCGCGGGCCGCTGGAGAGCACCCACGTCTCGTTCTTCGTCGTCACGTACCCGTTCACGCCCAGCGTGGAGAGCGCCAGGTAGGCCCGCGAACCCGCAAGCCCCTGCACCTCGCCCCGCAGCAGCACCACGTCGGGGCGGGCGACGGCGTGCTCGACGCCCTGGTCATCCACCGCCACGATCTGCGCATGGGGCGAGAAGACCTCGAAGCGCTCCAGTTCCAATGTCACCGAACGCTCGCCCGTCAGAGCGAAGTTGGTCAGCGTGACGCTGGTGAGCGGCCGAAGCGTCGCGTATGCGCTCAGGTCATACGCCAGCGCCGTGCCCGCGCCGCCCGGGCCCGGCCCGACGGGCGCAAGGGGCGACGACACCTCGGGCCCGGCCCAGGCCGCGCCTGCGGCCAATGCCAGCGCCAAACTGCCCAGCTTCCGGCTTCCGGTGACCCGGAGTTCTCCCAATGGCATACCCACCTCCTCAGTTTCAAGAGTTTTTCGAGGCCCGCGCTGCGTCCGCAGGCCGTGCTGAGTCCATACGCGCCTGCCCGCCCGAGGGATTCCAACTCGGCAAAAATGTGTCCCGAACATCTCCCTGCCTGCCAACAATCCGGCGTGACGCGGGTCATTCTCCATGTTGACATGGACGCCTTCTTCGCCTCGGTGGAGCAGCGCGACAACCCGGACCTTCGCGGGCGGCCCATCGTGGTCGGGGGAGGCGGGCGCCGGGGTGTGGTGGCCGCGGCGAGTTACGAGGCGCGGGTCTTCGGATGCCGCGCGGCGCAGTCCACCGCCGAAGCGCGCCGGCTCTGCCCGCATGTCATCGTGGTCCGGCCCCGCATGGAGCGCTACGCCGCGGTCTCCCGCGCCGTGTTCTCCATTCTCGAATCCGTCACGCCCGTCGTGGAGCCGCTCTCGATCGATGAGGCCTTTCTCGATGTGACCGGGTCGCTCGCGCTCTTCGGGTCCGGCGAGGCAATGGCGGCACGGGTGCGTGATCGCATCCGCGCCGAACTGCACCTGACCGCGAGCGTCGGCGTGGCGCCCAACAAGTTTCTCGCCAAGCTCGCCAGCGACCTTCGCAAGCCCGATGCACTGGTGGTCATCCGGCCCGATGAGGTTCAGTCGGTGCTCGACCCGCTCCCGGTGGCCCGGGTCTTCGGCGTCGGCCCCGCAGCGGAAGCGAGGCTGCACGCCCTGGGGCTGCGCACGCTTGGGCAGGTGCGCGCCTGTGACCCGAAAGTGCTTGCCGCACGCCTCGGCGCCCTCGGGCCTCACGTGTACGAACTCGCGCACGGGCGCGATGCGCGCCCCGTAGAAGGCGGACGCGATGCGAGGGGCATCGGGCACGAGCAGACCTTCGCCCAGGACCTGCGCGAGCCCGACGAAGCGCTCGGCGCCCTGCTCGATCTCCTCGAACACGCGGGGCGTCGACTGCGACGTGCCGGGCTCCGGGCGCGGACCATCACGCTCAAGCTCCGGTTCCCGCCCTACGAGACCATCACCCGCGCGCGCACGCTCGCCGCCCCGTCGTCGCGCACCGATACGCTGTGGGAGGCGGTCCGGGGCCTTTTCGACGACTGGCAGCGCGAGGACGGCTTCACGCCGCTCCGGCTGCTGGGCGTGCGCCTCAGCCGGTTCTCTCCGGAACGGGACGAGCAAGGGTCGTTGTTCGCCTCGCGCGATCGCGCGGGGCTCGACGCCGCGGCGGACGAGATCGCGGACAGGTTCGGCGCCCGCAGCATCACCCGCGCGCGCACCCTCTCGCGCCCCGCCCACCCGCGGGGCCAATGGGGGCCGGAGGCGTGATGCCTTACGTCGTGGGCAGCGAATCGTGCAGGCCCATCACCGCGTCATACATCTGGCGCGCCCCGCGCACCAGCGCATCAATCTCGGGTTGCACCATGCCGCAGGCATCGAGGTCGGCCTTGAACGCCGCCCACACGCGCGGCTGCTCCTCGCCGTGCGGAAGCAAGAACCCGAGCCCGTCCGGCGGCGTGAGCCCGTACGCCTTGGCCACGGGGCGCGCGATGAACCGATTGCCGTTGTTCGAGCCTTCGAGCACGTACTGCATGCCGAGCACGTCGATCGCGCCCCGCGCCTCGCCCTCGGCGATCAGCGCGTCGGCGCGACGGGCCGCGGCGGAGGGCGCCGGAACCTCGGCACCGAAGAAGGCGAGGTCGCGCTCGATGTGGGGCGTCCGCCGGTGTTCGGGGCGCGCGACGCGCGTCAGCGGGCCCGGGCTCCGAGCCGCCCGCTCGACCGCCCTCTCCAGCGCCCGGTGCAGGTGCAGGGCCTGGCCGAGCATGGTGATGTACGCCTGGCGCGGGAGCAGGCCCCGGACCATCGCCGCCATGAACGGGGCGTGCTCGGCCTTCAGGTGCAGGTCTGCGGTGCGCTCCTTCACCTGCTGGGTGGCGGGGGCGATCGTGGACGCGGCGGTGGACATGGGCAACCCTCCGACCGATGGTAGGCAATGAAAGTAGTTGCGACTCAGTCTCAGTTGTGGGGCCGGTTGTCGCCGGCGGGGTGAGTGTCGAGGAAGTCGCGCAGGATCGCCGCCGCCGCGAGCGCATCGCGCCGCTGCTTCTTCTCCCCGCGCGTCAGCCCGGTCTGCGCCATGCGCCAGTCGGCGTCGGCGGAACTCAGCCGCTCATCGTGGAGCGTGACCTGGCGCCCCAGAGCCGTTTCGAGGCGGGTCCCGAACGCGCGCGCCCGGGCCGCGCCCGGGCCCTCGCTGTCGTCCATGTTGAGGGGCAGACCCAGCACGAGCCCGTCTCCCGCGGCGAGATGGTCGCGGGCGGCGCGGGCGATTGCGTCGATCAACTCGCGCTCGCGCGACGCGGGGATCTCCACGATGCTCAGCGGCGTGGCGAGGCGCGTCACGTCATCGCCGAGCGCGAGGCCAGTGCGCCGTTCACCCAGATCAATGCACAGGTAGCGCCGGGGCACGGGGGAGCGTAGCCGCCCCACCCGTGAACCGGGCGACGCCCGCGCCCGCGGAGGCCCCGACGACGCACTCGCGCCGCGGAGCGCGACCCGGGCTCACATTTCGGGGCACTGGCCCATGAACTCTTCCTCAACGACCTTGCCGTTGTGGATGCGGTACACGGCGATCTCTTCGACCGTCGCGCGCTTGCCGTCGGCCTTGCACTCGATGTCGGCGGTGAACCTGACGGCGAAGCCGGTCGCGCCCACGAACGGACCCTGGCAGACGCAGGAGTGCACGGTGTTGTTCGCGTTCCACCACTCGGCCTTCGCCTTGACGGCCTTCATGCCCTCCCACTGCTGGCCGAAGCCCTCGATCGAGACGAGCTTCTTGCTGAACCACTTGTCCCAGATGGCCTGGTCGCCGGCGCGGGCGTTGAACATCGCGACGAAGTCGTGCGCGATCTCGCTCACGGGCGCGCCCTTGCCGATCTTCACCGGCTTGGGCTCGAGGCTCTGCTTCTTCGCTGCGCCCTTCTTCGCGCCTTTCTTGCCGGCGCTCTTCTTGCCCGTGCCCTTCTTCGACTTTTTGTCCTTCTTCGCCATCGGGAGGTCTCCTCATCGAGGTGGGCGGCGTGGTCGCCGCGGTCGGGCGAATGTAGCACCGGGGCAGGTGAAGCGGAACCCTGACAGCCCCGCGGCTTCGCGTTCACCACGGGTACGCCGGATCAACATCGCGCACCGGGCGCACGCGTGCCGGCGCGCCAGACGCGCGGAAGAACTCGATTCCAAAGAACGTCACGTCGATCCACTCTCCGAACTTGTACCCCGAACCGGGGAAGTTTCCCATCTCGACCATGCCGACCGACCTGTGCAGCGCCTCGCTCGCTGGGTTGGGCACCGCGACACCCCCCAGCACCAGGCGAAAGCCTTGAGCGCGGCAGAGCGCCAGCAGGCGCTGATACAACGCCTTGCCAAGCCCGCGCCCGTGCGCGTGCGGCAGCAGGTACACGGTGAGCTCCGCGGTCCAGTGATAGGCCTCGCGGGTTCGAAAAGGCCCGGCCTTCGCGAACCCCGCCGGAGCGCCGTCGAGCTCCCCGAGGAGCCACGCAAACCGGGAACGCCCGGCTTGCCAGTCCGCCTCCACCACGTCCTCCCGGGTGTGCGACGTGCCGAAGTGCGCCGTTGAGTGGTCGATGGCCCAGTTGTAGACCCGGGTCACGAAGGGGATGTCATGCTCCAGAATCGGGCGGACCGTGGGAATCATGGGCGCCACGATATCGCGCGGCGCGGCGGGCGAGGAGAGGATGCCCCGCCGGGAGTTGCTTTACTTTATTGCCCAGTTGCGCCATGGAGATTTGACGTTTTCGGGTACGCTGGTGCGCCGCGCGCGCCGGACCCGCGGCGGTGACGGGGGGTGCGGTCCGCATACTGGAGGCAGATCGTGAACCGAAAGACCGGGCTGGCGTTGGTGGGTGCGGTGGTGGCGGGCGGAGCAATCGCGACGGCGGTCAACCCGCCCGAATGGCTGGGCACGCGCACCGAAGAGGAGGCGATGCAGGCCATGATGGAGGCCGGACGCCTGCACGGGCCCCACGAGTTCCTGGGCAAGACGCTGGGCACGTACGACTGCGTGATGAAGTTTTGGATGGACCCCTCGCAGCCCCCGATGGAGGCGAAGGCGACGGCGGTGCGCTCGTGGAAGATCGAGGGCCGCTGGGTACAGGAGGACTTCTCGTGCCCGGACCTGATGGGTCAGCCCTTCCAGGGGTACAGCCTGATGGGGTGGGACAACATCCGCAGGCAGTTCGTGACGACGTGGTGCGACAGCATGACCACGAGCCTGATGGTGCAGCACGGCAGCATCTCGCGCGACATGAAGACCATCACGTCGATCGGTGAGATGGACGAACCGACGACCGGGGAGATCGGCAAGCCCGTGAAGTACGTCACGCGCCAGATCGACGACGACCACGCCGTCCTCGAGGCGTACGAGATTCTCTACGGCGATGAGTTCAAGGTGATGGAGATCACGTACGCGCGTCGGAAGTGAATACGGGTCGCCCGCCGTGCGCGGCGATCGTCACTGGTGATGGGCCCGGGCCGTGCGCCCGGGCTCTTTCTTCGTGCCCCGGCGCATCGGCGGCAGCACGGCGCGGCGGCAAGCGTCACTCCTGCCCCGGAGCCGGCCGGCGCACACGTACGTTGCGCCGGATGCCATCGTCGGATGATCCTGAGGCGCCCGGCGGCGCTTCGCGCGCCGGCCCGCCGCGGCGCAGCGCCTGCACCACCAACACCACGGGCAGAAGCACCAGCGCCGCGACGACCCCGATCGCGAGCATGGCGATCATGAGCGCGATCAGAAACGCGCCGAGCATGGTTCGGCCCAGCCGGGCCAGCGCATCCCGCATCGCCGGGATTGTTGCCGGTTCGCGTCCGCTGGTTTTGAGGGTGAGACGGGCCTCAGCCCGACAAAGCCGACTCACCGGCGCACCTGATCAGGCGCGCCGGGCGCGGCGCAGTCCGCCGGGTTCAGCCGAGTTCGGCGACATCATCGAGGAGCGCATCGAGAGCCTGGGCGAACTTCTCCGGCGTGTCGTAGTTGCCCTGGGCGATTTCCTCGCGCACCCGGTCCACGAGTTCCTGCCTCATCGGCGGAACCTCCCGGAGACGCTGCATGTATCGAGCCTTGTCAGAGAGTTCAACCCGATCTTCGCCCCGAACCACCGTGCTCGGCTCGTGTTCGCGCGGCGCGGCGCGCATCGAGGGCTCGAGGCGAACATGGGCGGCTGCGTTGATGGCAGAGATGTCGGACATGTCGGCACTTCCTTGGAAAATCATCCGATCGCCGCATCCTGCGCCGCCCGGACCACAACTGCTGGTGCCCCCGAATCCTTCCGGGTCAATCCCTCGTTCACTGTCCTGCCGCGTGTAGTATCGTGCCACCCCGGCGCAATGCTTCAAAACCACGAAGACCAAAACTCCGGTTCCAAGCACTTGAGGCACATCGGTTTATGAGAATAACACCGAACGGGACGAGCGCGGAAATTCTTTCAGGCCTCGGGCGGATTCCGCACGCGCGCCGCCTGCAACTGATCGGGGCTCTGCTCGCCGGGGGCGCGCTCGGCGCGTGCAGCGCGGGGGGAGGCAGCGCCTCGAAGCCGACGGTCGATCAGGCGCAGCGCGAGACCGCCAGCCGCCTCTTCAAACCACTCCCGGAATCACCTGTTTCGGGGGGTGCACCGACAGATTCCTCGGCTTCCGGGGACTCGTGGCACATCGTGCTGCAGAACTTTGCCCTGGACGAGGCAGGCATCGCCGCAGCCCAGCGCGCACTGGACCAGGTCAGAACCATCGGGCAGTTACCCGGAGCATATGTCGAACCCCGGGGCGAGCGCCTTGTACTCGCCTTCGGGCACTTCGAATCGCTGGAAGACCCGCGGGCGCGGCAGGAACTCGACCGGGTGCGTGCCATCAGCGTCGAGGGCGAGCACCCGTACGGCCGCGCCGTGCTCGGTCCGCCCGCCCAGCAGATCGTCAAGGGCTCCATCCCGGAGTATGACCTGCGCAACGCCAAGCGCACGTTCGGAAACGATGCCCTCTACACCCTGCAAGTCGCGATTTACGGGCGGCTGGACCGTTCCACTCCCGGCGAGGCAGAACTCGCAGAGTATCGAGCGGCGGCGGAGAACGCGGTGTACGAACTGCGGCGCCAGGGCGAACAAGCCTTCTACTTCCACAGCCCGCAGCGGAGCATGGTGACGGTCGGCATCTTCGGGCCCGCGGACCACGACCCGATGGCCCCGGGGAACGAGAGCCCGGCCCTCAAGCTTGCACGCAAGAACCACCCGTACAACCTGCACAATGGGACGGGGATCAAGGAATCTCTCAGCACCCGCTCGGGGCGGAACGCCGACCGCCTCCAGCCGAGCCTGCTCGTCGCCGTGCCCCAGGGGTGACGGACGCGAGGAAGGAACCAGGTTCGCCGCGACCTGCGAGACGGGAGGCACCGAACTCGCGGGCAGGAAACTCCGAACTATAGTTTGACGGTGCGAACACCCGGATCGGGGGTTTGCTTCGAGGATTGCCGGGTTCGGAAGAATTCGGCTTGCGTCGGGGTTCGCGCCGATTGAGAAACTGGCTCAGCGGGAGTCAGCGCGTCAATCCCTGACCCGGACCGGAGGTGATTCATGCTCAAGAGCAACAACCCGGCCCTCAAGGCCTTCTCTCAGCCCCAGACCTGGAACGACTTCGGGGGGGGCAGCGCCACCCAGGCCCGTTCGGCGACCATGACGATCGCGGGCACGGTGCAGGCGGCGGGCATTCAGCTCGCCCTCGCCTTCGCGGGGGCCGTGATTGCCTGGATGGGCTTCTCGAAGGGCTGGCTGCCCGCCTCTGCCGCGACGCCCATGTCGATCGGCGTGATGGGCCTGCTCATCGTGGGCGGGTTTGTGCTGGCCCGCAAGCCCGCATCGGCGCGGGTGATGGGGCCGATCATGTCGGGCGCGTATGGCGCATTCGCCGGGCTGTTCTCGTACGCGATCGCCATGGCCCTGGGCGCGGTGTGGGCGAAGAACCCCGAACTCATCGGCGCCGGCCAGGCCTGGACGCGGGAAGCACTCGTCGCGCGCGGCTCGGGCGTCATCATGCAGGCCATGCTGCTGACCATCGGCGTCGCGGGGGCGATGCTCCTGCTCCGCGTCTTCAACATCGTTCGCGTGGGCGGCGTCTTCGCCAAGATCGTGATGTTTGCGACGCTCGCCGTCGGCTTCGTCTACATCGCCAGCATGTTGCTCCGCCTGATCACGGGCACCAGCATCCCCTTCATCCACCAGACGGGCCCGATCGGCATCGGCTTCAGCGCCTTCGTGGTCGTGCTCGCGTCGATCAACCTGCTCATGGCCTTCCAGACGGTCGAAGACGGCGCCCGTGCCGGCCTGCCCAAGTTCATGGAGTGGTACGCCGGGTACGCGGTCGTCAGCACCATCATCTGGCTCTACATCGAAATCCTGCACCTGCTCTACAAGATCTACGCCTCGATGTCGGAGCGGTAAGTTGGCGCAGCGCCTCGCACACCACTGAACTCTCGCGGCGGGTCGGCCTTCGGGCCGGCCCGCTTTCGTTTGCGCCGAGACCGGGTCGCGCATCCGAAAGCGGGAGGCCCGCCGCGCTCGCCTGTCGGACGGGGCGGTTCGGTCACGCGCGCCGAGTTGTTCGACATTCGAAACCTGAGTCGCCTTCGGCCCGCGCCACCCTCAGCGCACTTCGTTTCCGCACGTCCGATCTTTCGCTCTCTGCTCTCCTGCGCGTCCACACTCATTCACTGCGTCGCTGCTTCACGGCCGCCCTCCGCCACCCGAAACCTCTACCGGGTGTAACGCTTGTGCATGTCCATGATCTGGCTCATGCCCGCGTGGAAGGAGTACCCGCCGTTGTTGAACAGCACGCCTTCCACGTTCTGCTCGCGCAGGTCTTCGCAATAGGCGACCGCATCGGCGACTTCCATGTGCAGCGTGGGGGTCGGCTCGCCGCCTCGCTTCTGGGCACGTGCCGCACTGAATACCTCGGCGCGGGCCTCATCGGTGAAGGCGATCAGGTGCGGCTTGCCGTCCAGCGCGCCGATCACCGGCTGCACGTCATCGCCGTGCTGGTCCGCCACGAAGTACCAGGACTCCAGGGCGAAGGCGGCTTTCCAGAGCGCCTGCTCCGCCAGCTTGTTCTGGCCCATCTGGGCGGCGAGCACCATGCCGTCAAAATCGTCGCTCATGGCGGGCTCCTGGGGGGGCAGATCCGGCGCGAGTGTAACCGGACGCTGACCCGCCAAGTCAACGCCACCCCGGGGTTATTGCCGGACAACATGGATAGGCAGACGTCAAAGGGTGAATAAACCGTACAAACGGGTGGCAGGCCCCAGAACGCGCGGCAGATTGGGTGGAGCGGAGCGGCTGCCGCGCTTGCGGTGTCGTTGCGCACGAGCTCCGACCGGGGAATGGGTCATTCCCCGGGCTTGGTCGGAGAGAGATCGACCCACGGCGGATGAGAAGGAGATTCGAGTATGAAGCTGGCTCTGGTGGCGCTCGTTGCGGGCGCCGGGATTGCCTCGGCGAGCGGTTCGACCTACCTCGTGAGCGATGACAGTTCGCTGTATCGCGGCACGATCGGCGGCGGACCGGCTGAGAAGTTCGACTTCCTCGGCGGTGAGCACCTGATCGGCATGACGATTGTCCCCGACGGCGCGGTCGTCACGGGGGCCAACCCGGGCGACGTGATCGCCGTGGACGATCAGGACAACGGGCGCGGCTACAACATCTACCGCGTGGACAACGCCTTCAGCGGCACGCCGACGCTCGCGGTTATCGGCGTCTCCGATCGCGTGTCAAACTCGCTCGCCTTCCGCCAGGGCGCGTCCGGCGGGTGGGAGCTCTACGGGGCGAACGGCCTGGGCCAGACCTTCAAGGTCCACAGCCTCGACCTCGCGACCTTCGCCGGCCTCGCCGACCTCGACAGCGGCTTCGGCGTGCTGGGCGTGGGCGGCCTGCAGTTCGCCAGCACTGGTGAGGCGTACTTCACCGTCAACGGCGACAACAGCGTCAACGCCTACGACATCGGCACCAACACCGCCTCGGCCATCGGCCCCAGCGGCGCCGAGTTCACCAACAACGGCCTCGAGTTCCTCGACGGCACCCTCTACGGCGCGGTCGGCCTTGACTCCGGGCGCATCGCGGTCGGCTCATGGAACACGGGCTCGGGCGCGTTCTCGCAGCTTGAAGACGTCGCCCCCTACGGCGGCGGCGTGATGGGCTTTGTCATCGTGCCGGGCCCCGGCACGCTCGCGCTGCTCGGCCTCGGCGGGCTGGTGGCGATCCGTCGTCGTCGGTAAGTTTCTGTTGGCCAGGATTTCTGGGGGCGGCTGCCGAAAGGCGGCCGCCTTTTTTGCGTTCACGTGCCGCCTGTCGCCAGGCTCGCAAGGCAAATTCGGGATGAATGTCCATGTTCCAGGTGTACAATGGGCCTGTCGCTCCCAGGGGACCGGGCGCGTTCCGGTGATCCTGTCTGGCGACATGCCTGCGGTGGCAGGCGACAAGGAGAGGAAAAGATGAAGGCTGCATTGATCGCAGTGGCCGCTCTCGCCGGCGTGGCGGGGGCGCAGGTGAAGTACCTCGTCTCTGACGACGGCACCCTGTACCAGGGCACCGTCGGGGGCGGAGTCAACACGTTCAGCATCGGCAACGCCCACCTCATCGGCATGACGATCGTGCCCGCCGGGGTGAGCGTCGCGGGAGGCGGGGCGACGGGCGGCGATGTCATCGGCATCGACGACCAGGACAACGCGAACGGGCGCCACGATGTCTACCGCGTGGACAATGCCTTCAGCGGCACGCCCACGCTCGTGCGCATCGGCGAGAGCGACCGCGTGTCGAACTCGCTGACCTTCGCCAACGGGCACCTCTTCGGCGCCAACGGCCTGGGCGGTACGTTCCGCATCCACGAACTCGACCTCACCTCGTTTGCCGGCGTGGCGGACTTCACCCCCGGCTTCGCGGTCACTGGCGTCGGCGGCGTGTCGTACAGCGCGACCGACGACCTCTTCTACTTCGTGAACAACGGGGCGGACAGCCTGAACACTTATGACCTCAACTCCAACTCCGCCGCGTTCGTCGGCGGCTCGGGCACGACGTTCACCAACCACGGGCTTGAGCACATCGGCACCACGCTGTGGGGCGCGATCGGCGACGATGCGGGCACCCTCGAAGTCGGCACCTGGGCCAAGGGCTCGGGCACGTTCACGTCGATGCAGACGGTCGCCCCGTACTCGGGCGGCGGAAGCCACGGCGTGATCGGGTTTGTCGCGGTCCCGGCTCCCGGTGCGATGGCCGTGCTGGGCCTCGGCGGGCTGATCGCGGGCCGCCGGCGCCGCTGATCGCGTCACGGGCTCATGGCGCGCCGGTCTTGACCTCAACACCCCTCGGGGCATGGCCCCGGGGGGTGTGTGCTTTGTGCAACCCGAGGGCCGTCGCCGGGGTTGAACCGTGGAAGAACGCGAGGTGGAGCATGAAGCGGGCGTGGCTGCCGGCGTTGGCGGGAGCGGTGCTGGTGTCGCCGGGGCCCGCGACCGCGCACCTTGACGAAGCCGGGATCGGAACGCGCGTCGCGGTGATTCAGCAGGCGCTGCGCCGGGTGGCGTTTGTTGATGCCTCGACGGGCGACGTGCTCGCGTTCGCGCCCGTTGAAGACGGGCCGCACGAGTTGGCCCTCTCGCCGGACGGACGCCTCGCGGTCGCCAGCAACTACGGCGCGATGCGGTCGGGCACTTCGATCACGTTCATCGACGTGGACGAAGGCCGAACCATCGGGCACACCTCGCTCGGCGAGCACCCGAGGCCGCACGGCATGGTGTTCTCCCCAGACGGCGCCCGGCTGTACGTCACCACCGAGGCGGCACGCGCCATCGTGGAGGTGGATGTCGCCACGCGGTCGGTCACGCGGACGATCGAAACCGACCAGGGAGGCAGCCACATGATCGCGCTCTCGCCGAAGGGCGACCGGGCGTATGTGGCCAACGTGCACAGCGGGTCGATGAGTGTGATCGACCTGGAGAAGGGTGAGGTGGTCAAGACCGTGCCCAGCCGCGCGGGCTGTGAAGGCGTGGGTGTGAGCCCGGACGGCACGCGGGTGTGGCTGGCCAACAACCAGTCGAACACGGTGACGGTGATTGATGCGGCGACGCTTGAAGAGCGCACGACCGTGCCCTGCGACGGGTTTCCGCTGCGGGTGTGCTTCACGCCCGACGGATCGAGGGCCCTGGTGCTGGCGGCCAAGAGCGGCGAAGTGGTGGTGTATGACGCCGCCAGGATCGAGGAGATCACCCGGATTGACACACGCGTGGCGCACCGGCCCATCGTGCAGGCGGGATCGCTGTCGGCCGGGTCGCCCGTGCCCCTCAGCATCGCCATGAGCCCGGACGGGTCGCGGGCGTACGTCTCGTGCAAGGCGGGGGACTACGTGCTCGTGATCGATCCGCTCCGGGGGGCCGTCGTGGGCGACTTTGCGGTGCAGGGTTCGCCGGACGGGATCGTGCTGCTGCCCGCGCGCGAGGAGGCGGAAGGGCACGCAGACTCCGGCGATTGATCCTTCGTCTCGTCCCTCCTGGGGCCTATCGGACTGGCGAGCGCCCTCTGCCGGGCGGTTGGGGGCGCGGGCGCGGCCTAAACTCCCTTTCCGCACACGGTTGCGGCCCACCTCGCGACGCGCGGCGTCGGGGTTTGGGCCGAGGGTGGGCCGGGGGTTGGCCCGGGTGGGCCGGTCCGGGCGAATGCAGAGGAGCGACGCGTGTCTGAGATCAAGAGCACGAACATTCACTGGCACGAGGGCGACATCACCCGCGACGAGCGGTGGCGGGCCCTCAAGAGCAAGGGCGCGACGGTCTGGTTCACCGGGCTGTCGGGCTCGGGCAAGAGCACCATCGGCAGCGCCGTGGAGCAGGCGCTGGTGAACCAGGGGGTGTTCTGCTATCGCCTGGACGGCGACAACGTGCGCTTCGGCCTGAACAAGAACCTCGGGTTCTCGGCCGAGGACCGTGCCGAGAACATCCGGCGCATCGGCGAGGTGGCCAAGCTGTTCTGCGACGCGGGCGTGATCGCGCTCACGTCGTTCATCAGCCCCTACCGGAAGGACCGCGACCTCTGCCGCCAGATGCACGCCGAGGCCAAGCCCAGCGCGCTGCCGTTCATCGAGATCTACGTCGATACGCCCATCGAGGTGTGCGAGAGCCGCGACCCCAAGGGGCTCTCCAAGAAGGCCCGCGCGGGACAGATCAAGGGGTTCACGGGCATCGACGATCCATACGAGGCCCCGAACAACCCCGAGCTGGCGCTCAAGACCGCGGAGCTCAGCGTGCAGCAGAGCGTCGCCAAGGTTATCGATTTGCTCGCGGCGAAGGGCGTGATCTCGAAGAAGTGATCGCGAGCCGCTCAATGGGGAAAGTCTTGGCGAAGACCGGGGAAGGCCCCGGTCTTCGTTCTTTGGGGTGGTGGAGCGGCGCGCTCAGAACTCGGGAAGGGGCTAGGAAACCGGGGGCGAACCGGGTACTTTGCTGGAGGCGCGGGGCGCGGTCCCGCCGGAGCGTGAGATCAAGGGTGTGAACGGAGAGGTGGATCATGGTGAAGGCCCGTCGAGTGGTGGGTGCCGCGGTGCTGGTGGCGAGCGCGGGGAGCGCTTCGGGCCAGGTAACCATCGAGGGTGCGCGGGGCATGTCCCGCGACGTGACGGGGCTTGAACTGGTGCGCGAGCTGTGGAGCGCCGATGCCGATGCGCAGGTGGTTCGGGTGGTGCGCCCGGCGACCGAGTGCTGGGGCGGAGAAGCCGGCACGGGGGCCGAGGCGCCGGACATCAACTTCGTCGGCGCGACGGTGGATGAGGAGGGCGACGGTCCGTCGAGCGTGGCGTACACACCAGACGGGTCGAAGATCGTGATCGCGCACCGGGAGAGCCGCACGCTGGTCGTGTGGGATGCCGCCACCCGCGCGCTGGTGCGGGTGATCTCGGTGCCCGGCCGGGCCCAGGACATCGCCATCACGCCCGACAGCACGCGGGCGGTCGTGGCGGCGGTCGACGCGGCCGAGGCGTACGTCGTCGATCTCGGCACGGGCGCGCTGCTCGCGACTGTCCCGGTGGGCAATGC
This sequence comes from Phycisphaerales bacterium, assembly GCA_020847175.1. Taxonomy (GTDB): domain Bacteria; phylum Planctomycetota; class Phycisphaerae; order Phycisphaerales; family UBA1924; genus JADLCM01. Next base: position 23,021 of record JADLCM010000005.1, read on the forward strand.
GCCCGGCAGCGTGGTGGTGACGCCCGACGGCACCAAGGCCGCGGTCGCCAACATGTTTGACGGCACCCTCTCGGTCATCGACCTCTCGACCTACACCGAGACGGTGCGCGTTCCGGGGCTGGTGTTCTCGGTGACGTTCTCGTTCAGCACCGACGGGCTGGTTGACCTGCAATACAGCCAGGTCGATGTCATCGACAACGGGCGGGTGGCCAACCTCGACCGCTTCGGCGACCAGTTCCAGATCATCGATCTCGGCACCGGCGCCCTGGCCAGCATCGCCGTGCCGGACCAGCCCGCGGACATGAGCATGAACGCCGCGCGAACCCAGGCCGCGGTGTGCCACGTGGGCACGACACGGCGGATCTCGGTGGTCGATTTCGCCTCGATGAGCGTGGTGCAGACGTGGACCACGCCCGATGACTGCTGGGGCTCGATCGCGGTGAACCCGGCGGGCACCAAGGCCGCGTACACGATCCTCAACGCGACCAAGATCATCGACCTGACCACGGGCGCGATCTCGGGTTCGCTGAGCACCGCGACGCTCAACGACCTGCTGCAGATCCCGGGCACCGAGCGCGTGGTGGGCGTGGGGTACAACGCCTCGCTGATTGACCTGTCGACCGGCAGCCTGGTGCGCAACCTGAACGCGACGGTCTCCACGGGCATCGGCGCCATGTCGCCGACCGTGCTCGAGACGGCCCAGTGCAGCACGACCTTCGGTGAAGACCTGCTGGTGATGACGACCACCAGCACCGGAGGGGTGGTGGCCAACCAGCACACCGGGCCGGCGCCGGAGTCTGACCGCATGTCGTTCGTGGCGCTGGACGATGACGGCTCGGAGGCCGTGGGGGTTTTTCGCGTCAGCGACAACGCCGCGCTCTTTGATGTCGGGTCGGCTTCGCTCTCGGGGCTGGTGCCCGTGGGGCTGCGGCCGATGACCGCCGCCCTGACTCCCGACGGCTCCAAGGCCGTGGTCGCCAACGCCGACTCATTCTTTTCGACGGTAATCGACATGGGCACGGGCACGGGCACCAACGTGCCGATGGGCCGGCGCGGCAGCATCGCGCTGGTGAGCCCGGACGGCCAGTACGGCTATGTGCCTGTCGTCGCCGACGGCGACGGCATCAACCGCATCGATCTCACGACCAACACCCTGGCGGGGCCCAAGGTCTTCACCGGGGACATGGGATCGCTCGGTGTGGACCTCAGCCAGGTCGCGCTCAGCCCCGACGGCACGGTGATCGCGCTCGCCGGCAGTTTCTCCGACGTGCTCTCGCTCGTCGATACCGGCACGTGGACCCTGATCAAGCACGTGCCCGTGGGCGACTTCCCCTTCGGGCTGACCTTCAGCGCCGACGGCTCGCGCATCTACGTCACCAATGCGTTCAACGACACGATCTCCGTCGTCAGCAATGCCGGGGGCGCCTCCGCGGTGCTGAGCACGCTGGCCGCGCCGGACCTGCCGACCAACATCGCCATCTTGCCCGACGGCACGCGCCTGTACGTGCAGAACATCGGGTCCGGGGCGGGGCTGCGCGTGCTCGACGCCTCGACGGGCGCGACGTTGAGCACCATCACCGTGCCCTCGGGCGAGTTCCTGGCCGGCTACAAGGTTGACCCCGTGAACGGGCGCCTGCTCGCGAGCATGGGCGTCGCCACCACGACCATGGGGGGCAGCATCGGGTTCTCGGTGACCGAGTCGCAGCGCCTGCGGTCGCTGAGCCTCGCGGACGGCTCGTTCGTCGAGGAGTGGCTCGACCCGGCCCACGGGCCCCGGAGCATGAACACCAGCGGGGATTTCTCGGTCGTGGGCGTTGCCTGCTCGCTGAGCGAAGGGGCCGTGTTCTACGACTTCGACCCCGGGTGCCCCGCGGACCTCAGCGGCAGCAGCGACCCGAACGACCCAGCCTACGGCGTGCCCGACGGCAGCGCCGACGCATCGGACTTCTTCTATTACCTCGACCAGTTCGTGAGCGGCAACCTGGCCGAAGCCGACCTCACCGGCAGTAGCGACCCCAACGACCCCTCCTACGGCGTGCCCGACGGCGACCTCGACGCGGACGATTTCTTCTACTTCCTCGACCTGTTTGTGCAGGGGTGCTGACGCGGACTCCGCGTTCGCCATTCACACGCACGCGGCTTCGCGGCCCCGGGCGGGCAGAGCCGCCCCGGGGCCCATGACCGGGTCGCACGAGACAAGGGGGCGTTCAGCGCTTGCCCTTGTCCTTGCGCTCCTGGCGATGATCGCCCTTGCGCTTGTCGCGTGACTTGCTCTTGGCGGAGCGGCGTTCGGCGCCGGTCTGCTTGAACCCGGCCCCCCGGCCGCCCTCCAGCCCGCCGAATGATCCTTCGCCCCCGAGTTTGAGGGGGAGGTTCTTGGCCTTGCCCGCGGCGCGGCTGGCGGCATCGGCGATGGCGAGGTCGAGCGTGCGCTTGGCAAGGTCCACGGCGACGATGCGGACCGTGACCGCATCGCCGAGGTTGAACGACCGCCCGCTCCTGCTGTCCACGAGGGCGCCGGTGCGGCTGTCCTGCTTCCACTGGGGCATCTGGTTGCCGCGGGTGGTGTCGCCGGGGAGATCGGAGACCTTGATGAACCCGTCGGCGAGAAACTTGTCGAGCTGGACGAAGACGCCGCGCGGATTGACGCCCGTGATCGCGCCCGCGTATTCCTCGCCGATCTTGCCCGCGAGGAGTTGGAGCACGAGGAAGGCGCGGAGCTCATGCTCGGCGGCCTCGGCACGCTCCTCGCAGTCGGTGCAATGACGCCCGAGCGTGACCAGGGTTTCGAGATCGAGGACGGCGGGGTTGTCCAGCAGTCGCTCGCCGAGGAGGCGCCGGTCGGCGGGGGTCGCGGGGCGCTGGCGCCCGTTGTCGGTGCGTTCGAGATATGCGCTGAGGGCCCAGTGCACGGTGAGGTCGGGGAAGCGCCGGATGGGGCTGGTGAAGTGCGCGTAGGCCTTGCTCGCGAGCGCGAAGTGCCCGATGAGCGCGGGAGAATACTCGGCCTTGGTCAGCGTGCGGAGCACCGCCATGTGCACGGCGCGGGCCGCGGGTGTGCCCCGGGTGGAGTTGAGCAGGGCCTGGAGCTCCTCCCGGGTGGGGCTGGCGGGGATGCGATACCCCGCGACCATCGCGGTGCGGCGAAGTTCGGTCGAGTCGCCCGGCGTGGGCTCCGGGTGAACCCGCCGCAGCAGGGGGACGTGCAGGGTCTCAAAGAGGCGGGCGAGGATCTCGTTCGCCTCGACCATGAACATCTCGATGAGCGTGTGGGTGAAGGCGTCATCCTCGCGCTCGGCATCGATGACGCGCCCGTTCTCGTCGTAGATCAGCACCACGTCGGGGAGTTCGAGCGAGATCATGCCCTGGCGCTCGCGACGCCCCCGGATGCGCCTGGCGAGCGTGTTCATCTCGCGCAGGGCCTCGATCAGGCCCTCGGTGTAGTTGGGGGGCGTCTTGGCGTGGGTGCGGGCCTCATCGGGTTTGCCGTCGATCAGCGCCTGGGCTTCGAGATAGGTCAGGCGCTTTGCCGACTTGATGAGCGTCGCGCTCACCCCTTCGGCGACGATGTTGCCGTCCTGGTCGTAGGTGCCCCAGGCGGTCTTGCAGTAGCGTTCGACGCCCTCCTGGAGCGAGCAGATGCCGTTGGAGAGCATCTCGGGGATCATGGGAATCACCTTGCGGGGGAGGTAGCAGGAGTTGCCGCGCTCGCGGGCCTCGGCCTCGATCGCGCTGCCGGGCGTGATGAAATGCCCCACGTCGGCGATGTGCACGCCCAGCCGCCACCCGCCCCCCGGCAGCCGCTCGATGCTGATGGCGTCGTCGTAGTCCTTGGCGTCCGGGGGGTCGATGGTGATGATGAACGATCCGGTGAGGTCCTCGCGCCCGGGCAGGCGCTTCTCTCGCCGAAACTCGTGGATCTCGTCGTCGTACCGGCGCGCGGCCTCTCGGGCGTCGTCAAGGACGGCGTCAGGAAACTCGCCGGGCAGGTTGTGGGCCAGGATGACCGCCTGAGTCTCCACGTCGGGCGACCCCGCCTCGCCGAGCACCTTGCTGATGACGCCCTCGGGGAGCATGTCCCCCTCGGGAAACAGCGTGATATCGACGACAACCTTGTCGCCGGGCTTGACGTGCTTCGCCTCGGCATCGCGGACGACAATCGGGGTGCTGATGGCCTTGCCGTCGGGCTGCACGAGCCACTGGGCACCCTGCTTGATGACCTCCCCGCTGAAGGTGGAACGCTTGCGCTTGACGACGGCGATGACCTCGCCCTGGAACTGCTTGCCGCTGAAGCCCTGCTTCTCGCGCTTGCGGTCGCGGAAGAACGCGATGCGCACCACGTCGCCGCTCATGGCGTCGGCGACATGCTCGGGGGGGATGAAGATGGAGCCGTGCCGGACCGCGTGCTCGGGTTCGACGAAGCCGAAGCCCTTCATGGCCTTGCGGAAGACACCCTGGAGCTCGCCCTGGTCGGGCAGATCGGGCAGGGAGAGTTTGCCCGAATCATCGAGGTGGACCACGCCCTGCTGCGCCAACTCCTTCACGGCCTTGGCGAAATCGTCGGTGTCGTCCACGCGCAGTTCCTGGGCGACGCTCAGGAGGTGCTTGGGCTGGTAGGACTCATCGGACAGGTGCGCGATGAGTCGTTTGCGGTATTGCAGAGGCATGGGGGAGGGTATGGGGCGCGGGGCGCGGCCATTCGGCCCGCGCGCGGCCCGCCGGGGGCGGCGGCTGGCGCCGTCACAGGGCGCGCGCTGCGTCGAGGTAGGCCCGGTAGTTCGCGCTCGTTTCCCGCAGCGTGTCGCCCCCGAACTTCTCCAGCACCGCCCGCGCGATCTCGAAGCCGACGACGGCTTCGAGCACCACGCTGGCGGCGGGCACGGCGCACACGTCGCTCCGCTCGTACTGGCTGCGCTCAGGCTGCTTGGTCCGCAGATCGACGCTTAGCATGCCCTGGAGGAGCGTGGCGATCGGCTTCATCGCGGCCCGCACGACCACGGGCATGCCGTTGCTCATGCCGCCCTCGATGCCCCCGGCGTTGTTGCGGGGGCGAATGAAGCCGAGCGTGGTCTCGGCGCGCTTCGCGGGGTCGAACATGATGGGATCGTGCACCTGCGAGCCGGGACGCGAGGCCACGTCCTTCCCCATCCCGATCTCAACGCACTTGATGGCCTGGATGCTCATCGCCGCCCCGGCGAGGCGCGCGTCGAGGCGCCCGTCCCACGAGGCGCAGGTGCCCAGCCCCGGGGGGACACCGAAAACGTGGGCCTCGATCAGGCCCCCGGCGGTGTCCTGATCGATCTTGGCCTGGCGGATGACCGCGCACTGGCGCTCGGTGACCGGCGCATCGGGGCAGTAGGTTTCGCTCGCGTCGCGCGCCGCGCGCACGCCAGGCCAGTTCTCGGGCGTGACTTCGATCTGGGTCGATTCGGCGCCCACGGCACGAACGAACCCGAAGACCTCGATGCCGACCTGACGCAGCAGGCACCGAGCGGCACACCCGGCGAGCGTGCGGGCCGCGGTTTCGCGGGCGCTGGCGCGCTCCAGCGTGCCGCGGCAGTCGTCCGTGAGCCATTTGAGACTGCCCGCAAGGTCGGCGTGCCCGGGACGGGGCCGGTGCACCGGGGGCGTCGCCTGGTCGTCGTCCAGGCGCGAGTCGCGATTGCGCACGACCATGGTGAGCGGCCCGCCGAGCGTGCGTCCCTTGCGAACGCCCGCGAGAAACTCAACCGTGTCGCGCTCGATGCGCTGGCGGGCCCCGCGCCCATAGCCCCCCTGCCGCCGCGCGAGCTCCGTGTTGAAGAAGGCCTCGTCAAGAGGCACGCCTTCGGGCAGGCCCGAGACGAGGGCGACACAGGCCGGGCCGTGGCTCTCGCCGGCGGTGGTATAGGTGAGCATGGGGCGAGGATATCAGGGCGGGGACGCCGCGCGGCCGCGCCGGTGCGGGTCGCCGACGTTCGCCCGCGGCCCGGTGCTCTGTGCGAGCAGAGCGGGGTTCACAGCGGGCACTGAGACACGGAGTCGAGCGGGCGCGCGGTTCTCCGACCGCCATGCCCGCCGCCGCTGGACCCGAAGCCCGGCGAAGGTCCGGGGCACGCGCGCCTCGACCATCGCGTATCGAGTGAAGGAGGTTTCGTGCGCCGCGTGGCGCGATTACGGACGCGGTCCGGCGGCCGCGCTGGTCGCAGGCGCCGCTGAAGGCTCACCGTTCGGCGTGCCGTCCTTCGCGTCGTTCGTCACCGGGAGTCCGCTCGCGGCCTCGGCCGGTGACGTCGGGGTCGTCGCCTCGGGCGCGGGCTCGGCGTAGGCGCTGCGCGGCACGGGCCCGACGAGACGCAGTTTGCCCCAGATCAGCAGGCTGAACACGCCGCCCACGATCGCCATGCTCGCGGCGGCGGCGGCGACTCGGCTCTGGCGTGTTCGGGACATGCGGGTCTCCAAAGGTGATGCGCGCCGATGCGCCCCCGGGTTCAAGTGTGAAGCATCAATCGTCGCCGTCCACCTTTCCGGTGGTCACATAACCAGTGAAGCCGTCGATGGCGACCCAGTACGACGCGGTGGGTGAACTGATGATCGCCATGCCGCCGGCGCTCGGGGAGTTGCTGCCCGGCGCGTTGACCGGAGCGCCCATCTCGTCAAAGACGATGAAGGCCTGCTCGTCGAACACGGCGGATTCGAGCCGCGCGCCGCCGAAGCGGGGCTCGCTGAAGCTCATCGTCATGGTGCCGCTTGGGCGCGAGGGGTCGTAGATCACGTCGTTCTCGGGATCGAGCTCGCTTCCATTGACTTCGAGGATGGAGTACGAGTTGCCTTCGACATCAAAGTAGATGGCGCGGGCGCGCTGGAAGGCCATCGCGTCGGACTGTGCGAAGGTGATGTCGGAGACCAGCGTGCGGACCGCCGACTGGGCGCGAAGCTCCGCCGCGGGCGACACCGTGGGCACGACCATCGTGCCCAGGATGCCCAGGATCACGACGATCACCAGCACCTCGACGAGCGTGTAGGCCCGCGCGCGGGCACGCCCCCGGTGCATCGCGGGGCGGCACGCGGCGAACGACTTCGGGCTCGGTGTCACGCGGACTCTCCTCCGGCGCTCGTGCGCCTCGCGTTACCGCCCGCCGCCCGAGGGCGGGGGCTGCGTGGGCTCGGAAGGCTGGATCGAGGGGGGCGTAGCGGGCTGGGGGTTGCGCGGAGCCTCGCGCTCCGGCTCCTTCGCCATCTTGACGGCGGGCATGTCGGTCACCTTCACCTCGATGCCGCGCGCGAGCAGGCCTTCGAGGGTGTCGATGCGTCCGGCGAGCCCCTTGAGCTCGCTGATGATCTGCTTGCGCTGATCCGCCGCGGAGATCATGCCCCCCGAACGGGGCTCGTCAGGGCCGGCGGCGCGGGCGACCGAAACAGCCGGGGCCCCGGGACCCGTGAACTGGGCCACCGCGTGCAGCGTGAGCAGCCCGGCGATCGCGGTGAGAACGGCGTTGGTGTACGTGCTGGTGCGCATGGGTGCGGACCTCCTGAGATCACCATCGGCCGTCGAGAGCGGCCGGTTCAGGCTCGTCCGCAAATGATGTCGGCGGCACATTGGCATGACGATCGGCGCGGGGTTTACGGACCTAGGGGCGGGGGAGGGGCTCGTCGTCCTCGTCGAAGCTTCCCGCCCACACCTCGCCCGACGCATCGTCGAAGATCCATCCGTAGTCCGTCTGGTACTCAACGTCGGGCGTGTCGCCGATGGAGATGACCCGCCCGGCCTCAGCGCCGACCCACGGATTGAGGGGGGCGCGCGAGAGGTACTCGCCGTCGCCGTCCACGAGCGGGCCCCAGGTGCCGTCCCCGGCCTCGACCGGCGGCAGGGTGTTGTCGTTGCGGGCCTGGTAGACACCGACCGCGCGCCGCAACTTTTCGAGCTCGTGAATGGTCGTCCCCTTGCGGGCCTCGTCGGTGGCGTTGGAGAACTGCGGCACCACGATCGCCGCGAGAATGCCCAGGATCACCACCACGATCAGGATCTCGACGAGCGTGAAGGCGCGGCGGGTGGTCATGGGCTGGTGCTCCCCGGGTCCGGACAGAGAAAGCGACCGGGCCCCTTTCGAGGATCGGTCGCGGATGTGATTCAACATGCGGGCGGCTGGCCCACCAGGTCAGCACTCACTCAGGGGACGACCGCGGTGATGGTGTCGCCGTCCCACTCCCAGCCGATGTCATCGTCGCCGGCAGCGCCGACAGCGGTGAGACCGTTGTAGGGGTTGACGGGGGCTTCCTTGATGTAGCCGCCGTCGATCATGCTGTCCCAGCCGTCGGTCGCGAAGTCGGGGTACGCGCCCTCGCGAGCCTGGAAGAGCTCGATCTGGTTCTGGAGGGTGCTCTCCTGGGTCGCGATGTTGCCGTCACGGGCGTCGTTGGCAGCGTTGGTGAACTGGGGCACCACGATGGCGGCCAAGATGCCGAGGATGACGACGACGATCAGAATTTCGACCAGGGTGAAACCGCGATTCCGCTTGCGCATCCGCTTCATGCTTGAACTCCTTGCACTCGATCGAAGTGCGTGAACTTTGCCTGCCGCCCTCCGGCACCGGCGACCGTGACGAGCCTCTCCTCCGGGCCCGTCCCACCCGCCTTCGGCACATGCCGCAGGCGTGCCTCAAGCATCGACAACACACGTTCGCAACTCACGCCCTCGCTTCGCTTTCCTCACCCCCGCGGGGGCGGCTGTGACGCCTGCGCCTCGTGCGCGGCGGAGATTCTCCGCGATTCGGACCTCGCGAGGCCGATGGAGACCTCACCTCAATCCGAAAACTCGCCGCGACGATCCAAGCCCTCTGTCGAAGGCCCGGAAACGGGCGCGTGTTCGGATCGAGCCGGTTCGAATGATGCGGCGCATGCGGCGGATTGAGCGCCATGAGCGCGCGAGCCATCCGCGCCGGCGCGGGCGCCGCGCCCTTGCGGACGCGGACCATCCGGTCCTCTCTCGTTCACGGCGCGGTGGCGGCGGCCCCGACGCGGGTGCGGAGGTTATCCAGCACGTTCATGAAGTTGATGTACGCATCGTACGGCGAGTCGTACGGGCTGAAGTACTTGTGCACGTCGCCGTCCGACCAGTACTTGGTGCACATGTAGTAGAAGTGGTCGCTGGTCGAGAGCTTGCGCCAGTCATTGACGAGGTGCGACGCGGCGTCGCGCTCGGCATCACCGGCCGAGAGAGATTCGCGGTGCCGCTGGTGCACCTCTCGCCCGAGCTTGTAGAACTCGTCCAGCGCATTGTGCTGCATGGCGTTGTCGCGCCACGCCGAGAGATCGCGCTCCGAATCGGCCCACGAGATGTAGTTCGGCGCGTCGAAATCGCCGACGGGATCGAATCGGCGCAGCGCTTCGCTGGGCGTGTTGAAGTGGTTCTCGCCCGGCGCCACGTCGAAGACCGCCCCGGGGAGCGCATCGAGGAAGTGAAAAATGCCGGTGTCGGCCCACTGGTGCTCGCCGAAGGTCTCGTAGTCCATGAAGAGATTGCACAGGAAGCCGTCGCCGTTGATCTGGTTCACCCAGCGCGCGAACTTCTCCGCCGAGAGGGGCCAGTCCGCCCAGCCCCGGTTGCTGAAGCGGAAGGCAATGTCATCGGACAGCCGGTAGTTCTTCAGCAGCAGCCCGAAGGGTCGCCCGGCCCGGCCGCGCGGACGCCCCGGGGGTGCGTAGACGTAATTCGGCGATCGGTAGCCGAGAATGCGATCGACGCCTTCGGTGATGCAGCCGTGCCACCGCTGTTCGCCCGCGTCGTCACGCATGCCCGAGAGGAACATCCCCAGTTCGTTGGCATAGATGAGTTCGGTGTTGCGGAAGACCGTGGGCGTGGTGCCGAAGAGCGACCGGATGCGCTGGGAGTGCATATCGACCTGGCGCCGGAACTCGTCCCGTTCGTACAGGAAGCTCAGCGAGTGAAAGTAGGTTTCGCCGATGAACTCGCAGCACCCGGATCGCGCCAACTCGACGAACAGGCCGATCACGTCCGGACACCATCGCTCCATTTGGTCGAGCAGCGTGCCGGTGATCGAGTACGAGAGGCGGAAGTTGCCCTTGTGCTTGCGCACCAGGTCGAACAGCAGCCGCGTCGCCGGGCGATAGCACTTGTCGGCGACCTTGAGCATGATCTCCTTGTTCTTCTCGTCGTCGAAATAAAAGGGATGTGAATCAAACACCGAGTAGCGCTTGAGGCGCCACGGCTGGTGCACCTCAAAGTAGAAGACGACCGAAGCCATTGCACCCTCCGGCCCCGCGGGGCCCGCTCCATTGTCGCCGCCTCGCCCGCCGAAGCAAACCCCGGAGCCTTCCGAGCCCGGGCCGACCTTCGTCAACTCTTGATGCTCACCAGGGCGTAGAACACCAGGGGGAGCAGGACCACCAGCGGCACAAAGGCACTCACCGCGGCGGGAAGCCCGGGCAGGGGCTGCGAAGCCGCCACGATTCCCCCGATGATCGCCGCCAGGGCAAGCGGGGCCGCCTTCAACGTCTGGCGGATGGGGCTGATCGGTGCCCGCATCAGAAAGAACCGGATCGTCAGGATCACCCCGAAGAGATTGGCCCCGAGCCGGGCGAACCGCCCCCAGCGGAGGAGTTCCATCCGGCGGGCCCGGTCTTCAAAGCTCGCCCCGTCGGGGCCCCGGGCCCGGCGCATGCCGCGCAGCATCTCGCCGAGCTGGGCAAAGCTCAGGTTCTCGGCGTACCCCGCGTACCGGGTGGTGGTGAGCATGGTGGGGTCGCAGGTGGTCTCGATGCGGGCGATCGGTTCGCGCAGCGGCTGCCCGCCGGCGCCGGAGGCGCGCTCGACCAGCCCGTCTTCCAGCTCCCACCCGCCGTCGCGCCACCGGGCCCGCGAGGCGGTGATCACCCGCGTTCCCTGGAGTGAATCGCCGGCGTCGATGACGACGAGAGAGTCCAGTGTGCCGCGCTCGCCGTCAAAGAGCCCCGCCGAGAACCAGCGCCCCTGGGTGTCGGGCACGAGCAGCACGCGCTTGGGAGCAAGGTCGCGCAGGCCCACGTCGCCGTGATCTCGGGTGAGGAGGGGCGCGATGCGCGGCACGAGCAGTTCCTGGTTCAGGGCCTGCAGGCCCACGATGCAGGCCGACACCACGATGATCGGCCTGGCGACGCGCAGCAGGCTCTGCCCGCTGGCGAGCAGGGCCGTCATCTCGCCGTGCCGGGCCATCTGGGCGCAGGTGAAGCCCATCGCCCCCACCATCACGATGCCGATCAGGTAGTTGAAGAGGTGCAGCAGCCGCGGCCACCACAGATCGAGAATGAGCAGGAGCGTGACGCTGGTCTTGCGGGTGCCGCTGGCGCTCTGCTCGGGGCCCAGCATCGCCTCGGCAGCGCGGACGAACCGCGTCATGTTCAACGTGGCATCCACCGCGACGATGAAGGCGCAGAGCATGACGAGCAGCAGCACCGTGTTGCTGAAGTACTGGCGCGCGATGGATCGATCAAGAATCGTCATCGCGTGAACCGCTCCGCGAGCCGCGCGCCCAGCCACCCCACCATCGCCCCTGCCATCACATCGCTGAAGTAGTGGTCTCCCGCCTGCATGCGCCCCACGGCGCACCACGACGCCAAGGGTCTCACCACCCACCCGCACCCCGGGAAGGCCCTGCGCAGCGCCCACGCCGCCCCGAACGCCACCGCCGCGTGACTGCTGGGCATGCCGAGGTTGCTCCCGTCGCGGAAGCCGTCGAAGAGCGGCCGGAAGACGTACCCCTCCCAGGCCGGTCCCGGCCTTTCGCGGCCGATCACCAGCTTGAGAACCTCGGCGAACCCTCCGGAGATGGTCGCGCCAAGCACAAGGCGTGCCGCCCCCACCCGCAGCTCCCTGGGCGTTTTCAGCCCCGTCGCGGGGAGCGCCGGGGGCATCCGGCGCACCCGGACGAGATCAACCAGAACCAATCCGGCGCCGAGCAACACCCACGTGGGCAAGTAGCCCATCACCCGCCCGAGGCGGTACCAGTCGCGCCGCCCGAGGCGGTCTTCGTCCCAGGTCAGCAGGTTCTCGTATGCCCAGGCATCAGCCAGGTGCGCCAAGGCAAGAAGCACGCCCGCGAGCGCCCACAGCGGCCAGCGCGGCCGCCCTCCCCCGAAGCGAACTCTCATCGGGTCTTCGAACAATCGGGCAAGGCTAGGCGACCGGGTGCCGGGTGCCACGTCAGGGTGCCCGCAGTCCGCATGCTCTGATGCGCGACTGCGGCCGCCCCGTTCACATCACCCCGCCGAGATTCATTCCGGGTGCCCGCAGTCCGCATGCTCTGATGCGCGACTGCGGCCGCCCCGTTCACATCACCCCGCCAATGTCCTTGTCCAGCCGCGAGCCCTTTCGCAGGCACTGACTCCGCAGCAGCACCGCAGCTTCCATCGCGTTGAGGGCCGCGTCGCTCGCCGCCCGGCGCTTCTTCGTGCTCTGCTCGTGCACCTGGGCCGAAGGCAGCGGTCCCGGCTCCTCCTCGACCCGGCGGAGCCGGACCGGCGCGCGCCCAATGGCCAGCCCGGCACTCAACCGCTCCACCGCCTCGCTCAGACCGCGATGCCGCGTCAGCCCGTCCATAGGCACTCTCCTCGCCCAAGATCATCGGCGCTAGAACCCCCCCGAATATGGTGATTCCCTCGCGCACTTCCCGCGCCTGCGGCGCCCGTGCCGCTCGCGCGGTCCGCGCGGCCTGGTCGGGGCGTTATCGCGCGTCGCGCGCCCGCTCAGCCGATGATTCACCATGGACACCTGCCCGCCTGACCCCGGTTCTCCGCGTGCCGCGAAGTGGGCCCTGCTCCTCTCGTTCCTGCTCTTCGTCGTCGTCGCGGGGCTCCAGATGCTCGGCGGGCGCACGGCGCTCGCGCCGACCGAGGAGGGCACCTACGCGCTGCCCGCCCCGGACGAAGGGTCGCAACTCCTCGAAAGCCGCATCGCGATGGGCCTGCACGACCTCCTCGGGTCGCAGGCGGACGCATCGATCGGCGAACCGCCCGGCGCCGCGATTGAGAATCCCCCGACGGCGGAGAATCTCCGGGCGACGCCGATCATCGCCTTTCTCAAGGGGCGCGAGGCGGCGCTGGAGCATCTGCGCCTCTTTCGCGGCGCCGCCGGGGCGCACGCCGACCGCGCCTTCATGGTCGCGGACGCGGACAGGTTTGAACGCGCCCTCAAGGGCGAGGCGCTCGCCGACGCCGACCGCGACGCGTTCCTTCGCGACCACGGCTGGTTCGCGCGCCTGGCGCTGGCCTTTCCGACGCCGGAATCGAGCCCGGAGCGCGAGGCCGCGCTCCGCCCCGCGGTGCGCCTCGTGACCATCATCCTGCTGGGCGCGCTGGGCGCAGTCCTCGCGCTCATCGCCGGGCTGGTGCTGCTCATCGTGTTCGCGGTCAAGATCGGGGGCAAGCGCCTGCAACGCGGTTTCGTGCGCCCCGCCCCGGGCGGGAGCGTCTACCTCGAAACCTTCGGCGCGTTTCTCGCGGGGTTTCTCGTCGTGCAGATCGTCGTGGGGGTCATTCTGGCGGCGGTCGTCCGCAACCAGAGCGCCCTGTGGTGGATCGGCATGGGCACGCAGTGGCTGCTCATGGGCGTCGTCGCCTACCCGCTGCTCCGCGGCGTGCCGCTGAGCCGCCTTCGCCAAGACCTCGGCCTGACCCGCGGCAAGGGAGTGCTCCGCGAGATGGGGGCGGGGATCGTCGGGTACCTCGCCGGTCTGCCGCTCCTTCTCGCGGGCTTCGGGGTCGTGATCCTCATCCAGTGGTATGTGAAGCGCCAGGGCGGCGCACCCCTGACCCCCAACAACCCCATCATGGATGCCACGAGCACCGGCGACGCCGCGACGATGGTCATGATCTTCGCGCTCGCGACCATCTGGGCGCCCCTCGTCGAAGAGACGGTCTTCCGCGGGGCGCTTTATCGGCACGCCCGTTCGCGCCTGACGGTCCTGCCCGCAGCATTGCTCGTGGGCCTCCTCTTCGCGTTCATGCACTCGTACGGACCCGCGTTCACCCCGCCGCTGATCGTCCTGGGCACCACCTTCGCCCTGCTTCGCGAGTGGCGCGGCACGCTCATCGCCCCCATGACGGCCCACGCCCTGCACAACGGGACGATCATGTCGATGCTGTTCCTGGTCACCACCGCGGGCGGCGCGTGAGGCCCCATTCCACGCGCGTGAAGGTTGCGCGGCGCGATGCAGGACGCACCGCGCGCCCCGGTCGCGGTCATCGACGCTGGGCGCTTTACACCAACCCAGCAAAAATGCCGGTGCGATTGCGAAACTTGTCGAAACAACGCGGCCCGGGTTCTTTTCAGATCCCGGGCCGCCGCGCAGTCATCGGCCCGGGATCGGGCCAACGGTTGAGGGGCAGAGTCGCTTTTTCGCCAGATGCCGACAGGCCGTGCTTCCGTCGCAATGCGCCGCAGGTTTTTCGGCGAGGCTGAGGGAGCATACCCCTACGCCACGTTTCGGTTTCAGTTTCATCGGAGCATTGCAGGACGCACCGATTCGGTTCGCCGGTACGGGCCGGCCGGTGCGCCCCATCCTTATGGCTTCCCATTGGGGCGGCAGTTTCCTGACCGTGCGTGAGCATGATAAAGTCGCGGGTGAGCACCCCTGCACGCATCTGCCGCGTCGGCTCGGTTGAGATCGGCCCCGGGCTTCCTTTGGCGATCCTCGCCGGTCCATGCGTGCTTGAGAGTTTCGAGCTCGGGCTCGAAGTCGGGCGAACGGTGCGCGACCTCTGTCGCGAGTCGGGATTGTCCTACGTCTTCAAGGCGAGTTTCGACAAGGCAAACCGCTCGAGCGTCCGGTCTCCCCGGGGTCCGGGTCTGGAGCGCGGCCTGGAGTGGCTGGGAAGGATCGGGCGCGAGCTCGGTGTGCCCGTCACCACCGACATTCACGAAGTCGAACAGGCTGACCCCGCAGCCGAGGCTGTCGATCTCCTCCAGATTCCCGCTTTTCTCTGCCGCCAGACGGACCTGCTCCACGCGGCAGGCGTCGCGGCGGCCCGGAGAGGGAAGGGTGTCAACGTCAAGAAGGGGCAGTTTCTTTCTCCCCGCGAGATGGGCGGCCCCGTGCGCAAACTTGACGAATCGGGGTGCTCAAACGTGCTGCTGACCGAGCGCGGCACGTTCTTCGGGTATCATCGGCTTGTCAATGATTTCATCGGGCTGGATGAAATGATGCACCTGGAATGCCCGGGTGGCCCGCCGCCCCTCTGCTTCGACTGCACCCACTCAACGCAGCTCCCCGGTCTCGGGGAGCAGACCGGGGGACAGCCCAGGGCCATGCCCCTGCTGGCCCGGGCGGCGACGGCGGCGGGGGTCCACGCGCTCTTCATCGAGTGCCACCCGGAGCCCGCGAAGGCCATGAGCGATTCCTCGACGCAAGCCCCGTTGTCGCGCATGGCCTCGGTGCTTGCCTCGGTGGCCCGCATTCGCCGGGCGGTCGACAAAGGGTGAACGCGGACCGGCGCGGGGTTCGCTACCATCGACACATGGTTCGGCAGCGGATGATTGCGGCGGCTGCGGCGGCGGGGTTCTTGACCCTGCCCCTTGGCGCGCAGCCCGAGCGGGAGATGTCGCTCGACCCCGACGCGGGATGGACGCAGACCCACGCGCCCGAGCCCGGCACGGATGAATGGACGATCTTCGAAGCGCGCCGCCTGCTGGCCGAGGGCAAGGCCGGCGCCGCGCGGAGCATGTTGACCCCGTGGATCAGCCGCCACCGCAAGGATGGACATCCGCTGATGTCCAAGGCGCTGCTGACGCGCGGGGATTGCCGCGTCGCGATGGGCGAGGAGTACTCGGCGCTCTTCGACTACGAAGAAATCGCGACGTTCTTTCCGGAGACGCCCGAGTTCATCGACGCCGCCGGGCGGGAACTGGACATCGCGGTGCGCTACGCGAACGGGCTGCGCCGGCGCGTGTTCTTCGGCATGGTGCGCATCGGGCGCTCCAGCAACACCGCCGAGGAACTCTTCATGCGCATCCACGAGCGCATGCCCGGCAGCGAACTGGGCGAGCGGGCGATCATCGAGCTCGCCGATCACTACTTCCGGCGCCGGGAGATGGAGTCTGCGGCGACAGCCTACGAGATGTTCACGCTCAACTACCCGCGCAGCGTGCATGCGCCCAGGGCGATGGAGCGCCGGATTCTCTCGAACATCTCGACCTACAAGGGGCCGCGCTACGACGGGTCAGGGCTCGTCGAGGCCACGAACCTGATCGAGAACTTCCGTGACCGCTTCCCGCTCGAAGCCCACCAGGCGGGCTTTACCGAATCGCTCCTGACCCGCCTCGATGAATCGGCGGGAGCGCAGATGCTCGAAGCCGCGGACTGGTACCTCGACCACGGGGACCTGCCCGGCGCTCGGCTGCAATTGCGCCGCCTCGCCAAGAAGCACCCCCGCACGGTGGCGGCGGATCGCGCCCGGGTGATCCTGCGCGAGCGCGGGTGGGAAGAAGCCGCGCCGCCGGCTCCCGAGGCGGTGCCCGAAGGCCCGGCCGCCCCTGGCGAGAGCAGCGCGGGCGAATCTCCGGGAGCGCCGGAGGGCGGCAGTGCGCCCGCGGGCGGCTCGCGGGCGGACGTGGGAGGCGGGACATGACGAGGCCACGGGCGCTGCGGATGTGCCGGCATGCCGCCGTCGGCGGGCTGCTCGCCCTCGGCGGATGCGCGAGCGACCCGTCGCGGGGGTATGCGCTCGCGTCGCCCTACGCGGGCGACGTGCGGACCGTCGAAGTGCCGATCTTTGAGAATGACTCGTACGACACCGGCATCGAACCCCTGCTGACCGAGGCCCTGGTCAAGGAGATTCAACGCTCGACGCCCTGGCGCGTTGTGCCCGGCACGGGCGACACGCGCCTGGAGGCGGCGGTTCGTGACGCGGGGTATGCGAGGCTCAGCCGCGCCCCCGGCACCGGGCTGACGCAGGAGGGCCTTCGCGATCTGACTGTCGATTTCGTGTGGCGCGACAACCGCACCGGCGATGTCCTGGCGGCCCGGCGGGGCCTCCGGGTCTACGGGGCCTTCGTGCCCCAGCGCGGCGTGGGCGAACCGGCGGACGTGGGGCAATGGAACGTCGCCGAAGAGCTGGCCCGGGCGATCGTGCAGGAACTGCGTTCGACGTGGTGAGCCCGCACCGGGCTACGCCAGCACCCGGGCGACGACGATGGTCTGGTCGTCGGGCTTGGCGTGGATGCCCACGAACTGGCGCAGGTCCCAGAGGACGCGCTCGATGATCTCGGCGGCCCGGGCGCCCGGATTGTCGCTGAGGGCGCCCAGCACGCTGGCGCGCACGCGCCGGGCGCCGAAGCGCTCGCGGGCGAAGTTCGGCGCTTCGGGCAGGCCGTCGGTGTAGGCAACGAGCACATCGCCGGCGTGCAGGGGCACCTCGCCCTGCTCATAGGTTTCGCCCGGACAGACGCCGGCGACCAGGCCGCCCGCGCGGAGATCGGTGACCTCGCGCCCGCCCCGCACGATGAAGGGCGGCTCGTGCCCGGCGCTGGAGTATCGCAGCACGCCCGCGTCCCGGTCGATCTGGCCGTACCAGAGCGTCGCAAACTCGCTTTCGAGCGTGTCGCGGCACATGGCGTCGTTCACGCGGGCGAGCACGTCGGCGACGGAATGGCCGAGGGCCGCGTAGGTGCGGAGATTGGCGCGGACGCCCGCCATGAGCAGCGCCGCCGCGATGCCGTTGCCCGCCACGTCGCCCACCGTGAGGGCAAGCGTCTTGTCTGCGGGGAAGACATCGTAAAAGTCACCGCCCACCCGGTGGCTGGGCACGTACCGGGCGGCGATGTCAAACCCCGGGAATGAGAGCCCGGCGGGGGGGAGCATCCGGCGCTGCACATCGGCCGCGAGTTGCAACTGGCGCTGAAGTTCGCGCTCTTCTTCCAGAATCCGGCGCATCCGCGCCTGCTGCACGGCGAGGGCGGCGTGCTCGGCGACGCTGCGGAGCAGCAGCCCCTCGGCCTCGGTAAAGATCCGGGGCTCGCGGGCGTAGAGACGGATGACGCCCATCGGGCGCCCCTGGAAGATCAACCCTGCGCTCAAGAATGCCCGCAGCCCCTCCGCCTTGACCTGGTCCCGGATCGGCACCCGCTCGTCGGCGAGCAGGTCGGGCACGGAGACCAGCTCGCCCGCGAGCGCCATGCGCTCGAAAAGTCGCTCGCGCGAGAGGGGCAGCGGGCTCTCGAGCCATTCGCGGCTGAGGCCCCGGCTGGCCTTGAGCACAAGTTCTCGCTCATCACCCCCGCGCGTGCCCAGGGCGTCCTCGGGCAGGAGCACCACGCTGCCGGCATCGAGCTGGAGCACGTCCAGCGCGCTGCCGAGCGCCTCGGCGAGCACCCGCTCGGCCCCGCCCGTGCGCACCAGCAGCGCACTCAGGCGGTACATCAGTTCGACTTCCTTCACCCGGCGCCACAGCGCCAGCTCCTGGTCGCAGAGTTCGCTCGACGCCCGGGCGAGGTATCCGAGCGCATGCACGATGGAGGCCTCGTCGGTGCCGGGGGCCGCGTGCACGACAAGAGCGCCGATCACGCGACCCCCCACCCGCAGGGGCACCCGGCGCGCATGCGCCGGCGGGGGCGCGCCGCCCGGACGCACCACCCACGGGCGGTCGCCCGCGGCGGGGTCAAAGTCGATGAGATTGTCGGCCTCGTCGCGCAGTTCGATGCGCGTGCCCGTGATCGACGAAAGCTCGGCGCACAGCGCCGCGAGCGACCCGTCAGTCAGGAAATCACGGATGGAGGCCCCCGCCACACGCCCGCTGCGACGCAGGAGCGCCGGGTCGCCGATGATCGAGGGCGGGTCAGCCACCGTCGCCTCCGGTCTCGTCGAGCCACGCGGCCCGGAGCAACTGGGCCAGGGCCCGGTCCGCCCGCGCGGACGAGGCTTCGAGCAGCGTGATCCCCTCGCGCGCGGCCGGAGCATCGTCGGTCTGGTAGCCGAGGTATGCGAGCAGGAGGGGCGAACCGCCCGACCCGCCGCGCTCGATCAGGCCCCGAAGCGTCTCCTTCAGTTCGGCGATGCGCTCCGGGCGGGGCAGCACCCCGGGGCCGAAGCGGATGGCGCAGGATTCCGGAGACCCCGCGAGCGTGTCGCGGAGGTTGATGCCCGCCGAGCGGAACAGCCCGGCGCCCAACTGCGCGTTCACGCGGGCGAGCGCCACCGAGGCATCGCCGGACTTCGCAGACAGCGCCATCGTGTAACGCTCTTCGGCGTCGAAGTATCGCCCCTCGGCCATGAAGGCCTCTGCGGCTCGGCAATGCACCGGAAAGACATCTCCCGGGCTGCCCGGATCAACCACCACGCTCTCGAGGCGGAACCTGCTGCCCCGGATCAGGTCGATCATCGGCTCGCTGAGCCCTTCAAGGCCCATCGGCGCGCCGGTTTCAAGGTCGGTGGGAATCTGCGCCGGCAGCGTGCCGGGCAACGCCACGGTCGGACGGGCCTCGGATTCGACGGTCAGCAGTTCGGCCTCGAGTTCATCCAGCCGCTGACGCCATTCGGGAATCGGCGCTGAGGCCGGGGCATCTTGCGCCCCCGCGAGTTCGGCGAGCCGGCGTTCGAGCGCATCCGACCCCGTCGTGGCGAGCGAGACGTGCGAATCCACCCGCTGCGCGAGGGGCACCGAGCGGATGCCTCCCAGGCCCGAGGCGGTCATGCCGACCGGCTCGCCGGCGAGGTTCTGGCTGACATTGATCACGGCGGGCTGATACACGCGGTTGACAAGGAACGCACTGGCGGAGCGCATGGTGCCCAGCATCGACGAATCGCCGGCCCATGCCGCATCGAGTTCCGCATCGGGAGAGGGGCCGATGTCTCCACTGATCGATGCCGACCCCGACCTCGCGTAGACAGGCACGCCGATGAGCTGGGAGGGCGCGTTGCCCCCGGTGGTGAGGGCGAACTGGTACTGAATCGCTTCGGTGCCGCGTATCCCCATCCCGCTCAGGCCGGAATAGAGGGAATCGCGCCGGAAGGCGAAGAGGTCGTTGCTGCCGAGCTCCCCTTCAAAGTCGCGCGTGCCCGAGAAGGCAGTGTCACCCCGGAAGGAAAGCCCCCCCGGCGCGTTGCCGCTGATGAGCGCATCGCGGAACTCAAGTTCGGCGCGGTTGCGGAGGGCTGGGTCCTGGCGCTGGGTAGGGGCGGAGAGTTCGAGGCGGCGTTCCAGGCCGCGCCCGTCGCCCAGTGCGTTCTGCCCCAGCGCGGGGCACACGCACGCACACGCGGCGAGGAGCATCCGGGGCGTCCTGAGAGGCATCGTGCGGGGAACCATGGGGGTGCTCCGAGGGCTGACGATGGTATCGACCTCTCCCTGCTGTACGGATCACGACGCGCGAAGGGTCGATCTTCGGGAGGGGTCCGAGAAAACCCGGGCCCGGCTTACCGCCGAAGGCGCCGGGCATCCTCGGCGAGTTCGTCCAGTCGGTCGCGGCGCTCGTTGAACGCCTTGCGCCAATCCCAGATGTTCCGTTCGGCATCGCGGGCCACCGGGGTGCCCTCGGGGGCCGGAAAGCGAAGAAGTTCGGGGTACTCGTCGAAGCGAGCCTCCAGGGTCGCAAGCCGCGCCCGGGTCGCATCGAGGTCGCGAAGGGCCCTGGCCGACGCGGCCTCCAGCACCGACCGGGGCACGGCGCGGTCATCAGGCGGGCGCGCGGCGTGCCGCACTGATTCCTCAACGGCGTTGAGCAACTGGTCTACCCGGGGTAGTTCGCGCTGCACCTCGTCGCGGGCGTCGCGGAGCCCGCTGGAGAGTTTGACCACCCGCGTGCCGCCCTCGCCCTGCCACCTTTCGATGAGGGCGCGAGCGTCTCGTACTTCGACATCGACGAGGCCGACGCCCTGCAGGAGGCCCGCCGACACGTCGGCCCGGGCCACCCCGGCGGCACTCACGCGAAGCAGCGGCTCGCCCGCGCGCTCGTCGGTGGAGAGCGTCGCCCCGGACGCACTCGTTTCGATGACGATGGACGAAGAACGATCCACGAGTGCGACGGCAAAGGCCGGGTCTACGCCGCGCCGGCGAAGACCTTCCCACACGAAGGCCCGCATCTCGCGTTCCAGTTTCTCGGTGTCCAGGTCGGCGGGCATGAGCTGCGCGAGATCGTCGCCCGGCTCAAACCGCACGCGGAGTCCCGGGGCGGTGCCGCAGACCGGCGCCGCGAGTCCGAGCAGCATCAGGTTCCACGCCGCCGCGCGGTCGTCGTCGTCGCGGAGGAGCACGCCCACGGGCACAGGGCTGTCGACGATGGCGCGGGCGAGCGTCCACACCACGTCAAGGCGGGCCTCGTTGGCGCTGAACTCGAGCGCGACGCCGGCCTTGCCGGTTGCCCCGGCCTGCTCGATCTCCTCGACAATGCTCCGAGCGATGCGAGCCGAATCCAGAGGGCCCTCGACGCGGACATGCACCAGGCCCGTGCGCGGCTGGGCCCACGCCAAGCCCGTGCCGACCACCATCGCCGCCGCACCGAACAGCCGTCTCCCGCGGGGTGCATCGGGCACGCGGCCGCGCGCCTGACGAGTGTCGGGACGGTTCATGGCGCGCCCCCGCCCAACCGTGCGCCCCGGGGTCCGGGAGCAAAGAGGTGAACCCGCGTAGCATCGAGACGAATCGCGAGGCTGGCGCCGGGCGCGAGCGCGGGGCGCGCGCTGAGCCTCGCCACGATGCCCACTCCGGGCGCGATCTCGCCGGCCACGTCGGAAGACTCGCCCAGGTGTTCGACCGAGCGCACCCCGAGCGTGAGGGGCACACCACCCGCATCGCCCAGCGCCTGCGGGCGAAACCCCAGCACCGCTGCGCCCGTGCCCGGGGCTCCCGCGCTCCGGTGCGCGATGGGCACGCGCAGCCCGCCCGGGCCCTCGAACACCCCGTCCGAGGCGTGCCCGTCAATGAAGTTCATCGGGGGCGTGCCCACGAAGCCCGCGACGAATCTGTTTGCGGGGCGCTGGTAGACCTCCAGGGGCGGGCCCGCCTGCTGCACCTGCCCTGCCTCCATCACCACGACCATTTCGCCCAGGCTCATCGCTTCTTCCTGGTCGTGCGTGACGTGGACCGTGGTGGTGCGAAGGCGCTGGTGCAGGCTCTTGAGTTCGACCCGGGTGGACACCCGCAGGCGCGCATCGAGGTTGGAGAGCGGCTCGTCGAACAGGAACGCCTTGGGCTCGCGGACAATCGCCCGCCCGAGCGCGACGCGCTGACGCTGGCCCCCGGAGAGCGCCCGGGGCTTGCGATCCATGAGTTCGCCGAGGCCGAGCATCTCCGCGACTGCGCCGACCCGGCGCGCGATGTCCGGGCGGGGAGTCTTGCGCATCTTGAGCGCAAACGAAAGGTTCTGGCGCACGCTCATGTGCGGGTAGAGGGCGTAGTTCTGAAACACCATGGCGATGTCACGGTCCTTGGGGGGCACGCGGGTGACATCCTGCCCCGCGATCAGCACGCGCCCGCCGGTGCACTCTTCGAGCCCCGCGACCAGCCTGAGCGTGGTGCTCTTGCCGCATCCTGAGGGTCCGACGAGCACGCAGTAGCATCCGGTGGGGATGTCGAGCGAGATGCCGGCCACCGCGGGCTGCCCCGGCGCATAACTCTTGCTGACGTTGTCGAGCGTGATGCTGCCCATGCCGCCCTCGGGTGCCCCCCGGTTCCGTGAGAGTCTACCCGGAGCGGGGTCGCCCCCTTGCCTCGCCCGCACGACCGGAACTCCTTCACAGGCTGTTGATGCCGGCGCGCCGCGCGGACCCAAGTGGAGTCGGGGGCGGGTCGATGGTCGGGCATCCTGTCGGGAGAAGCCCCCCCATGCCCGGTCAAACGCGCGCATTCAACGAGGTCAAGGCCCTGCTCAACAAGCTTGACCGGGGAATCGACGAAGCGCGGGAGAAGCGCCTTGAGGGTGACAAGGAGCCTTCCGCCGGCGCGCAACCCTCGGCACCTCCCTCGATTCAGGATCAGTACATCGGGGGTAAGCCCGCGGCACACGCAGCGCCCGCCCCCACGTCCGAGAACCTGCCGACGAAGCCCGCCAGTCCCTTCGGACGAGCCCGCCCAATTCGCCAGAACCCCGGCGCGGGATGGCGTTAGGCGGCCTCACCTCGACCCGAACCCCTTGAACCCGTACCCGATGAAGAGCTCCCTGCCGCGCTTGCCGGGCAAGGTGCCGGCGTCTTCCACGCGCTCGAAGGCGCCCTCCCATTGGGGCTTCACGCCCCCGACGAGCACCGCGTCCACGCCGCGCAGCCCCGGGTTTGAGAGATCGGCCTCGGGCCAGAAGTCATACTGCGTCTTGCGCCCGGGTCCGCGCCCGAACTCCGGCGCCGGAGCGAGGAGAGGGCTCGCACAGTAGACGAGCGGGTGTCCGGGCAGGTAGAACGAGAGCAGGCTCGCACGCCCGTAGTGGCTCGAGATCACCACGGGTTCGGGCCTGCCCGGCGCACGCCGGAGCGCTTCAAGTCGATCCCCCACCGCGTCGGCCCAGGCAGGCCCGGACATCACGCGATACGCGGGAATGACCGGCCCGAGCAGGGGCAGACGCGCGGCCTTGTCCGCTGTGAGGCTCAGCAAGCCCGTCAGCAGCCCGATGACGACTGCAGCCCGGTAGGTGTGGGGCACCGTGCGCGCCGCCCAGAACGCGCAACGGGGCGACGTCGGGCCGGGCCCGGGTGCTCCGCGCCCGGCGGTGTGCCGCGCCCGGCACACTTCGTAGCCGCGCACCACGCCCAGCCCCGCCAGCGGCACGAGCGAAACGTAGCAGGCGATGGTCCAGTTGCCTTCGACCGGCGTGAAGCACGACACCAGCGCGTAGAACGCGACCATCGGGGCGGCGAGGGCGGGCCCAAGCCCATCGAGCCTTCCGCGATCGGCGCGGCACAACTTCCACCCCGCCCATGAGAGCCCGAGCAACGGAAACGAGATGAGCACCTGGATGCCAAGAAACTGCGGCGGCCAGGACAGGCGCTCGGCAAACGTGTGCTTCTCCAGCGATTCTCGCGGGATGTCTCCCGCCGCAAGTCCGAGGTGTCCGAGCAGGTGACGCAGGGTCACCCATCCGTGGTCGGCGTTCCAGAGGAGCACCGGGACGCACGCGAGCAGCACCGGCGCCGCGACGATTGCCCCGGGTTTGAGCCAGGAGCGCAGCGGCATCCGGCGCACGCGCATCGCGAGAATCAGCCCGGGCACGAAGAGGAGCATGGTGTACTTGAACAGAAAGCCCGCGCCCACGGCCGTGCCCGTCGCGAGCCACCATCCCGCCCGGCCCGAGGCGAGCGCCCTCGCGGCGCACAGTGTCGCCAGCGCCCAGCACGAGACGTAGGGGCCGTCGATCGTGGCCAGGAGCGACATCGCGTGCTGGGGAGGCCAGAGCACGACCGCGAGTGCGCCGAAGAATGCGTGGCGCGGATCGCGCCGCAACAGGTAGGCCCCCAGGGCGCATGCCCCGGCCATCATCGCCCCGCAAAGCGGCATCAGGGCGCGCACGCCCAGCTCGGTATCTCCGAAGACCGCCCGCGACACGGCGATGGTCCACGCGATGCCCGGGCCCTTGGAGTAGTACGACCAGTCGATGCGCCGTGACCACTCCCAGTAGTGCGCTTCGTCTTCGCTGAGCCCGTAGGGGCTGAAGAACGCGAGAAACACCAGGCGCACCAGCATCACCCCGACAATCAGCATCACCGTCGCGCGGGGGCGACGGGCGAAGGTGAAGGCGGCTGGTGCGTCAGTCTTCACTGGTGAATCGCCGATTGATTCGGCCGGGCGGGGTCTAGTGCCGGCGCAGGCGGGTGTACCCGATCGCCGCGCCGATCGCCGGCACGACCGGCCCGGCCCAGAGCAGGAGGAGCCCCGAGAGGCTGGTTCGGTGCGCGAACTGCTGGCCTCCATTGATCGCGATAAGGGCGAGCAGGGCCGGGAGGAAACTGACAAGATAGAGCGGCAGAGGCGAGGCAGAGCGCAGGCGCAGGGCCGCGATCGCGCCGATCACCACCATCACCGCCCCGCTGAACGCGATGGCCAGGCGCTCGTTGATCTTGGCGACAATCTCGCGCTGCAGGCGCTCCCAGCGGTTGATCATGCCGCCCCGGGGCAGCACGAGCTTCTCCCACCCGAACGCCCGGGCGTCGATGCGCTGCTGGGCGTGCCGGGAGAGGTCTTCGATGGGCAGGCCGGCGAGCGCGTTGGTGAAGTCGGTCTCGAATCGAAGCGCCTCGAACCGGAGTTCAAGCCGCTCGCCGCTGATTCCTTCGGTCGCCGCGCTCTCGGCGCGACGGACGCGCAGGCGCAGTTCGAGCTCGGGGCGCTGCGGGTCGCCCAGCGACGCCTCCAGGTACGCCCGGTTCACGGTCCAGCGCGCGACCTCGCGCACCGGCGGGGCGTCGGGGTCGGGCTGCGCCAGCGTGCGGTACTCCTCCAGTTCGACCGCCCTCCCCGGGGCGGGGATCACGCTCCACCCCTCCGGCGTCTGCCGCAGGTCGGCCCCGCTCAGGTACAGCGTCTGCCCCGAATCCGGCGGGCCAAGGAGTTTCACCCGCCCGGTGGAGCGCAGGTCGTCGATGATCGCTTCAATGGTCAGCGGCTCGGCAAGGTGCGCGGCGAGAATGCGCTTGCGGTACGTGATGAACTCCATCCGTTCCGGCTCGCCGCGGAGCGCGAGCAGTTCGCTGCTCGTCAGAAACTCCGGGTCGTTCTGGAACGCATCGGGCAGCACCATCGGCCCGAACTCCGCCGAATCCCAGAGCGCGAGGTTCACCTCACCCTCGCGCCGCGCGGCGGTGCGCCCCAGCCCGATGTACGCCGCCGTGCCCCCGGCTTCTTCGGGTGCGGGAAAGAGCCAGATGTCAGCGCTGGCCGAAACCCCCAGCGCGTCGACGGGCAGGTCGTTGGGTTTCTGGCTGTGACCCACCTTGAGCGCCGCCACGCGCGTCAGGCGCGCCTGGGCCGTCACGCCTTCCGGCGGATCGGGCAGGACATAGGCCCGGTCGGCGACAATTACCCAATCGCCCAGCTTCACGGGCTGGCCCGCTTCAACGCTCCGCGCGATCACCCGCGCGATGTCGCTGGTCACCATGCGCTGGAGTTCTCGCAGGAATCGCGGGATCACCCGGTCGTTGAGCGCGAGCAGGCCCGCCGCGATCACCAGCCCCGAGATCAGCGCCGGGAACAGGAGCGAGCGGTGGCTGATGCCCGCGGCATACATGCCGATCGCCTCGTTGTCCTGCGCCACGCGGTGATACGTCATCGTCGCCGAAAAGCACGCCGCGAAGGGAAGGGCGTACGCCAGCATCGGGGGCACCGCGAACAGGATGTAGCGGGGCACGTCGAGGGCGTCGAGCTTGCCGTCCGAGAGCGGCTTGACCGTGGCCGCGAATGAAATCACCGTCACCACCACGGCGGTCGTGATGAGCAGCAGTTTCCACTGCTCGACGAGCAGGGTTCGCCACAGGCGCATGGGGGGGCGACGCATTGCGGCCATCGTAAGGCACGCCCCGACCTATCGCCCCAGCCCGAACGACGCCTCTGCGCGCGGGACGAGCACGATGATGCGCCGCATGCGGCGCGAAGACCCCGGCGCCGGACCCAGCAGCACCTGCCCCAGCGTCGCATCGCGCGCCGCGAACGGGCCCAGCGGCTCCTCGGGCGGGGTGGGCTCGGGAGGGGTGGGCTCGGTCGCGCCCGTCACGGGCGGCGCGGCCCCCGGCGCGCCGGGGTTCGCGTCGTCGCGTTCCATCGCCGGTGACGCCGCCCCGGGGGGCGAACCCGGGAGATCCAGGAGCGCCTGCCAATCCGCACGCGGATCGTCGGGCACGATCACATAGGCCACGGCGCGGTCTTCGACGCCCGCCATGCGCAGGCGGCTGAAGCGCTGGCGCCTCGACTCATCCGGGACCGTGGGATCAAGAAAATCGCGGCGCTCCGGCGTGGTCTCAAACTCCACCGCGAACTCCATCGCCACGCCCGACGCGACCCCGGACTCTCCCACCACCGGCTCACGCCATGCTCGCCCCATCAGTCGCAGGCGACCCTCCGGCAGACGGAGCGGCCCGGAATCAACTTCGAGGCGCGCCCCGCTCACCAGCGGCGCGGATTCCACCAGCGTTGTCCACCCCGGGCCCTCGGCGATCACCAGCCGCTCTGACGATCCCACCGGCGGAAGGGCCCGCCGCAGCGCTTCGACAGCCTCGAACGACAGTTCGAAGCATCGCATGCCGTTGGCGCGGTACCGCTCACGCACCGACGCGGGAACGGCGCGGGGGGGAGGCATGCCGCCGAGCGCGCGCGCGAGGTCCGCGCTCTCCGCGACCACGCTCCAGGAGAGCACGTCCATCACCCCCGGCTCGGGAGAGGGGCCGGGTGTCGGCGGGCGAGCGGAAGATCGGCAGCCGCCGGGCGCCGCCGCGCTCAACACCGCCCCGAGCACCCCCAGAACCAGCCTCCCGGCGCGCCTGCCTCGCCGGGCCGGCGTCGCGTCGCACATTGAGGAATTGTCGCGGGGCATCGGCACGGGGAGCCAACGGTATGCTGGGGCCTGCCGCGCCCGGGAGCGTTTCATGTCCGCCACACTCTTTGCCCGACTCGCCCATCGCTTTGAACCCCGCGACCGCCTCGTCAGCCGACGCAACTTTCTGAAGAGCGCGGCCCTGGGCGCCGGGGCCCTCGCCTTCGGTTGTGCCTCCGGGGGTGCGCGGCCGGGCCGGGGTCTGCGCGTCATCGTGGTCGGGGGCGGCTTCTCGGGGCTCTCCGCGGCCCTCGAGCTCACCGACGCGGGCGCGACCGTCACCGTGCTCGAGGCACGTTCTCGCCTCGGCGGCAGGGTGCTGACGTTTACAGACTTCACCCCCGGCAAGACCGTGGAAGGGGGCGGCGAACTGATCGACGCCAATCACCCGACCTGGATCCGCCTCGCCTCCAGGTTCGGTCTCGACATGCTCGATGTCACCGAAGACGACGCGGAGTTTCCGGTTCTGCTCCAGGGGCGGGCGCTGAGCGGCACCGAGGCACTGGCGCTCTACGACGAGATGAACGCCGCCATCGCCCCGCTCAACGATCTCGCTTCGGGCGTGGACGGCGCCCGGCCCTGGCTGAGCCCCGGCGCCGAAAGCCTGGATGCCGTGAGCGTGGGCGCATGGCTCGAAGGGCAGGCGATGTCGCCCCTCTGCCGGCACGCGCTCGTCACCACCTTTTCGGCGGACAACGCCGTGCCTGCCGCTCAGATGAGCCTGCTCGGCCTGCTGGCCATGGTCCGCGCCGGCGGCCTGGAGGACTACTGGACGCAGAGCGAGGTCTTTCGGTGCAAAGGCGGCAACCAGCGTCTTGCCTTCGCGATGGGCGAGGCCCTCGGCACGGGTGTCGTGCGCACCCGGGCCCCGGTGCGGGCGATCCGCTCGGCGGGCGGGAGCGTGCGGGTGCTGCTTGAGTCCGGCGAGAGCCTGGAGGCAGACCGGGTGATTCTCGCTTCTCCCCCGAGCGTGTGGAACCGCATTGACTTCACACCGGCGCTTCCCGCCGGGCTCATGCCGCAGATGGGCATCGCGGTCAAGCACCTCTCGTCCGTGCGCGGGCGCTTCTGGCGGGCACTGGGCAAAGCCCCGGACAGCCTCACGGATGCGGAGGTGAGCATGACGTGGGAGGGCACTGACAACCAGCCCGGCGACGAGAGCGCGGCCTTGGTGGGGTTCTCTGGCGCCCGCGCCGCCGAAGCCCTGCGCGCCCGCGCTCCCGGGGACCGCGCCGAGGCCGTGCTCGCCTTGCTCGAACGCCTCTACCCGGGGTACGCCTCGCAGGTCGAGCAGACCCGCTTCATGGATTGGCCCGGGGAACCCTGGACCGGGGCCGGGTACGCCTTCCCAGCGCCCGGAGAAGTGATGCGTATTGGGCCGGCGCTTGAGGCGGGCCTTGGGGCGATCCAGTTTGCCGGCGAGCACTGCTCCCCCGGTTTCGTGGGGTACATGGAGGGTGCGTTGGAGAGCGGCGTTCGCGCCGCTCGGTCGGCCCTGCGCCGGGCCTGATCGCTCGGGTCTGACTCGGCGCTCGATCATCCGGCCGGGCCGCGGTACGTTCGAGTCGAAGAACTCCACGAAAACCAGCGACCTCGATCCAATACCCCCACAACGGGCTGCGCAACCCGCACCAGCGGAAAAAACTCCCGATTCGGTGGCATTACCGGGCGGTTGGGGTACTTCTGAGTGGTCAGCGTGCCGATGCACCGCGCCCGTCGCGTCAAGGGTGCGGCGGCCGGCATGTTCGCGCCACGCTCTCGGGTTTTCCTGTGCGGAGTTCTTGATGAAGCGCAGTTCAGTCGCGATCCTCGGAATGACACTCGCGCTTGGGCAAGCCTCCGGCGCGGTGATCCTGACGTTCGGCTTCACCGACCTTTCCGGGTCGTTCGACCCCCACAACGGCTTTCCGGGCTCGGGCGACTTCCGGGCGGATGCGGTTGACTCCGGGTTGCTCCGGACGGCCGGGGATGTCTCCCGGCTCGGGGCGGGTGCCGGGACAGCGAACTTCGACGACGGGTTTGTCTCACGCAGCGACTTCGCGGCGGTGACCATCTACATCTCGGTCTTCAACAATAACGGCTCGACCGCGCAGGGGTTGGGCCTGTTCACCGTCACAGATGATGATGGCGACACCTTGTCCGGCGCGATCATCGGAACGTGGGTGCGCGGCAACGGCGCCACGTTTTTCAACGGCGACCTCACCGGCGTTACGCTCGCCGACAACGAGTCTTCGGACGGAATCTTCAACGGCACTGATGGCGGGCAGTTCGGACTCGACCTTCCCGGGTCGCGCCCTTATGAAGGTGCCTTTGTGCAGTTGTTCATCAACAATCCCAGTTTCTTCGCCCATGCTTTCAGCGACATCACTGTCCAAGCCGGCGCTGAGATTGTTCCGAGCCCCGGCGCCCTTGCCTTGGTCGGGTGTGCGGGTTTCGCTGGTCTGAACCGGCGTCGGCGCGGCCCTACGCGCATCTGACGCCCTGAACACGCTCACTGTTCTCAGGCCGCCGGTGGGTTTCCTGCCGACGGCCTGTTTTCTTGCGCTCCGTTCGCGGCTCCGCGTGGTATCTCACCGACCCATGCCGCCCTGGGGTCGCCCGGAAGTCCGGCACTTGCCCCCCATGTCGAGGTTTTGGTTTGGTATGTGTCAGGACCCAGAACTGCGATTTCAAGTGAACTTGTTGCCGCGTTGTTCGTATCACCGGGTATGGGCGTCTTTCGTCCCATGCAACTCTGATCTCTCTCTCCTCCAGTGTGCCGCCCCTTCTCGAGGGGCGGTACACTTTTTGGTCATGTGGCATCTGACCCGTCGTTCCGCCTCCACGCCGACACCCGCACCCCGCGCGGTGGGCGGGCGTGCCGCCTTCGGGGTTTCCGGAGGGCGATCTGCGGTGATTCTCGCCGCGGCGTTCGCGGCATTGGCCCTCGGCGGCTGCTCGCGCGAGCTCTTCACGGGCGACCCGTATCGGTCGCAGTATGACCGGTATGACCAGGCCCAGTCGCAGCTCGCGGAAGACACCGTGGTCGATGCGTACGGCAATCGGCGCCCCAACCTGCGGGCGCGGTTGCAGCCGCGCGATTGATGCGCGCCCGGGCGCACCCGCCCGGACATGAATCGCCCGGCGCCCTGTCCTCGGCTCCTCTGCTCGTCGCCCCGGGGTCGCCGCGATGGCCCGCGCGACCCGCGCCCGGCCCGCCGGTGTTCTCGGTTTTCTGCACGGCCGTGGTGCGTCACGGCGTAACTCTCCGCTGTCCGGCGGAGTCTTCTACTGCTTGTGGTGCGGCTGCGGTCATCCACAATCGGCGTGTGCGCACGGGGAGGAGATGTCGCTGCGCGCCGGTGCTGCTACGATCTTGCGCGGTTCGTCGCGCGAATTTCAACGTACGCGCAACGCGCGCACCGATGGCAGCACTTCGCGGGCACGCCCACCCGCACGCCGCGCAGGATTGCTCCGGCACCCAGCAAGGAACGCTGCACATGCCACGCACCAAAGCCAAGAAGGCGAAGCCGGTCAGCCCTCGCACCAAGGTGGTCTGGGGTGCGCTGCTGGGTGCGATGACCATCGGCGCCGGCTCGCTGCTTCTCCTTGACGGGGCGTCGATGCCTCGCTTCCGGGGCACGGGCCTTCCGGCCCTCGCGGCCACCAACCGCGCGGGATCGATGGAGGCCGCCCTCGTCACGCGGGCGCCGCTCGCCAAGGACCAGTGGCGCGCCATCGTCGTGCATCACTCGGGCGGACCGCACGGCACGCCTGAAGCGCTCGACGAAGCCGCCCGGCGCGACGGTCTTCGGGGCCTGGGGCACCACTTCGTCATCGGCAACGGCAGCGGCATGCGCGACGGCGAGCTGTATCTCGGCTACCGCTGGCTCGATCAACTCCCGGGGGCGCACGCCTTCGGAGACCAGGCAGAGTGGCTCGACCGGCACGCGATCAGCATCTGCATGGTCGGCAACGGCGATCGGCGCGGGTTCACGAAGGCCCAGATGACCCGGCTCGCCCAACTCACCCGGACTCTCGCCCGCGAACTCGATATCCCCGCCGACCGCATTTACCTTCAGAGCGACCTCGCCGGGGTTTCTGACCCGGGGCTGCATTTCGCCGACGCGGCCTTCCGCGAGAGCCTCGCCGACCTCCGCTGACCAAGGGCCGGGCCGATCCGGGGAACCCCCTGCGGGGGGTTCGTGGTATCTTGGACAAGCCGACTCCAGCCTGTGAAGTTCCGGGTCGATGGAAATCCGGGGCTTGACTCGCCCGGGGCTTCGGCGAAACTCCTCGGGGGCGTTCTGTCCCCCAGGGCTCCGCGGGCCCGGCAGGTGATCTCTGCCGCCCCCCCGAGCAGGGGAGTCCGAGGTCGACCATGGACGAGGTGGGCGTGCAATTCAAGAAGGGTGACGTTGTCGAAGGATACAAGGTCCTGGCCGAACTTGGCCAGGGTGCGGCGTCGTCGATCTACCTCGTCCAGGACCAGAAGACCAAGCAGATCTGGGCCCTCAAGCACGTCGTCAAACGCGAGTCCAAGGACCAGCGCTTCCTCGACCAGGCCGAGCAGGAGGTCAAGGTCGCCCAGTCCCTTGACCATCCGGGGATGCGCAAGATTGAGCGCCTCATCAAGAAGGGCTCGTTCCTAGCGACCAAGGAACTCTACCTGGTGATGGAGCTTGTCGACGGCATCAGCATGGAACGCTCGCCCCCCAAGACCTTCGAGCACGCGGTTCATGTCTTCCAGCAGGTCGCCGAGGCGATGCACCACATGCACGAGCGCGGCTGGGTGCACGCAGACATGAAGCCGAACAACATCATCGTGGACGATCAGTCGCGGGCGAAGGTCATCGACCTCGGCCAGTCGTGCAAGATCGGAACCATCAAGGAACGCATCCAGGGCACGCCGGACTACATCGCCCCCGAGCAGGTGCACCGGCGGGCGATCACCCCGCGCACGGACGTGTACAACCTTGGCGCGAGCATCTACTGGACCCTGACGCGCCAGCACATCCCGACGGCGCTGGCGAAGGGTGACTCGCTGGTGGGCTCGATCGACGACAACCTGATGGAAAAGCCCACGCCGGCGATCGAACTCAACCCCAAGGTGCACCCCAAGCTCAATGACCTCATCATGCTGTGCGTGGAGGTAGACCCGGAGAAGCGCCCGCCTGACATGAAGTTCGTCGCGGAGCGCCTGAACCTCATCCACGGCATCCTGCTGGCCCAGGCGGGCAAGGGGCGCGCCCCGGTCGGCGATGAGAGCACCATGGCGTAACGCGCGGGGGCGTGTGGACGGGGTCATTCGCCCGCCGGCTTCTGCGCATTGGCCGGTTTCCATCCACCCCTTCCCCGCGGAGCCCGCGAGTGCGACAGATCGACCTCGCCAGCCCCGCCGCCGTTGAACGCGTCCTTCGCGAGGCGACAGAAGCCAACCTGGGCGCCCGCTGCCGGCGCGGCTCCATCGACCTGATCGAAGCCCCCGGGCGCCTCATCGCCACCGGCGACCTGCACGACAACCCGCTGCACTTCGCTCGCCTCGTCGCTCTTGCCGGCCTCGGCGGCGACCACCCCCCCGGCGCGCACCTCACGCTGCACGAGCTCATCCACTCCGACCGGCTCGTCAACGGCATGGACTTCAGCCACCGGGTGCTCATCAAGGCCGCCGCCCTCAAGGCCGAGCACCCGGAGCATGTCCACACGCTGCTGGCCAACCACGAACTCAGCCAGGTGATCGGCGCGGGGATCATCAAGGACGGCATCAGGGTTGTCGAGGCGTTCAATCTCGGGCTGGAATACGTGTTCGGGGGGGAGACCGCCCGGGTTGACGCGGCCCTGCGCGAGTTCATCCGTTCGATGCCCCTCGCCCTGCGGGCTCACACGCCGCGCGGCGACATCCTGTGCGCGCACAGCCTGCCGGGCCTGGGCATGATGACCCGATTCGACCCGCGCATCCTGGAGCGGGCGCTGGTGGAGGATGACTACATGCCGCGCCAGGGTTCAGCGCACCTGATGGTCTGGGGGCGCGGCTACGACGCCGAGCAGCTTGAAGACCTGGTGGAGCGCTGGGGGGTCAACCTGTTCATCCTCGGGCACGAGAAAGCGGAGTTCGGCGCCAAACTCGTGCCTCCCAACGCCCTGATCCTCAACAGCGATCACGCGATGGGGGTCTACCTGCCGGTCGATCTCGGCGATCCGCCCGCGCCCGAAGAGGCGATGGAGCGCGTCGTACCCCTCACGACCGCAGAATGAATCTCGTTCAATCGAGCGGGGCGGCATCGCGGCCGCGAAGCTGGGTCAGGCGGCGCTGAAGGGCTCCGAGCAGGCGTGCCTCCCGCCGCGGATCTCCCAGGCGCCCCACGGTGCACCGGGCCTCAACCAGTGCGTTCTCGCCGGGGGTCAGGCCCGGAGCACCGTCGAGCCATCGAACTTCCAAGACCCCCGGGGCGTCGCTCACGGTGCGGAGGTCGAAGACGCGCAGGCCCGCCTCCGGTTCGGACACGCGAAGCACCGTGGCCTCGATCACGATCGACGCGACCTCTGCCGCGGCGTCGAGGTCGTTCCAGTCCGCCCGGAACGAAATGGGGCCGGCAGGCGTGCTCGTCGTCCTCGGCACGCCGCCGGCGCACCCCAACATGGAGCAGAGAACTGATGTCGCCCATCCAAGGACAACCCTGGCGCTGGTCTGCCGGGCTGGGCCTAGAATCCCCACATTGTGGGGGTTGACTTTATCTTCGCGCGGTCTTTCCACGAGCCGCGGGCCCTCCGATCCGAATGGAATTCTACGAGTACGATACACCATCGCAGATTTGTTTGGTTTATGGTTGGGTTGTCAAGTGTCGGGATCTGAGTGAGGAGCGTATCCGGCGTGGATGTGACCGTGCGAGTTCCGGGCGGGGCGGATCGCGTCAGTGTGCTCGGCTCCGCCGACCGCAATCTCAAGATGATCCGCGAGGCGCTGGGCGTCGCGGTGACCGCGCGCGAGGATGTCGTGCGACTGAGCGGCGAGCCCCAGGCCGTGGGCGTCGCCCGCTCGGTGCTCGCGCGCATGAGCGCCCGCCAGGGCATGTCGCGCCAGGAGGTGCTCGACGCGATCGCCGAAGAGTCACTGCGGGCGCGCCTCGGCGGCACGCCCCTCATGGGCGAGGGGGATGAGCCGGAGGTGTGGTCGGGTGAACTCGATGTGTACGCGGCGGGGAGACGCATCCAGCCGCGGACGCTCAACCAGCAGGCGTATCTCGACGCCATCCGCGACCACGATCTCGTGTTCGGCATCGGTCCCGCGGGCACGGGCAAGACATATCTCGCGGTCGCCGCGGCGGTGCACCTGCTCAAGCGCGACCGGGTGCGCAAGGTGATGCTGGTTCGCCCCGCGGTGGAGGCGGGAGAGAAACTGGGATATCTGCCGGGCGACGTGGAGGCAAAGGTCAACCCTTATCTGCGCCCGCTGCTCGACGCCCTGCACGACATGGTGGATTACGGCACGCTCCGGCGGTTCATCGACGGCGACGTGGTCGAGGTCGCGCCACTGGCGTATATGCGGGGCCGTACCTTGAACAACGCCGTGGTCATCCTCGACGAGGCCCAGAACACCACGCGCGGCCAGATGAAGATGTTCCTGACCCGCATGGGGCGGGGGTCCAAGCTCATCGTGACTGGCGATGTCACGCAGATCGACCTGCCCGACCCGCGGGAGAGCGGCCTGATTGACGCCGCGCGCCGGCTCAAGCGCGTGCCGGGCGTCCGGCTCGTGTACCTCGACAAGCAGGACATCGTGCGGCACCCGCTCGTGCAGCGCGTGATCGAGGCCTACGGCGAGGATGAAGCGCCTTCAGAGGGGGCGTCATGAGCCGCCCGGGCACCAGGTCGGCGTCGCGAACCGGCCCGCGCAGCGGGGTCTACCGCCGAGTTGGCGGCGCGCTGGGTTCGATCCGCGATGACGGGTTGTGGCGGCGCGCCGTGCGCGCGGTCCGCACGCGTGAGTTCGGCTGGGCCGCGATCGTCACGGGCGCATTCTGGCTCGTCTCCGCGGCGGTGATGATCTGGGCGAGGGCGGAAGCCAGGCCGGTGCCGGGGCGCGTCGCCGTGGAATCCCGGCTGTCGCGGGTGCCGCTCACCCTGCCCAACGACGCGGCAACCCAGGCCGCCCGCGCCGAGGCGCGCCTGCGCTCGCCCCGCGTGTACGTCGCCGAGCAGGCCACGATTGACGAGATCCGCACCTCGCTGCTCAACCTGCCGCGCACGGTGGGTGAGGCGTCCAAGGTTGAAGACGTGGACCCGGCGATCGCGCAGCAGTTCAGCCTGACGCCGGCGCAGCTGGCGGCCCTGAAGGAGGCGACCTTCGACGGCGAACCGAGCCAGGCGTGGACGAACCGGGTGGACGCGCTCGCCGAGGGGCTCTCGCGCCGCCCCCTGCTCGATGACATCGCGTGGCAGCGCCTCAGCCAACAGGGCCTGGGTGAAATCGAACTGCGCGGGCGCGAGACACGGCGCGTCCCCGCGTCGCTCGCGGTCAACATCGCCGCGGCGGGCGACCTGACGAGCGCGGCAGAATCGCTGGTGCGCGCCGCGGGGTTCCGGGGTGAACAGGCCGAGGTCGCCCTCGCCCGCCTCATCGTCAAGGCAAAAGCGACGTTCCACTTTGACGAGGCCTCCACCGTGGCCCTGGCGGCGGCGGCGGAACGCGCCGTCGCGCCCCTCACCACCGACCTGCCCAAGGGCTATGTCATCTACACCCGGGGCGATGTGCTGGCGACCGCCCAGGTTGATCTCGACGAGGCGGAACGACGCGCCTTCGACCAGAGCGCCCCCCTGTGGCGGGCGTGGGCGCGCAGCGCGGCGTACGCGGGCGGCGCCGGCATTCTCGCCGTGGCCCTCGCGGGTTACGTCGGCACCTTCGTGCCGCGCATCCGGCGCAGCCCCGCCCGGATGTTGTGGCTCGGTGTGCTGGTGGGCGGCCTGTGCGCCGTGGCGAGCGTCTCGTGCGTGCTTTTTCCGGCGGTGGCTCCGCTGGCGGCCCCGGCCCCGGTCCTGCTCGCCGCGATCATCCTGGTCATCGCCTATGACCAGCGCACGGCGTTGGCGTGCGGGTCGATCGCCGGCCTGCTGGTGTGCCTCACGCTGGACCTCTCCATCGCTCGATTCATGCTCATGGTCGGGGGCGTGGGCCTGGTGGTGCGCTCGCTGCCCGAGATCCGCGACCGGGGCACGCTGGTCCGCACCGGCGTTGTTGCGGGCATCGGCATGGCCCTGGGCACCGGGGTTGCCTCGCTCATCGAAGGGCCTGTGACCCCGGCGCTGCTGCGCCAGGCGGTCTTCGACTCGGCGCTGGGAGGCGGCTCGGGGTTGATCGCCGCGGGCCTCGCCATGTTCCTCCTCCCCACCATCGAGCGGGTCTTCGACATCGCGACCGGCATGACCCTCATCGAACTCCGCGACCCCAAGCACCCGCTCCTGCGTGAACTCCAGCAGCGCGCCCCGGGCACGTACAACCACTCCCTCACGGTTGCGTCCATCGCCGAGGCCGCGGCCGATGCGATCGGCGCCGACAGCCTGCTCACCTACGTCGGTGCGCTGTATCACGACATCGGGAAGATGAACAAGCCCGAATACTTCGTCGAGAACCAAGGGGGCGGGCCCAACCGGCACGACAAGCTCAGCCCCGCCATGAGCCTGCTGGTCATTGTCGGGCACGTGAAGGACGGGGCCGAGATGGCCCGAGAGTCCGGCCTGCCCAAGCCGCTGATTCACTTCATCGAGGCTCATCACGGGACCACGCTCGTCGAGTACTTCTTCCGCCGGGCGCGCGACCAGGCCGACGCCGCCCAGCGCGAAGGCGACGATGTGGAGCAGCCGACGGAGAGCGACTTCCGCTACCCCGGGCCCAAGCCGCAGACCCGCGAGGTCGCGATTCTGATGCTCGCCGACGCGGTCGAGAGCGCCACGCGCACGCTCTCTGAACCGACCCCGGCGCGCATCGACAACCTGGTGCGGACGCTGGCGAACAAGCGCCTGCTTGACGAGCAGTTCGAGGCGTGCGGCCTGACCTTCCGCGAGCTCTCGCAGATCGTCGATTCGATCTCCAAGTCCGTCGCCGCGATCTATCACGGGCGCATCCACTATCCCACGGGCGAACCCCGCACCGCCGAGCGGACCGGCGCCGAACCCAAGACCAGCGCTCGCCAGCGCACCGATCCGGAGACCCGCAGCGCCTGACCTCGCCTCACCCGGACCAGGAACGCCCGCGGCGTGCCCGTTCGCCCCGTGGTCAGCGGCGGCCAATCGGCGACCCCTTCCGACCCCGAGGCCGGGCCCGGGGTGTGACGCGTCCGGGCGCGGCATCCGACCCTGCGGGCGGCTAATCTCTGCCCGTGCACGCCGACCAACGCGACCATGGTTTGCTCGCCGGGCTACTTCTCGACGGGAAGGGAGGCGCCCGCTACGTGCGCTGGGAGGATGTGCTCGCCTGGACCCCTGACCAGGGCCCGCTCTGGGTGCATCTCGACCGAGGTGTGGAGGCGGCCCGGGTCTGGCTTACCGACGAATCCGGCGTGCCCCCGGTCGCCGCGCTCGCGCTGCTGCAGGAAGAAACCCGCCCCCGGTGCACCCACTTCGGGCCTCACCTGCTCACGATTTTTCGCGCTGTGAATCACAACCCCGGCGCAGAACCTGAAGACATGATCTCGCTGCGGTGCTGGATGGAGCCCAGCCGCCTGATTTCGCTGCGAACCCGCCAGGTCCGCGCAATCCAGGAAGTGCGGGGCGAGCTGGAGCAGGGCGAGGGCCCGACCTCGATCGGCGATCTTCTGGCGTCGATCGCGCTCCGGGTGGTCGAGCATTGCGGGCCGGTGGTAGAGGAGATCGAGGATGTGCTGTGCAAGATCGAGGAGGAAGCCCCGGAGGCCCCGATTGTGCAGTTGCGCCGGCAACTCAGCGACCTGCGGCGCCAGGCCATCGAGCTGCGCAAGTTCATCGCCCCGCAGCGCGACATGCTCGGACGTGTGTGCATTGAAACCATGCCGTGGCTCAGCGACACCGACCGGGCCCATGTCCGCGAGGCCTCCGACCGCCTGACCCGCCAGATCGAGGAGCTCGACTCGATCCGGGACCGCTCGGCCATCACGCATGAAGAACTCTCGACCCGCCTCAACGAACAGCTCAACCGGCGCCTCTACGCCCTGAGCCTTGTGTCCACCACATTCCTCCCGCTCACCTTTCTCACCGGCCTCTTCGGCATGAACGTGGGCGGCATCCCCTTCGCAACGCACGACGCCGGCCTGTGGGTCATCCTGGGTTTCGCCATCTCGATCGCCGCAGCCCAGTTCTGGTTCTTCCGCCGGAAGCGCTGGTTATAGGGTGGGTATCGGACCTTCCCCGAACGCCCCACGCACGCAGGGCTCTGCCCGCCGGGGTCTGGGTGGTACCCTGTAGCCGTGATCTATCTCGACTCCAATGCCACCACGCGCCCCAGCGCCGGGGTCATCGAGGCCATGACCCGATGTCTCCGTGATGCCTGGTGCAACCCGAGCAGCATGCACCGGGCGGGGCAGCAGGCACGGGCCGCGATGGAGAACGCCCGTCGCGATGTCGCCGCCCTCATCGGCGCGAAACCTCGCGAGATCACGTTTACCGGCTCCGGCACCGAAGCCATCGACCTCGCGATCAGGGGGCTGCTCGAAGCATCACCGAAGCGCGCCGCGAACCCGGTGATCATCACCACACCCGTTGAACACTCCGCCGTGCGCGAACTCACCCGGCGCCTGGGGCGGGATGCCCGGGCGGAGGTCCGGCTTCTGCCAGTGGACCGCTTCGCGCGGGCGAGCGCGGCGGCTCTCGACGCCATGCTCGATGAGCGGGTGGCCTTGGTCAGCATGCAGTGGGCGAACAACGAGAACGGGGCGATTCAGCCGGTGATGGAGGTGAGCCGCGCCTGCAAGGCACGAAGCATTCCCTTCCACGTTGACGGCACCCAGTGGGTGGGCAAACTTCCATGTGATGTCTCGGGCGGCTGGTGCGATGTGCTCACGTTTTCAGCGCACAAGTTTCACGGGCCCAAGGGGGTAGGCATGGTGTGGGCGGCCCGGGGCACGGCCCTGCGCCCGACGATTCTCGGCTCGCAGGAACTGGGCCGGCGGGGCGGCACTGAGAATGTGCCCGGCATCGTGGGCGCCGGGGAGGCCGCCAAGGAAGCGCGAGCCTGGCTCGCCGACGAGAGCGCCCGGGCGAAAGGGGCCGCCCTTCGAGACCTGTTTGAGTCGCTCGTCCGCGGGGTCGCCCCGGATGCGGCCTTCAACAGCCCCGAGGCAGGGCGCGTGTGGAACACGACCAACATCTCGTTTCCCGGGCTGGAATCTGAGGCGATCCTGCTCCTGCTCTCCGAGCGCGGCGTGTGCGCGAGCGCGGGCTCGGCCTGCTCGTCGGGGGCGCTTGAGCCCTCGGCCGTGATCAAGGCCATGAACCTGCCTGAGGATGTGGCCCACGGGGCCGTGCGTTTCAGCCTGTGCAAGGACACCACCGAGGCCGAAGTGCGCGAGGCGGCGAAGATCTTGGGCGAAGTGCTCGCCCGCCTCAAGGCGTCGTGGAGCGCCGTGGAGCGGGGATGATGCGACCCTGCGCGCTCGCGGGGGCGGCGACGCCCGCGCCTGCCCTCAACCATTGGACTCATGGCGGCGACGCGCCCCGCCCGATTCGCTCGCACAACTCGGAGAAGGCACGGGCGCGAGATGCCGGATCGTCGGTGTTGAATCGCCGAAGAAACCCGTGTTGCCCCATGTCACACGGCTCGTCGGCCTTGCCGTGAAGGAAGAGCAGCATCGCCGCCAGTTGGCCGGCGACGGGTCCATCGCGGTCTCGCGCGCCTCGCAGCAGCGCGTCGATAACGGGAGGAGGGTGATGACGCTCGACCAGCAGAAGCGTCTTGGTCAGACCGGAGAATATGCCAGCCTCGCCCAGCGCGGAGACGAGCACTTCCGTACGCCGCGATTCGTTGAATAGTTCTGGGGCGTGGAAGAGCAGGACAACAGCCTGCGCGGTGTTGCTTCGTGCCATCGCGCCGACCAGCGCCTCGCGCGCCCGGGGAGAATCGATCGCGGCAAGCGCCTCCACGACGCGCCAATCCGTGATTGGTGCGGCAAGGAGCATCTGTTCGAGCTGCGCCCGCTCTCTGATCGTCGCGGAACGCAGGAGCGACAGATCGAACCCGGCGCCGTCACGCCAGCGATCGACGTTCATCGCCATGCCGGCGCGAAACCGCTCTACCAGACCAGAGGGGGAGAACGGCATGCCGACCGATGCGCTCTCGGCGTGCTCATCCGCGCGAGAGCGGCTATCTGCGGCTCGGGCTTGACTCAGGACCGAAGCGGCGTCGCGCGTGCTCTCCTCGCCCGAGCCTGCGCCCGAGCCCGCATCCGAATCGACCTCTGTCGCCGGCGCTTCAAGCACGAAGAAATGGCGCGCCGCGTCTGTAAACTCCCCGGAGCGGTCACTGGAATGACGTTCGCAAAAGTCGATTTCGCCGGTCGACCGGCGTGCGCGCGTTGTCACGCGCCGCGCCAGCCTGACACACGCACCGCACGGCGCCGCCGGAAAGCCGCGGACAATCTCCGCGATGGCATTCCCGGCGGCCAGTTCGGCCTCCACGAGACTGCGCAGCACCCTCGGAAACCGGGCGAGTTCGCGGCTGTGCTCCTCTGAAAGGGGCGTGGGGTTGATCGGAGACGAGGTCATGGACGCTTCCCGGCGGGCGATTGCTCAAGCGCAGCGAGGGCCTCGCGCGCATCCTGCTCGATGTCTCGCATCACGGAGATTCCGGATCGCTCGGCGGCGAGATCGCGGATCTCCTGCATCGGGGGGCCAAGGTCGGCACCGATGCCCCGCGCCAGGCTCCGCCACGCATCCCGCCAGTCACGGAAGCGCGACTCGACATCGCTCGCCGACTCGCGCAGGCAGGATTCGTCCGCGATCAGCCCGTCGGTCCGGCGGATGCCCTCTGATATCTCGCGCCCGACGGCGAGCATGGCCTCGACGACCTCGGGTGTCGGGTGCTCCAGGTATGGCGCCGCGCGCAGTCCGTATTCCCGTTCGCGTCCCTCCGGAGCGCGAATGAGCGCGGCCAGCTCCCCCGGGCGCAAGTTGATGCACCGGATGACCGCCGATGTGCGCTCGGCGTCAGGAGATTCAAACAGGAACGGAAGCCACCGCCCCAGCGGCGCATCCGCGGTGAGTGAGCGGAACTCCGCCGCGCGAATCGCCGCCGGGTCGGACGGCGCCGGACTCGGCCTCTCCGGCTGCACCCGGTAGCGAAGCGTGAACATTGACCCGCTCGGGCACCCCGGAGCCCCGCCGTTACCCCTGCCTTCAATCCATGCGCTCCACTCGCAATCACTCGCCTTGGGCCGAGATCGCAGCGGCAAGGCGAAGCGCACGTCGTGATCGACGTTGAAGCGGATGAAGAGCACCATCTCTG
Source organism: Phycisphaerales bacterium (assembly GCA_020847175.1). Classification (GTDB taxonomy): domain Bacteria; phylum Planctomycetota; class Phycisphaerae; order Phycisphaerales; family UBA1924; genus JADLCM01. The sequence goes on from JADLCM010000005.1 coordinate 64,942, forward strand.
ATGAACGCGTGGTCAGAGGCATGGTTGCAGGGATCACCATGCGACCATCCTCCAAGCGCGCCAGTTCCGGCCGCCATGAGCGCGTTGAGACACGGTTGCCCCCGGGCACGCAGATTGAGACTGACGCGAGACGGGCGTCGGGCATGACGCCGGCATCACCACTCGGCCAGCGCAGCTCGATCTCAAGGTGAAGTTCCTGACCGTCCAACGTGGGGGCGATATCGGCGCCCAGGCGGCACAGCAACATGACCACCAGAGCGATCCCGAGGATGGAGCCGCTGGCGGCACCCAGAGCTTTGAGGAAACCCGGCGCTTCCCCGGCCGCGACGACCCGCGCGACGATCAGCCCCACAACCAGTCCCGCCACACCTCCCAGCAGCGCGGCGCCGACGATGGCGAACCCCGACTTTCCCTCGAAGCTCGATATGCGATTCCAACGGACGGCAAGGCCCGCGACACAACCGCCCGCCGCCATGCCGAGCACCGCCGACACAATCGCGACGAGGATGGAGAGTGACCAACCCATGACCGGGATGAAGTATCTCCTCAACGCATGCCGCGGGCCAGCGCATCGTGCCGGGGCATGCTGCGTGGACCGGGCGCAGAGGGCCGCACGGGGCGCGACCCTGCCCCGGCATCACCGGTTCTTGCTGTCGCCCCGGGCGAAGATGCTGGCGACGTAGTTGAGCACATCTGTGGCGCTGGCTTCGTTGTAGCCGAACTGGCGGATGAGGCGCTGCTTCACCACGTCGATCTTCTGCTGCGTCTCGTCGTCCACGACGCTGGAGACGAGGTTCTTGAGCTTGATCGTGTCGCGGCTGTCCTCGAAGAGCTTGAGTTCCAGCGCCCGGTACAGGCGCGCATTGGTGTTGTACTCGAACTTCTTGCCGTCGAGGGCCAGGGCCCCGATGTAGTTCATGATCTCCTGGCGGAAGTCATCCTTGCGGCTGTCGGGGATGTCGATCTTCTCCTCGATCGCGCGCATCAGCCGCTCGTCGGGCTCGTCGTAGCGCCCCGTGTACTTGTTCTGCACCTTCTCGCGCTGCGTGTAGGCCCGCACATTCTCGATGTAGTTGGTGCACAGGCGCTTGATCGCCTCCTCGTCGGCGGAGATCGCCCGCTGCACTTCGCCCTTGATGATTTCCTCGTACTCATCCTTCACCACCGAGAGCAGTTCGCGGTACCGCTTCTTGGTCTCCTCGTCGGAGATCAGCGAGTGGTGCGAGAGCCCTCCTTCCAGCTCGTTGAGCACCATGAAGGGGTTCACGCACTTCTCTTCAATCGCCTGGCGGCTCACCAGGGCGTTGCTCACCTTGTCCTGCACATAGCGCGGCGAGATGCCGTCCATGCCCTCGCGTGGCGCCTCCTCCTTCAGCTCCTTCACGCTGTCCTCTGTGAAGCCGGGGATGCTCTTGCCGTTGTAGAGCTTGAGCTTCTGAAGCAGCGCCAGTCCCGCCTTCTTGGGCTCCTCCAGGCGCGTCAGCACCGCCCACATCGCGGCAACCTCCAGCGTGTGCGGCGCGACATGAATGTTGCGGATGCGCTCCGGCCCGAAGTCCTTCTGGTAGATGCGGATCTCGTCGTCGAGGCGGATGTTGTAGGGCACGTCGATCTTGATCGTGCGGTCGCGGAAGGCCTCCATCATCTCGTTGTTCTGCAGGCGCTTGTACTCGGGCTCGTTGGTGTGCCCGATGATGACCTCGTCGATGTGCGTCTGCGCGAACTTCTTGGGCTTGATCGTGTGCTCCTGCGTGGCCCCGAGCAGGTCATACAGAAACGCCACGTCGAGCTTCAGAATCTCAATGAACTCGCAGAGCCCGCGGTTCGCGATGTTCAGCTCGCCGTCGAAGTTGAACGCCCGCGGGTCGCTGTCAGAGCCGTACTGCGCGATCTTGCGGTAGTTGATGTCGCCCGTGAGTTCGGTCGAGTCCTGGTTCTTTTCGTCCTTGGGCTGGAACGTGCCGATGCCCACGCGGTCCTTCTCGCTCAGGACCACGCGCCGAACCCGCACGTGCTCCATCACCCGCTTCCAGCCGCCTTCGTAGAACCGCATCAGGTCTTCGTAGACTTTTCGGCTGAAGGGGTCGGGCTCCCCCACCACGCGCAGTTTGCCGTGGTGGAACTCGGGCTTGTACGCCGCGTTGAGTTTCTCGAGCAGTGACTCACGCGCCGCGCGGGGCACGAGGATCAGCGGCTCTTCGTGCATCGGGCTGGGGTATTCGTGCGTCCTGGCCGCCCCGCCGCCCTCGCCCGCAGAAACCTCGCAGCGCTCGTCAAGCAGCCACGAGAACGAGTACAGCGCGCCGCCGGGGGTGCGCGAGTAGTGCTCGAGCCCCTTCTTCAGCAGCCGGGCGATCGTGCTCTTGCTGCTGCCCACCGGACCGTGCAGGAGCAGGATGCGCCGGTCCGTGCCGTACCCCTCGGCCGCGGAGCGCAGGAACGACACGAGCTGCATGAGCGCAAAGTCAAGCCCGTAGATGCCGTCCGCGCCCTTGTCGAACGGGTCGCTGAAGAAGTGGTACCGCACGCACTCCTTCTTGAACACCCGGTACCGCTCGAACCCGTGCGACATCACCGCGTCGTACAGGCGCTGGTACGCGTTGCGGAGCACCTGCGGCGTGCGGGCGCACAGTTCCAGGTATTCCTCGAACGACCCCGACCAGTGCTGGTCCTGGTACTGCTGCCGATCCAGGCGCGCCTCGATGAGGTTCAGAAGATCCGCCGGGTTCACGCTCATCGCCGCCTCCTTGGCGCTCTGGCCCCCGTCTCATCGACCGCGCCGGGCGAACATTCCTGACTCGCCCCCGCGCGCAACCTCTCCCTATCGGTTCGCCGGCACGGGTCAATAACGCTTTCCACCAACTGCCGGTACGTCCGAGCCCGGGCGCCGGGTCGCGCCGCCGGGCCAAGCCGATCTACCCTCCCGCATGTCCTTTGGTCTTGGCCGCGGCAGGCGGCTCGATATCGCTCCCGGCACCGTCGCCATTGATGCGACCGAACTGCCCCCCCTCCCGGACGACATCCTCAAGCACCCCCAATCAGGGTGGATCGACGTACGAGCGCTCTTCAAGAATCCCGCACAACCCTTGGAGATCGAGATCGGGTGCGGCAAGGGGGCGTTTCTTCTCCAGCAGGGCGACGATGAGCCGGGCACGAATTTTCTGGGCATCGAATGGGCCGGCGAGTTCTTCGCGTACGCCGCAGACCGTGTGCGCAGGCGCGGCCTCGACAATGTCCGCCTCCTCCACGCCGACGCAACCGAGTTCCTGCGCTGGCGCGTGCCCGACGCCGAGGTTCGCGTCGTTCACCTCTATTTCTCCGATCCTTGGCCCAAGGCGCGGCATCACAAGAACAGGGTGGTCCAGGACCGCTTTCTCGCGGACGCATGGCGCACCCTCGAACCGGGGGGGGAACTCCGGCTGGTGACCGACCACGATGACCTTTGGGAGTGGTACGAAGGGCACCTTGCGCGCTGGTGCGCGCCCGAAGGAGTTTCCGGGCTGCGGTTTGAACGCCGCCCGTTCGCTGCGGTGTCGTCGGCGGGCGACGGTGAACTGGTCGGGTCAAACTTTGAGCGCAAGTACCGGCGTGAAGGGCGGCCCTTCCACGCGTGTGCGCTGGCGAAGCACGCGCCGGCCTGACGTCGATGTGAGCCCGAAATGGTGCTTTGGCCCAACGGTCGGAACGATTGAGCCGAAGAGTCGGTGATCGTCTCTCGCCCGGAGTCGCGTCATGCGCTTGGGGGTCAAGACACTCTTGATGACGGGCAGCATGGTCTCGGCCATGGTGCTGACCCTGTCGTTGGTGGCGAACATTTCCGTGAGTCGGCGGTTCCAGCAGTTGGATCGACTCCTCGGGACGCGGGCGATCGAGCGGGGCCGGGCGGGCTTGGCCAGGGCGGTGGAAGAGTTGTCTACCGCAGCAAGCGATTGGGCGTGTTGGACCGACACCTACGAGTTTCTGCTGGATCACAACGAAGAGTACATTGCGAGCAATCTGGTGCCCACGTCGCTGGAGACAATGCACCTGCGCGGCATGGTGCTCATGAACTCCGATGGCGACGCCCTGGCCGCCCTCGGCTTCCTGCCGGCCTCGGAGAGCGCCGCCCCCTGCCCCGAAGGACTCGTTGAGTGGATCGCGTCACGTCGGGTTTGGTTGCGCCCCGAGATCGAGGGGGAATCTGGGATCATCATCCTGCCGGAGGGCCCGATGATTGTCGCGGTGCGCCCGGTGCTGACGAGCAACTGTGAGGGGCCTGCGCGGGGGTGCATCGCCTTCGCCAAGAGTTTCGACAGCCTGCTGATCGATTCGATTCGCGATTTTGTTCTTCACAGCACCGTGTTTGAGCAGGGCGCGACGATCGGGCCGAACGGGCGCGGATCGCACGATGAGGTCAGGCCCATCGACGCGGGTACTTCGTTGTGCCGCTTTGAGGTGCCCACCATCGAAGGGAACATTGCAGGAGTCATGGAAATCCGCTTGCCCCGCGACGTGATGCGCCGGGGAAACACGGCGCTCGCCTATTTTCAGTGGGCGCTGATGGGATGCGGGACGGCCTGGGTTCTCTCGGCGTGGTGGGGACTCAGGAAACTGGTGCTTTCTCGCCTGGAACAACTGTCGCATGATGTCGATGGCGTCGCGGCCTCCCGAGACCTGTCCTCGCGAGTGAGCGTGCGCGGCACAGATGAGCTCTCGCGGGTCAGTCACGCGATCAACGATCTGCTCTTTGCACGCCAGGCCCAGGAAGACGAACTGGCGCGCCAAAACCTCGAACTCGCGGTTGCCAGCGACGCGGCCCGAGCCGCGACCCGGGCAAAGAGCGAGTTCCTGGCGAACATGTCACACGAGATCCGCACCCCGCTGAACGCGATTCTCGGATACGCCGATCTCGCCTCTGACCCCGCAGTTGATACTGCGCAGCGTTTGGACTGGATGAGCACGATCCGACGCAACGGCGAGCACCTGCTCGCCCTGGTCAATGACATTCTCGACCTCTCCAAACTCGAAGCAGGAGGTATGACCGTCGAGCAAGTACGATGCCCGGTGCTTGATCTGGTTGACGAGGCGATCGAGTTGCTGGCGTTGCGCGCCCGCAACGCGGGCACCACGCTGGAAGCGATTCACCGCTGGCCCCTTCCGGAGGCGATTGAGAGCGATCCTCTTCGCCTCCGCCAGATTCTTGTCAATCTCCTCGGCAATGCGATCAAGTTCACCTCCAAGGGGCGCGTGTGCGTGGAGGTCGCCTTTGTCGACGGCGAACTCCTCATCGCTGTTCGTGATACCGGTATTGGTATGAGCCGCCAACAACTTGCGAGGCTCTTCCAGACGTTTTCCCAGGTCGACACGTCCACCGCGCGAAAGTACGGCGGCACCGGGCTCGGGCTCGCCATCAGCCGCAAACTTGCACACCTGCTCGGCGGCGAAATCACGGTCGAGAGTGAGGTTGACGCGGGCTCGGTCTTCACGCTTCATATGCCGAACGCCCGCGTATGCGACCGCATGATTGGGTCGAAGGAACTCCGGCAAGGTGCGCCGCTCGTTGCAGCACCATCGCCCATCGCTGCAACGCTGGCTATGCGTATTCTCATCGCCGAAGACGGGCTCGACAATCAGCGACTCTTCTCCCACGTGCTGCGTAAGGCGGGCGCAGAGATCGTGCTGGCGGCGAACGGCCTCGAGGCAGTCGCCGCCGCGACCAGCGCTCCGGCCGATGCTCCGTTTGATCTCATTCTCATGGACATGCAGATGCCTGAACTGGATGGAACCGGGGCAATCGAACTGCTCCGCGCAGGCGGTTATACACGACCCATTGTCGCCCTTACGGCGAACGGCAATACAGAAGAGCGCGACCGCTGCCTGGCCGCTGGATGCGACGCATTCTTCAGCAAGCCCATCGCGCCGGCAAAGCTTATCGAAGCCTGCCGGGCATGGATGCCCACTCGGGCGAACGCAGCGTAAGACCCCGCGTTCTATCGCCGGCCTTCGACATGCACCAGCGGCCTGATCTGCTCGATGAGTGCCGGGTCGAAGCCCGGCACGCGCGCGAGGTCGTCCACGCCCGAGAGCGGCGCCCGGGATCTGGCTTCCGCGATCGCGCGGGCCCGCGCGGGGCCGATACCGGGGAGAAGTTCCAACTCTGCCAGGGATGCGGCGTTGATATCCAGCCGCGCCGCGGGCGATGGGCCGCCCCCCCGCGGCCTTGCCGCGACCCGCAATGCCAGGAGCATCGCCAGGGCGGCGAGCACGGCCACCGCCGCCCACTTGGGCGCGCCCGATGTCCAGTCTGGCTGGCGGTTCGGCACGATAAATCGTTGGCCCTGCGCCGGAGCGGCGAGGAAAGACCATGACGACGCGACCCGGCCCCGCGGACACGTCAGGCGATGGCGTCGATGACGTCGCGGGCTCGGGGGATGTCGGTCACCCGCAGTACGTAGCGACCGGGCGTGCCATTGAGCCTCGGTGCGCCGTACGCGTACTGCACATTGACGCCCGAGAGCGCGAGTTTCGCGGCGACCTCGCGGATCAGGCCGGCGCGGCCTTCGACGGCAAAGACCAGAACGGGGGTTTCCAGCACGGGCCCGGCCCCGGTCTCGACCATCCGCTCAAACACGCGCCGGAGGGAGTCTTCGGGTTCGCCCAGGACCCGGAGCAGCCCCCGCTTGTTCTGGTCAACCACCGAGACGCTGGTGATCTCGACACCCGCCGCCGCCGCCGCCTCAAGAACCCCCGCGAGTTCGCCGGGCCGGTCGGCGAGGTAGATCGAGAACTCGGTCTGGAGGGTGGCGTTCATGGCACGGACCCGGCGGCCGGTTCGGGGCGCAGGGGGGGATGCTAGGCCTCAGCCCGGAAGGGGGCGAGGCGAACTCTGGCCCTCGGCCCGAGCGGGCCAGCCCCGCCATCGCACCGGGCGACTCGCGGGGCGGGGCGAATGACAGAGCGCCGCCAATATCCACAGGTGGACCGCGACCCTCGACCCGGTGTGCAGGGTTTCGAACAGGCCCGCGATGAGGAGCCCGACCAGCCCCAGCCACGCGGCCCCCGCGTAACCGTCATCGCGGTCGCCCGAAGCGATTCGGGCTTTCCGGCCCGCTCGCACCGAGCATGCGACGAACCCGCCGAAGAGCACCAATCCGACTGCGCCCTGCGTCGCGGCGATGTGCACGGGAGTGCCGTGTGCGTGTGCGTGGACCACGCGGGGACTGATCGCGGGGTCGTGCGCATGGAGGTGGGCCCGGGCCCAGGGTTGATACCCGCCCGCACCAAGACCGACGACCGGGTGGGTTCTGAGGGCGTGCCAGGCTTCCTGCCACATGACGAGCCGCGCCCCGATGTTGGTGTCCAGGTTGCCCGCCGCGGCGGTGGAGAGTTCCCGGCGCGCCTGTTCGATCCGCGTGTTCACGCGCGGCCAGAGCGCAACACCCCCGGCCGCGAATGCCGCAAGCAAGACCAACGCCGCGACTCCGGCCCCTCGCTTCGAGGTCCGCACCGCGTTGCGTCGCCTGCGGAACCACCACACGGCCCCGATCGCGAGCACGGCGGCGCCGGCGACCCACGCCCCCCGCGTGCCGATGGCGACCAACCCGAGCAGGGTGAGCACCGTGCCCGCGAGGGGCACCTTGCCCCCGGTCGATGCCAGCGCGCCCACGTGCAGCCCCAGTGCCCCCGCGAGCGCCGTCCCCCCCGCGACCGCGCCCCAATACCCGGCGATGCGGTCATCGCCCCGCGAGAGGCCGAACACCGCCTGCACAACCTGCGCGCCCCCTGCCGCGTCAATCGCCTGGGCGACGTGCCCGAGAACGAATCCGCTGAGGTAGGCGCCGATCAGCGCGCGCCGAAAAGGGAGGAGCGGAAACAGCGCGAAGAACGCGAGTATCCAGCGCCATTGCCCGGCCTCCGTGATGAGCCCCGCGGTCCGGTCGGGGCTCCACTGGATGCTCAGGAACATCCAGAGCCCCCAGGCGAGAGCGAACAGGAACGCCGGTGCGCGGAGCAACTGGAGATACACGCCGCCGATCCAGGAGAGTCGCAGGCCGGCGAGCCCCATCGCGATGCCGGTGGAAATCTCGGCGTACGACGCGGGCATGCTGGCGCAGAAGCACATCACAAGCCCGCCCAGCAGATGAGCCTTCGCCGCCCAGCGAAGAATGAAACCGAGCGCCGGGCTCTGCCATGGCGGCAGGGCGAGGGCGTGCCGATCAAACTCCCGCTGGATATCGATGGAACGCCGAAAGCTCCATCGCCCGGTGCTCATCGGTCGATTGTCAGCGCCGCACGGGCGATCCGCAAGCCCGGGGACCCACTTCAGCGGCGTCCGAGGCCCCCGCCCGAGCGCAATGTCACGCGATTGAAACCGGACATTTCATGAACCAAATCGAACCGCGGGTTGTACGATTGACTGTGATGGGCTCGTGTTGAGGTTGCCATGAATCATCGCCAGCGGGTTCTCAACCAGGCCTCGCGCCGGCTCCTGATCTCGGACGCGCTTCGCCGGGGCGCCTGGTGCGCTGCGGGCGCCGGGGCGGGGGTGCTCGGGCTCGTGGTCGCCGAGCGGGTGTTCGGGGCGTCTGTGCCCTGGCCTGTCCTGGCGTGGGCCGTGCCCGCCGGCGCTGTCGCGGTCGCGGCCGGTTGGACCTGGGTGGGTCGTCGCTCGCCGCGGAGCATCGCGCTCGCGCTGGACGAAGCCGCGGAGCTTCGCGAGGCCCTGAGCACGGCGCAGGTGCTTGAAACCCAGAGCGACCCCTGGTCCAAGGCCGTGATCGAAGCCTCGGAAGAACGGGCGCGTGCCGTGGACGTGCGCCGGGCGCTGCCCATTGAAACGCCGCGGGCCTGGCCGGTGGCGGCGGGGGCGGCGCTGGCGGCGGTCATCGCGTTTCTCGCCGTGCCGGATCTCGATCTGTTCGGCAAAGCCGCGGCGCGCCAGGGCCGCGCACGAGAAGAGACTGAGCTCCGGCTGGTGCGCGAGACCCTCAAGCCCGAACAGGAAAAACTTGACGAGTTGTTGAAGCAGGCTGGGATCGCGCCGGGCGCGGCGAACGCGCTGGAGTCCCCGGAGGTCGCTGCGGCGAGGACACCTGAAGACGCCCGGCGGGCGATCGTCAAGGAACTCTCCTCGATCGCGCGGCAGGCGCAGGAGAAAGGCGCGGGCGACCAGGCCCAGCGACAGGAGGCCCTCGCCGATGCCATGCGCGAACTGCGCAGCCCCGGCGAAGGCGAACTGGGCGAAACCGCGCGCAAGCTCGCGCGGGGAGACTTCCGCGCCGCCCACAAGGCGCTCCAGGAGATTCAGGAGAAACTCCGCTCCGGCGAACTCGGCGAAGCCGATCGCGCGAAGCTGGAGGAGCAGGCCGCGAACCTGGCGCGGCAGCTCGATGCACTCGCCCGGGAACACAAGCCCACAGGCGCCCAGGCCGCCCAGGCCCTGCAGCAGGGGGGCATGTCCGCAGAGCAAGCGCAGAAGTTGGCGCAGCAGATGCTGTCCAACCCCGCAGCGGCACAGGAGATGATGCGCCAGGCGATGCAACAGATGCAGAACCTCTCGCCCGAGCAGCGCAGGCAACTCCAGCAAATGGCCGCACGGATGCAGGCGTCGGAGCAGATGCGCGACCTCGCGCGCCAGATGCAGAAGATGGCCGAAGGGATGAAGAACAATGATCCGTCGAGCGCCGACGGCGCCGGCGATGCCCTCGGCGAACTCGCTGCGCAGCAGAGCCAAGGTGAGGCCTCTCAGGAGTCAATGGACGCGGCCATGGCGCAACTGGAAAAGATGATGGCCCAATGCAGCGGAGGCTCGCAGGGCGCCTCGGGAATGTCGCAACCGGGAAGCGCCGGCGAATGGGCCGCGGGCGATGACCAGGGATCCGGGCGCGGCTCGGGCGGACCCGGCAGTGGAAACGGCGCATCCATCGGCGACACCCCGGCCCCGACCCGCACCAAGCGCGAGATCGCCAAGAGCCAGGACACGGGCAAGGGGCCCGTGATCGCGAGCGAAGTGAGGGAGGGTGAGAGCGACGTGGGCGAGTCCCACGCCGAGTTCGTGGAGGCTGTCGAGGCGGCCGAGGCCGCCGCGAGCGAGGCCCTGGACACGCAGCTCGTGCCGCGAAATCGACAGGAGCTTGTGAAGCGTTACTTTTCAACGATGAAGCGGCGCGCGACGCCTCGGGATGAGTAGGTGATGAACCCGGGGGTCACGTCGATCGCCGGCGCCGGGAGCGAAGTGCCTCGGGCGGGACGTCGCCCGCCGATCTCTCGCAGATCCGCCTCTCTGCGTATCGGCGCCGGCATCGTGGGATGTGCCTGCGCGAGCATGTCCGGCTGCGCGCGCGCCGCGGCCGCGCGGCGCGTGGTCTTGTATTCCAGCGTGGACGAGGATGTCATCCGACCGCTTCTCCCCATGCTCAGCGCGCGGGCGGGCGCGACGATCGAGCTGGTAGGCGACAGCGAGGCCACCAAGACCTTCGGGCTTGTGAAGCGACTGGAGGCCGAGGCGTCGCGCCCCCGCGCCGATGTCTGGTGGTCCAGCGAGCCATTCGGCACGCTGGACCTCGCCGCCGCGGACCTGCTCGCGCCGGCGGAGCCTCCGCCGGGTTGGCCCGAGGCGTGGCGCGACCCGCGCGGCATGTGGCACGCTTTCGCCTGCCGCTTCCGCGTCATGGCCCGGCTCGCGGCCGAGAAGGCGCCTGCGCTCACGCTCGACGACCTCACGCACGAGTCGCACCGGGGCACGGTGGGCATGGCCCGCCCGCAGTTCGGCACCACGCGCGGGCACATGGGCGCCATCCGGCACGCCTGGGGTCCGGCCCGGTTTGAGGCGTGGCTCGATGCGATGCGGGCCAACCGCCTACGGCTCTTTGACGGCAATGCCACGGTGGTGCGCGCACTTGAAGACGGGTCGATCCGCATCGGCGTAACGGACAGCGACGATGTCTACGCGGCGCAGGCGCGGGGCGTGAGGCTCGCCTTCGCCCATGTCCGGAGCGGGCTCGAAGAGATGGTGATCCCCAGCACCGCGGCGATCGTGCGGGGCGGGCCGAACCCCGCCGGCGCCCTTCGCCTGTTGCACGCGGTGCTCGGCCCGGAGGTGGCCGCGGTGCTGGCGTCGAGCCACTCCCGCAACGCGCCGGTCGATCCGGCGCTGCGGGCACGCCTCACGCCGGAGGCCCCCGCGCCCGACGGCCCGGGCCCGCTGGCGGAGATCAGCGCTTCGATCGGTCCGGCCGTGGAGGCATGTGAGCGGATTCTCGGCGCGTGAGGGCCCCTGTCACCGGGCCTTGAGCGAGGCCAGCGCGACGACCACCAGCAGGATCGCGACGATCCAGGCGCGGGTCACGACCTGGCCCTCGGTCCAGCCGCTCAGGTGGAAGTGGTGGTGAATCGGCGCGCACTTGAAGATGCGCTTGCCTCCGGTGCGCTTGAAGTACCCGACCTGCAGCACGACCGACCCGATCTCGAGCAGGAACACGCCGCACATGAGGAGAATCACGATCTCCTGGCGGATGACGAGCGCCACGTAGCCCACGAGCGCGCCCAGGCAGAGCGAGCCGGTGTCGCCCATGAAGACCTGCGCGGGCGCGCAGTTCCACCAGAGAAAGCCCAGGCACGCGCCGGCCATTGCGCCGGCGAGCACCGCCATCTCGTCGCCGCCCGGCACGTAGGGGACCAGAAGGCCGACGGCGCTCCCCTGGTCTCCGGCGATGAGGGCGAGAGCGACGATGCCCAACGAGACGATCGCGCTCAGGCCCGCGGCCAACCCGTCCATGCCGTCGGTGATGTTCACCGCGTTGGAGACCCCGGTGACCATGAGCACGGCGATGAGCACGAAGACCGGCAAGGGCAGGTACCAGAGCCCCGGCGCCGGGCCGCCCGGCACGTACGACTTCTGGAGGGGCAGGTTGAGCACGCGGGTCATCTCGCCGGGTTGGTTGCCGAGGAACCACCCCACGAGCAGGCCGATACCGAGTTGAAAGACGAGTTTTTCCCACGCGTACAGGCCCTGCCGGCCCTTGCCGCGGCGCGCCGCGGTGAGCTTGAGCCAGTCGTCGGCCCCGCCGACGCACGCCATCCACACCAGCACGATGATCCCGAGTTTGACCGAGAACTGCTGAAGGTCGGCGAGCAGCATCACCGACCCGAGCATCGCACCCGCGATCAGGATGCCCCCCATCGTCGGCGTGTTCGCCTTGCCCGCCGTGTGGGCCCTGAGCGCCGCGGCGTCGGAGAGGCCCGAATCGCCGATCTTGAGCCGTCGGAGAAAGGCGATCGTGCGGCGCCCCATGAGGAGCACCATGAAGAACGCAACCCCCGCCGCGGCGAGCGCCCGAAACTGCACCTGGTCGAGAATGCGGAGGTAGGGATACAGGCCCACCCGGTCGAGCCAATCGCGCAGGCTGTCGAGCAGGAGGTAGAGCATGGGTGATTGCGAACAGGCCCTTCGCCGATGGTCGCGCGGGCTCTCACCGAGCCGCGATGGTCAGGGAGCGGTCTCCCTGCGATGTGAAGCCACGCAGCCGAGTGCCGGATCACGCCCGTGGACGGCGCGGACACACGCCAAGGTTGCCTGATGGCGACGGAATCCGGCTTCGCCGACTCGCATCATGCCGCCCCTTCTCGTTCTGCGCCCGCCGCCTCGATCACACGCTCCAGGCGCATGCCCCGCGACGCCTTGACGAGCACCAGGTCTCCGGGGCGCAGGCACGCCGCGGCCCGGGGCGCATCGTCGAGGGATGGGAAAACTTCAAGGCGTGGCATGCCGACGGTGCGTCCGAGCCTGCCCGCGGCCCCGGCCATTTCCGGCCCGATGAGCACCGCGACATCAATGCCCGGCTCCGCCCCCAGCGCGCGCAGCACCTCGTCGTGCAGGCCCGGCCCGCCCGGGCCTGTTTCGAGCATGTCGCCGAGCACCGCGACGCGACGCGACGCGCCGGCGCCGAGCTCGCGGAGCGAGCGGATCGCCGCGAGCATGCTCTCCGGGTTCGCGTTGTACGCATCGTTCAGGAAGTCAATGCCCCCGGCGCGCTGGCGAGCCAGGCGCATCTCCGGCCCGCGCGCACTCAGCAGCCCCGCGCCAATCTCCTCGGTCGAGAGACCGAATCGCCGGCCCACGGCCACGGCCATCGCCGCGTTGATTGCGTTGTGCCGCCCCAGCAGGGGCACGCGGTAGGTGGTGCGATCGGCAAAGCTGAACGTCGAGCCTTCGCCGTCCGGCGAGATCGAGGCGACGCGCAGATCGGCGTCCCCGGCTTCGCCGACGCGCACCAGCCCGGGCAGACCCTTCAGATACGGCTCCAGCACCGGCGTGCCCGCGGGCGCCACCGCGAGCCCCGGCCCGCCCGCGCCCCGGACGCCCTTGAGGAGCGCGGACTTCTCTGCGGCGACACCCTCGAGCCACCCCAATCCTTCGAGGTGGGCCCGCCCGATCAGGGTGATGACCCCGGCGGTGGGTTCGAGCAGGTCGGTCAGTGCCGCGATTTCGCCCGGGCCGCTCGTGCCCACTTCGCACACCACGAACTGATCGCCCGGGCGTGCATTCAGCAGCGTCAGGGGCACGCCCAGGCTGTTGTTGAAGCTCTTTGCGCTCGCCGTGCCCCGCAGCCGGGCGCTCAGCACCGCGTGAATCAGGCGGCAGATGGTTGTCTTGCCCGCGGAGCCGGTCACCCCGATCACCCGGGCGTGGTCCATCGACCGGCGATAGGCCCGCGCGAGCTTGGCGAGGGCCGCGCGGCAGTTCTCAACCTGGAGCACGGGCATCGCGCCCGGAGCGCCCGCGGCGGCCCCCCCGTCGTCGACGATCGCAAGCCCCGCCCCGCGCGAGGCCGCATCTCCCAGGAACTGGTGCCCGTCAACCCGCTCGCCCCGCAGAGCAAAGAACACCTGCCCGCGCTCGAGCGAGCGCGTGTCGATCGACGCCCCGAGCGCCGATTGGCCTTCGGTCAGCGGCGGGCGGACCCAGCGCGTGCCGGCCCCGAGCGCGCTGCGCAGCGAGTCCAGCCTCCAGAACGCCGCGGCCTTGCTGCTCATGCCCCCGCCCCCGCCGCCATGTGCCGCCGGCCCAGGGCGCGCCGGGCCTCTTCCACATCGTCGAACGGTCTCCGCACCACCCCCCCCGCTCCATCCGGCAGAATCTGCTCCCGTTCATGCCCCTTGCCCGCGATCAGCACGATGTCGGCGGGCGCGGCGCGGTCGATTGCAAGGGCGATCGCCCTGGCCCGGTCGGCCTCGATGACCCGTTGGGCTCCGCCATCCATGCCCTGAACCACCATCTCGATGATTGAGCCGGGGTCTTCGGTGCGCGGGTTGTCGCTGGTGACGACCGCCACGTCGCTGAGTCGACTGGCGATGCGCCCCATGCGAGGGCGCTTGGTGCGGTCGCGGTCTCCGCCGCATCCGAAGACCACCCAGAGCCGCCCCGCGCCCTTGCGGGCGGCGAGTGCGACAAGCACCCGTTCCAGGGCGTCATCGGTGTGGGCGTAATCGACCAGGACCACCGGACCCGCGCCCTCATCAACCCGTTGCAGGCGCCCCGCGGGGGCCTGGAGCCGGGGCAGGGCGTGGGCAAGTTGCTCGCGCGAGAGCCCGCAGCTGAAGCACGCCGCGACGGCCTGGAGCAGGTTCATCGCGTTGTGCGCGCCGATCAGTTTCGTTCGGGCGTCGAAGGCTCCCCACGGCCCGGAGAACCGCAGGCGCGACCCGTCCCGGTCCGACCCGAGCTCTTCCACCCGGCAGGTCGCCGGCAGCCGGGCCGAACAACGGAGCACGCGGGCGCGGCACGACCGCACCATCGCTTCGCAGGCCGGGTCATCCATGTTCACGATCGCGGAGGCCGAACCGGGCAGCAACTCAAAGAGCCTCGCCTTGGCGGCGCGGTAGGCCTCCATCGTGCCGTGATAGTCCAGATGGTCGCCAGTCAGGTTCGTGAAGACCCCCGCCGCGAATCGCAGCCCGTCCGCCCGGCGCTGGTCGAGGGCGTGGCTGGAGACTTCCATCGCCGCCGCCGCGCAGCCGTGCGTTGCCATGCGGGCCAGCCAGGCGCTCAGGTCCGGCGCTCCCGGGGTGGTCATCGAGGCCGGGCGCGACTCCCGCCCGTCGAAGTTCTCGACCGTGCCCATGAGGCCGCAGGTGTGGCCCGCGGCCTCGAAGACCTGGCGGCACAGGGTTGCCACCGTGGTCTTGCCGTTGGTGCCCGTCACGCCGATCAGCCGAAGCGCGTGCGAGGGCCGCCCCGCCAAGCGTTCGGCAAGGATTGCCCCGGCGCGGGCGGCGTCGGAAACCAGCAGGCTCACCCCCCCGCGCGAGGCGACCTCGCCCGCGAGGGACGCATCCTGGGTCACCACTCCGAGCGCTCCGCGCCCCATCGCATCGGACGCGAATCGCCCGCCATCCGTCCTTGACCCCGGGCGGGCGATGAAGAGATCGCCCGGGGATGCCTGGCGGCTGTCTTCGCAGGCGCGAAGCACCTCGACGCCGGTGTCGCCGCGCACGGCCGCCTCCAATCCTTCGATCGCGTCGCGCAGCAGCATCGCTCCGGCTCCGTCCGGGTGTGGCGCAACGATATCGGTTCGAGGGCGGCCTTGCGCCCCAGAGATTCGGCGTCGCCGTCGCGGTGTCGGCACTACCATGTCCACCTTGGAGCGGCTTCGCTGGAGTAGCCATGAGTCAGGTCATCGCCATCGCCGGGGCAACAGGGTTCGTGGGGCGTCACGCGGTTCGCGAGTTGTTGGGACGTGGCCTGCGGGTTCGAGCGCTGGTGCGCGACCTCTCCCGCGCGAGCGGCCTCCTGGGCACACACCAGGCCCTTTCACTGGTGGAGGGTGAGGCTGAGCGCTCCGCGGACCGCGAGTCGCTCCTCCGCGGCGCTTCGGCGTGCATCAACGCGATCGGCATCATCCGCGAGAGCGCGAGCCAGACCTTCCGCGTCTGCCACACCGGCATCACCCGGGGCCTCGTCGAAGGCTGCGAGGCGCTCGGCGTCGGGCGATTTGTGCAGGTCTCGGCCCTGGGGGTCGGCGACGAGGGCAACTGCAGCTATCGGCAGAGCAAGTTCGAGGCCGAGATGATCGTCCGCCGGAGCGACCTGGCCTGGACAATCCTGCGCCCCGGCATGATCCTGGGTGCGGGGAGCGGCTTTCTGGAAATGGCCCGCGGCTGGGTGACCGGCAAGGCGTTTCCGCATGTCGCCCTGCCCTACTTCAAGAGGCACGTCTCCGGCCCGCCGGTGCCGGGCCTGGCGACGCTCGAAGACCCGGCGATTGCTCCCGTCTCGGTGCTGGATGTCGCCCGCGCGATCGGCGAGTGCCTGGGGCGCCCGGGCACAGAGGGCGAGGTGATCGATCTCGTGGGCCCCGAATCTACGACCATGCCGGCGATCCTCAAGTCCGTGAAGGATTCCACGCCCCTGGCGAAGAGGTGGCTGAGGCTTGTCCCGCTGCCGCATTCCGTCGGCGTGCGACTGGCCAAACTCGCCCGCCCGCTGGGCTTTCGTCATGCCCTGCCGTTCGACGAAGGCATGGCGCGCATCGCGGGTGAAGACTCGGTGGCGCGCCGGGACAAAGCGGAGTCACTGCTGGGTTTCGAGGCGTCGCCGGTGCTCGCACACCTTCCCACGTTCATGGCGGGCCGGTAAGGGCGCCGGCGCGGGGCCCGCCACGCCGCATCCCGGGGTTCGATCCGCGCCTGCACGGCGCCTCAGAACTCCGCCTGCTTGGGCGCGCGCGGGAAGGGAATGACATCGCGGATGTTCTGCATGCCGGTGCAGAACAGGATGAGCCGCTCGAAGCCGAGCCCGAAGCCGGCGTGGGGAACGGTGCCGTACCGGCGCAGGTCGCGGTACCACCAGTATTCGTGCTTAGGCAGATTCATCTCGTCGATGCGGGCGTCGAGCCGTTCCAGTCGCTCTTCGCGCTGGCTGCCCCCGATGATCTCGCCGATGCCGGGCACGAGCACATCCATGGCGCTCACGGTCTGGCGCTGTCCGGGGGGCGCCTTGTGCAGCGACGCGGGGGCCGCCCGCCCGTCGCGGGCGCAGGCCTCCATCGCGTCGAGATCGTCAAGGCGCATGTAGAACGCCTTGATGCCCTTGGGGTAATTGGTGAGGATCACCGGCTGCCGGTAGTGCTCTTCGGTGAGAAAGCGTTCGTGTTCGCTCTGCAGGTCCTTGCCCCATTCAACCGGGAACTCGAACTTCTTCCCCTTCGCGATCGCCTCTTCGAGCACGCGGACGCCCTCGGTGTAGGGCACGCGCAGGAACGGCTTCTCGATGATGCCCTGCAGGCGGGCGACCACGCCCTTCTCGATCCGTTCGTCAAAGAAGGCCATGTCGTCGGCCCGTTCGGCGAGCAGCGTGCGAAAGAGAAACTTGAGCATCTCCTCCGCCAGCGCCGCGTCGGCGGCGAGATCGGCGAAGGCGATCTCGGGCTCGATCATCCAGAACTCGGCGAGGTGGCGCGAAGTGTTGCTGTTCTCGGCCCTGAAGGTCGGCCCGAAGGTGTACACCCGCGAGAGCGCCATGCAGTACGTCTCGACGTTGAGCTGGCCGCTCACCGTCAGGTGCGCCTCCTTGCCGAAGAAGTCGCCCGCAAAATCCACGCCCTTGCCGTCGGGCGTACGCGGGCAGTGCAGCATGTCCAGCGTGCTCACGCGGAACATCTGTCCCGCGCCCTCGCAGTCGCTGGCGGTGATGATCGGCGTGTGGACGTAGTAGAAGCCTCGCTCGTGAAAGAAACGGTGGATCGCCATCGCCAGGCAGTGACGCACCCGGGCGACCGCCCCGAACGTGTTGGTCCGCACGCGCAGGTGGGCGACCTCGCGCAGGTATTCGAACGAATGCGGCTTGGGCTGAATGGGGTACGAGTCGGGGTCTTCCACCGATCCCAGCACACGGACTTCATCCGCGGCGATCTCCACGCCGCCCTTCTTGCCCTGGCTCGGCACCACCTCGCCCGAGCACTCCACGGCGCAGTGGGTGGTCAGCCGGGCGACCTCCGACGCATAGTTGGGCAGACCTGCCCGCGCGACCACCTGGATGGGATCAAAGCAGGAGCCGTCGTGCACCGCGAGGAATGACAGGCCGCCGTCGGCCTTGCTGTCGCGACGAGTGCGCAGCCACCCCTTGACGGTCACCCGCGATCCCGCCGGCGCCTTGAGCGCATCCACCACACGAAGCCAGGCCATGCGTCACCTCCGAAGAGGGCGATGGTAGGTTTCGCGCCCGGCGAGGATGCCTCGTGCCGACGCACCAAATGGGAACGGGCGCACGAGACCTTCTCGCACGCCCGCTCGCGGAGCTTCTGTCTCACTGGGAATCCGACCGGGTCGGTTTCCCGCTCGTCACCCTCGCGCCGGTCCGGACCCGGCCCTCGGGCACATCACCGGTCCTCGGCGAGGCGGTCCAGCAGCTTCTCGAGCCGCTCCAGTTTCTTTTCGAGGCGGTCAAGCCGCTCGTTGAGGTCGCCCGCCGGAGCGCTGGGGGCCGTGGGCAGCCCCTGCACAAGCGGCACTTCTTCGACGCCCTGCGGGGCGACGAAGAACCGATCACCCTGCGGCGTGCGGAAGCGGTACGTGCCCGGGCCCGATGGCCCATCGTGGATGCTCTGGGCCAGCTGCTCGGCGAGCCGGCGCATGGCCTCCGAATGCTCGCGCATCTGCTCTGCATTGCCGTGCGACTCGGCCATCTGGCGCGCCATCTCCTCGAGCTGCTTGGCATACTCGCCCTGCTGGCCGAGCCGGAACTCAAACACATCCGGCGTGGTGCCGAACCCCTCAACCTCGGTCTGGCCGAGCGCCTCGGCGTCGTAGGCCTTGAGCGTCACCGAGATGTCCTTGGCCTGACCCTTGCGGATCACGGTGAACTTGACGGTGTCGCCGGCCTCGTGCGCGTTGATCACCTCGCGCAGGCCCTCGCTTCCCAGGAAGTTCTCGCCGTCCACGGCGACGATGATGTCCTTCGCCTTGATCCCGGCCTCGGCCGCGGGCAGATGGTCGTACACCCCGTCCACGCGCACGCCGGTGCCGGCCTCGAAGCCCAGGTGCTCCATGAGGTCGGCGCTGGTCTCGCTCATGTTGATGCCGATCATCACCTTGGGCGGCTCAACGGGCACGCCTTCGACCGCCAGGCCGGGCATCACGTCGGTGAGTCCGTCAAGGCCCTCGATCGCGAACGCCCCGTTGCCGCCGTGAAAGACGTGCCCCCCGAACTCGATGGGCTTGCCCTCATCGTCGAGAAGCGTGATCCTGCCCGAGCCGTCGGTCTGGATGTGATCTTCGGGCACCTCCTTGCCGTTCACCCTCGCGGAGACCTTGCCGTCCTTCACGACGATCTCGATCCTGGTGTCGCCATCCGTGACGGTCTGGTGCATCTCTGAGTGCGAATCGCTGCGGGCCTCCGGGGCCGCGCGGGTGACAACCCGGGGATGGCGCAGCGGGCGATCAAAGTCACCCTGGGCCGCCGCCTGGCCGAGCGCCGAGCCCGATGCCGCCACGAGGGCCGCGATGCCGATCAACGTTGTCCGTTTCATGATGCGTACTCCTTCAGTTCCGCCGAGAGTTCTGCTCCGTGCTCACCCGGATGCGCCCCGCCGCGGCCCCCGTCACATTCGCCTGCGCCCGGAGGGCAGGTTCTGCACCGGCACGGGCACGTACAGGCCGCGCTCGTCAAGGCTTGCCTTGTACATCTTGTCCACCACCATGCGCTCCACGATGCGCCGCACGTACACGATCTCCACACCCGATCCGTCGTCGAGCGGACGTGAGTCGCGGATCAGGAGGTCCGGCTCCACCCCCACCACCCGGCCATCGCGGACGCCCCGGTCGAGATACGCCTGGAGCGCATCGTCGGCGGTCGCGCCGAAGCCGGAAGGCACGAGGCCCGCCTCCTGGCCGCGCTCCGGCCCCGTTCCGGCGCTGCCGGGATGCACCCACCAGGCGAGGAGCAGCGCAGCCGCCGCCAGCCAGCCGCCCGCGGCGCCCGCCACGCGGAGCCGGCGCCGAAGCACGAACGATGGCGCCGGATCGCGCGGCAGGTCCACCCGGTCGGCGATGCGGGTCGCTTCGGCGAGCGCGGCGGCAAGATCGGCCTGGTCCTGCTGCGCCGCCGCAAGCTCCGACCAGATGCTCGGGTCGCGCTCGGCCAGCGTCCGGATGGTTGCCCAATCCTCCGGCGAAGCCTCGGCGTCGATGACGCGGGCGATCAGAATGTCACGGTCCATCACCGGGGTCACAGTTCACCCTCCGCTGCTCCGCGCACCGGCGGGGATGCACACGCCCCCGCCGCAAGTTCACGCAGCATCCGCCTGCCCCGGGCGATGCGCGTCTCAATCGTGGTCTCGGGAAGGTCAAGCACCTGTCCGATCTCCCGGTGCGACATGCCGTGCACGCACCGGAGCAGCAGAGGTTCGCGGTAGGCGTCGGGCAGCTGCATGGCCAGGCGCAGAATCCGCGCCGCCTCGTCTCGCTCCGCGAGCGGCTCCGGCGCCGTCAGCATCTCCTCCAGCCCTTCGACCGGGCGCTCGCGCCGGCGCGAGGCCTTGCGCCCCTGCGCCCGGGCCGCGTTCACGGCGACCATGCGCAGCCAGGGCTTGAACGCCGCCGGATCACGCAACTCGCTCAGGCGGCTCACAAGGATGGTTGCAACCTCCTGCAACAGGTCCTCCAGTTCGGCCCCACGCGGCTTGTGCGCCAGAAGCACCGCCGCCACCCAGCGTCGATGCCGCTGCCACAACCCGCGCAGCGCGCCATGGTCGCCCTCCTGGGCGGCACGAACCTCGCCGATCGATCCATCGACCTGGTTCACACAGTTCACTCCGCATCCCACCGGATGCGCGCCGGCCCCACGCCCGGCACCAATTTCAATGCCGGCTTCGCCCCGGCGCGCCCATACCCTCACCGGCCAAACCCATGTCCGACTCCCTCGTCAAACACGTCCGATCCAAACTCGACCCGAACTCCATGACGTTCGGCGAGCACTTGGAGGATCTCCGGCGCCGCATCAGTCTCGGACTCGCCGGCCTTGCCCCGATCTTCATCCTTTCGCTCACATTCGGGAAGCACCTGCTCGCCCTTCTCATCGCGCCCGTGCAGGCCGCGCTGCAGCGGGCCGGAATGCCCGCGCACATCATCGCCACCAACCCGGTCGAAACATTCGGCGCCTACGTGCGGGTCGCGACGATCGTCACCCTCGTGATCGGTGCGCCCTGGGCGATTTACCAGCTCTGGCTCTTCATCGCCCCGGGTCTGTACAGGCACGAACGCCGCGTGGTTCGCGTGGTCATCCCCATGAGCGGCGTGCTCGGCGTCGTGGGCGTCACCTTCCTCTACATCGTCATCATGCCTGTCATCCTGGCCTTCTTCATTTCTTTCGGCTCCGATGTCGGCCTCCGCTCCGTTCCGACCGGGCCGGTCCCCGAGGGCGTCGCGCTCCCGCCGCCCGTCCCCGTCCTCACGCACGACCTGGAGAACCCCGCGCCGGGCCAGATGTGGGTCAACTCCTCGCTCATGCAGCTCCGGGTCGCCGTGATCGAGCACGGGGGCAAGGTCACGGTGCGCGGCAGCGAACTCACGCTGGGCTCGGGCGTCGTGCCGCAATACCGCGTCAGCGAGTACGTGAAGATGTTCTTCGGCCTCGCCATGGCTTTCGCCGTGGGCTTCCAGACCCCCATCATCGTGCTCCTCCTCGGTTGGGGCGGCATCGTGACCCCGCAAACCCTGGGCAGGTACCGCCGGCACGCCATCCTCATCATCTGCATTGTGTGCGCGGTGCTGACCCCCCCGGACCCCTTCTCGATGCTTCTCCTCGCCGCCCCGCTGTACATCCTCTTCGAGCTCGGCGCGGTGCTTCTGCGCATGATGCCCCTGGGCGCTTCACGCCGCGAAGCCGACGATGAGGCCGCGGACCACGACCCGGACCGCCCCGATGCCCCGCAGGACGACGCCCGATGAGCCGCTGGTTCTCCTGGCTCGACGCCCACCCGCACGCGCGCATCACCCCGCCCGAACCCTCGCCCCACGACCGCGCGGCCATGACCCGGGCCCTCGAACTCGCCCGCGCCGGCGCGGCCATCGGCGAAGTGCCCGTCGGCGCGGTCGTCTATCGCCTCTCCACCGGCGAAATCATCGCCGAGGCCCACAATCGGCGCGAGTCTGACCATGACCCCGCGGCCCACGCCGAACTTCTCGCGATCCGCCAGGGAGCCCAGCGCCTTGGAGACTGGCGCCTCGAATCGTGCGCCTTGGCCGTCACCCTCGAACCCTGCATCATGTGCGCTGGTCTCATCGTCAACGCCCGGCTCGCTCGCGTTGTCTACGGCGCCGCCGACCCCAGGGCCGGAGCCTGCCGCTCCCTCTACCACGTGCTCAGCGACCCCCGCCTCAACCACCGGGCCGAGGTGATCGGCGGCATCGAGGCTGACGCCGCGGGACGACTCCTGCGAGATTTCTTCCGCGCCCTCCGCACCTCCCGCTGACCATGCCCGAACTCCCCGAGGTCGAAACCCTCCGGCGCACCCTCACCCCGCTTTTGGGGCTCCGCGTCACACGCGCTCACCTCCTCCGCCCCGACATCCTTCTCTCGCCCTCAACTCACACCGCCCCGACCGCCATGCTCCAGGGCGACCGGCTCACGGCCATCGATCGGCGCGGCAAGCAACTCGCGCTCATCGGCGCTTCGGGCCGCGCTCTGGTCATTCAACTCGGCATGAGCGGCCAACTGCTGTTGGGCGCCGATTCTCCACATCCTTCCCACACCCACGCCGTGTGGCACTTCGACTCGGGCGCGGCACTTCTGTTTCGAGACCCCCGGCGCTTCGGAGGCCTCACCTCCTTGCCTTCCCTCGATGCCCTCATCGCCCGCTGGCACACCCTCGGCCCGGACGGTTTGAACATCCGCACGCCGGAGCTCATCGTCCGGGCCGGCGCTTCTCGCCGGGCGGTCAAGGCTGCCCTGCTCGACCAGTCCGTTCTGGCGGGCGTGGGCAACATCTACGCCGACGAATCGCTCTTTCTCGCCGGCGTTCACCCCGCGGCCCGGTGTGACCGGCTGAAACCCGAGGCATGGGCCCGCATCGCCGAGGCGATCCGGCTCGTGCTCGCCCGGGCCGTCGAAGCACGCGGTTCCACGCTCCGCGACTACCGCGATGCATCGGGCGCTCCCGGAGCAGCCCAGAATCTGCACCGGGTCTACGGCCGCGCCGGTCTGCCGTGCCTCACGTGCACCAGGATCATCCGGTCAATGATGCTGGCCCAGCGTACAACGTGCTTCTGCCCCCACTGTCAGCCCGTCCGTGGCAAACGATCCTTTCTTGGGGCCCCCAGTTTCGCTGCCGTGCTCCGCGTCCCTCGCGGGCACACAGACGCGGCGGGAACACCGTCAGGGCCCTTCCGCTTCTGATGAACGATGAAATTCAATTTCTTCATCGTCTTCGTAGAAGGGCGTGTCGGATTGTGGACAATGCGGGCAGTTCGGCGCAACCCGGGGCACGACTGCGGGTTGGGACCTCCGGCGCGGAGCGAGCGCCTGTCGCTTGGCTGTCGAGCGCGGGCGGCTCGTGTCCTGGCTCGTGCTCGCACATGAGGTTTCAGCCCGCGCTTCGCGACTGCACGGAGTCAGCCATACCACCGGGCGAGCGCTCATCCACACACAGTCCACCGCCCGGGCGACAGGCCCGGTGGTATTCACGGCATCGTTCACTCGTGGTCAGGCATCGGATCGTCTGCCAAGTGCCGGCTCGGGTTCTCGGTGTCATGCGTGCTCGCCGCTCCGGTTTCATGCGACCTTCGGCTGGCGGGCGGTGCCTCCCTATCATCGCGCTGGTTCCGAGCGGGCGGCACGGCCCGCGCGGGCGAGAGGGCGTAGCTCAGTCGGTAGAGCAGCGGACTTTTAATCCGCGGGTCCGGGGTTCGAGTCCCCGCGCCCTCATTGCGGGGTCTTCGGGGAGTATCGCATGGAGGCGGTGGTACACGCGCAGTGGATCGACCACGCGCTGCGCCTGTGGGCGGAGCGTATCGGCCCCGGTGCGTCTCCGGCCGAGCCCGATCTGCACCCCGGCGCGCTGGACGCATCGGCGCTTGCCTCGATGCTGGGCCTGCCCGGCGCGCGGGCGGAGCGATGCCGCGTGCTGCTCCCCAGCCGCGCCCCGGCCGAGCCCGTGCCCAGCGATCTCGCCGCCCGGCTCGGCGACCGCCTCGCCCCGGTCCCCGATCAGCTCCGCGCGTGGGACGTGCCTTGCCTGACGATCGCCTCGCCCGAGGCACCGTGGGCGATTGATGCGATCGTCAACGCCGCCGCCGGCGACATGACTCCCTACGTTCTTGGTCCCGGTCTCGAGTTCGCCGCGGCGGTGCTCGCCCTGGCGCGGCACCTCATCGCCCAACAGCGCGTCGTACCCATGCTTGCCCAGGAGGGCAGCGGCGAACTCAAGGCCTCCTGGCGACCCTGGCTCAGCGACGAAGCCACATCCCTTCGCGTCGAGAAGCTCGCCGCGGCGATGCCCGCCGCCTTCCGTTCGGGCGTCGATGCCTGCAAGCACCAGTCCTGGGCGATTCTCGACGACCTGCTGTGGCGCCTCTGCGACGCCCTCTGCCGCGCCGCCTTTCGCGCCGACGACCTGCACGACACGGTCCGCGACCGCGACGCCGCCGACCCCCACGTGGCCTGGATGCAGGCGCTGCTCAATGGTCACGAGAACGTCCCCGCCTCTCCTGCCTCGCGTCAGGAGATGATCCGGCGGGTGCGCCGGTGGATCGGCGGCCTGGAAGACCGCGGCGCCAGCAGCCAGTGGCGGCTCGCCCTGCGCCTGCTGGAGCCCGTCGTTGATGCCGCCGACGAACGCTTTGACCCGCGTGTCGGCACGCCGTGGACGCTTGAAGTCGCCCTGCAGGCCCACGACGACGCCGGGGTCATGATCGACGCCGCCGACATCTGGCTGCTCTCCGGAGACGCCGCGGTGATCGAAGGCCGGCGCCTGGAGCGGGCCCAGGAGCTGCTGCTCGCCGAGCTTGCCCGCGCGGCGCGAATCTACCCGCGCCTCGATGAACTGCTGCGTACCAGCGAGCCCACCCGCCTCGCCTGTTCAACCAAGCACGCGTACGAGTTCCTGCGCGATGTGCGCCCGGCGCTCATGGAGCAGGGCATCGGGGTGATCGCCCCGCTCTGGTGGGATGCCCCCACGTCGCGTCTCGGTGCGCGCCTGCGCCTCGACTCGGCCCCGCTCGCGGACCTGGCCGACGGCGCGGCGTCCACCGTCACCGGGGCGTCGCCCCAGCTCGGCCTCGCGACGCTCGTGGACTATCGGTGGGAGATTGCCGTCGGCGATACGACGCTCAGCCTTGCGGAGTTTGAACAGCTCGCGGCGGGCAAGTCACCCCTGGTCCGCGTCGCCGGGCGCTGGGTCGAGATCCGTCCCGAAGATGTGCAGAGCGCCGTCAAGTTCATGCGCGAGAACCCCGGGGGGCGGGTCTCGGTGGGCGAGGCAGTACGCATCGCTTTCACGAGTGATCCCCGCACCAGCGGGCTGCCCATCAGCGGCATCGAGGCGACGGGCTGGCTCGCCGGCCTCCTCGGTATCGACCAGAGCCGCGAGAGCCTTCCCGTCGCCGAGCCCCCCGCCGGGTTTCAGGGCACGCTCCGGCCGTACCAGATCCGCGGGATGTCATGGATGCGGTTCCTCGAACGATTCGGCCTGGGCGTCTGCCTTGCCGACGACATGGGCCTGGGCAAGACCATCCAGTTGCTCGCGCTCATGCTGGGGGAACGCGAAGAGGCTGCGCGGGCGTCGGGCGCGTCGCCGGTGCTGCCCACCCTGCTCATTGCACCCACCTCGGTGCTCGGCAACTGGATGCACGAAACGCGGCGCTTCGCCCCCGCCCTGCGCGTGATGGTGCACCACGGCGTCGAGCGGCTCCAGGATCAGCCCTTCGTGGATCGTGCCGCGGCCAGCGACCTGGTCGTCACCACCTACGCCCTCGCGAATCGCGACCGCGAACTGCTCGAACGCGTGCGCTGGGGGCGCATCGTGCTCGACGAGGCCCAGTACATCAAGAACCCCGCCGCGAAGCAGAGCCAGGCCGCCCGTTCGATGATCGCCGAGCGCCGCGTCGCCCTCACGGGCACCCCGGTCGAGAACCGTCTCTCCGAACTCTGGTCGATCATGGAGTTTCTGAATCCGGGGTTTCTGGGTGACGCCGCGAACTTCCGCAGGCGCTTCAGCGTGCCCATCGAGCGTTACCGCGATTCATCGCGTTCGGAACAGCTCAAGGGCATGGTGCGCCCGTTCATCCTGCGCCGCCTCAAGACCGACCCCGCCGTGCTCTCCGATCTCCCCGAGAAACTCGAGTCCAAGGAGCACTGCCACCTTACCAGCGAGCAGGCCTCGCTCTATGAAAACTGCGTCAAGCGCATGCTGGGCGAGGTGGACCGGGCCGAGGGCATCCAGAGGCGCGGCCTGGTGCTCAGCGCTCTCATCCGCCTCAAGCAGATCTGCAACCATCCCTCGCAGCTCCTCAAAGACCACGACCTCTCCGGCCCCAAGCCGCCCGACCCCAACCGCTCGGGCAAGTGCATCCGCCTGCTGGAACAGGTCGACGAGGTGCTCAGCGAGAACGAACAGGCCATCATCTTCACCCAGTTCCGCCAGATGGGGCACCTGCTCCAGCTCATGCTCAGGCACGCCTTTGACAAGGACATTCTCTTCCTGCACGGCGGCACGCCGAGCAAGCAGCGCGAAACGCTCATTCAGTCGTTCCAGAACAGGGGCGAAACACACCCCATCCTCATCCTCAGCCTCAAGGCGGGCGGCGTGGGCCTCAACCTCACCGCCGCGACGCACGTCTTTCACTTTGATCGCTGGTGGAACCCCGCGGTCGAGAACCAGGCCACCGACCGCGCCTACCGCATCGGCCAGACCCGGGCGGTCGTCGTCCATAAGTACCTGGTGCGCGGCACGCTCGAAGAACGCATCGACCAGATGATCGAGCAGAAGACCGAACTCGCTGAGACCATCATCGGCGCCGGCGAACGCTGGCTCACCGAACTCTCGACGGACGATCTCCGCTCGATCCTCGCCCTGCGCGCCGACGCGATCGGCGACGAGCCCTGACGCGCGTCCGAGAATGCCGCAAGGGAAAACTTGTGATATCAGGAAAACCCGCAGACGGCGGCAACCTCGCCGGACCGAGGACGAAAGCTCTTCGGCAACCCGCCGCGAACGGCGGACCTCAACCCGCCGAAAGGCGCCCCTCCGGAGAGTGTGATGAAACTTCCCCTTGTTCTGGCCCTGCTCGCCGCCCCCGCGCTGGGCGACTTCGCCGGCCAACCGATCCTGGGTCCGCTCACCAACGGCAGCGTGGTGAATGGAGACACGACCGGCGCGAGCGACGACAACGACGGATTCACCAGCGGCATGCACATCTTCAACCTCTGGGAAGGGGGCGACGACGTGTGGCGCCTTGACTGGCTGGGCGGCGGCATGACCGTTGAACTCTTCTACGACACCACCTTTTCCGATCTCGAGCTCTTCGTCTACCGTCCCTCCAACCTCGACGACTCCGGCGATTACTCGATCGTGAACAGCGGCTACGAAGTCGTGCACATTCCGAGCGCGCCCGCCGGCTCGTACTACATCAACATCGACAGCCCCGCCTTCATGGAGGGCGCGTATCGCCTCGCGGTGACGCCCGCCCCCTCGACGCTCGCGTTGCTCGGCCTTGCAAGTCTTGCGTCGCGTCGCCGGCGCTAGACTCCGGCCGCGCTCAAGGCGTGATTTCGGCATCCCAAGCGGCGTGGCACCCCCACGCCGCTTCCGCGCGCCCAATCCCCACCAACCAAACAAACAACAAACAAATGTCCTCCGTTTTCCACATAATCCCCACCGTTGCCACAACTCGAACCGAACCGGCAAGATGGGTAAGATCCCGACGCGAACAAGTTTGGTCCAGCCGGGGTTATTCACAGAACCGAGGTCACGAGTCGCCGCGTAAAGATTCGTGTAATTGTGTAGGGGTGGTGCTGGACTTTCCGAACTGACAGGAGTCTCAGGACCTCGGCGCCGATAAGACGTTCAACCCATCGATCTCTCTCTCCTCCAGCGGGGCGCTGTCTAGCGATAGCGCCCTGCTTGCTTTTTGCGCCCCGGCCGCTGGCGGTCATCCCGCGGGTTCTCGGGTGGGCCGGATTCCTACGCTGCCCGGTCTCTGTCGAGGGGCAGGCATGGCGTATGACGTGCTCATCACCGGGGCGGCGGGGTTTATCGGGTCGCACGTCGCGGACGCCTGCCGCGCCCGAGGCGAGCGGGTGCTCGGCCTCGACAACTTCGACCCGTTCTACGGCGAAGCGTGGAAGCGCCGGAACCTGGCCGAAGTCAGCGCGCCCGGGCCGGGGACCTTTGACTTTGAGCATCTCGACCTGACCGACCGTGGCGCGCTCAGCGAGCTCGTCGGGCGTGCCCGCCCCAGGGTGGTGATTCACCTTGCGGCCAAGGCCGGCGTGCGCCCGAGCATCGACGACCCGGTGGGGTACGCCCACGCCAACGTCACGGGCACGGCGTGCGTGCTTGATGCCTGCCGCACGTCGGGCGTTGAACGCGTCGTTGTCGCGTCCTCCAGTTCGGTCTACGGCAACAACCCCAAGGTGCCCTTCAGCGAAGACGACCGGGTGGATCGGCCGATCAGCCCCTATGCCGCGACCAAACTGGCGACCGAAGCCTTGTGCGCAGCGCACCACCATCTCACCGGGATGCCGACCGCCTGTCTGCGGTTCTTCACGGTGTTCGGGGCGCGTCAACGGCCGGACCTCGCGATCCGCAAGTTCATGCGCCTGATCGCCGCGGGGCGGGAGATTCCGTACTTCGGCGACGGGTCTGCCTCGCGCGATTTCACCTACGTGAGCGACGTGGTGGGCGGCGTGCTCGGCGCGGCGGAGCGCATCGGTGCGCACGGCTATCGCGTGGGGAATCTCGGCAGCGACCGCCCGACCCGTCTTGATGAGCTCGTGCGCGCGATCGGCCGGGTGCTCGGGCGCGAGCCGCGCCTGGATCGCCGCCCGGCGCAGCCCGGCGATGTCGAACGCACCTGGGCAAACCTCAATCGAAGCCGCGCCGAGCTCGACTACCGGGTGTCCACGTCGCTCGAAGCGGGGCTGGAGCACCAATGGGCGTGGATGCGCGACGCGGGCGACGCGGGCTGAGGGCGTGCCCGCGAAGAATCCGTGCTTGAGCCGCGCATGAAAGTTGATACGTTGGAGATCACCTCGCAACGAGGGATGACGAGAGGGGTACGTCATGTCCCGTGAAACCCTGTGTGCGGTTGCGCTGCTCGCGGTCCCTGTCGTGGCCCAGCCCTGCGAACCCCATTGGCTCAACTCGCTTGGTACACCGGGCCTCGGTGATGGGTACGCCGGGCCCACGTTCATCTGGGATGACGGCGCAGGAGAAGACCTTTACGTGGGCGGGTCGTTTTCCTCCATCGCGTCGCGGCCCTGGCGTCTCCTGGCTCGCTACGAGGCTTCGACCAACACCTTCGCCCGCCTTGGAGGCGGGCTCGGCACGGGGTCTACCAACGGTTTTATTGCCTCGTTCGCGGCCTTCGATCCGGGGGGAGGCGAAGAGCTCATCGTCGGCGGGTTCTTCAACGACGCCGCCGGCGTGCCAAACTCTTCGAGCCTCGCTCGCTGGAACGGCGTGCGATGGGCAACTCTGGATGCCGGCTGGAACAGCACCAATCGGGGCAGCGTCTGGGCCCTGGCGGTGTGGCAGAATGGTCTGTACGTCGGGGGCGGGTACACCGCGATCGGGCCCCTCACCAACGCCAACGGCATTGCGCGCTGGGACGGCGAGGCCTGGCAGACCCTCGGCTCGGGTGTCTCGGGCGGGTTCAGCCCCAACGTTTTCACCCTGCGTGTCTTTGACGACGGCTCGGGCGAGAAGCTTTACGCCGGGGGCAGGTTTGCTTCGCTCGGCGGCGTGCCGGGGCTCATCGCCCGCTGGAACGGCAGCACCTGGGAAGAGGTCGGAAGCGGCATCTTCGGCGGAATCTTCGCGGACGTGGAATGCTCCGCGGCGTTCGACGACGGCACCGGCGAAGCGCTCTATGTGGGGGGCAGCGACCTGTCCATTCCCGGCTTTCCGCTCTGCTCCGTCGCCCGGTGGGACGGCATCGCCTGGACCCCAGTGGGGCAATACCTCGGGGGGAGGACCACGGCGCTCCTGGTCTGGAACGACGGCTCCGGCCCGGCGCTGTACACATCCGGCACGGCGCAGCCGGGCATCAACTATCTCGCCCGGCTCGAAGGACGCACGTGGGTTCCGTACGATGGCGGCGTGGGGGGCGCGTCGCTGCCGCCTGGGAGTTTTCCATCGGTCTTCGGCCTTGGGACGTACCGGGGCAACCTCGTGGTCGCGGGCAGTTTCACCCGCGTGGGCGACGGGGCGAGCGTGGGCGCGGCGGGCCTGGCGGAGCACACGGCGTGCCTGCCCGACCCGTGCCCGGCGGACCTGACCGGCAGCAGCGACCCGAACGACCCGGCCTACGGCGTCCCCGACGGCGCCGCGGACATCAGCGATTTCTTTTATTACCTCGATCAGTTCGTCGCGGGCAACCTCGCGGTCGCCGACCTCTCAGGGTCGAGCGACCCCAATGACCCGGGCTACGGCATTCCGGACGGCACGCTCGACATCGGCGACTTCGTCTACTACCTCGATCTCTTCGTGCAGGGGTGCTGAGCGCGCGGGAAGCGGTTGGGTTGCCCGACATCGTGATTCCGGGAGTCTTGAGGAATCTTCGATGGTTCAGCGCGACTCGCGCCGCAGATGGCGGAGCCGCGGCGTCAGAGTCGGGAGGAATCATCTCCCCCGTCGCTTCTCGTGTGTGCGGCGCGAGTCTCTTGTCAACGCTTCTGAGCAGACGCGAGCGGCGTCAGCACCCCAGCACGAACACGTCAAGGTAGAAGAAGAAATCGGCGGCGTCGAGTGACCCGTCGGGCGTGCCGTATGCCGGATCATTCGGATCACTGGACCCTGAGAGGTCGGCGACCGCGAGGTTGCCCGCGACGAACTGATCGAGATAGTAGAAAAAGTCGGCGGCGTCCGCGGCGCCATCGGGGACGCCGTAGGTCGGGTCATTGGGGTCGCTCGAGCCGCTGAGGTCTGCCGCGCACGAACGCTCGGTGCGGTACGCCCGCACGTTGGCGCCGACGCCGGCGACGATGAGCGTGCCGTCGACACCCATCGCGGGTGCGCCGATGTTGACGTTGCCGATCGGCACGCTCCATCGTTCGGTGAGGTCTGCATTGAAGGAGAAGACGCGCCCGTTGCTGAACGCGCCATTGGAGAGGAAGACACGCCCGTCGCGGTCTGTGGCGATGCGGATGGTCGCGAAGTCCGCGCTGATGGTCGGGCTGGTGTTGAGCACCATCCCGGTGTCCGGGTCGAGGCGCACCACGACGTTGCCCGGGGCCCAGGTGTAGACGCTGCCGTCCGGGCCGACGGCGAGTTCGCAGCCCGTGGTGTACCCGGCGGGGACGTTCCACTTGGCGGTGAGTGCCGCGCCGGTGTCATGCCAGGCATAGAAGAAATCGACCAGGGCATTGTTCTGCACACGTTGGAAGTACACGGTGCCGTCGGGCCCGACCATGGGAGAGTTCTGCACCAGGAAGCCGCTCATCACCGGCGATCGGTAGAGCTCCGCCCCGGTGTCGAGGTCGAGTTTGCGCACGGTCTGCCCGCCGGCAACGGTGTCGGCGATGAAAATGCCCGAGGCGTTGGCGGCGGCGCCGCAGTTGCCGCTCACCGAGCAGGTGCGGGGCACGCGCCACAGCAGGGCCCCGGTGAGCGAGTCGAAGCGCCACACAAAGCGAAAACTGCCGACGATCGGGTCGCCGTCGGGTGCAAAGGTCATGCCGTCGTACGAACCGGCGTCGATTTCCTCGGTGCTGCGCCACAACTGGGCGCCGGAGGCGGCATCGAAGCAGTAGAGGGTGGCAGCGGAGGTGGCGCCGTTTCCCCCCCGGCTGGCGTACACCCGCCCGTTCTTGACGCCGCCCACCCAGGTGGTCCAGTCGCCCGGCTCGAAGGGGATGTTGCGCGTCCAGAGTTCGGCCCCGGTGTCGAGGTCCTGGCACACGATGGTTGAGCCTGTGCCCGGCGCCGGCTCGGGCGGAAAGCCCGTCTGGCGCACCATGAACACCCGGCGTCCCTCGATGACGGGGGCCCAGGCGATGATGGAACTGCGCCCGGAGGTCCAGAGCAGGTCGGGGGCATCGGGCCCGAGCTCCATGCTGCGCCCATTGCGGCCCGGTGTGCCGCCCGGGTTGTTCCAGTCGTCAGCGCCGGCCCCGAGGGTTCCGGCGACGATAGCGAGCGCGGACACCGTGGCGCGCATCGATGCCTCCTTCGGGCGAGCGCCGCGTGAGCGGGGCGTCGGATGATGGAGATCGATCAGGGGCAACCCTCAACGAACAGGTCGAGGTAGAAGAAGAAGTCCGCGGCGTCGAGAACACCGTCAGGCACCCCGTAACTGGGGTCGTTGGGGTCGCTGCTGCCGGTCAGGTCGGCGACAAAGGCATTCTGGGCGACGAACTGGTCGAGGTAGTAGAAGAAATCCGCGGCGTCGAGAACGCCGTCGGGCACCCCGTAGCTGGGGTCATTGGGATCGCTGCCGCCGGTCAGATCGGCGGGGCAGGGCGGGGGCGGCTCGAAAATGACGCACAGGTCGTCGAGGGCTGCGAAGGCGCCGGCGCCTTGAGCGGAAACCCGGAGGGTGACGATCTCGGTATTGCCGAGGTGGCTCATCGGCACGTTCTGCCCGGTGAAGGAGGCGATGGTGCCGCCTCCGGAGTCGAAGAGCGCGAGGCGATCATCGCCGTCGGCCGCGCCCTGGCCGAAGACGCACTCGATGCCGTACACCGGGCGGTTGAAGCGCACCTCGATGATCTGTGGGCCCTCGGAGGCAAGCACGTTGGGCGAGGAGCCCGCGTTGCCGCCGAGGAGCGCATCACTGAGCACTTCGTTGCGGTTGTCGGCGTTGCCCAGGAACTCGATGTCGTGGAAGGCGAACTCGCCGGTCAGTTGACTGTTCTGCTGGCCGAACGTCGGGGGCGCGGCATTGAGCACATCGTCCAGCGTGCCGTGCATTCCGTCCGGGCCCGGGAGCGTGGTGAAGTTGATGCACATCCGCTGCAGCACGCCGTCGATGCGATACTTGTTGAAGAAGGAACTCGGGTTGTCGTTAAAGACGTACCCGGCGTTCATGAGTTCGCCGGAGGGCGCCGTGGCCGTGGTGATCCAGCGGAAGGCGCCGGTGTTTCCGGATGCGGCCTCGACCCGGAGCCAATAGGTCTCGCCGGGGTCCAGTTGCACCGCCATCGGCGAGACGAACGTGAAACTGCCGACGCCCACCTCCGGCCCACCGAAGAGTTCGACGATCTCGACCTGCGGGGTGCCTGTGCCGCGCCACAGGCTCACACGGGCGTCGCCCGGCGTCGGTTCGTCGAAGTCCATCTTGAGCGTGGCGGCGTCAAAGATGTACGTGGAATAGAACGGGATGCGGAAGCCCGCCGCCTTGTAGACGGTGGACGAGCCCGTTCCGAACAGCGTGCTGCTGGAATCCGGGGCGAGCAGATTGCTGATGATGTTGTCAGCCCGGACGACACCACCCGCACACGCCACCAACGCGCCGGCCATCGCCGCGCGGCAGGAAATCTTCATGAGTATCTCTCCTCAATGCCTGGAGCCCGCCTCATCCTACCACCCGACCTGCCTCGACAGAAGGGTGTTTTGACCAACTTCGCGCGCCGGTGGTCCCCCCAGACCCCAAACAGGCTTGTGTATGCGAGCGGATTCTCGGACGAGTCGCGGCGTTCATCTCCGCGGCGGCCGGCGGCGATTCAGTCCTCACCGGGCCGGAGCACGGCCGCGCCGGATTCCCACCTCGCCCACGCTTCGTCGAAGAGGGCAGAGGCGCGCTGAACGAACTCGGGGATCTGGGCGTGAGAGGCGGGGTAACTGAGTTCAACCAGCGCATCGTACAGGTCGCGCGGCAGGTCTTCGTCGAGGTATCGCATGCCGAAGTCGTGCCGAAGGGGCGCGTGGACGATGCGAAGCATGTCCACGAGGAGGCGAATGACCATGCTGTGATAGAAGTGGACCGCGTCGAGAGGCAGGCCCGACAGGCCGCGCTTGTGACGCACCGCGAGCTTGGCGGGAAGGTGACGGAAGATCAGGAACCTGCGCCGGAGGTCCGGCGCCTTGGCGGCGAGGGTGCGGGCGAGGGCCTCGCGGTCGACGCGCGCGGGCCGGATGAGGCCGGCCTTGTCGAAGAGCACGCGCGGCGTGCCGTGACGCTCAATCTCAAACCACGGGTGCGGTTGGGAGCGCTCAAGGATGACCCAGTCGATCATCAGGTGCTCAGGCGCCCGCGACAACTGGTAGAACGCCTGGTGGAAACCGTGCCATGTGGGCCAGGGCATTCGGAACCGGACCCGCAGCCCCAGGTTTTCGGCGGCGCGATCGAACGAGGCCGCGGCGTGCTCCAGGGCGCCGTCTTCAACGACCAGACACACATCCACGTCGGAGAGTTCATCCGCGCGCCCGGTCGCGTCAGATCCACCGAGCCACGCCGCCAGGATGCGCGGGTCTGGTTCGAAGTGCGCCGCGAGGTGCGCGATGACATCGCTCCGGGTGAGCGGCTCACCCGGTTCCGTGCCGGTGCTCGTGTGCATGTGCGGTGATACCGACCGGCCTTGTGCGAGTTGCCGCTGAGTGCGCCTCGCGCATCACACTGCCCAGATTGAGTCGCCATCGCCGGATCCGCATCGGGCGGCGGGGCGACGGCTTGTGACGCAACGGTGACGGTCGGCGGGGCAACAATGCCTGCATCGGGCGGGTTCGGAAGGTGGACGCAGGAGGCATCGCGATGGGCTCTCTCATGGCGGCGTTCTGGGCCGCGTTTCGACTCGTGCTGACCCCATCGGGTGATCGCCCCGCGCCGCCGGCCGGCCCAGCACCCGCGGAAACGACGGGGGAGGCCGGACCAGCCGCGGTTGAGTCGGCAGGCACTTCGGGCCAGCCGGGCGAAGTGCCGGGTGAGCCACCCGGGGGCACGGTGCCGCCTGCGGGACCGAATGTCGCGCCCGAGACCCCGCCCGCGCCGCCGGCGGGGGACGATGCGACGCCCCAAGGCGCGCCGGCGCCGTCGCCCGTGGACACGTTGCTGACGGCGCTGGAGACGGCCGGCAGGGACCTGCGCACGCTGACCGCTGATGTGCGTTACACCAAGAGTTTCGCGCTGGAGGGTGATGAGCAGACGCGCCTCGGTGTGCTGACGTACATCGACGAGGGCGGCGACCCGCCCCGGCGCAAGTTCGGCGTGCGCTGGACCGAACTGCGTGTGGATGACCGGCGCGACACGGACTACCGGCACGCGTACATCTTCGACGGCGAATGGCTCGTGGAGCGACTGGAGCGCGAAGGACAGAAGCAGTTCATCAAGCGTCAGGTGGTGAAACCCGGCACCTCGTTTGACCCGCTGCGCCTTGGCGAAGGCCCGTTTCCCGTGCCGATCGGCCAATCGCGTGAGGACATTCTCGCGCGGTTCGAGGCCTGGGCCCCGGCGGTCGAGGAAGGGTTGACGGATGAAACGCTGCTGCAGGTGGTGCGGTCCAAGCCGACGCGCCAACTGCACCTCAAGCCGTTGGCGAGCTTCGAGGCGGAGATGAACCTGGCGGAGATCCGCATCTGGTATCGTGACGACACCATGCTGCCCGTGCTGGCCTGGACAAGGACGAGCGAGGGCAACGAGTCGACGGTGCTGCTCATGCGGGTGAAGACAAACGTCACATTGCCCGGCGATGTGCTCGACACCACGACGCCCGCGCCCGGCACGGGCTGGGATGTCGAAGTGTCGGAGTACCGGGGTGAGGCAGGGGGGATGCCGTGAGGCGTCTGCGCGCCCTCGTGACGGGGGTCGGTCTGGCGTGGGCAGGGCACGCGGCCGGACGCAATGCCGAGCCGCCCGCCGTTGAACTGGCCGAGAGCGTGACGCGTCGCCTTGAGTCGTCGTTTCTGACGCCGGAAGAAGCGTCGGCCCTGCGGCTCTTTCACGGGGTGTGGCGGGAGAGCGACATCGCGAGCCCGAGAGCGCGGGCGCAGGCGGCGCTGCAGCGCGGGGCCATCACGGACGCATCGCTGTCGAGCGCCGAAGCCCTGCCGACGGACCGGGCCGCGGGCGCGCTCGCGCGGGGTGAAACAGCGCGCGTGCTCGAGATTCTTGACGGTGATGAATCGATCCCCGCGCTGCGGCTGCGGGCCGAGGCCCTCGCGGCTGCGGGACGCCCCGAGGAGGCGCGCCGGGTGCTCGACCGCGTGGCGGCGCAGTTGGCGCGCACGCGCATCGACGATGCCGAGACGCTCGTTGCCGGGGCGCGGGCCCTGGTTCTGCGTTCGCGGCTGGTGGGGCCTGAATCAGACGCATCGTCGGAGTATCGCGCCATCGCGGCGCTGTTGGCGCGGGCGCGCGATGAGCTTGATCGGATGTCGTGGCCCGCTCACATCGCCGAGGCCGAGCTGCTGCTTGACAAGGACAACCCGGCGGAAGCGCAGCAGGCGGCACTTGATGCACTGCGGCTGAACCCGAACGCGGCGGATGCCTGGCTGCTGCTGGGACGGATGGCAGTCAGCGCCTTCGACTTTGATTCAGCCTCCGACATCGCCGACCGCCTCGAACAACTCTCCGCGTCGATGGGTGAAGATGTGGGGGCGGGGGCGACGGTCATCCGGGCGAGAGCGCGCCTGCGCCAGGGCGATGCGGACGGTGCGGCGGAGATGCTGGATGCAGCGCTGGAGGCGCTTCCGGCGCACCGGGAACTGCTGGCCCTGCGTGCGGCGGCGGCCGCCGCCCGGCACGATGAGGGCGACCTGGCGGGGGCGCTCGCGCGCCTGGAGTCCGTGTCGCCGGGGGGTGCTGAAGGTGAACTGCTCGTGGGCCAGACGTTGAGCGAAATGCGCCAGTACGACCGCGCCGCATCGCATCTGCGACGCGCCCACGAGCGGGCGCCGAAATGGGCGGCGCCACTGGTCGAACTGGGGCTTCTCGAAGTGCAGGCGGGGCGCGACGACGAGGCACGCGAGGCGCTGCAAGCCGCCGCCTCGCTCGACCCGTTCAATGTGCGGGCGGGCAACAGCCTGACGCTTCTCGCGGACCTCGCGACGTATGCGACGATCGAAGGCGAGCACTTCATCATCCGCTACAAGCCCGGGATCGACG
Organism: Phycisphaerales bacterium; assembly: GCA_020847175.1. Lineage (GTDB taxonomy): Bacteria > Planctomycetota > Phycisphaerae > Phycisphaerales > UBA1924 > JADLCM01. Next base: position 102,175 of record JADLCM010000005.1, read on the forward strand.
AGGTGCTGGCGCGCGAGATGATGCCGGTGCTGGACGCGGTGCACGCGCGGGTGTGCGGCGGGGGCGCGGGGGGCATCGCCTTTTCGCCCCCGGGCAAGACGCGGATCGAGCTCATGCCCGATCACGCGTCCTTCAGCGTGCGCATCAGCGGCATGCCTCGCATCCACACGATGGCCGCGAGCACCGGGCCGGTGATCGCGATGGAGTCGCCGCGCGAGGGGCCGGGGCACCCGATCGGGCTGTATGACTGGCCCCGCGTGATCCAGCACGAATACACGCACACGGTGACGCTCGCTCGAACGAACAACCGCATTCCGCACTGGTTCACCGAGGCGGCGGCGGTGTACCTGGAGGACGCGCCGCGTCCGAGCGCGTGGATCGGTCTGCTGGCGGAGACCCTGCGTCACGATGCGCTGTTTGACCTGTCGCGGATCAACATCGCCTTCGTGCGCCCCAAGGGCCCCAATGACCGCACCCTGGCGTATGCGCAGGGACACTGGATGTACTCGTTCATGGTGGAGCGGTTCGGCGCGGATGCGCCGCTGCGGCTGATGGACGAGTATGCCGGGGGGCGTACGCAGGCGGCGGCGTTTGCGGATGTGCTCGGGATGAGCGAGGCGTCGTTCCTGGAATCGTTCAAGCGCTGGGCGCGCGCGCAGGTGATCGCGTGGGGGCTGTTGCTCCCGGAGGGCGTGCCGACGCTGCGCGACCTGCGCCGGGCGCTGGACGCGACCCCCGGGGCGCCCGCGGCGCCGACGCTCGCGCACGTGGATGCCTGGCTGCGGGAGTACCCGGGACACCCGGAGGTGACGGCGCTCGGGGCCGAACTCGCCCGGCGCGATGCGCGGGGCGAGGTGACGGAGACGGTCGCCTCCAGGCTGGAGGCGATGGTGATGGTGCGCCCGGAAGACCCGGCGCCGCGCCGAGACCTGGTCAAGTTCTATCTCTCGTCGGAGTCGCCGACCCGCGCGATTCCGCACCTGCAATGGCTCGATGCGAGGGAGCAGAACTCACCCGCGTACGCCGCGGAACTGGCGCGGCAGGCCGCGATGGTTGAGGACTGGGCCCTCGCCCATGACAAGGCCGAGCGAGCGACGCGGATTGCACCCTTTGACGCCGAGATGCGCGAACTGGCGGCGGCGATGGCGATCAAGGCGGGGCGACCGGGCGATGCGCGCCGGCACATCCTGGCGCTCATCACGCTTGAGCCGGACCGCGAGATTCATGCGCGGCGGCTCAAGGCGCTCGAGGCGCTTGAAGGGGGCGGGTGACCCGCCGCGCGGCGCATCGTCAGGCCGCGAATCGCGCCACCGCCGCGCAGAACTCATCGACGGGATCTCCCGGCGCAGGCTCTACGCCCAGAAGTGAAAGCGCCTCGCGGGGTGTGCAGGCGTCGATGCGCTGCACAGCGAGAGGCTCGCCGGCGCTGTCGAGCAACACCGCAGCCGCGAAGCCTTCGGAGGTTCGGCGGAGGGTGATGTAGGCACCATCCCCGAAGGTCCAGAGCACGGGGGCGTCGGCCGACGCGTGCTGCTTCATGCATTCCTCGAGTCCGTCAGTCAGGCTGCAATGTGCCAGGGCGGCGAGTGCGTCGAGGTCGGTCAGGGCTGTGGCGACGTCGTTGAAAGTGCCGATCACTGCCCGATACTCGCCGCACGCACGGGTGATGGACGAGGCGAGTTCCTCCGAGTCGATCCCGAGCGTCGTGCCGGCCGTCGATGAGGCAGGTGACGACTGCGTGGGCAAGTTGGTCGCTGCGTCGAGTACGACGATGCCCGCGTAGTACGCGACACGGTGCAGGCGCTGCACATCGTCTGCGCCGGCGCCTTCGCCGGGCTTGGTGTGGTGACGCTCGACCGGGCGCGTGATGAGCTCGGGAAGCCGCCACCGTCGGCCGAGGGCCCATGCGATATCGACGTGCGTGAACTCAAGCTGTTGTGATTCGTTGAGAAAGAGCCTGTGCGGCGAGGTGCTCTGTCGCACGAGGTCGGCGTATTTCGGTCCGAGCAGCTTGCCCATGAGGGGCACACCCATGTCAAGCATGAGCCCGATGATGAAGGCTTCGCCGACGCGTGCCAGGCCCGTTCGGGTCGCCAGCTCTGCCGCCAGGCAGGCCCGAAACACGCTCTGGCCCCAGATGCGCTTGGAGAGGTCGTCGCTGGGGTCTCCGGCGGCGCGGCTGATGTAGAAGCTCATCGCGAGAGATCGGAGGCGTTCCAGGCCGAGCAGCACACACGCCCGGTCCACCGTGGTGACGGGGCTGCGCTGCGCGAAGAACGCGGAGTTTGCGAGCTTGAGGAGCCGCCCGGAGAGCACCGCGTCGTTGCGCACCACCTTCGCGAAGTCCGCGACGGCGGCATTGCGGTCGTTGACGAGGGCGACAACCTTCGCGGCGATCTCGGGTTGCGTCTGGACGGCGACGGTCGCCAGGCGCTCCTCCAGATGCGTGATGAGGGCGTGAACCTCCCCGGCGGTGAGTTGTGCACGCGCCTTGTGGCCCATCATCGTCCCCAGGGTGACCCTTGGCAGTGACCATCGACCCGACCGCGTGCGCCATTGAGCATTCCAGGGAAATCCGGGCGCGAGTTCAGTCCGAAAACCTCGGCTCAGACTCCGGCCTTGGCGCGCCGGCAGGCATCGAGGAACTCAACGCCGCGGCGCAGGTGAGGGATCACGATGGAGCCGCCGACGATGAGCGCGATGTCGAAGGTCTCCCAGAGTTCCTCGTCGGCGACCCCCGCTTCGACGCACTGGTTGATGTGGTAGGCGATGCAGTCGTCGCAGCGGAGGACCAGGGAGGCGGCGAGTCCGAGCAGTTCCTTGGTCCTGGCATCGAGTGCGCCGGGCTCATATGCCTTGGCGTCGAGGTTGAAGAATCGCTTGGTGATGAGAGTGCCCCCGGCCCGCACAGAGCCATCGGGATGGGTGCCCCTCGCGCTCTCGTCGCCCAGAATCCGCCCGTTGAGGCGCGAGCGGAACTCTTGGAACTGGGTGTAACGGTCGGTGGTCATGGGGGCATCGTACGAAGGGCGAGCCCGGGGCCCCGGGGGGGTGGAACGGGAGAAGTGCGCGGACTTGTGGTGAGGACGACGGGCTTCGGGCCGATACTCCGGTCATGTTCCGGCACTCCCGGCCGTGGTCGCGCGCCCTCACCCCGCTCGCGTGGTGTGCGTGCGCGGCAGGGATGTCGGCCGTGGCAGGGGCGGCGCCCCCGACGGGCCCGCGCGAGCGGGCGCCGGCCGCGCTGGTGCAGGCGGCGCCGCCGGTGCATCGCCCGCGGGCATCGGGGCGGCTGGTGCGGGCCTTTGACTTTGAGGAGCAGCGGATCAACGACACGCCCGTGCCGCTCCACTGGCACGTGGCGTTGCATGATCCGCCCCGGTATGAGCGTCCCGGGTTTCCGATCTGGAATCTGCCTCGCCTGGACTACACGGTCGCTCATGGCGGCCAGGGGTCGGTGCGGCTGCCGGTGCAGGGCGGATCTTCCGCACTGGGGCTCGATCCGGGAGTAGTCCCGGTCTTTGCAGGGGCGGACTACCGCGTGAGCGCCAGGGTGCGCACGGAAGGTTTGGAGCACGCGCGGGCGGGCCTGGTGGTGCGGTTTCTTGATGAAGAACTGCGCCCCCTTGAGGGCTCCACGCGGCGCAGCTCGCTGGTGACCTCCGAGAGCGGGTGGACGACGATTGAGGCGCGGGCCCCGGGGGCGTTTGAGCACGCGGCGTACCTGCAGATCGAACTGCAGGTGCTGCAGGCGCGCGAGTTTGCCCCCGTGGTGCTGGGCGCGCACGAGGTGCGGCCCGAAGACCTCGCCGGGGCGGCGTGGTTTGATGACGTCGAAGTGGTCCAGGCGGCCCGGGTCGAAGCCCACCCGGCGGCGCCTTCCGGCGTGTTTGCAGGTGATGCGCCGCCCGCCATCTCCATCTTTGTCAAGGACCTGACCGGCGAACCGATGACCGCGACCCTGCGTGCCTTCGATTCTTCGGGCGCTGAGGTGCTTCGGCACACGATCGAGATTGAACCCGGAGGGGTGCGCACGACATGGTCGCCGCCCCTGCCGGCCTTCGGGTGGTACCGGCTGCTGCTTGAGGTTGATGCGGCGGGGGTTCATGTGGGTTCGAGCCAGTGCGACCTGGCATGGCTCAGCCGACCGGACCAGTTGCGCCCGGGTTCAGAGTCTGACGCCGCGATCGGCGTGATGCTTGATGTGCCGTCACCCGAGGCTGACGGGGTGATTCCGGGGCTGCTTCGCGCGCTGCGCCTGCGCCGGGCGACGCTGCCGATCGCGCTGGAGGCCGAGGCGGGAGCGAGCGTGGCCCGTCTCTCCCCGCTTGTCTCGGCGCTGCTCGGCCAGTGGTGCGATCTCACCCTGGCGCTGCCGCCGGAGTGTGCGGCGGACGTGCCGGAGGCGGCCGAGTGGTGGGCGACGTTCGGGCGACCCGTTGTCGAGCGGTTCTCGCAGCGCGTGACGCGGTGGGCGATCGGCGAAGCCTCGGTGGAAGACGCGGTGTGGCTCTCGATGGGCCGCGGGCTGGCGGCCGGCGAGGCCAGGGTGCGTGCGTCGGCTCCGTCGCCGTCGATTGTGATCCCGTGGGACGCATGGACGGCGCCGACCCCGTCGCTGGGCCAGGGGCACGTGCTGTCGATTGCGCTCCCCGCCGCGCTCTCGCCCGAGCACCTTGCGGAGGTGGTGAAGGCGTGGATGGGGGCCGGCGGGCCCGGCGCGACTTTCGTGCTGCACGCGATTGACCCGGCGCTGTACGGCGCGCGCGAGTCGGCGGCGGATCTTGCGAAGCGCGCGGTGCTCGCGTGGAGCGCCATCGACGCGGAATCGGGCGCGCGGGGGATGACCCTGGCCTTCGCGCAGCCCTGGCGTGAGACCGCGCCGGGAGTGCTCGAACCGGGCAGCGAACTGCCGGTGGTCCGCACCCTCAGCGAGCAGTTGGAAGGGCGCCGGGTCGTCGCCTGGATGACGATGTATCCCGGGGTGCGCTGCGCGGTGCTCGGGCCCGCGCGAGAGAACCCATCGCGACGCGGCCCGGCGCTGGTCGTATGGAACGAGCGATCGACGCGGGGCGCAATCGACCTCGCGCTGGCCCGATCCGAGGTGCGCCTGACGGACATCCGCGGCAACGTGAGCACGCTCTCACCGGAGGCGGAGCCCGGCTCGCGCGTGCTCAACTACCGCCTGCCCATCTCCGATGAGCCGGTGTTCGTGGAGGATGTGGACCTCGAACTGCTCCTGCTTCAGGCGTCGTTCCGGTTCGACCCTCCGACGCTGCCCTCGATGAACCGGCCCGTGGATCGGCGCATCGGGTTCGACAACCCGTGGGGGTCGGCGATCACGGGGCGCTTCTTCATCATCAGCCCCGGCACTCGGGGGGGCGAGATCGACCCGACATGGGACATCGCTCCGCGCTCCGGGTACTTCACCGTGCCGGCCCACGGAACTCTGGACGCGCCGCTTGCGCTCGCCTTCAGCCCGCTCGAATCCGCGGGCACGCGTGAAGTCGTGGTGGATGTCGAGCTCTCGGCGGAAGAGGAGTACGGCGTGGTGCGCCTGCGGGCCGCAGCGGAGCTGGGAGTTGAAGATTTCACGGTTGACCTTGCCCTCAAGCGATCGCCGACAGCCTCCGGCCCCGACGCGACGTTTGAGGTCACGGTGACCAATCTTGCCGCGGAGCCGCTGGACCTCCAGGTGATCGTGTTCGCGGGTGACGAGGTGGGGCGGCGCACGAGTTCGATTTCGAGCCTTGATCCCGGGCGCGACGCGATGCGGCGGTTCCCCTTCCCCGGGGCCGCGGAGGCGCTGCGCGGCCAGACGATGTACGTCTCGGTGCTCGACCGGGCCAGCGGCGCGCGCCTCAACACGTCGCTCACGATCGAGTGAACGCTGAACCCTGGCGGTACACTGTGGTTCACCGCCGCGGAGAATCACATGTCGCGCCCCCACTGCTCGCCCCTCGAGTTCGGCATGACGTTCGGCAAGGGGCGGGGCGACGCGCGCGACACGCCCCCGTTCCGCATCCTGGTGCTGGGCGACTTCGCGGGTTCGGCGCGCGAGCCCCTGGCGAAACGAACGCCGAAGAGCGCGGACATCGACACGCTCGATGACGTGATCCGCGCTGTGGGGCCGCGGGCGGCGTGCACGATCGCAGGGGTGTCGGCCTCGGTGCCTTTTGCTTCGCTCGATGACTTTCATCCCGATGCGCTCTTCCGGCGCCTGGGGGCGTTCGCATCGTGGCGTGAGCTCCGGGCCCGGCTGGCGAACCCCGCGACCGCAGCAGGGGCCGAGGGCGAGGCGCGGGCGCTCCTGGGCATGCCCGCCGCGGCGGCCCCCGGCGCGTCGGACGTACGCCCCGATGCGGGGAGCGATGTCATGGCGCAACTGCTCGCGGGCAGCGCCAAGCCCAAGAGCCAGGGGTTCGATGCCGACGCGTTCATCCGCTCGGTGGTCGGGGGTGGGGCGGGCGCGCCGGCCGCAGCGCCCGGCGTGCTCGCGGAGCTTGACGGGCGCCTGAGCGCCCTGATGCGCCAGGTGCTGCACGCGCCGGCGTTTCAGCGGGCCGAGGCGGGGGCGCGCGCACTGCACACGCTCATCACGGGTCTGAGCCTCGATGAAACCCTGACCCTGAGCGTCCTCGACGTGTCGCGCGAGGAGTTGATCGCCGATGCGCTTTCCGCCGCGGACCCGCGCGGCACGGCGCTGGGCAGACTCATCGCGGGCGAGGCTCGGCTCGGCGATGCATCGCAGCGCTGGGCGCTTATCGTGTGCCTGGAATCTTTCGGGCCGAGTGATGCGGGCCTGCTGGCGCGCCTGGCCCAGGCGGCCCAGGCGGCGGATGCGCCCCTCGTCGCCGGCGGGCAGCCCGCCCTGGTGCGTGCGCCGTCGCTGCGCGGGCGGGTCGATGTTGACGCGTGGACGCTGAAGGCCGAGCCGGGGCACGTCGAAGCGTGGAACGCATTGCGTGCCGCCCCCGAAGCGGGTTCGGTGGGGCTGGCGCTGCCGCGCGTGCTGCTGCGCCAGCCTTACGGCGCATCCTCGGACCCGATCGAGTCGTTTGCCTTCACGGAGATCGTTGATCTGGGCGCGCCCGGGGCGGACGACCACCTGGTGTGGGGCTGCGGCGCGATTGCGCCGGCGCTCGTGCTCGGGAGCGCGTTCAGCGACGCGGAGTGGGAGCTGGACATCAGACTCGGCGGGGAGGTTTCGGGGTTGCCGGTGGTGAGCTACCAGGTGTCGGGCAAGCCCGAGGCCAAGCCCTGCGCGGAGGCGTGGCTGGCGGACCGGGCGATCGAGCGCATCACGGGCGAGGGGTTGATCGCAGTCGCCTCGGTGCGCGGGCGCGATGCCGCCCGCGTGTCGCCGCTCCAGAGTCTGGGGGGCGGGCGGCTTCGCGCGTGGTGGGCATGAGCCGCGGCCCGATCGGGTGCGCCCGGCGTCTCGGGGCGGCAGCGCGGGGCCTCGCAGGTTCAGCCCCGGGGGCGCACGGCGAGGACGGAAGAACGGGTCTTCTTGAGCAGGCGTTCGGCGGTGGAGCCGAGGAGCACATCGCGGAGGTTGGTCCTGCCGCGCGTGCCGAGGACGAGGAGGTCCGCGCCGACGTCGCGTCCGTATTCGGCGAGCGTGTCTCGGTGGCCGGGGGCGTCGAGGAGCACGAACCGTGACTTTGCCGGGTCCAGGTTGAGGCCCGCGCCAAGGCTTTCCAGCCGGGAGGTCAGGCCGTCGCGGTACTGGCGCTGGGCCTCGGGCTGGGCGAGCACGGTGGGGCCGTACATGGCGATCTCGTGCCAGGGGGCCTCGAAGGCATGGACGACGTGAAGTTCGGCGTGCTCCTGGCCGGCAACCAGCGCCGCCTGTTCGAGGGCCGCCTGCGACGTGGGAGAGAAATCGACGGCGCAGACGACCTTTCGGAACGGGCCGCGCTGCGTGTCGCGCACCACGAGCACGTCGCAGGGTGCGTGACGCACACACGCCGTGGCGACGCTGCCCATGCCCACATCGGCGGGGCGGCTGCCGAAGGCGCCGATGACCAGCAGGTCGGCGTTGGCGCGCCGGGCGGCGTTCACGAGGCCGCGCGAGCGGTTGTCGATGATGACCTCGCAGGCGCGCCCATCAACACCCTCCAACCCCTTGGAGAACGTGTGCCAGTGCTGCTGGGCGTCTTTCACGAGCGAGTCGCGCAGACCCTTCTGAAAGGTGCTGAGCGCGCCCTCGAGCTCGACGACCACGATGGTGTCCAGCACATGGACAATGTGGAGGCTGCCCCCGGCCCACCCCGCGATTCGCGCCGCCTGACCGAGGGACGCCCTGGACGAAGGGGAGAAATCGGTGCCTGCGACAACGGTCTGGTACCCGGGCATTGATGATCCTCGCGGCGGCGCCGGCCGACTGGGACAGGGGGGTGGCGACCATCACGTGTGCGCCTGCGGACCCCGGAGAACTCTAGGGTTCGTGAAGGCGCTGCGCGGCATCCCGGGCCGCGAGCCACGCGCCGAGGGCTCGGGCCCTCGGGGTGGCCAGGTCGCTGTGCCTGCGTCGCAGCCATGCAACGAGTTCGGCGTGCATGGTCTCGTCGCGCTGCTGGCGCGAGCCGGGGCGCAAGCGGTGTTCAAGCAGAAACTCGGGGATGACCTCGCCCAGGCCGGCGCGGGAGGCAATGGTGCAGAACATGTCCCAGTCCTCGTAGCCGGGGGCGTTCGGATCGAGCGCATCGAGAGCGATGACCCGGGCGCGGTCGAAGAGGGTGCCCGAGGCGGCGCCCCCGACATTCAGCGCCCACATGAAGTCGCGATCGGGGCCGAGAGGAACCCAGCCCCGGGGGCGGGGGCCGGAGGCATCGAACGTGCGGACGAGGGGAGAGACATACGTGAGCGCAGGGTTGCGGCGCATGGCCTCCAGGCACTTCTCGATGGTCTCCGGGTGCAGGCGTTCGTCGGCGTCGACAAACATGACGTAGCGGGCGCGGGCGGCGTGCAGGCCCGCCCGGCGCGCAGCGCCCGGGCCGCGGTTGGGTCCGCGCAGGACGCGAACCTCGGCGGCTTCGAGGCGGGCAAGGGCGATGGGCGTCTGCGCATCCCGAGAGCCGTCATCCACCACGAAGATGCGCGCGGGCGGGCGCGTCTGGGCGCGGATGCCGGCGCAGGTTTCTTCGAGGAGGTCGGCCATTTCGAAATGCGGCACGACCACCTCGACCGACTCGTCGTCGGTGAATGCCAATCGAGCGCCCCCGGCGGGGCTGTGGGGTGAGCGTGGACCCGTCCCGCTCGGCACGAGCGCGGCGCGGATCGCGCGCGTCCATGCTTCGGCGACCGCCGCGGGGTTGCAGAGTATCGTGACGCGTTCGCGGGCGTTCGCACTGAATGTGCGGCGCAGGTCATGGTCGTCGAGCACAGAAGTGATGGCGCTTCGCCACGCGGCTGGGTCTTCGGCGCGCACGACGAGGCCGTCCATTCCGTCGCGAACGAGTTCGGGCATGCCGCCCGCGCTGCTGACGATCACCGGCGTGCCGCGGGCCATTGCTTCCATGACGGCGTAGGGCATGTTGTCCCAGCGTGAGGGGGCGATGAGTGCCGACGCACGACTGACCATCGCCCGCACGTCGGACCTGGGAAGCGGGCCGAGGAAGTCGGCCTCGCGGGCGCCCGCGTCGCGGAGCAGGGCCCGCATGGGGAGGCCCGAAGGGTTCAGACGGGTCTCGCGCCCGATGAACGCGGCGCGGAGATCTCGCCCGGCGGCGCGGCAGGAGGCCAGCGCCCGGGCGAGTATGTCCTGGCCCTTCTGGTGCTCGAGCCGCCCGACGCACACGATCGCCGGATCGACGGGCGAAAGAACCGGCTCCGGCGTGCCCGGGCCGGGCGGGGCACAGGCCGCTTCGAGCACGCGCTCGGCCTCGGTGCTCCAGGGGTTGGTCACGACAGCGGCCAAGGAGGCGCGAGGTGCGAGACCGGCGAGGACGCGACCGAGCGCGGCCTGCGAAGGCGAGGTGATGACCTCGGCGCGCTGGAGCGCATCGCGCTCCATGTGTTCGATGGTCGCGCGGGCGCGGCTGACTTCGCGCGTGCCGTTGACCTCGTGGGAGACAAACGCGGGCGTGTGGATGCGGACGGCGAGCACTGCGCCGGGATACGCCCCGAGCGTGTCGCGGGCCCGCAGGGCAAAGTACCCCTGGCCGCCGAAATCTGGAAACTCGATGGCGTCAAACGGGGCGCGGATGTGAAGATCCGAGGCCGCGAGATGGAGCGCCATCGCCTCGCGCATGGGGCGGCAGGGGTAGGCGCGGAGCCCGGCCACGCCCTCGCGCGGGCCCGCCCAGATGATGGGCACCGGGCCGAGGAGGTCGGGTCGAGCCGGGGCGGCGTTCCCTGGTGAGTCCGATTGCTCGGTGTCCGGCGCGAGGGTGAGCAGGGTGACTTCGTGCCCGGCGCCGTGCAGCGCGAAGGCCAGGTGGGCCGCGGCAACCCCGGCGCCGCCGCCGCTCCACGGCGCGAGTTCAGAGGTGGCGAGGAGGATGCGCACGGCGGATTGTTGGGTTCTCGGGCGTTGGGGGCGACGGAGGCGCCGGGGCGCGGCGCGAGGTCCGCTAGGATACGAGGGGCGGTTGGCGAGGTGCGTGTGAGTCTGTGCGTCGTAGTGCCGGCGTTCAACGAAGAAGCGAGCATCGAGCCGCTCGCGCGCCGGCTTTCGGTCGCGCTCGACGGCACGGGCGAGCCCTGGCGCGTCATCGTCGTGGATGACGGATCACGGGACGGCACGCTCGCGTGCGTGCACCGGCTTTCGGCGCGCGACCCGCGCTTCGGGTTCGTGTCGCTGAGCCGGAACTTCGGGCACGAGGCCGCGACCACCGCCGGGCTGGACAAGGCCGACGCGGACGCCGTAGTGATCATGGACGCGGACCTGCAGGACCAGCCGGAACTGATCCCGCGGATGGTCGAGCGCTGGAGAGCCGGGGCGAAGGTGGTGTTGGCGCGCCGCAGGCGAAGGCGGGGCGAGCCGCGCTGGCGCCGGGCCACGGCGTCGATCTTCTACCGCGTGCTCAACGGGCTCAGCGAGTGGCCCATCCCGCCCGATGTCGGCGACTTCCGGCTGATGGATCGGCGGGTGGTGGATGCGCTGCGCCGCTGCCGCGAAGAGCCCCGGTACATGCGGGGGTTGTTTGCGTGGGCCGGGTTTCAGACGGAAACCATCGAGTTTGACCGGGACGAACGCGCCGCGGGCACGGGGCACTACCGGCTCGGCTCGCTGGTGCGTCTGGCCCTGGATGCGCTCACGGGGTTCTCGGCCAGGCCGCTGCGGCTGGTGTTGTGGGTCGGCCTGACGCTGCTCGCCGCGGGGGTGGTGTGGCTCGGTGCGCTGGGCGTGCCGGCGCTGGCGGGGCGGACGCCCGACCTCGCGTCGCTCCTCATCGCCTGCGGGCTCGCGCTCACGGGGGTGCAGGTCGCCGCGACCGGAATCGTCGCGGTCTATCTCGCGCCGGTGGTGCGGGGCACTCGGAACCGGCCCGTGTATGTCGTGGCCGAGGAACAGCCCCCGCGCGCGGTGGTCGCCGGGTCGGGGGCGGCGCAGGGTGTGATCGCCGAGCCGAAGCCGGCGCAGGCCGCGACGAGCGAAGCACGCTGAGCCGGGGCATCCTCCGGGCGGCGAGCGCGTCACGCCGGGATATCGTGGGGAGACGCGGCGCCCCTAGGGGCCGGCGCGGCCCGGCGGACCTGTTCGTGGATGCGCCAGAAGTGCCGGAATGAATGCTCGAAGTCGGTGCCGCGCGAGCGGAGGTAGGCGGCGTCACGCATGGCGGCCCGGCGCGGGGCATCGGTCGCGAGGCTGACGATGGCCTGGGCCCAGCGACCCGGGGCCGACCCCGGAACGACGAGGCCCGAACGATCCGGGACGATGATCTCCTTGGGCCCGCCCACGTCGCTCACGATCGCGGGAAGGGCCGAGCACTGCGCCTCAAGCACGACCTGCCCGAGCGTGTCGGTGAGGCTGGGGAAGACCAGGAGATCGGCGGAGGCGTACAGGGCGGCGAGTTCGCGCCCGAAGCGGTAGCCGAGGAACGTGGTGCGCGTGCCGTCGAGTTCGCGGCGCATGTCGGTGAGGTACGGCCCGTCGCCGACGACGATGAGGCGCGCGGGCGTACCGCGCGCGCGGAGGGTGCGGTCCGCGTCGTGCCAGGCGCGGGCGAGCATGGGCAGGTTCTTCTCCACGCTCACGCGCCCGCACGAGATGATCTTGATCTCATCCGGGCCGATGCCGTGGGCCGCCCAGACCGAGGCGTCGGCGAAGCGACGGTCGAACGAGGCGTGGTCGCAGCCGGGGGTCAGGGCCTCGATGCGCGAGGGCCCGATGCCGAGCGCTTCGACGCGAGGCATGTACGAGGCGCTGCGCGTGAGCACCCGCGCGAAGGGGGCATAGAAGCGGCGCATGGTCTCGCGGCAGACCCGGGTCAGCACGTGGTCGGTGAGCAGGTCATCGACGAAGGCGGGAAAATCGGTGTGATACGTGCCCACGAGCGGGATGCGCATCCGGCGAGCGAGGCGCGCCCCGCACACGCCGACGGGCCCGGGCGTCGAGACATGAACGACGTGGGGCGAGAGTTCGCGCAGCGCGCGTCGAAAGAGCGCCCTGGGGGGCAGTGCGACTTCGAGATGGTTGTACCCCGGCATCGTGGACGCGAAGCGCACGGGGAAGTTGTGGAGGTTGGGCTCACTCGGGCAGGGGATGTTCGTGCTGGTCAACACCTGGAGGCACGCGCCCCGGCGGTGCGCGTACGAGGCCATGGTGCGAATGAACCGCGAGACTCCGTTGACATCGCCCAGCGTGTCGGTGAAGAGGGCCACGCGCAGCGGCTCATCTGCGGTGCACGCGGCGCAAGAATGTGGACCCGGCGCATCGCTCATGCAGCGCAGAGCGTATCACAGCGCTGCGCGCGGACGGGAACAAACCGGCGCGTCGCGTGGTTTGTCACGGACGCCGGACATTGCGGAGTTTGCCCTTCAGGCGGCGCGTGCTCTCCGGCGTGTGCGCGCGGGTCTGAGAAAGGAACCATCATGCCGAGGCTTCACGTTGTTGATCCGGCGCAGGCCACGGGCCGCGCCAAAGAAATCTTCACCGGTCCCCTCAAGGGGAAGGAACTCAACATCTTCAAGGGGATGGCGAACTCGGGGGCGGCCCTGGATGCCTACGTGGCCCTCAGCGGCGCGCTGGCCAAGGGGGGCCTCTCGAAGGCCGAGCAGGAGGTGATTCAGCTCGCCGTGAGCGAGGCGAACCAGTGCGGCTACTGCGTCGCCGCGCACACGGTGATCGGCAAGGGCGCCGGGCTGAGCGATGCGGAAGCGCTGGCGTCGCGCCGGGGCACGCCCGAGAGCCCGCGCCACGCCGCCCTGGCCACCTTCGCACGCGCCTTGCACGAGAAGCGCGGCAACGTCGCGGACGCGGACCTCAGCGCCTTCCGCAAGGCGGGCTTCAACGACGGGCATATCGCCGAGGCGGTGGGCGTCTACGCGCTGGCGACCTACACCAACTACTTCAACCACGTCAACAACACCGTGCTGGACTTCCCGGCGCCTCCCAAGGCGTGACGCACCCCGCCCCGCGGCCGGTTCGTGAGGGCGCGTGACTCACAGCCCGCGCAATGCCGGGCCCGCAGCCGGACAGGTCGTCGGCCCCTGCACAGCTTGCAGGTGCGCCCTCGTGCGCGGGGGCGCACCTGTTTGTGTGCATTGCACGCCGTGGTGATGCGCAGGGCAATCTCCGGGGCGGCGACTCACGCCGGCTCCGAGGCCCCCCACATCGCGAGCGCCACGGTCATCGCGTTGAAGCAGACGTGCATGACGATGGGCACGCCCAGCTTGCGGGTCCGTTCGTATGCGATGCCCATGGACAGGCTGAGCACGAAGATCTGCGCAAGGGCGAACCGGCCTTCAGGCGGCACCACGCCCCAGTGAATGAGCGTAAAGAGCAGGCTCGCACCCAGCACCGCGCCCCAGGGCGAGCCCGTGACCTTGAGGATGGCCGACTGCACTCCCACGCGGAAGACAAGCTCCTCGACGATCGGAGCGCCGATCACCACCGCGGCGACCAGCAGCCAGACCGTGCGATCGTCGCGATGGGCGACGATCTGGGCGAGGGTGTCGTGCGCGATGCGAGGCGGGCTGGCGCTGTAGATCTCCTGGTAGAGCCACTCCGCGCCCATCGAGGCCACCTGCACCAGCGGCAGGGCAAGAATGAAGCAGCCGAGGCCCACCAGCGGGTCAAGCCCGCCGATGCGGAGGCCCGCGTCCGGCGCGCTCTTACGCATGAGCACCAGCATCCCGAGCCCGACTCCGCCCGCCGCCACGGCGGAGAGCGCCAGGCGCACGGCGTTGTAGCGGAGCGAGCCGACCTCGTCGCCCACGAGGGACGGAATCTTGGCGATGGACTCGGCTGCCAAAGCCTGCGCGAGAAACACGACCACCCCGACGAAGAGCCACATCGGACTGGGGAATGGCTTGACGTCGCGCGCGGCAGCCTTGGAGAGCCCGCCGCGACGCAGAACGCCCGCGAGCGCCAGAAAGACCACCACCCCGATCGCAAGGAGGACCACGACCTGCGGCCAGACGGCTCCGATCTGGGCGAGGGCGTCGCGCAGGGGCATCTCCTTCAGGCGTTCCACGCGCTCGGAGAACGAGCCGCCGACCTCGGTCGCGGGGGCCCGGAGGGCAACCTTGGACGGGCTCAGGGGCACCCCCATCGTGCCTTGGGCGCCAGCCCGGGACGCCAGGAGCATAGTGAGCGCGCAGGCCAGCCGGGGCCATCTCGCACATGGGGCGCGGATGCCCCCCCGAGGCGCGGCGGACGCCCGGCATCGGGCCGCGTGGCGCGGGCCTGGGAGCACGGGTTGGCGGGTCGATTGTGACATGGAGATCAGTTATCAGACCTGCGACGCGCGAAGCGGGGTGCCGCTCCCTTCGGTGTTATTTCGGCGGGCTCGTGTCCCATATTCAGCCAAACCTCAAGGGCGGCATAGGCCGCAGAGCAGGCGTCGTCTCGCAGCGAGCACGAGTGCGGGCGCGGATCGTCGTGCGGTGGAGCGAAGGCGCGAGGCGGCGCGGGCGGCGTCAGGGAAAGTTCCGACGGAAATCACCCGTCTGTCACATCACTGGAATTGGCGCAAGGGTCAGAAATCCCGCCGACCCAGCGGAGTTCTATAGTTGCGACCCAAGTGGGTCGATGGCTTGGCCTCTGCGCGTCAGCGCCCAAGGCATCCCCCAGAACCGGGGACAAGGAGAAAGGCATGATCAACACCATTCGGATGGGTGCTGTCGCGTTGGCCTGCGTGTGCGGGTTGGCGGTCGCGACGCCGGAGGAGGCGAAGGCTCGTCTTGAGGCGACGGTGAAGGCGATGCACGAAGTGAGCAACATCTCGGCGGACATCACCCACGCCGCCCAAGGCCAGTTCGCGGACATGATGACCTCGGGCACGGCCAAGCTTTTTGCGGCCCGGGCGGACCGGCCCGAGGGTGAGGAGCCCGCCCCGCTCGAAGTTCGGATCACCGGCTCGGGGCGCCTGGCATCCAGCAAGCCCGAAATGGTCTTTGACGTGGTGCGGCGCAACGGGCGGTATGAGTGGCTGGCTCACGATCAGAAGGTCCTGCGCAAGCGGATGGAGCGCCAGGCCCGCGATGAGCAGGTGCGCCTGGCGAAGGAGTTTGCGCCCACCGAGGTGTGGACCTCGGACCCATTCGAGCGGGCGATCGCGGACACGCGTATCTCGCTGGAGGCCCCGCAGGATGTCGAGGGTGTGCCGTGCGAGGTGGTGAAAGTGCCGCAGGGCGCCACCTCGCGGTATGTGCTCTATTACCTGGCCAAGGAGGACCACCTGCCGCGCCGGGTCGAGAGCGTGTTCTCGGCGGGCGGGATGAACGGCTCGATCATCACCACGTACAGCAACATCACGACCAACGACGGCACGAAGAGCGTGAAGGATGTGGCGATCGTGATGCCGGAGGGCTACACGGAGGAGCCGGAGCCGGGCACGGTGAGCCCGGGCCTCGGCGTCGAAGAAATCAAGCAGGCACCGTCGGTTGAGGCGCTGCCCGAGCCCGGCGTCTCCAAGCCCGTGCTTCAGAACGCGACGGACTGGGAGCTCAAGGACGCCGCCGGAAACACCGTGAAGCTCAGCGACCTCCGCGGGCACGTGGTCGTGCTGGACTTCTGGGGCACGTGGTGCGCTCCCTGCCTCAAGGCGGCTCCGGAACTTCAGAAACTCCACGAGGACTACGCGGAGCGCGGCGTGAAGGTGCTGGGCCTGAACTTCCGCGAAAAGGACCCGCAGAAGGCGATCGACCTCGCCAAGAGCGAAGGCTGGACGTACGACATCCTGCTCGGGGCCGACCAGGTGGTGCGAGACTATCGCGTGCGCATCTTCCCGACGTACTGGGTCATCGGGTTCGAGGGCGAGGTCGTGCACGTGGAGGATGGTCACAAGGCGGGCACGACCTTCGACACGCTCCGGCGCGTGATCGACGCCTACCTCGAAGACCACAAGGGCGGCGGAGAGGCCCAGTCAGCCGAGCAGTAAGACCCCGGCGCCGACAATCCAGGACTCTCTCGGGGCGGGCGTTCGGGCCCGCCCTGTTCGTTGGTGCGGGGCGCGCCCGACCCACCCCGGGCGCCCGGGGTTCATACCCTCAGCGGCCATGAACATCAGCCTGCGTTGGCTCAACCAGTATCTCCAGCCGCACGTCTCTGCCGCGGAGGCCGAAGCCTTTCTGACCGAGATGGGCTTTCCGCTGGAGTCTGTGACGCCCTGCGCGGGGGGCGATGCACTGCTCGATGTCGAGGTGACATCGAACCGGGGCGACTGCCTGAGCCATGTCGGCCTGGCGCGCGAGATCGGGGCCTGCCCCCGGGCGAGGCGCCGCTTCATCGGGCCTGCGATCAGCGACCCGCACCACGGGACGCAGGGCGACCCCGCCCGGCACTTCTTCCGCCTTGAGAACCGGGCGCCCGAGGTCTGTCCGCGCTTCACGGCACAGGTGGTGCGCGGGGTGAAGGTCGGCCCCAGCCCGACATGGCTCGCGCAGGCGCTCGAGGCCGTGGGTCAGCGGTCCATCAACAACATCGTGGATGTGACCAACTGGCTCGCCTTCGAGCTCGGCAACCCCGCGCACGTCTTCGACCTGCGCACCCTCGCGGGTTCGGCCCTCGTGGTCCGCTACGCCCAGGACGGAGAATGCCTCAAGACCCTGGACGGCAAGGAACGCACCCTCAAGGCCGATGAACTCGTCGTCGCCGATGCGGAGCGTGCCCAGAGCCTTGCGGGCGTCATCGGCGGGTTTGATTCGCAGGTCACGGGCACGACCGGCGATGTCGTGCTCGAAGTCGCGTGCTGGGATCCGGTCACGGTCCGGCGCGCGGCGCGCCGGCATCGAATCCGCACCGACGCCAGCCACCGGTTTGAGCGCTACGTCGATGCTCGGACGCTCCGCGATGCGGCGCTGCGGGGCGTGAACCTGCTGCTCGAAGTCGCCGGCGGGTCGCTCGCGCCGGGCCTGCTGCACGAGGGCGGGGCCCTGCCCACCCAGGCCGAGATCACGCTCCGGCCCTCGCGCGTGAAGGTGATGCTCGGCGCCGAGGTGAGCGTCGCGGCCATGATCGCGATGCTCCGGTCCCTCGGGATCGACGTGGCCCAGCGCGATGAAGACGCTCTCGTCTGCGCGCCCCCGCCCTGGCGCGCAAGCGACCTCACCCGCGAGGTGGACCTGATCGAAGAGATCGCCCGCCTGCGCGGGCTGGACGCGGTGGAGGCGCAGGATCGCGTCGTGGTTTCACCCCGCGCCGCGCCTCGCCAGGAGCGCGTGAAACGCGAGATGCGGCGCGTGCTCGCGGGTCTCGGGTTCTACGAGGCTGTCACGTTCAGTTTCGCCTCGCGTGAGGGCGCAGCCCCGTTCGTCGAGCACGGGCTGCGCACGCTCGCGGTCGATGACGCCCGGCGCGCCCATGAACCCGTGCTCCGGCCCAGCGCCCTCGCCGGGCTGCTGGCCTGCCGGCGCGCCAATCAGGATGGCCAGGTCGCCCAGCCGGGGGGCGTGCGGCTCTTCGAGCGCGCGGCGGCCTTCGCCGAGACCGAGGCCGGCGCCTCGCGCGAACGCGTCACACTTGCCCTGCTCGCCGACGTGCCCGGCGAAGGACGCAGGCGAGGCCACGACGACCTGCAGCGCGCCGTGCGCCTCGTGCGCGGCGCCGTCGAAGCGCTCGTCAACGCGGCTCTGGGGCCGGGGGCCTCGGTGCGGTGCCTGCCCGGCGAAGTCCCGTGCGCCGCATGGAACCCCGACGCGTTCGCGTGGGTCGAAGCGATGCCCGCGGGGGTTCGCATCGGGCGGCTGGGCCTGATCGCCCGGTCACTCCAGGATCAGCACGGGCTGGAGGTGCCCCTCGTCGGCGCCGAGATCGACGAGGCGGCCCTGCTCAACCTGCCCGACGTGCGCGGGAGCATCCGCCCCGTGCCGGCCTTCCCCTCGATCGAGCGCGACCTCTCCCCCATCGTGCTCGAAGAGACGCGGTGGGAGGCCATCGCGGCGCTCGTCGATCGCACGGGGCTGGAGCACTTCGAGGCGCTCGCGTTCGTGGGGTGCTACCGGGGCGAGCAGGCGGGCGCCGGGCGCAAGAGCCTCACGCTGCGGGCCCGGTTCCGCGCCCCCGACCGCACCCTGCGCCACGAGGACGTGGACCCGCAGATGAACGCGCTGATGGAAGCACTGGCGAAGGAACTGGGGGCGACGTTCCGCCTCGCGTGATGCGCCGGCGCACGCGGGTCGATCGTGGCGCGATGGCGGTTTCGGAATGCGCGCCCGCGCCCCGCAGAGGGTACAAGTCAGCCGCGCCGCCCCTGCACCTTGGTCTCGAGCGATTGCAGAACGAGGTCAAACTCGGAGCTCTCCTGGCGCTTTTCGCCCACGGTGCGCACCGCGTGCATCACCGTGGTGTGATCGCGCCCGCCGAAGTATCCGCCGATCTCCTCGAGCGAATGGCGCGTGTGCTGACGGGCGAGGTACATGCAGACCTGGCGCGGCAGGGCGATGGAGCGCTGGCGGCGCTTCGACTGGAGATCGGTCAGCCGCACCGAGTAGAAATCGGTGACGGCCTCGATGATCATCTGGATCGTGGGCCCGCCCGAGACCGCCGCGACGGGTTCGCCGAGAGCGGCCCGGGCCACCGAAAGATCGATCGGGCGCCCTTCGACGGCGGAGTGGAGCTGGAGCTTGGTGATCGCGCCCTCGAGCTCGCGGATGTTGTTCTCAACCCGCGCCGCGATGTGGTTCGCGACATCGTCGGGCATGTCCAGCCCGCGCTGGCTTGCCTTGGACTTGAGAATCGCGACCCGGGTCTCATAGTCGGGGGGCTCGATCTGCGTCACCACGCCCCACTGAAACCGGCTGACGAGCCGTTCTTCAAGGTCGGGGATGTCCTGCGGCTTCGCGTCAGACGACAGGACGATCTGCTTGTGCGCCTGGTAGAGCGTGTTGAAGGTATGGAAGAACTCCTCCTGCGAGCGCTCGCGGGCCGCGAGAAAGTGAATGTCGTCGATCACCAGCACATCGACATCGCGGAACATGTGCCGGAACTCGGACATCTGGCCCGTGCGGATCGCCTCGGTGTAGTGGGCCACGAACGCCTCGCAGGCGAGATACTGGATCACGGCGCCGGGGTTCTGCTCCTTCACGCGCAGGCAGATGGCCTGGAGCAGGTGGGTCTTGCCGAGCCCCACCCGGCCGTGAATGAAGAGCGGGTTGTACGAGGTGCCCGGGCTGTTGGCGACGGCCACCGCCGCGGCATGGGTGTAGCGGTTGCCCGGCCCGACCACGAAGGACGAAAAGTCGTAATCCGGGTTGATGACGAGCGAGTCGGGCAGGAGGGGCGCGGTGGTGCCGGGGCGCGAGAGCTGGCTGCCCGTCACGATCATCTCGTCGTCGGGCCCGAGAAACCGGACCGAGAGCAGCGCCCCCGACACGGTCTGGAGGGCCTCGGTGAAGGGTTCGGCCCCCTGGCGGCGCAGGTAGTCGCGGTGCACGTTGGAGTGCACCCGGAGAAAGAGCGTGCCGCTCTCGATGCCCAGCGGCTCGATCTCCTCGAACCACTGGCGGCACAGGCTCGGATGCTGGGCGCGCAGGTGGCGCAGCATTCCATCCCAGATGGCCCGATCAGGGTCGGACATTGGCGCACCTGCCCCACTCTGCCCGGGCGAGAGAAATCGCCCGTCCACCGTTGCGTGTCGCGGCTCACGCGGGCCACCACGCCCGCTCCGCCAAGGGAGAATGAATCAGCGCGACAGGCGTCAAACGTAACCGTGCCGGGGGGGCGTGTCAACCGTGATTCGGCGCTCCGCCGCGCACGCCAGGACGCCGGGCCTGGCGTTCGGCCTCGTCGAGCTGCCTTTCGTACCGTTCCTTGTTGAACTTGTGGTCCATGAGGAACAGCACCTGCTGGGCCTTGGCGGGGGGCACCAGTTCCAGCAGGCGCTTGCGCGCGAACTGAAGGTTCGTGCGCCGCGAGACATGGTGCAGGACCATCCACTGGCACTGGGCGAACTTCAGCCACTCGACGATGTCCTCGAGGTGCATGTGCATGCCCTGGCGGGCCCGTTCGCGGTGCTCGGGTTCGACAAAGGTGCATTCAGAGATGATGATCTGGGCGTTGCGCACATCCTCACGCAGCAGGGCGGCCCCGGGGGCGGTGTCGCCCAGGTACGCGACCAGCGGGATGTAGAGCGTGCGGGTGATCTCGACGCCCCGGTCCTTGAGCTCCTTCAGTTTCTCCTGGGGCAGCCCCGCGAACTCCTCGCGCAGCTTGGTGCGGCGCTCGATGATGCTGTACCCCATGGACGGGGCCGCGTGCTCCGTCAGAAAGCCCTTGAGCAGGATGTTGTTCTTGATCTCGAAACTCTGCTCGGGTTCCAGGGCGATCAGCTCATACGGGGTCTTCTGGCGCTCCAGGTCCTGGAACCCCGCGAGCATCGTGTGAATGTCCGCCTGGATACGGGCATCGCAGACGATCGTCGCGTCGCCCATGCCCTGGAATCGCCGCTGCGAGCAGAAATAGGCGAGCGCTCCGATGTGGTCCATGTGCCCGTGACTGATCGCGGCAAACTTGCTCGACAGCACCGCCCGGGGGCATGTGCCCATGTCAAAGCACACGTCCAACTCGGGAATCTGCACCGTCACCGCTTCGCCCGCGACGCTGATGCCCTGCACCCGGTAGGGCGGCAGGTAGAGAAACCCGAGCGAGCCCTCGCGGGGGGGCGGTTTGGGAAGCATCGTCGAACCTCCGAGGAGCCGCTTTCACGCCTCCCGAAATCGCTTGTCCGCTCCGAGTGTACCGCCCCCGCCCCCCCGGGGCTTCACACCCCGATTCATCGCCCTATTCCTCGCCCATCGAGCCGCGGGCCCGCAACTGCGTGAACATCGGGTGCCCCTCCTCGCGCTTGCGCCGGAGGGCCTCGACCACCCGGGGCGGCACCATCGAGTTGAGGGCGTCCAGCGATTGTCCGAGGGCCGCGATCTGGCGGATCAGGCTTGAACTCGTGTACGCAAAACTCTGGCCCGCGACCACAAAGGCCGTCTCCATCCCGGCAACCTCGCGGTTGGTCAGCGCCTGCTGCACTTCGTATTGAAGGTCGGAGAGATTGCGCACCCCGCGCAGCAGCGCCGTCGCCCCGATGGACCGGGCGAAATCCACCGTCAGCCCCGAGTACGACATCACCCGCACCGGCGCGCCCTCCGGCTCGCGGGCGACGAGCTCTTCGGTGAGCACCCGGGCGAGTTCGGTCCGTTCTTCGAGGCTGAAGAGGGCGAGCTTGCCCGGGTTGTGCCCCACCGCGACAACCAGTTCATCAAACAGGCGCCGCCCGCGCGCGATGACGTCAAGGTGCCCAAACGTGATCGGATCGAACGACCCGGGAAAGACGGCGAGATGCGCCATGGGCGGATTGTAACGCCCGCCGGCGCGCGCGCGCCGCGGCGCCGAGACCGGCCCGGGCCCGCAACCGCCCCCGATTTTTTTTGCGTCCGTTCGCTGTGGGCGTTCCGCCGCGCCGTGCCCGTGCCGGGGCCTTGGGCGCGCGCGCGCAGCGGAGCGCCCGCCCCGGGGTGTCGGGTGTGCGGCGGACTGATCCGCCCCCCCGGGAGGACCCCGCGATGCGCCACCGGCTCGACACGTCAGCAAGCGGACCCGCACGCACGTACAGGCGGCTCATTGATGAGCATGAGCGGCACACCACGCCGCGCCTTGAACGGCTGTGGGCCTACTACCGCAACGCGCTCGAGCCGGTGGCGCAGGCGGGGGGCACGGGGCGTTGGTACTACCTGGCCCAGGAGAGCGCCCTGCCGTCGCGCTTCGGGGCTCGGCGTGACCCCTCGCGCGATGATCGCGCCGCATCCCGACGCGAGATCGTGGTGGAGAACGACATCGCCTGGCGCGTCCATGCCATGGTGGATTTCATGGTGTCGCGCTCCGTCCGCTTCGTGAGCCGCGCCAGAGACCCCGGGCTGCGCACGCGCATCGAACGCGTGCTCGACGCGGCGTGGGAAGGCTCCGGCGGCTCCGGCCTGCTGCACGACATGGCCCTCCTGGGGCACGTCTACGGGCACGTCGATCTGCTGCTGCGCCTCGATGAGCCGGTGCTGCTGCTTGCCTCGGGCGAACAGAGCGACGAGAGCCTGTCGCGCCTCGCCGAGGCGCTCCGCGTCGAGGTCATCGAGCCCACGCGGGGCGTGCCCTTCCTCGACGCCCGGGACTACCGGACCATGCGGGGCTACGTGATCGGCGCGCGAATCGCCGGGGACGAGCCCAGAGGATGGGAAAACCGCACCGATCGGCGCGCGATGGAGATCTTCGAGCCCGGGCGCTGGCGCCTCATCGAGGATGACCGCCTCGTCGATGAGGCGGAGAGCCGCCTTCTCCCCGGCGCGATCCCCGTCGCGCACATCCAGAACGTGGCCCAGCCCTTCCGCTACGAGGGCCTGGGCGAGGTCGAGCCGCTGATCCCGATGCAGGACGAACTCAACACGCGCCTCTCCGACCGGGCCAACCGGGTGACGATGCAGAGTTTCAAGATGTACCTCGTGCGCGGCATGGACGGCTTCGAGCAGGTTCCCGTCGGGCCCGGGCAGATATGGATGACCGACAACCCGGAGGCCAGCGTCGAGGCTTTCGGAGGCGACGCCAGCAGCCCCAGCGAAGACGCCCACATCCTCGACGTCCGCGAGGCGATGGACAAGGTCTCGGGCGTGCCCCCGCTCGCGGCGGGGGTGGTCCGGGCCAAGCTCGGCAATCTCTCCAGCGCCAACGCGCTGCGCGTCACGCTGATGGGCCTCATCACCCGCACCGAGCGCAAGCGGCGCACCTACGGGCGGGGCCTCGAGCACATCTGCACCCTCATGCTCGAAGCCCTGGACCGCGCCGGCCTGCTCCGCACCGACCCGCTCGATCGCGCCGTGCGCGTCGAATGGCCCGACCCCCTCGCCGTTGATCCGCGCGAGCAGGTGGACGCGGCGCGCTCCAAGGCCAACCTCGGCGTGCCGCACGAGACGGTCATGCGCGAGCTCGGGTACGGACCCGAGGAATCACAGATCGACTGAACCCGCCGCGCGGCGGGCGACCCGGGCACACACGCCGCACACCGCGGCAGGGAGGCGACATGGCCGAAATCGAGATCGGCGAAGGCGGATCGGGCGAAGGCGCCCCCGACGGGGCGGGCCCCGCGCCGGACCCGAAGATCAACGAACTGACCACCTGGCGCAAACGGGCCCTTGACGCGGAAGCCAAGGCCCGGGCGTCTGAAGAAGAGAGCGAACGCCAGCGGGCACGGGCGGACGAAGCCCTCCGGGCCCGCGTCGGAGCCGAAGATGCGCTCGA
Source organism: Phycisphaerales bacterium (assembly GCA_020847175.1). Lineage (GTDB taxonomy): Bacteria > Planctomycetota > Phycisphaerae > Phycisphaerales > UBA1924 > JADLCM01. The sequence continues at coordinate 126,065 of JADLCM010000005.1, forward strand.
GGCGGCGCGGGCCCTGCACCAGGCCGGGGTGCGCGACCTGGACGAGGGTCTGGCGCGCGTCCGAAGCCTCCGCGAGGCCGCGCCGGAGAAGAGCGTGCGCGAGATCGTGGGCGATCTGCGCCGGAATGACCCCGGGCTCTTCGCGGTGCGCCAGGGTGTGAACAGCGCCGGCGCGCAGGGCCCGCGCGATCCCCTTGCCGACCTCGCCGACGAGGCCCGCGCCTCGGGAGACCGGCGCGCCCTGCTGCGCTACCTGCGGGCCCGCCGGGGCGGGTAGACGCCGGCACGACCCCCGGACCGACCGAGCCTCACCAGGCGCGCCCGCGCGGGCGCGTGCGTGCGACCGACCTCTCACACGGAGATTTCCATGCCATTCAGCGGAAAAGCCACGTTCAGCGCCGGGGCGACCATCCCGGAACTTCTCGAAGACGTCTCCGATCTCGTCTCGATCGTCAGCCCCTACGAGACCCCCCTGCTCGACCACCTGGGCGATGCCAAGCGGGCCGCGCTCTCGACGGTGCACGAATGGGTTGAAGACGCCTTGCTGCCCAATACCGACCAGATCAACCAGGTCACGTTCACCCCCGCCCCCAACACCGCGACGAGCGTCACAGTGGACAACGGCTCCACGTTCCGGGTGGGCGACCTGGTGCGTCCGGGCACGAGCAAGGAAGTGATGCTGGTCAGCGCGATCAGCACCAACACGCTCACGGTCGCCCGCGGATACGGCGGGACGACCGCGACCAACCTCGCCAACGACATGGCGCTGACGATCCTGGGCAACGCGGCGCTCGAAGGCGCCGATGCGCCCACGCCGCGCTTCACCAACCGCGTGCGCCGGCGCAACTACACCCAGATCTTCACCGCCGCGGTCGAGGTCTCGGGCTCGATGCAGGCCGCGGCTCATTACGGCGTGAAGGATGAGGTGGACTACCAGAAACAGGAGCGCCTGCGCGAGATGCTGCGCGACCTGGAGAACTGCGTGCTCAACGGCGTGGCGCCGGTCAGCACGCCCGAGGGCTCCACGACGGTGCGGCGCTCGCTCAACGGCATCCTCCCGCAGCTCGTTACCAACGCCCTCGCGCCGGGTGCCGGGGGCATGCCCCCGGGCGGCGGCGCGGGCAGCGACGAACTCAACGAATCGCTCCTGAACGCCGCCCTCCGGCGCATCTGGGAGCAGAGCAACGGCACGGTGGACACCATCGTGGTGGGCGGGGCCCAGAAGCGCCGCATCAACGCGTTCACCTCGAGCGCCCGGGCCTACCTGCCCGAAGACGAACGCTACCGCGACCTGGTCAGCGTCTACGAGAGCGACTTCGGCGTGTGCAAGGTCGTGCTCAGCCGCTGGATGCCCCCCGACGGCCTGCTCATGCTTGACAGCACCCGCGCCGACGTGCTCCCTCTCCAGGGGCGCTCCTTCGGCTACGCCCCGCTGGCCGCGGTCGGTGATGCCCACCGGGGCCAGATCGTGGGCGAGTACACCCTGGAACTCCGCAACGAGAACGCCCACGGCGTGATCCGCGGGCTCGCGATCTGAACCCATCGGAACTTCGGGATCGGGGGATCCCGGGTGCGCGGGCGGCGCCGGGCCTGCCGGCTCGGCGCCGCATTCACAACCGTGTTGGGCATGTCATGGGCGGGCCACGGGCCCGAGGAGCACGCCATGTTCGCGACCGACCGCGACCTGCTGGTCATCGAGCCTCATCTCTTCCGCGACCTCGGCTTCCTGGGGCAGCGCGTGCTGTCGGCCTCGGGCGATGTGTCGGGCACGGTGCTCTCGCTCACGACGCCCGGCGCATCGTTCGTCGGCGCGGGCGTGCAGTCCGGACACGTGCTGCTCCTCGCGGGCGTCGCCTGCGAGGTCGTCGACGTGTCCGCCCCGTCGCAGGCGACGGTCTCGCTCATCCGGGCCGCCCGCGACGGCACGCCGGTCGCGCCCGCGCCGGGCGTCGGCGTGAGCGTCGAAGCCTGGACCTTCGGCCCCCAGATCGGCATCGTGCATGAGCAGTTGCTGCGGGTGATGGGGGTCGGCGTAAGCCCCGAAGCGCCCTCGGAATCGCAGATCATCGCGCCCGAAGGCCTCGCAACGCTCGAAGCCCTCGGCACCCTGCACGTGCTCTACGCCGCCGCGGGCGCCCTCAGCCACGCGGCAAGCCCCCTCGGGGCGCGGGCGGCGATGTACCGGGCATGGTTCGGCGTCGAGCGTCAACGAGCCCTCGTGCGCCTGGACCTCGACGGGGACGGCGTCCCCGACGCCACGCGCCGGCTCGGCGTGAGCCAGGCGCTCCGGGTGTAAGGCGGGCTCACCGGGCGCGCGGGCTCGGCCCCCGAGCACGCGGCCCACGGTGCGGAGGTGCGTCATGCTGATCCTGAGTCCCGACAAGGTCACGTTCGCGGGCGAGCCGTGGCGCGAGGTCGCCTCGGTATCCATCGAGCGGGCGGCGGAGAAGTCCGTGCTCGAATGGAGCGACAACGGGCCGCACGCGGTCTACGGCGATGTGCCCGAAGAGCGCATGACCCTCCGGGTGGTGCGCGTCCTGAGCGAGAGCGAGCTCGATGGGCCAGCCCCAGGGGCGCTGGGTGAACTGGTGCTGTTCACATCGAACGGCGCGAGTGACGGACGCCGCCGGCGTCTGCGCGCGCTCGGTGTGATCGAGCGCATCGCGTACCAGTACGTGCAGAAGAGCGGCGCGACCCAGACCATCACCCTGCTCGCGGTTTCACCCGCGGGCGATGTCTGCCCCCTCACCATCGAACCGGCCTGAGCCGGCTGCCGCGGAGGCTGCGCATGTCCAGTTCATTCAAGGGTCTTGATCTCTTCGGCTCCGGTCCGCACCGCTTCGCCTGGGGGCGCCAGGGGCAGGTGATCTGGGTGGATGCGGCCCACGGCGTGCCCTCGCCTTACACATTCGCCACCGGCCTGCAGGAACTCGACATCATCGTGCGCGGCCGCCTGGTTGCGAACACCGAGGCAGGGCTCCAGTCGCTCCGCGCCGCGATCATCGCGCAGCTCCTTCACCCGCCCGCGCCCGGCACGCTCATCGACCACCACGGCTTCTCCTGGCCCGACATGAGTTTCATCCGCTGGGAAGAAGCCGACCGGACCGACCGGGGACGCGACGTGACGCTCGCGTATGTCGCGACCTTCCGCAGGTTCTACTTCCCCGAAGGCGAGCCCGGAGGAGGCGCATGATGCAGGCCGAACTTGTCGGCGCCATGGCCCAGTTCGGCGTCGCCGGTCTCATCGGCTGGATGTGGCTGAGCGAGCGCCGCGCCGCCGCGGCGCGGGAGCGCCAGCTCGAACAGGCACACGAACGCCTGATGAGCGAGCGCCTCCACGTCGAGGTGCTCGTGAACGTCGCGGGGGGAGTGCAGCGGGCCCTGGGCGACCTGGAGCGCGCCCAGCGTGATCTGTGCCGCACCCTCCGGGCCCTGGCGCGGCGCACGGGCCGCGCCAGGCACGAGCCCCCGTCCGGCGCGCACCCCGAGACAGACCACTAGACTTGGGCGTGCGCCCACTCAAGGGGAGTCTCGCCCGGTCCGTGTTTCGCCCGAGTCATGCTCCGCGCCCCGTGCGAGCGGGCGCGCTGGTCGGCCTGCTTCTGGCGGGTATTGTCGCAGGCGGGTGCGCGGCGGGCGATGCGCCGGGAACGCTCTGGGAGACCGAGCGGGTGCGGGCCTGGCCCTTCGCGCCCGCCGAAGTGCGGGTTCACCCGCTCTCACGCGTCCAGCAGAGCCCGGAGCGCCTGCTGATTCTGCATGTCGAACTCCTCGACCCGTGGAACGACACGACCAAGGGTGTCGGCATGCTCCGAATCATCGCAGGCCCGCCCGGGGACGAAGCAATGCAGTGGGATGTGGACCTGCGCGATGCCGAACTCAACGCGTCGCTCTATGACGCCTCCACCCGGACGTACCGGGTGCAGCTGCGCGGCGTCCAGGTGCCGCGCGGCGCCAACGAGCTCGCCGTCCGCATCGAGTTCACGGGCCCGGGCCCGGACGGCCGCGAGCGCACGCTGACGGATGAATCGGTCGTGCGCGTGGATTCCGCCCCCGAAGAGTGAGGCGCAGCGCCCGGCGCACAAAAGCCCGAGGCGGGCCTGCGAGCCCGCCCCGGGGAGAGGCTTCGACGTGACGCGGCGCGTCACTGGTTTCAGGCGTGCAAGGCACGCCGTCGATCAGAGGCAGGGCTCGACGAAGCGGTCGAGGTAGAAGAAGAAGTCGTCGGCGTCGATGTCGCCGTCCGGCGTTCCGTAGGACGGATCGTTGGGGTCGCTCGCGCCGGTGAGGTCGGCGACCGCGAGGTTGCCCGCGACGAACTGGTCGAGGTAGTAGAAGAAGTCCGAGGAGTCCACCATGCCGTCAGGCACGCCGTAGGCGGGGTCATTCGGGTCGCTGCTGCCCGAGAGATCGGCGGGGCAGGCCACGGCGCACTCGGGGAGGGCGACGCGGAGGAAGGCGTCGCCGAGGCTGGCGCCCCCGATCGCGTCCTGCAGCACGACATTGCAGTAGTAGAAGCCGTCGCTGCCGATGAACGAATCGTCGTTGCCGAAGGTGTCGATGAAGACGCCGTCGTCGAAGAAGCCGTTGCGGTCGAGATCGACGGGCGTGCCCTGTCGCAGGAGTTCGGTGCGGGTGCCGTCGGCGCAGATGTGGACCACCACCGAGTCATTCTCGGGGTTGACGCTGCTGGAGACGCCGCCGATGACCATGTCTCCCGCCGGGTTGGCGCACATGCTGAAGAACGTGTCGGCAAAGGTGGCGTTGCCCCAGGTCTCGCCGGTGCCGATGCCCATGTCATCCCCGGTGACGAAGAGGACCTCGCCGTTGCGGACGATCCAGTCCACACCGGTGGTGGCGTTGGTGCCGCGAGCGAACCACGTGCCGTCGCCTTCCATGCGGGGCTCGATGATGGTGCTGACGCCCTCGGCGAAGAGGTCGCCGTCCACCGGGATGCCCTCCTGGATGACGACCGCGCCGTCGACGACGAGGATGTCATCGTTGGTCGTGCCCGTCAGATCGCCCTGGATGAGGTAGTGGGCGCCGTCGGCGCTAACGTGGAAGTCGTTGGCATCGAAGAACTCCCAGGTGAGGGTGCCGCCGCCGGCCTGATTGGTCGGAATCGTGACCCCGACCTGCGCGACCACGGTGCTGCCGAGGACGGCGAAATCATCCTGGTTGGTGGGCAGCGCGCCGGTGGAGGAGAAGACGAGATAGGCGGTCTCGCCCGCGGCGGTGGTGCCGCAGTGATCCATCGTGCCCACGGGCTCGCCCACGAACCCGGGGACATCATCCACGCCCTCCTGGGCGACGACCGTGTAGTTCGTGCCGTCGAAGTGGACCATGTACTGATCGATGGAGCTGGTCTCCGCGGTATCGCCCGTGAAGCCGAACTTGGCGCTGTCGTTGATGGAGAGGCGGGTTTCCCAGCCGTCAATGGTCTGGAGGTTGTCCCACGGGGCGGGATCGCCCTCGAACACGCGGGTGGTGCCCGCGTCGCCCGCGCCGGTGATGATGACATCATCGAAGTTGATGTCGATGTTGGACTGGCCGGAGATGATCCAGCGCGAGCCGTCGGGGCTGCTGTAGGGACGATTGAGGAGGTCGAACGTGGCCCCCGCGCCGCCCGGCACGAGGCTGGTGTCACTGCCGACGATCTCGGAGTAGATGACTTCAGGGTCGGGCAGGTCGCTCACGTCGATGATCTCGGTCGTGGCGCTGGTGCTGTCGTTGAAGGCGTTGGAGTCGGTCTCGTTGATGGCAATGGAGGCGTTCGACGTGGCGAAGCCGGCGACATCGCCGGTGACGGTCATGGAGAACGAGGTGCTGCCCCCGCCCGGGAGGGTGCCGAGGCCGACGGTGACCACGCCCAGGTTGTGCACGCCGCCCGCGGTGTCCGAGACGTACGTGACGTTGGGCGAGAGGTTGACCGTGACGGTCGTGCCCGTGATCGGGTCGGAGCCGAAGTTGCGGACGTTGAAGGAATAGGTGATGGGCGAGCCCAGGCCGAAGAGCGGGTCAGGGGAATCACCCATCGAGACCGAGGCGTCAAACTGGGCCGGGGGGCCGAAGAACGTGTCGCTCCACGCGCCCGCGGAGAAAGTCTCACTGGTCGTGAAGGGGTTGGCGAAGGGAGTCTCGACGGTCGCGGTCACCATGTTGTAGACGCCGACCTCTCCGGCCTCATCGACCACGAAGTAGGCGTGATCGCCTCCCATCGCGAGGCCGTCGATGTCCGTCCCGCCGCCGGTGCCGACGAAGGTGGGGTAGGCGGTGACGAACGTGACGACGGTGGTGTTCTGGTTGACCTGGTACAGGCCGCGCCCCGAGAGGCTCGTCGAGTCGCTGGTCGCGTAGATGAGGCCGTCGGTGTCCCACACGTCCAGGCCGCCCAGGTCGAAGCCCGCGTCATAGGCGAACAGCAATGTGCTGGTGCCGAGCGTGGTATCGATCGTGTAGATGCCCTCGGTCGAGATGTTCTTGCAGCCGTAAAGCACCCCGCCCCCGTAGGCCAGACCGACAATGCTCGTCCCGAAGGGGCCGACCAGGGTCGGGACATACGGCGCGCCGGCGATGCCGGCGGTGTAGTCAATCTTGTACAGGTTGGAGCCGGTGGAGATGTACAGCGTCTTGGTCGCGTCATCGCTCGCGAGGCCCCACGCGTTGGTGTTGGTGCCGATCGCGAGCTGCGTCCAGATGCCCGTGCTCATCTCCCGCACCCAAATTCCCGCCGTCGTGGCGTCGTCCGCCGCGGCGAAGAGCTGCGCCTGCGCGCTGGAGGCCAGCCCCGCCGCCGCCATCAACGCCAGCTTCGCACCCATTCCGATCTTCATCTCAATCCCCTTTCGAGAGTTACTGAGCCCGCCGGCCACGCCGACGCGCCGACCACTCCCCGTCCGCCCCCGTCGGCGGCACGAGGCCAATTGAACACCCGATCCGTTGCTCGCGCAGCCGATGCGCGCGCAACCCGACCCTCGATAGGGATACACGGAATCAAACCGCGATTCAAGGAGAACCATTGAAAACGGTCTCAGCGGAACGCCGAGGTCGGCGATACCCTGCACTCCACCTCAAAATCGGTCCCGCTCCATCCCCATTACCCCCATCTCCGCGCGCTTGCATTCCGGCCAAGGCGGCGCGGGCGCTTCTCGTGGAGCATCCCATGATTGCCCATCTTCTCACCGTGTTTCATCTCGCCGGCTCGTTCGCGCGGGGCGATGTCCCCCCCGCGCCGTTCATGTTGGATGAGGTCACCCTGGTTGACCCTGCGTCAAACACAACCCGACCGGGCATGGACGTGCTCGTCGTGGGCGATTTCGTGAGTCAGGTCGCGGATGAAGTCACGCCGCCGGAGGACGCCCGCATCGTGGATGGCCGGGGCCTTTTGCGGCGCCCGGCTTGATCGATGCGCATGTCCACTATGTCGACCAGGCGACCTATGGCCCGCTCATGCTCGCGCACGGCATCGCGCTGGTGCGCGACATGGGCAACAACCTGGACGAGATCATCGCGCGCCGGGCCGCCCTCGCCTCGGGGGAGATCCCGGGGCCGGACATGATCTGCGCCGGGTCAATCGTCGATGGAGACCCGCCCTACTGGCCCTTTTCCGAGGCGAGCGGCACGCCCGAGGCAGGGCGCGACGCGGTGCGCAAGCTCAAGGCCGCGGGGGTGGACTTCATCAAGGTCTACAGCCGCCTGCCGCACGATGTCTACGACGCGATCGCGGATGAATGCCGCGTGCAGAAGATGGTCTTTGCCGGGCACCTGCCCGACGGCCTGCCGGTACGCCGTGCGATCGAGGCCGGGCAGTTGACCATCGAACACATGCAGGGGGTGGACCAGCTGCTCGTCGAAGCGCTCGTGCCGGGCGGCGACCCGTCGAACCAGATCTCCGTGTACGCCGCGTGGCAGGCCGCAGGGGAAGCCGACTCCGCGACCCTGGCGAAGGCGCTGGCGCCGCTGGCCGGCTCGGGCGTGACCATCTGCCCGACTTTCGTGGTGATGGAGGGCATTGCCTCCCTCGCCGAGGGCACGCCCGACCAGGACCCGCAGATGGCCTACGTGCAGGCGCCCCTGAAGGCGTTCTGGGGGGGCGAGCAGTACAAGGGGTTCGCCCGCTATCTCGTGCCCACCCTTGAAGGGCGCAGGCGGACCCTGCGCGCCCTGCACGATGCGGGCATCACCTTCATCGCGGGCACCGACCTCGCGAACCCGCACGTGTACGCGGGCGACAGTCTGCTGCGCGAACTGGAGGTGATGCAGGAGGCGGGAGTTCCGGCGTCGGCGGTGCTCCAGGCGGCGACGAGCACCCCGGCGCGCGTGCTCGGAGTCGAAGACCGCTTCGGCGCGATCGAGCCCGGGCGCGTCGCCTCGCTGGTCGTGGTGCGTGCCAACCCGCTGGACGATGTGCGCGCCCTGCGCCAGGTCGAGGGTGTGCTCGACCGGGGGGTGTGGCGCGACCGCGCCGGCCTCGATGCGCTGCTCGCCGAGGCGCAGCGCGCCGCCTTGCCGCCCGCCGAGTCACCCAAGATCGACGGCGTGGCCCCCGAGCTCGTTGCCCTGGCGCTGCCTGGCGAGATCGTGCGCCGGGGCACCTACGAGTTCAAGTTCGGAACCTTCCCCGCGGGCACCGAGGATTTCATCGTCGTGCGTGAGAGCGAGGCGACGACTTACGCCTCGGTGACGCGCTTCGGCGTGGGCGGGCCCGAAAACTCAATCTCCACGTATCGCATGAAGGCCGACGGCGCCTTCGCCGGCGCAACCTACCGACTCGCCGACGACCCGGGCATGGTGGGCACGTACACCATGCCCGCCGACGCCCTCCGCCTCGATGCACGCATGGGTGACGAAACCCAGACCCTTTCGCCCGGCGGGCCGTTCATCTTCTTCGGGCCGGGGGTGAGTTCCAACGGCGTCATGCTGCGCACCATCGGCCTGGGCGCCGGCGCTTCGGGCGAGGTCGTTGCGGTCTCGGTCGGCGACCCTGACTGGCACATGGACAAGACGCAGGTGAAGATCGAACGCCGGGCCGACGAGGACGTGACGATGACGTGGGGCGTGGTCACGGGCGCGCATCATTTCGTGCAGCGATACGTCACGCCCGGGGAAGAAGTCGTGATCGAGTCCTGGGTTGAGCCCTCCGGCCTGCCGCTGCGGATCGTGATGACCTTCGCGCAGGGCAGGCTTGAGGCCGTGCTGCGCGATGTCACGCCCGGCTTCGGGCCAATCGCACCCAAGGAGTGAGCGCGGCCGGGGCCGCACCGCCGAACCGCGAATCGCGCCGAGATCAGGCCCATCGGTGCGGGGTCACCCGATCGTGCGCATCACCCGCACCGCGGCGTACAGCCCCGCGACCGCTTCGCGCGCGACGATCTTCGCCGGGAACGCCGGGTTCAGGGGCTGAAGCCGGATCGCTTCGCCCCCGTCCGCCCTCGCCTCGAAGTACACCCGCTTGAACGTGCTCTCGTGGTCGGGCTCCAGGCGCACAAAGCAGTCGCTCCCGCCGGCGACGGTGCGCCCGGGGCTGAAGATCACGATGTCCCCCTCGCGGTAGTCCGGGAGCATCGACTCCCCCACCACCCGCGCCGCGAAGGCGTCGGGGTCGCGCAGGTCCGGGCACCGGATGTAGTCGTCAGCCACCCGCGCCGGATACCCCAGATCGGTGAAGCCCGTGGGGTATCCCGCCGCGACCTTGTTGATGAGCGGCACCTCGACGGGCAGGTCGATGGGCACGGCGGATGCCTCATTGCCCCCCAGCGCTTCAACAAGCCGGCGCAGCTCCCCGCTCCGGTGCGCCTGGTCGAGCGCACTCGCCCCCAGCGGCCCCGGGCCGACCAGCGACGCGAGCCGGCGCGCGAGCGTGGTCTTGCGCTCGCGATCAGCTTCCTGGGCGCGCAGCTCGGCGGGCAGACGCTGCACATAGGCCAGGCGCAGCAGTCGCCCCCCTTCCAGGCCCAGCGCTCCTTCCAGGCATCGCAGCAGGCCATCCCCCGGGGGCGGCTTGCGCCCCGTCTCGACAAGCGAGAGATACGAACGTGCACACCCCGCGCGTGCCGCCAGATGCGCGAGCGTCCACCCCCGCGCTTCACGGGCCTCGCGAATCGCAAAGCCGACTTCAGTGCTCGTCATGGGCCCTCCAGTGCACATCGACCAACCGCGCGCGCAAAAACAATGCGATGCCGAACAAAAACCTTGCAAAATATACCCAGGTCGGTAACATCGTGTCAATAGGTTTCTGTCAGGTAAACACGGGGACAGGCCATGCACGACGCTCAACAGAACGGGGCCATACGCGCCGACCTGCGTCGGCGCCGGGGGCGTGCGGAGACCGACCTGGTGCTGTTGCGGTCCGAGCACCTGCCGCGTTCGGACGCCGCGTTCATCCGCTCGCTGTATGTGGACGGGTTATCCGCCGTGAAGGTCGCGGCGCTCCAGGGCCAGGACCCACGCGCCGTGCGCCGCCGGGCCCGGCGCCTGCTGAAGCGCCTGAGCGAGCCCCTCTTCATCTTCGTCGTGCGCGAGAAGGCCTCGTGGTCAAGCGTGCGCCGGCGCGTGGCCGAGGCGGGCGTGCTCGCCGGGCGCGGCCTTCGCGCCGCCGCGAAAGAGACCGGCCTGAGCGTCCATGTCGTACGGCGGCACCTGGAGGCGATCCGGGCCATGAGCGACGCGTCGGCGCACGCCGCGCGCGCGCCGTGGCGCGCTGCGCGCGATGGCGCCCGATCCGAGGAGGACCGGGCATGATCCCATCGGCGCGCGCATCAAGAGTTCGTGCGATCTTCGGCCTGCCCGAGGCGGCCCCGGCGCAACCCCCCGCCCCCGGCGCGCACGCGCTCGACCAGTTGCTCCGCCTCGGCGCAGGCCAGGTGGCGTATGTCACCGGCCCCAGCGGCAGCGGCAAGAGCACGCTGCTCGGCGCGCTGCGCCACGCGCTGCGACTGCTCGGCGCGCGGGTGATCGAGGTCGCCGAGCCCCCCGACGGGCCCGAAGCCGCGATCGACCTGCTCCCCGGGCCCGTGGGCCGGGCGCTCCGCGCCCTGGCGCTCGCCGGGCTGGGCGAAGCGCCCCTCGCCGTGCGCCCCGCGTTTCTTCTCTCCGAGGGCGAGCGGGCGCGCCTGGCCCTCGCGCGAGCGCTGCACGGCGCGCGCCCCCGCGCGTGGGTGCTGGGTGATGAGTTCGCCCGGGGGCTGGACGCCTGGACCAGCGCCAGCATCGCCTGCGGGATGGCGAGATGGGCGGCCCGGGCCCGCGTGCGCCTGGTGCTCGCCGGATCGCGAGAAGAACTCGCGGGGGCAATCCGACCCGCGCTCCTGGTGGGCGCCGGTCCGTGCCCGGCATGGACCTGGACCGGAGAACCTCGATGAACGGCGCGATCGCCCCTGACCTGCCCGACGGCGCGCGCATCGAGGCCGGAAGCCCCGCGGACTACGCCCGGCTCGCGCACCACCACTATCGCTCGGGCCCGCCCGCGACGATCGCGCGGGTGCTGCGTGCGACGATGGACGCCGAACTCGCGGGGGTGCTGGTGGTCTCCATGCCGGCGCGCAACGCGTCGTGGCGCGACGTTGCCTGGGCCGGCGCCTTCACGGCCTCGGACCCGCGCCAGCAACTTCGCCTGCTGAACGCGGGCGTGCGCTGCATCTCGCGCGTGGTGGTCGAGCCGCGCTTCCGGGGGCTCGGCCTGGGCGCATCGCTGGTCCGCGCCTACCTGGCGTCGGCGCTCACGCCCTGCACCGAGGCCGTCGCGACGATGGGCCCCTTCAGCGGGCTCTTCGCGCGCGCCGGCATGAGGGCGATCGCGCTCGGCCTGCCCCCCGGGGATGAGCGCCTGCTCGAAGCCCTCCGCGCCTGCGGGCTGCGCCACGACGACCTGATGACCTTCGACGGGCGCAGGCGGGTGCTCGCCCGCCCCGAACTCGTGCGCGAAGTGCGGGCCTGGGTCCGGTCGCGTTCGGCGCTGCGCGCGCGGGCCGGCGAACCGGCGCCAGACCTGGCGCTCCTCGCCGCGATGCGGATTCTGCCCCGGCGCGTGGCCTACGTGAGCGGGCCCGGGCCGGTGCGCGGGGCCCCCGAACCCCCCGCACAGGGCTCCCGAGCGCTGCGCACCTCGCCCCACGTGCCGCTCATCTTCATGCTCGCCCCCGACGAACGGCGCGCGTGCCTGCGGATGCTGGGGCGCCTGAAGCAGGACCGGCGCGCCGCCCTGCTGCGCGTGTTGAACATCCCTCACGCTCGTTCCTGAGCCCCGCACCGGCAGTCCCCCGTCTCCCCGAACCAAGGAGAGACGCATGGCCGAGCTCGAAGCACCCGCAACCCCGGAGTCCCTGCGCGCCATGCTGCGCGAGCACCTGGGGCTGGAGTTCCCGCGCGGCCCGATCGTCGAAGGGCACAGCACGCCCTTCGACTACCTGTCGTTCGCCTTCTTCGGGCCCGGCCCGGATCACGTCGCGGGCCGCGCCGCGCCGGCCCGCGATGCCGTGGTCTGGGCCAACCGCGGCGGGGGCAAGACCGTTCTCGGCGCGCTCGCGACGCTCCTCGACCTCGCCTTCAAGCCCGGCATCGCGGTCCGCATCCTGGGCGGGTCGCTCGACCAGTCACGGCGCATGCACGCGCACCTCGAAGCCTTCTTCCGCGAAGAACCCTTCGCCTCCATGCTCGCCGGACGCATCACCCGCGATCGCATCACCCTCGTCAACGGCTCGTCGTGCGAGGTGCTCGCCCAGTCGCAGACCAGCGTGCGCGGCACGCGCGTGCAGGTGCTCCGCTGCGACGAGGTTGAACTCTTCGACCCTGACGTGTGGGAGGCCGCCCAGCTCACCACCCGCTCAACCCGGTGCGCCGGGCGCTGGGTGCGCGCCGGCATCGAATGCCTCTCGACCATGCACCTTCCCTACGGGCTCATGTTCAGGGTCGTGAAGGAGGCCCGCGAAGGCCGGCGCCGGCTCTTCCGCTGGGGCGCGCTGGACGTACTCGAACGCTGCGGCCCCTCCCTCGCCTGCCGCGACGACGAGGGCGATTGCCCGCTGCTGCCCGAATGCGCCGGACGGGCGAAGGCCATCGAGGCCCCGGGAGGGCACCTCACCGTGCGCGACGCGATCGACCAGAAGGCGCGGGTGGGGCGGGCCACGTGGGAGAGCGAGATGCTCTGCCTGCGCCCATCGCGGCGCGACGCCGTGCTCCCCGAGTTCACGCGCGAGAACCACGTGCAGAACCCCCCCGAAAACGAGGGCGCCGGGCGAGCGCGCATCGCGGGCATGGACTTCGGCTTTCGCAGCCCGATGGTCGCGCTGCGCGCCGAGGTCGATCCGCAGGGGGTGCTGTGGATCGTCGATGAATGGGTGCGCACCGAGACGCTCCTGCGCGAGGCGATCGCGTGGCTCAATGACCCGGCGCACGGCGGCCCTCCGGACTGGGTCGCCGTGGACCCCGCCGGCCTCCAGCGCCATGAACAGACCGGGCACTCCAACGTCTCCGAGATGCAAGCGGCGGGGCTGCGCGTCAGGGCCGTCCGTTCCGGCCTCGCCGAGGGGCTGATGAGCCTTCGCGCCCGGCTCGCCCCGGCGAGCGGCGCGCCGGCACGCCTGCGCGTGGCCCCGCGCTGCGCCCGCCTGATCGAATCTCTGGAGGGGTACCACTACCCCAAGGACGATCCGCGCTCCCTCGTGCCGGTCAAAGACGGGCACGATCACGCCGTCGATGCGCTCCGGTACCTCGTGGTCGCCCTCGATCGACGGCGCGCCGCGGGCCTCAAGCACTACGCGACGTGAGAAACAGTGCGGCGCGCCCGGAACCCGCCGACACTGCGTCGCCGGGCGCGCCCCCGAGGTTCTACGCTGACCACACTATGAGCACGCGTGAAGAAGCGTACCAGGTGATCCGCAACGCCTCGGCGATCATGGACGCCACGATGACGCTGGCCTTCTCCAGCGCCTTCGAAGCGCTGGGCGACCGGATGGCGCAGGCGTTCGAGGCACTCGGCGCCGGCCTTGCCCAGGCGCTCGGAGGCGAGGCCGCCCCGCCCGCCGCCCGCACCCAGGCCGCCACGGACGTGGACGCGAAGATCCGCGAGGCTCTTGAGGGCTTTGCCATTCCCCCTGACCAGTGGCAGACGATGACCCGGCGCCTGACCGACGAGCATGTCGTCAGGATCACGACCGCGGCCCGCACACACCTCGTTGCCCTGCCGCCCCTCGGGGGCACGCTGAGCCGGGACCAACTGGTCGGCTACGTGGCGCTCGGGCTGGCCAACGACGAACGACTCGGTGCGTTCATGAAGGAGTTCATGGCGATGGGGCAGGAGGTGATGGGCGGCAACACCGATTGATTCAGGACGCCGTCGGGTCGGCTTGAGCCGCGATTCTCGGCATGGTTACGATGACGCCGTGACCTCTCCCTACGACGCGTATTCCTCGCCTCTCGCCTCGCGCAACGCCAGCGCGGCGATGCTGCGGCTCTGGTCGCCCAGGCACAAGTTCAACACCTGGCGCCGCATCTGGCTCGCCGTCGCCCAGGCGCAGCACGAGGTGACGAAGGACTGGCCGGTGGCCCGGGGCAAGCCGCCGCTGGTGACGCGCGAGCAGGTCGAGGCGCTGAGACGGGTGGTTGAGCGGAACCACGCGGATGGCTCGGTGGGAATCACCGATGACGAGATGCGGCTGGCGGAGAAGCACGAACGCTACCTGCGCCACGACGTGATGGCCCACGTGCACGCGCTGGGCGATGCCTGCCCCGAGGCCCGCGGGATCATCCACCTGGGCTGCACGAGCCAGGACGTGGTGTGCAATGCGGACCTCATCTCGATCATCAGCTCAATTGAACTGATCGCGACGAAGATTCGACGGTGCATCATCGGCCTTGGGGCATTCGCGGCGCGATGGAAGGGGCTGCCCGCGCTCGGGTTCACGCACTACCAGCCCGCGCAGCCGGTCACCGTCGGCCGCCGCGCCGCGGGGTGGGCCCACGACCTCGATGTCGCGGCGTACCGCATTGGGGAGGATGTCGGCGGCACGTTCGTTCGCCTTCGCGGGGCGCGGGGCGCGACGGGCACGCAGGCTTCGTTTCTCGAACTGCTCGGGGGCGATGCACCGGGCGTGGATCGGCTGGAAGCACTCATCGCGGAACGGCTCTGGCCGGGCGCGCCGTGGAATCGCGCTCTGTCGGAGCGCACACCGATCTATGGGCTCACCACCCAGACCTACCCCCGCGTCATCGACACGTTCATCCTCGCCGATCTCGCCTCGTGCGCGGCGGTGCTGCACAAGATCGCCTCCGACATCCGCCTGCTCTCCAACCGCAAGGAACTCGATGAGCCTTTCGAGGACAAGCAGATCGGCTCGTCGGCGATGCCGTACAAGCGCAACCCGATGCGCTGCGAGCGCATCTGCGGCCTGACGCGCTTCGTGATGAACCTTGTGGGCAACGCCTACGACACCGCGGCCACGCAATGGCTGGAGCGCACGCTCGACGACAGCAGCAACCGCCGGCTCTCGCTGCCCGAGGCGTTCCTCGCCCTCGACGGGGCGCTCGACCTCATGCACAACGTCGTCTCCGGGCTGATCGTGCACGAGGCGATGGTGAAGCGGAACCTCATGGCGGAACTGCCCTTCATGGCCGCCGAGAACCTCCTGATGGCGTGCGTGAAACTCGGCGCCGACCGGCAGGAGTACCACGAACGCATCCGGGTCCACGCCCAGGCGGCGGGCATGCGCGTCAAGCAGGACGGACTGGAGAACGACCTGCTCGATCGCCTGCGGGCTGACCTGGCCTTCGCCTCACGGGCCCGGGGCGGGGCGCTGGCGGCGGAACTCGACTGGGAGGGGCTGCTCGACCCCGCCCGCTACACCGGGCGAAGCATCGAACAGACGGAACGATTCATCCGCGAAGTGATCGACCCGCTGCGGGAGCGCTACGCCGGCGCAATCTCAGCGCTCGACGGCAGCGGGCCGCGCGTCTGACGCCCTCCGGACGGGATGGAGTCAGGTTCCAGGAGTGTGCCCATGCCCGACGGCTTCGTATTCGGCAATCATCAGTTTCTTGCGCCCGGCGAACGCGCGCCCCCCCGGCGCCCCGGGCGCGCCGCGCCGATCGCGGGCGCCCCCGCCCCCGCCTGCTTCGCGGGCATGGTGCGCCCGGCGGGCGCGGCCTCACCCGCGGCGGGCTCGCTCCTCCGCGGCGACTTCTGCGGACACGGCGAGCCGACGTACACCGTGTTTGACGTCGTGCTCGACGGGCACGATGTCGTCGACGTGTGCGTCGAGCACGATGACGAGAGTGAGGTTCGACTTGTGCTCTGCCGCGCGGGCCCCACGCACCCGTGGCGCGTGCTCTTCGACGCCGCGTGGGTGGAGCAGGGTGAAGGGCTCATCGGCCTGGAGGCAGGGCCCGCCGGAGCGGAGCAGGTGGCGCGGATCACCTCGCACACCGAACGCGGCCACGCCGCGGTCGGCCTGGAGTATCCCCACGACGCAGGAAGCGCAGAAGAAGTGTCGTGGCTGACCATCCACGTGCGCGACCCGGGCGGCGATGAGACGTTCACCATGGTCGATGCGGCGCTGATGTGAGGCGGGGAGACAACGCAACAGCGGGCCAGCAGGCCAAGAGGTCAAGGGTCAATGAGAGAGAAAGTGAGAATCGAGTGGTGACCGGGGGCGCTCGCGGCACATGGTTGTGCATCGCGGCTTGCGCCGCGGCTTCGCTCTTCGGCGGGTGTGCCGGGGGCGGCAACCCGTCCGGGCGCCCGGCGCCCGGAGTGCCGTCGCCGAGTGCCGCGGCGTGGTCCGAGATCGGACGCTCGGTTGAAGGGCGCCCGATCGAGGCTATCTCGCTCGGCGCGGGCCCGCGGCGCGTGCTCATCATCGGCGGCATTCACGGCGATGAAACCGAGGGGACGCGCCACGTCGACGCGCTGGTTGACGACCTTCGCCGCGATGCCGCCTCGGGCGAGACGGCGGAGTTCACGCTCGTGGTGATTCGCCAGGGCAACCCCGATGGGGCCGCCCGGGGCACGCGTGAGAACGCCCGGGGCGTTGACCTCAATCGAAACTGGCCGGCGCGCAACTTCGCCCCCTCCGCCGCGAACGGCCCGGCGGCTCTCTCCGAGCCCGAGACCCGGGCGATGCACGGCGTGCTGCTCGACTTCCGGCCCGGGGTGGTGCTCGTGCTGCACGCATCGCACAACGGCCCGTTTGTCAACTTCGATGGCGATGGAGGCCGGCTCGCGGATGCGTTCGCGCAGGCCGCCGGAGCGGGCGGGGCGCGCTGGCGCGTCGTGCCCAGCATGGGGTATCCGACCCCGGGGTCGCTCGGTTCGTGGTTCGGTGTTGACGGGCGCGGGCCGATCCTCACGATCGAGTTCAGGCGGGGCGATGGGGGCGATGAGGCGCGCGAAGCGCTGTGCGCGGGTGTGCGTGGCGCGCTCCGCGACCTGCGGCGCCGCTGAACGCGCCGGGCCGCCGCGCACGGCATCGGCGCCGCCTCACGCCGGGTGCGGCTCGCCGTATCCCTCCGCGAGTGCGTCGTCGATGTAGTCGGGCCGGTCCGCCGGGCCCTCGTGGTCCGCGCCGTCGGCGTCCGATGCTTCCTCGCCCGGCGCCGGGGGCGGCACGACTTCGGGGAAGCCCGCCGCGATCGGCCCGAAGACCACCTTCACGCCGTACATCACGCCGAAGACCGCGACCCAGCCCGCGATGACCTGCACCAGGAAGAGCGGCGTGTCGCCCCGCGCCATCGCGATCATGTTGCCCAGGCATGTGCCCATGCCCGCGACGAAGAACGGGTTCCATGCCCGCTCGCGCAGCGCGACATCGAGGAACATCACCAGGAACCCGAAGAACAGGCCGTAGTACACCACGCCGATGACGCCGGCCTCGCTCCACCCGTGCCCGATGA
Source organism: Phycisphaerales bacterium (assembly GCA_020847175.1). Taxonomy (GTDB): domain Bacteria; phylum Planctomycetota; class Phycisphaerae; order Phycisphaerales; family UBA1924; genus JADLCM01. The sequence continues at coordinate 143,948 of JADLCM010000005.1, forward strand.
TTCCGGGAGCGAGGGTAGCCTTGGCCTGCATCTGCTCCATGATCTCGATGCCCAGGCCCATGGGCTTGTCCGGCCAGATGGCCCGCGGAATCGGTGTGCCCAGCACGTAGACGAGGCCGACCAGCGGCTTGCGCGGGTAGACCTTCGGGTAGTTCTCGATGATGAACACGGTGTTCTGCGGCGTGTCCTGCATGAAGACGATGTCCGCCGCCTTGTCCGTGATCTCGACGTTGCTCACGACGCTCTTGAGCTGGCCGACGCGCTCGCCGACGCTGGCGCGCTGGCCGATCTCGTGGCGCACCGCCGTGTACGCCAGCAGCAGCACGAACCCGCCCGCCGCGGGCACCGCCATCTTGCCCAGCGACTTCATCACCGGGCGATAGCGCAGCGAGCAGTACCACCACATGAACGGGATGGCGAGCATGACGGCGATCCAGTTGCGCCGCCCCGCGCCGCCCGCTGTCGTGATGATGCTCGTGACGATGAACACGCCCCCCGCGCCGGCCCACGCCGCGGGGTTGAACTTGCGGGCCACGAGGTAGTAGGTCGCCAGCCCCATCGCCGCGGCGGCGAAGGCGTTGCGGAACTGGAGCGCAAGCACCTGCGTGTACGAGAAGTTGCCCCCCGTCTCGCGCACGGTGCCGCCCACCAGCAGCGCCGCCGAGCCGAGGGCGCAGAACGCGCCGATCGTGATCCACAGCCCGGGGGTCGAGATCGGGATCTCTGCCCTCGGGAGAATCCTGGTCAGCGCCCCCGCCCGCGCCCCCACGAAATCGCCCGCGTAGTAGGCGAGCAGAAAGACCGGGATGAGAACCGCGAGAATGAGCGGCCCGTTCTCCTGCGCCGAATAGAGCAGGCCGGGGTTATCCGTGCCCTTGGCGGCGTACAGCACCGAGGCCATCAGGTAGAAGAAGAACATCCCCAGCAGAAAGAAGTTGCGCAGGCTCAGGAAGTCACGCCGGCGCGTGACGAGGTCCTTGATCGGGCCCGCAGCCACGAACAGGATGCACACCAGCGACGAAAGGATGAGAACCTGTCCCATGAGCGATTCCGCACACTCCCGCAATACGCCCGGAGGCTTGGCCCCCGGCGCTCCGACACCCACAACTATCGGTCCGTCTCGCTCCCCCGCCCACTGAACCCCGCGGAACCGGGGGTTCCACGGTCGAGATACGCCCGAGGGGCGGAGGAGTTCAGCGGCAGCCGATCACCCGGCCTTGATTCTGGAGAAGCGGGACCCGAAGGTGAAACCGGACCGAAACCGCGCTGGTATTGATCCTGACGGCCAGGACGCGATCCGGGGGGATTGGGTCACTCCGCCGGCGGCACGGACCACCCTTTATTGGGGGCCCGCATCGGGCGCGTTCCCCCCACGCATCCCGGTGCGGGTTCTTTTGTTGCGCTACCTGCATCCCTCCACGAACATATCGAGGAAGCGGAAGAAGTCGGCGAGGTCGATCGCGCCGTCGCGCACGCCGTACATGGCCTCGCCCGGGTCGGACGATCCGGAGAGGTCGGCCCCGTCGAGGTTGCCCGCCGAGATCTGATCGAGGAAGTAGAAAAGATCGGTCGCGTCAACGCGCCCGTCGGGCACGCCGTAGGCGCTGTCCAGCGGGTCGGATGCGCCGGAGAAGTCGGCGGGGCAGTCGTTGAATCCCCCGCCGATCACGTTGATGGCGCACGGCGTCGAGTCGGGCTGGTTGTCGCGGCGCCAGCGCACGTCGCGGGCGAGGCCCCGTGCCTCCTCCGCGGCCTCAAGCCAGTCCACGGGGCTGGCGCTCGTCGCACGCACAACGATCCAGTACCCCCGCCCCGGCTCCAGGGCCGCCGCGGGCGCGGCCCGGAACGTGAACACCCCCGCGCCTGTCTGCGCCGGGCTCTCCAAGATGCTCAGAGCGACCTGCGGCGCATCGTCGCCCTCCCACAGCGACACCTCGACGGTGCCCCCTTGAGCAAAGTCGAGCGCGAGATCGACAAACCAGAGCGCCGCCCGGCGCGCCGCGGGCAGCCGGAACCCCATCGCCTTGGTGCCGCTCCCGGCCAGCGGCGTGGCCGGTACGCCCGCATGATGCAGGTTGCCGATGACGATGGGCCGGGCGCCGAGCCCGAGGCGGGTCGCCGGGGCCGGCGCGCCATCATCCCACTGCCGCCCTAGGCCCGGGGCGTCGGTGATGGTCTGTGCCCACGTGAGGGCCCCGGCGCCGGTGTTGGCAAGCCTCACCCAGAAGGGCTCGCGCTCGCGGAGCGTTGCGTCGGCCCCGCCGATGCGCCGAATCGCCCCCCCGGGCGCGATCGCGGCGCTCCAGGTGTCCCGGGCGGGAGACGAGGCGAGCGGCGCGTGCAGGCTCGCGCCGACTTGCGTGCCGGGTGAACTCACATCGATCCACGCGCTCGTCAGGGCATAGGGCTGCTGGCCGGGCGTGCCGAAGCCGGAAGCGAGCCCCGGGCCGCCGGGCGTGAGGGGCGTGCTCCCCGCGCCCGTGCCCGCGAGGGTGTGGGCCAGAAGCGGCTCGGCCTCAAGGTGAATCTTGTTGAGCGTGGAACTGGGGTTGCCGTTGAAGAGGTACCCCTCGCCCGCGCTCAGGCCGCGCGGCATGGTCGCGGGCGACGACCCCCTCCAGATGAACGACCCGCTGGTGCTCCCGCGCGCGACGCGGAGCCAGTACTTGACGCCCGGCTGCAGGATGACGGGGGAGACGGCCTGAAACACGAAGTCGCCGATGCCTGACTGCGCGGGCGCGCCGAGCGTCGCCAGGCGCGTCGTGGGCTGCGCCTCGCCCGACCAGATCGATACCTCGGCCTGCCCCCCGGCGCTCGCATCGAGCGTGAGCGTGACCGACCGCACGATCCACGGGTCGGGCCCGGGAAGGACCAGCCCCAGCGCCTTCCAGCCCGACGTGGTGCTGATCGTGGTGCCCACGCCGGAACCCGCACCGAGGTTCGTCGTCACCACGTCACCGGGCGCGCAGAGTGTCAACAGCAGAGGCAGCAGCACCATCCGAGACCCCCAGTGAGCCCGAGCGCGGCCCGCCCCACACCCGGCGCCGCGCCTGAAGCCCGGCGGATGCATCGGCCCTTCGGGCCTTCGCGACCCACCTTTTGCCCGGCCACTCCATTGGAGCGCGCCCCGCCGCCTGCCGACCGCCAGGCCAGGCACGTCTCCGCAGCGCTACCCGTCGGCGACCACCGCGTCTTCAAACGGGATGCGCCGGGAGGCGCAGAGCGCGATGGCGAGGGCATCCGCGAGGTCGGGGGGCTCGGGCAGGGAGGGCAGGCGAAAGACATCCTGGATGGCGCGCTGCATCTGGTCTTTCGCCGCGTGCCCGTGCCCGGTGAGGGCCTTCTTGACAAGGTTGGGGCGATATTCAATCAGGCGCGCCCCGGCGCGCCGGGCGGCGAGCAGCAGCACGCCCCGCGCGTGCCCCATGACGATCGCGGTCGATGGGTGTTTGTAATGGGCAAAGAGCGATTCGACGGCGACCACGTCCGGGCGCAGGCGTTCGAGCACCCCGCGGAAGTCGGTGTCGAGTTCGGCGAGGCGGGCCGCCAAGTCGCCCGAGCGTGAAACCCGGATGACGCCGGCCTCGATCAGCGTCGGCTGCTCGCCCGGGCCCTCGACGCAGCCGTAGCCGCTGATGCCGAGGCCGGGATCGACGCCGAGGATCCGCATGAGATGAGCCTAGCCCGGCGCGCGGGGGCCGGGCGAGGCGGGCGTCCGGCGCGGGCCGTCAGGCGCGCCCGTAGACGGGCCGGAGCTTGGCCTCGAGGTAGCGCATGAAGGGGTCGGCGGAGAGGGGCGCGCCGGTGACACGCTGGCAGAGATCCGAAGCCCGGAATCGCCTGCCGTGCACGTGAATCTTCTCGCGGAGCCACGCCAGCAGCGGCGCGAACTCGCCCCGGGCGATGCCCCCCTTGAGCCCGGGCATGTCGCGCTGGGCGGCCTCCATGAACTGGGCCATGTAGAGGTTGCCGAGGGTGTAGGTGGGGAAGTACCCCAGCAGGCCGGAACTCCAGTGCACGTCCTGCATGCAGCCCTTGGCATCGTCAGGGGGCGTGATGCCCAGGTAGTTCTGGTACGCCTTGTTCCAGAGCCCGGGCACGTCGCGGGCCTCGATCTGGCGTGCGAACAGAGCGCGCTCCAGCTCGAAGCGGACCATGACGTGCATGTTGTACGTCGCCTCGTCCGCTTCCACGCGGATGAACGAGGGCTTGGCGGTGTTGACCGCACGGGCCATCGCCTCCGGAGTGGGCGAGCCGAAGGAATCGCCCAGCATCGTCCGCGCGTGCGGCATCACCCACGACCAGAACTCGGCGCTCCGGCCCACCCAGTTCTCCCAGAGGCGGCTCTGGCTCTCGTGGATGCCGAGGCTGATCGCATCGGCGAGGGGCTCGCCGAACCGCTCGCTCTTGGGCAGGCCCTGCTCGTAGAGCCCGTGCCCGGCCTCGTGCAGCGTGCCGTAGAGCGCATCGGTGAAGCGGCTCTCGCGGTACCGGGTGGTGAGGCGGGTGTCGCCGGGGCCGATGCCGTCGCAGAACGGGTGGGTGGTGACATCCAGCCTGCCCCGATCAAGATCAAAGCCGATGGCCCGCAGCACAAAAAGCCCGAAGGCGTGCTGGCGCTCCGGCGAAATGGTGACGTTCAGGGGCGACTCATCCGGTGCGGCGCCGCGAGAGAGGTCCTTGATGAAGTCCGCGAGGCGGGTGCGCAGGGGCTTGAAGGCCGCGTCGATCTCGCGGGCGGTGGCGCCCGGTTCATACTCGTTGAGCAGGGCGTCGTAGGGCTCGCCCCCGGCGGGCGTGCCGTAGCACTCCGCCTTCCGGCGTGCCAGGGCGACCATGCGCTCCAGCCAGGGCGCGAAGGCGCCGAAGTCGTTCTTCGCCCGGGCTTCACGCCACGCCGCCACCGCCTTGGGGCTCGTGCCCGCGATCTCGGCGACAAGGTCGCTCGGGAGTTTGCGGGCGAGGTCGATGTCTCGGCGCGTCTCCTTGACGCTGGCGGCGAGCACGGGGTCGGCCTTCACGCCGGGGTCGCTCTCGCACGCGCTCAGCAATTCGAGCATGCGCGGGCCGACGGCCCGTTCGTGCGCGAGGCGAGCGAGCAGGGCCTTCTGGCTGCCCCGCAGGTCGGCCCCGCCGGCGGGCATGTAGGTTTCCTGGTCCCAGCTCGCGAGCGCGCTGAGCGAGTTGATCGTCGCGGTTTCGCGGCAGTACGCCGCCAGCGCCTGGTAGGACTTCGTCATGGGCACCTCCGGCGCATGGTACGCGCGGGGTTCTACGCTTGATCCCGTGCGGGTGACACGGCTCCTCGATGATGTGGCGCACACCGATTCGCTCGGTGAAGCGATCGCGCGGGCCCTGCGCCCGGGCGATGTCGTCGCCCTCGACGGACCGCTGGGCGCAGGGAAGACCACGCTCGCGCGGGCGATCGCCGCGGCCTGGGGGGTTGACCCGGCGCGCGTCTCAAGCCCCACCTTCGTGCTCATGCACGAGTACGAAGGAGCGCGCGGCCCGCTCATTCATATCGACGCCTATCGCATGACCGGCCCGGGCGACCTCGACGACCTCGACCTGCCGGCCTTCGCCTCGGGCGCGCCCGTGCTGATCGAGTGGGCCGAACGGCTCGGCGCCGCCCTCCCCGGCATGCCCATCCGCGTGCGCCTGGAGCACGCCCCCGGGGGCGGCCGGCGCGCCGCCATCGACCTCCCCGACGACGTGCTCGCCCGTCCCGAGGCGTCTGCCCTTGCCCGGGGAGACACCACGTGCCCCGTGACCGGCGCGCGGGTGCCCGCCAGCGCCCCCGCCTGGCCGTTTTCGAGCGATCGCGCGCGCCTGGCCGACCTGCACCGCTGGTTCAGCGGTGAATACGGCGTGCCCGCCCAAGACCCGCCCGACGCGCACGACGCATGAACGATGCGCACGACCGGAGCGCCGGGCTCAGTTCGGCTTGGCGAACTTCGGCTCCACAGTGTACACGTTGTCATCGGTGGTCGAAGGGTCGCCGTCCTTGCCGGCCGAGTAGAAGTACGGCTGGCCTCCCGGGCAGATGCCCCCGTCGGAGTCGGCCTTGTCGGCATCCGTGGCGGCAGGCACCGCGGTGTTCTGGTTGTTCCGCCGGATGATCTCAAAGGCGTAGGCGCTCGCCTGCGTCCCGCGGATCAGTTCTGTCACCGAGACGCCGGTGCGCGGGTCGGAGGGGTTGAGGGCATCGGGGCCGTAGAACGTGCCGCTGAAGTTGGGATGCACGAACCGCACCGGGTTCCCCCACGGGTCAACCACAGTGTTCATTTCGGGCACGGCCTCGGCGCGGGCGGCGTTGGTGGCGTCGTAGGGCGTGAACAGTTTCAGAAACTTGCTGTCGAGGCTCTTGAGTTTGCTCGGGTCCCCGCCCGTTGTCTGGCGAAGGAAGAGCCCCACCGAGTTGATCATCTGGCTGCCGCTCGAGTTGGGGGCGTCCATGTTGCGCGCATCGGCGATGGGCAGCAGTTTCGTGGGGTCACGCGGATCGGCCACCGCTGGGTCGGGGAGCGAACCCGTCTGTTGCGTCGCGTCGTTCAGCAGGCCCTCCAGCATGCGAATCACGTTGCGCGTGGAGTCGGCCTTGCCTCCGGAAAGCACGCTCGCCCCGACCGTGGCCGCGATCGCCATCAGCAGCACGATCACGCCGATCACGATGAGCAGTTCGACCAGCGTGAAACCGGCGCCCTTCGCCGCGCCTGCGCGGCCAGCGTGAGCCCGGCGGTCCGAAACTTGAGCGCGCATGCAGCCCCTCCCGTCACGCCGCGCCGGGGAGGGGGGAGGGGTAAACCCGGGCCCCGCGCGACGTCCAGATAGGGGATTGTACGCGGCGGCGTGGGTTTGGATCCCCGGCACGCCCCGCCGGAAGGCCCCCCGTGCCCGCGGCGCCCCCTAAACTGCCCTCCCGCGCCGGGGGGGCGGCGTTGCTCAAAGTAATCCACCCTCGCCCCCGCACCAGGTATTGTCGTTCCGCGCTTCGGGCTGCCGTCCTTTCCGCCCCCACCCGCCGTTCACCGCGTTTCACGCTCAGGAGTTCCCATGCCCGCCTCAATCACGATGTCGAATGGCCGCCTCAGTGTGCCCGATGAGCCCATCATCCCGTTCATCGAGGGTGACGGCACGGGGCCGGACATCTGGCGCGCCAGCGTCCGCGTCTTTGACGCCGCGGTCGCCAAGGCCTACGGCGGCAAGCGCCGGATCCACTGGAAAGAGGTGTACGCGGGAGAGAAATCGTTCAATAAGTTCAAGGAGACGCTGGGCGACACCAAGGCGTGGCTCCCCGATGAGACGCTCGACGCCTTCCGCGCCCACCTGGTGGGCATCAAGGGCCCGCTCACGACGCCCGTGGGAGGCGGCATCCGCTCGCTCAACGTGGCGCTCCGCCAGATTCTCGATCTCTACGTCTGCCTCCGCCCGGTGCGCTGGTTCAAGGGTGTGCCCTCGCCCGTGAAGCGCCCCGGCGATTGCGACATGGTGATCTTCCGCGAAAACACCGAGGATATCTACGCCGGCATCGACTTCGCCGCCGGCGGGCCCGAGGCCACGCTGGTGCTCAACCTGCTTGCCGAGAAACTCCCCAAGGAGTTCAACAAGATCCGCTTCGGCACGCGCGAGAAGTCGCTCGACTACTTCGCCGCGGCCATGGGCGGCATGGACAAAGTCAAGGACCTGCCCCTCCCCACCGCCGTCGGAGTGGGGATCAAGCCCGTGAGCAAGTACGGCTCGCAGCGCCTGGTGTGGGCCGCGATCGAGTACGCCCTGCGCGAGAAGCGCCGCAGCCTCACGCTTGTGCATAAGGGCAACATCATGAAGTTCACCGAGGGCGCCTTCAAGGACTGGGGCTACGAGGTCGCGACCCAGGCCTTCCGGGCCCAGTGCGTCACCGAGCGGGAGACGTGGATTCTCGGCAACTGCGACGCCAACCCCGGCCTCACCAGCGAGGCGAACGCCCGCATGATCGACCCCGGCTACGACCTGATGACCCCCGACCAGCGGGCCAAGATCGTGAAGGAGGTCGATGGAGTCATCGCCAGGATCGGCGCCACCCACGGCGACGGCAAGTGGAAGCAGAAACTCCTGGTCAAGGATGCCATCGCCGACATCGCGCTGCAGCAGGTGCTCACCCGCCCCCGCGACTTCGATGTGATCGCCACGCTCAACCTCAACGGCGACTACCTCAGCGATGCGCTGGCGGCCCAGGTGGGCGGCATCGGCATCGCGCCCGGCGCGAACATCAACTACGCCACCGGGCACGCCATCTTCGAGGCCACCCACGGCACCGCGCCGAAGTACGCCAACCTCGACCAGGTCAACCCCGGGTCGGTCATCCTCTCGGGCGAGATGATGCTGCGCTACATGGGCTGGACCGAAGCGGCGGACCTCATCATCAGGGGCATGGACGGCGCAATCTCCGCCAAGACCGTCACCTACGACTTCGAACGCCTCATGAAGGCCGAAGGCGACACCCAGGTGAAGAAGGTGAAGTGCAGCGAGTTCGCCTCCGCAGTCATCCACGCGATGGGCTGATGCCGCACCCGGCACATCGCGCCATCCGGGGCGGGCACGCGTGACGGGCAGTTCGATGCGCGCCCGGGACACCCCCGCGTGCGACGGGGCGACCGTCGCCCAAGAACTCCGGGCGCGGCTTCGCATGGGCCTGTGCGCCGCCTTCGGCGCCGGGCGACATTCCTTCACCCTTCGTGAAACACCGCGATCTCGCCCAGCGGCTTTCTCCCGATCGCCGGCACGCGGCAGCCCTCCGCGGGGTACCCCACCGGCAGCAGCAGGAAGGGGCGCTCGTGCTCGGGGCGATCGAGCACCGTGTGCAGGAACCCCATGGGGCTCGGCGTGTGCGTCAATGTCACCAGCCCGGCGTGGTGAATCGCGGCAATGAGCATCCCCGTCGCGATCCCCACCGACTCGTTCAGGTAGTAGACGTGCCCGCCCTCGTCCGTCCTGGCGAGCTTGAAGACCACGATCAGCCAGGGCGCTGCTTCGAGGAAGGGCTTGGACGGATCCGTGCCCAGGGGGGCGAGGTCGGCGAGCCATTCCGGCGTCGCGCGCCGCGCATAGAACTCCCGCTCCTCGGCCTCCGCCGCCTCGCGGATGCGCCCCTTGAGCGCCCGATCACTTACGCACACGAACCGCCACGGCTGCTTGTTCGCGCCCGAGGGGGCCGAGCCCGCGGCCCGCACGCACCACTCGATCACTCCCCGGGGCACGGGGCGCGTCGAGAACTCGCGCACGCTGCGGCGCTGCCGCTGCACCTCGTAGAACCGGCGCGCAGCTTCTTCGGGGTCAGCCCCGGGGTGATACGGCTCGAAGGGCATCGTGTTCATGCAGGCAGGCTCCCGCAGGGGGTGGGTTCTACAGCACCTGCCCGGCGAGATACGCCAGGTTGTGCCCGAGCCGCGTGAGCAGCCCCCGCGCGCTCCACGCCTCCGCCGTCATCTCCCGCGACTGCCCGCGCCACGCCTCGAACAGCCGCTTGTGCGCCGCCGCGACCGCCGGGTCATAGACCAGCACCGTCACCTCGAAGTTGATGTGAAAACTCCGCATGTCGAGGTTCGCCGACCCGGTGCCGACCAGCGCATCGTCGATCACGATCAGCTTCGCGTGCAGCAGCCCCGGCCCGTGCAGAAAAATCCGCACCCCGGCCTGGAGCAGTTCCTCGAAGGTGCTGCGCCCGGCGGCGCCCGTGAGCGCGCTGTCCCCGCGGCCGGGCACGACGAGCTCAACCCGCACGCCCCGTCGCGCCGCGCTGCACAGCGCGCTCAGCGTCGCATCGTCGGGCACGAAGTACGGCGTGCAGAGCCTGATGCTCGTGGACGCCGCGTACAACGCCCCCAGCAGCGCCTGCTCGAAGACCCGGGGCGTGACGCCCGGCCCGCTGGGCACCACCTGCGCGATCACCCCGCCCTCGACCGTCGTGCAGCCCGCGAGGAAGGGTTCGATCCGCTCGATTGGCTCGTCGCCGTCAAACTCCCAGTCGCGCAGAAAGACCAGTTCGAGCTCGCTCGCCAGGGGCCCCTCGACCCGCAGGCTCGCGTCGATCCACGGGCCCGCCGGGTCCGACCCGGCCGTGCCGAAGGTCGCGTCGGTGATGTTGTGGCTGCCGCAGTAGCCGATGCGCCCGTCGATCACCGCGATCTTCCGGTGGTTGCGCACATCCAGCCGGCGCACGAGCACCCGCCACAGCGAGAACGGCAGCGCGCCCACCACCCGCACGCCCGCGCGCCGCAGCCCGGCGCACTGCGCGGATCTCAGGAAGCGGTGCGAACCCAGCGAGTCAACCAGCAGGCGCACCTCCACGCCCCGCCCCGCCGCCTCGGCCAGCGCGTCGAGCAGAATCCGCGTGCCCGGGGCCTCCTGCCAGATGTACGTCTGCACGCTCACCCGCGTGCTCGCCCCGCGGATATCCCGCGCCATCGCGCCCAGGAACTCCTCCGGGGTCGTGAGCAGCATCACCGAGTTGCCCCGCACCGGCGCCAACCCGCCCGCGTGCGAGCCGTACGCCGCCAGGGCCCGGAACGCGCCCGGGGCTTCGAGCACCCCGCACGCCCCGAGCACCTCCAGCGCATCCTGGAAGAACGCGCTGGTGAAGCGTTCCTTCCACATGGCCCGGTCAGCGCCCACCCGCACCTGCCCGAAGAGCAGGTAGAACACCCCGCCCAGCACCGGCGTCACGAGCACGATCGCCGCCCACGTCAGCGTCACGCTCAGCGGGCGCCGGCGCATCACGAGATGCAGCGTCAGGCCGAGGCGCAGCAGCCAATCGACCCCGAGAAAAATCAACGCGGGCCACGACAGGTCCCCGAACACAGTCAAGCGTATCCGCTCGCCTTCCTCCCCCAGCGCCCCAATCCTTGACCATGTACTCCCCAACCCCCCGCGAGCAGGAGGCGGCACGGCTGATGCGCACCGGCGGAGCCGCCCAGGCCGAAGCCCTCTGCCGCGCCGAGATCGCCCAGCGCCCGGGCGCCGCCGGGGCACACGCGCTCCTCGCCGAACTCGCCGCCTCGCGCGGCGACCTCGCCGCCGCCGAAAAGTCGATGCGCGACGCGGCTTCGCACGCGCCGCGCCACGCCCCGTTCCTCTTCAACCACGGCACGATCCTCGCCGGCCTCGGGCGCACCGATGAAGCCATCGAACGCCTCCGCGCCGCGATCAACCTCAACCCCGGGTTCTTCCAGTACCACGCCTCGCTCGGCTGGACGCTGGAGCAGGCCGGGCGCGGCCCCGAGGCGCTGGTCGCCTTCCGGCGCGCCATCGACACCCTCCCCGCCGACCCCCGCGCCTGCCAGGCCCTTGGCGAGCAGCTCCGCGACCGGGGCCACCCCGAACTCGCCCTCCCCTGCTTCGAGCGCTGGTGCATCGTCGATCCGCGCGACCCGCAGGCCCCCTGGTTCGTGGGCGGGGCACACTTCCGCATGCGCGAATGGGCCAAGGCCGCGGAGGCCTACCGGCGCTCCATTGCCCGCGATGGTCGCTTCGTCCACGCCCATGCCCTCCTCGCCGAGACCCTCGAACGCGTCGGTGACGATGCCGAGGCCGAGGCCGCTGCCCGGCGCGCCCTCGCCCTCGACCCCGCCCACCCCACCGCCTGCCTCGCCCTCGCCCGCGTGCTCCGCAAGCGCAAGGAGTTCTCGGAGGCGCGCGGGCACCTCGACCGCGCGCTCGCCAACCCCCAGGTGCGCCCTCGCAATCGCGCCTCGCTCGAACTTGAACTCGGGCACGTGCTGGACGGGGCGGGCGACCACGCCGAGGCCTTTGAGCACTTCGTCAAGGGCCAGAAACTCTGCGCCGAACAGCCCAACGCCGCGCGCGTGCCGATGGCCGCCTACCCCGGCATCCTGGAGCAGTACCGCCTGCTCGTCGAGGCCGCCGACCCGCAGATGTGGACCCGCCGACGTCCCCCCGCCCGCGAGGCCCCGATCTTCTTCGTCGGCTTCCCGCGCTCGGGCACCACCCTCACCGAGCAGATCCTGGGCGCCCACCCGCGCCTCGCCCCCAGCGACGAGCCCCCCTTCACCGCCCGCCTCATCGAAGACCTCGCCCGCACCCACCCCGCCGGGTATCCCGCCTGCATCCCGGGGCTCTCGGACGCCGAACTCGATGCGCTCGCCGCACGCTACTGGGCCGAGGCCGATGCCCTGCTCGGCGATGGGCTGCGCGGCAGGCGCCTCGTCGATAAGCTCCCGCTCAACATCTGCCACCTGCCCCTGCTCGCCCGCGTCTTTCCCGGGGCCAAGGTGCTCGTCGCCCTCCGCGACCCGCGCGACTGCTGCCTCTCGGCATTCATGCAGGAGTTCCAGCCCAACGCCGCGATGATCCACTTCTTCCGACTCGACACCACCGCCGCCCTGTACGCGGGCGTCATGCGCAACTGGCTGCTCTTCCGCGATCGCCTCGGCCTCGATTTCATGGAGACACGCTACGAAGACCTCGTGGACGATGTCGAAGCGACCGCGCGCCGGATCATCGACTTCCTCGGCGAGCCCTGGGACGACGCCGTGCTGCGCTGGCAGAGCGACCACAAGCGCCTCATCAAGACCCCCAGTTACCAGGCCGTCGCCCAGCCCGTCACGCGGCGCGCTGTCGCCCGCTGGCGCCGGTACGAAGCCCAGATGCGCCCCGTGCTGCCGACGCTCGAACCCTTCGTCAGCGCCTTCGGGTACGAACCCAGCCCCGCCTGAGCCGTACCCCCTCCCGCGCCGAGCGCCCGTCGCTCCGGGTGCCACGACTCCGCCGTCCCCGGCGCGAGTTGTGCCGAGTCGTCGAAGCCTTTACAGGAAACACAGACACACAGCGAATCCGAACTGCGCAGAGCGCTGCCTGCGCGCCGACGCCGAGCCTGCGCGTCGCGGGAGTTCGGGCAC